>SVFV01000031.1 GCA_015056655.1 Butyrivibrio sp.
GCATCTATTATCTCACGGATTGCCCGCAAAGTCAGTAAATATCAGTGGTTATTAATTGTTGAGCACGCACTAAATAACGGGATGCCGTAGATTCTACCGGTAATAAATCAGAAGTGCGCAAATAGACGGTATACCGCAGGGAATAACTCTGGAACTTACCAAAAATCTTGGAGGAGCAGCAAAAGACTTGATGAACAGGTACATAACTGAATTATATGAACAACTAAATGCTGAGCTTCTTGGGTGGTGCAGTTCTATGACAGGGGATGCGTATGAGGCACAGGAACTGGTTCAGGAAGGCTTTCTCAGGGCGATTAAACATTCGGACACGTTACAGTCCATGGACTTTAATAGAAAAAGAGCATGGATGTATCAGACCATAAAGCATCTCTTCATAGATGGCTTGAGGAAGAGAAAAAGGGAGAGCCTGACCGGAGAAATACCTGAAACTATGGAGCTTAGTCAGGAGTTCGCTGAAGCTGAGTGGATACAACTGATAAACTCACTACCTAAGGACGAGGGAAAGATATTCGTATTGAGGTACATGGAGGACATGACTTCTGGGCAGATCAGTGAGATTCTAGGGATTCCACCTGGAACAGTCAGAAGTAAACTTCATGATGCGAGAAAGCATTTGCAAAAGAAGCTTGAATAGATAAGCCAGACTGGTAAAACAAGTAGCAATGAAAGCATGAACAAAAGGCAGAAAAAGGGGATAAAATATGAGACTTAAAATCAATTGTGACGTATGTGAAGCAAGAAAAATAAATGAGGATAACTACAAGGAGTACGAGGAGATAATAATTTCAACTGACAAGATGATGGTTGACGATAGAAGTAAGCAGATTCTGCACAGTCTTCCTTTCAGCATAAGAGCTGATGAAATCAAGAGCCAGGAATTAAATGAGAAGCAGAGTGAAGTTCAGAACATAAATGGAATTTACGAGATCGGTCCTGATATGGAAGTAAAGGAAGGTACAATCCTTAATGTGAATGGATATATTAAGGTAGCTCCGCATTCTGAAGAGGTATTAAAGAAGTTTGAAAAAATAGGTGTTAATGGGATTATCCTTTGCCCTCAGAGTCTTTCCGGGAAGCTTCCGATGCAGACGATTAGCCTTAACGGAGTTATAAAGACATATCCGGATGATTATACTTTGCTTGAAAATAAGTACAGACTGGATAAGTATTTCCCTTTAAGGACAAAGGAAAATGCTGGATACTTTGCAGCTTCCTGCATCTATGATGTTGATTCAGAGACAGATTTTAACAAGCTTGCAGAGAAAAATGTAAAGCTTCATACAGGAAAGCTGTATATCAGAAAAAGTCATCTTGAAAAGGCTCTTCCGCTCGTAAATATTGAAGCAAAAATCATTGAACTTTCTGATGAATGCCAGATCGTAGATGATGATTCCTGTGAGCTTAGCGAAGCAACAATTACTACATATGGGAATAATCTGTTTGTTACAGGAGACATGACTATTAAAGGGGAAGCACTTTCTGCACTGGAAAAACTTGCTGCGCTTTGTGTTGAGGGAACAGTAAGGATAGATAAGGACTGCGTAGATAAGTTCCATGAGATTGGAGGCACCTGCGGAAAGCTGGTTATTTTGGAGGGGCATATCATTACTGATCAGGCATATGCGAGCCTTGACAGACAGACTTTGGAAAATCATCCTGAGGGCATCAGAGTCAGTGATTGCGCTATACTTAATGTGGCAGCAGATGTTCCGGCTGCACTGATCAGAGAGAGACTCACGATAAGAGATGTAGCCAAGATTAGATGCACTGAGCTGCAAAAGGCAGCTATATCAGAGGTCTCATCCGATGTGGCTATGATAGGAAATTCCGGTGTTATGAGTAATATCTTCGGATCTATATTTGGCAGATCAGATGATGATAACAATGTTTATGGCGATGTTAAGTATGTAAATGCTGATTACTACGAATTATAATGTGCGTTATTCAAATTGATAAAAACTTGTGTGTGTGTTAATGTAATTTAGTGTGAAAAAAGGGAATATTGGAGGAAACTAAAATGGAAAACACAGACAAGAAGCGATTTATCACATTCCTGGCTGTCGCATATGGCGTAACAGTGGTGATGTGGGTATTCATGTTCATTGGACTGAAGGCTGAAAAGGATCTTACAGCACTTGTTAATGTGCAGATGCTTTATCCTGCATGTGGTGTAGTACTTGGATTTCTTTTGTTTGGGGACAAGGAGAAGAAGCTGCCTAAGGCAGGTTTTATCGTAGCGCTTATCACAACTGTAATTATGATGGTGATTGGTGTTGTATCAGTCATTGCACAGCAGACATGGATCGATTCAGCTACAGGAAAGATAACAAACTGGAATTTATACAGCCAGTATGTAGTTATGGCTGGAAGTGTTATCAGCTATATCCTTTTCTGGGCATGTGGCAAAGAGAAAAGAAAGAATGCAGGTCTTAGCAGAACTAACGTGAAGCTGAGCGCGCTTCTGGCACTTTTATTCTTTGTTTTATTTGTAGCAAGAATTTATGTATCAGTATTTGTTGGTCAGCTTATTACTAATGATGGAACAAATGCAATTGCAGAGCTAAACAAGGCATTTTTTGTTCCTTCTACAGTAACCAGTGTGGCAATTCTGCTTGTTAACTTCCCGCTGTCATATATGGTTTTCTGGGGAGAGGAATATGGATGGAGATATTATCTTCAGCCTATTTTACAGAAGAAGTTTGGCCTAAGACTTGGCGTACTTATTCTTGGCGTTGTTTGGGGAGCATGGCATTTGGGACTTGATTATATGTTCTACACAACCACAACAGGAACTCTTTACTTTGTATCACAGGTGATTACATGTATTGCGCTTGGTATCTTCTTTGGATATGCATTTATGAAGACACAGAATATCTGGCTTGTTTCTCTTATGCACTTTATGAATAATAACTTTATTGTGCTCTTTAGTGGCGGAGACGTAAATGTTATGCAGAACAATACAGTAACACTTATTCAGATTCCGATTGCTATCATAAGCAGCCTTGTATTTGTAGTATTTATTCTTGCACCTGCTTACAAGGGCAAAAAACAGGAACAGCTTGAGGAGCAGAATATAGCGTAAATACTGGCCTAATTGCTCTTTGACTTTTGACAAATAAATCATGATATAATACTCCCTGTAGTAATAGACGCTTCAGGGAGTTTTTTTATGAAGAAAAGATATAATTTAGTTTTATTGATCGTCACATTTTTCTGTATGCTTACCATGTGCAAAATGGATTCACAGGCAAGCTATGAGGATAATTATCCATCTTATTCACGGTTGGATCCTGTTCAGTCCGCAAGATATGAGCAGGTGGTAAAGGAAGTTCTGAAGGGTGTAAATAAAAAGTGGAGTCCGGAGGAGAAGCTTTTTTATTTGCATGACTATATAGTTACTCATACAAGATACAAGGTTAACTATAAAAACTCTGCAAATGCTTATGGATGCATGGTAGAGCATGAGGCTCAGTGTGCAGGATATGCGCTGGCATTTTGTGATATAGCAAATCGTATGGGAATAGAGACTCAGTACATTGTAGGTATGGCTATGAATCATGCATGGAATGCCGTAAAGCTCAATGGTAAATGGTATTACATCGATTGCACTTTTGATGACCAGGGAACAGGTTATTTTTCAACGGAATGCAGACACACTAATTTCCTCAGGAATGAAAGTGGAATGAGGGCTACTGCTCATACTGGAAAAGACTGGAGACATGGTCATTACGGAACACAGGTGACCGGCAGATACACAAGCGCCACTTATGAAAAGGCAGAGTGGAGAGAAAATAATCAGAACAGACCATTTACCTGTCTGTCTGATGGCGTAGTTTACCTTCATACAGGCTCTGATGGAGAGGCTGTTTATTCTTATAACTGCAGACGTGGAAGAGTTCAGAAAATATTTGAGGACCCGGAAATTTCATTAAATGCCAGCTTTGCTTCGAAAGGGAAAAACTTTTTTGTAAGTGGTAAGGAAAGCCTTTTCTACTATAATGCTGCAAATAAATCAGCAAAAAAGATATATGTTCTTTCAGATGAAGAAAGCTTAAGCGGAGAGATTTCAAGCATATATTTAAAGGGTAACAAACTTAGATATGATATTGGCGGAACGGGTATAATGCCCAAAGATGAGGTCCGCTGCGGATATCTGAATGTAAGTAAGGTTAGCTCAATGCTTGTTAAGGAGCTTACTCTTGATAAAAAGGAAATTGATTTCCATAAGCTTGGTGATTCTGAGACACTTACTGTAACAGCTTCCGGGATTAGTTCATATACATGGGAAAGCGATAACCCTGGGGTTGCTGTTGTAAATAATGGAGTGGTTACTGCTGTAGGAAGAGGTGGATGCTTTGTTAGTGTAAGTGGAGATGGCGTTACAGCTAAATGCTTCATTCAGGTGAATGCAAACAATAATGATTATTCTAAAGAGCCTGCAAAGGAAACTACTGCGCCTGATACTACATGGCAGAATGATTTCTATAATTATCTTTACAAAAGTTCCGGTGAAATACATGTCAGCAGATATAAAGGAAATGCCAGAGATCTGGTGATACCTGCCACGGCAGTTGTTGATGGAAAAGAATACCATACTGTAATGAGTGACACTTTGATTGATTCAAAGAGTAGCAGCACCTTGAACAATCTTGTGACAATAAAGTTTGAGGCTGGGGTTAAGATTTCAGGTTATCAGAGGATAGCTTTAAATTGTCCTAACCTTATAACTATAGATTTAAGCGGATGTGATACTACAGGCGTGTCAGGACTGGATGTAGCTGAAAATTGTCCACAGTTGTCATATGTAAACCTTGGAGGACTTGATTATAGCTGCGTGTATTCCAGCTATAATTCATTTGAAAATTGCCCGAATCTTAGAATGATAACAACTCCTCGACTTATTAATCCTGAAAGAACTATTGAGCTTCCTGGCGAATGGCGCACAAAGGAAAACAATGAGTGGGGAAATGAAGCTTATAAATCGCTTAACAAAGCGCCAGTTAATTCTACTATTTATCTGTATGAAGAGACTGTGCAAAAAGGACAGACCTTTGTTAAAGATGGAATAACCTATAGGATTACAGATACAGTCGCAGGAAAAGCTTCTGTAAAGAACATAACAGGGAAAAATGTAGTCATTCCTTCAATGGTTATTTATAACGGAAACAGATACCTGGTCAGCTCTATAGATAAGAAGGCAGCTCAAAATAATAAAAACCTTGAATCCCTTACAATTGGAGCATGCGTAAGAAGTATTGGAGATAATGCATTTTATAAGTGTTCAAAGCTTGAGAATATCAGAGTTAATTCTGGTGTAGTTACCAAAATAGGTAAGAATGCTTTTAAGGGAACTAATTCAAAGATGAAGATAGTAGTGCCTAAGGATATGAAAATAACCTACACTACTATGTTTAAGAAGGCAGGGTGCTCAAAGAATACAGGAATAAAGGCATGGTAATGTCACTTTGCACTGTTAAATAATGAAATCGTGTTTATCTTTTCAGACAATGAAAAAAATGGTACTATCTTTGATGTTGTAAAATTTTTATAGTATTATGGAGGCTATTTTGAAACACGAAAAGAGAGGTTCATTCTCCGGTAAAATAGGATTTGTTCTTTCAGCAGCCGGAGCATCTGTTGGACTTGGAAACATTTGGAGATTTCCTTATTTATGTGCGAAGTATGGTGGAGGTATTTTTCTCCTTGTTTATATCATACTTGCAATTACCTTTGGTTACACAATGATTATTGCAGAGACTGCAATTGGACGTAATACAAAGAAGAGCCCTGTTGGAGCTTTTAATTCATTATCAGATAATAAGGTTATGAGGGCAGGTGGATGGATAAATGCCATCGTTCCGATACTTATTGTTCCTTATTATTCAGTTATCGGTGGATGGGTATGCAAATACCTTTACAGCTATATTGTAAACGGAGCACAGGTTACAGCCAGTGATGATTTCTTTGTAAACTTCATCTCTAATGGCCCTGATGCGGAGCTTTGGTTTGTGGTATTTTCTGTTATAGTACTTGCCATTATTTTCATGGGTGTTAGAAACGGAATCGAGAGAGTATCACGTATCATGATGCCAATCCTCGTAGTTCTTGCACTTATCATCTGCGTATATTCAGTGACAAGACCTGGTGCATTAGAAGGGGTTAAGTATCTGTTCGTTCCTAATGTGCAGGACTTCTCACTTATGACAGTAGTTACTGCTATGGGGCAGATGTTCTATTCGCTGTCAATTGCAATGGGTATCCTTATCACCTTTGGATCCTATGTAAAAGATGATGTAAGTATTGATGAGTCTACAAGACAGGTTGAGTTTTTTGACACTGCAATTGCAGTGCTTGCCAGCCTTATGATCATCCCTGCAGTATTTGCGTTCTCTGGCGGTGATCGTGAGAACCTTGCAAAAGGTCCTTCACTTATGTTCATCACCATGCCTAAGATTTTTGCAAGCATGGGTGTAGGTAGAGTTATAGGAATTCTTTTCTTTGCTCTTGTACTTTTTGCAGCTGTTACAAGTGCGATCGCTCTGACTGAGAGTGCTGTTTCTACCTTCTCTGATGAGTTCAAATTCAGCAGAAGAAAAGGCACAGTTATCATGGGCGTTATCATGGTAGTGCTCGGAAGTCTTTCATCACTTGGATATGGACCACTTGCAAACGTAACAATATTTGGAATGCAGTTTTTGGATTTCTTTGATTTCCTTACAAACTCAGTTATGATGCCTATAGCAGCTCTTGCTACATGCGCACTCGTAACAAGATATGTTGGAATCGAAGCGATCGCCAGGGAAGTTGAGCAGGATGGACATCCCTTCAGACGTAAGAAGGTGTTCTCATTTATGATCCGCTTTATCTGCCCTATATTTGTACTTATTATTCTTATAAGCTCAATTGCAAATCTGTTTGGTTTGATTCAGATGTAATTTAGAGGTATTTATGGCAAAAGAAGTTTGGAGACCAGGAAATATGCTTTATCCTATCCCGGCTGTTATGGTCAGCTGCGGACGAGAGGGTGAAGTGCCTAATATCATTACAGTCGCATGGGCTGGGAATATATGCAGCTCACCTGCAATGCTTTCTATCTCAGTGAGAAAAGAGAGATACTCCTATGACATCATTAAGGAGACTGGAGAGTTCGTAGTTAACCTTACAAGCAGAGAACTCATGAAGGCTACTGATTGGTGTGGAGTCAGATCAGGCAGAGACTATGATAAGTTCAAGGAGATGAAGCTGACACCTTTAAAGTCTCAGAAAATCTCTGCGCCTGGAATTGCTGAAAGCCCTGTAAATATCGAGTGTAAGGTAAAACAGGTTGTTGAGCTTGGATCGCATGACATGTTCATCGCAGAGGTTATGTGTGTGACTGTTGATGACAAGTACATGGACGACAAGGGCAGATTTGATCTTGGAGCTGCCGACCTCATTGCCTATTCTCATGGAGAGTATTTCACTCTTGGTAAAAAGATTGGCAAGTTTGGAATAAGCGTAGCTAAAAAGAATAAATCAAAAGCAAAAGGAAAACATAAAAAGAAATAAATTTCAGGTTGACACGATAATGTTATGGGAGTAACATCTTTATCAAGTTAATAGTTTAAACTGATGAAGTGGAGATAACGGCAATGATGCCTTTACAGAGAGCCCTGATTGCTGAGAATGGGTGAGAAACAAGTTGTCAAATGGACCACGGAGGGTGTGGATAAAAAGCAGATTTAAGCTGAGTATTCCACAACGTGATGGCATACGTTAGTTGTCGGGGATATACTGGTATCCTGCTAAGGGCATGGGCATCCATGAATTTCAAGGTGGCACCGCGGATATAGTTTTTTGAAACATTCGTCCTTGATAGAAGAGATAGTATCTTTTCTGTCGGGGATTTTTTATTATCCTTAACCCCAAAGCAGAACCACAAGGAACAGAACACAGATTGTAAACGAAGGGAGAAAAAGGAAATGATCAAAGAAGCTATTGTAAAAATCGTAGGCAAAGAGGACCTTACTTATGATGAGGCTTATGCATGCATGAATGAAATAATGAGCGGTGATACAACACCTACTCAGAATGCAGCATTCCTGTCAGCTCTTTCTACAAAGAGTGCAAGGGCAGAGACAACAGATGAAATCGCAGGTTGTGCAGCTGCAATGAGAGACCATGCTACTAAGGTTGAGACTGGAATGGATATTTTCGAGATAGTTGGAACAGGTGGAGATGACGCTCAGAGCTTTAACATCTCAACAACATCTGCTCTTGTAGCGGCAGCAGGTGGAATGAAGGTTGCAAAGCATGGTAACAGAGCTGCTTCTTCAAAGTGCGGAACAGCTGACTGCCTTGAGGCTCTTGGAGTAGATATTCAGCAGGATCCAGAGAAGTGTGTAGAGCTTTTAAATGAAGCAGGAATGTGCTTCTTCTTTGCTCAGAAATATCACACATCAATGAAATATGTTGGAGCAATCAGAAAGGAGCTTGGATTCAGAACAGTGTTCAATATCCTTGGCCCCCTTACAAATCCTGGTTCTCCTAAGATGCAGCTTCTTGGAGTATATGATGAATACCTTGTAAATCCCCTTGCTCAGGTTCTTGTTAGCCTTGGAGTTAAGCGTGGAATGGTAGTTTATGGACAGGACAAGCTTGATGAGATTTCCATGAGTGCTCCTACAACTGTTGCTGAGATCAGAGATGGATGGTTCAAGACCTATACAATTAAGCCTGAAGATTTCGGACTTAACAGATGCACTAGGGAGGATCTTGTAGGCGGAACACCTGAAGAAAACGCAGAGATCACAAAGAGAATCTTAAAGGGAGAGAAGGGACCTAAGAGAGACGCAGTTCTTATGAACGCAGGTGCATCACTTTATATAGGCGGAAAGGCTGACAGCATTGCAGATGGTATCAAGCTTGCAGCAACTCTCATCGATTCAGGAAAGGCTTACGAGACACTTGAAAAGCTTATCGAAGTAAGCAACAGAAAGATGGCAGTATAAAAAATAAAGTTGAAAAGAGGTTTCCATGCAGGCAAAGGCTGAAAACATACTGGTTACAATATCTGAATATGCAAAAGAAAGGGTGGAGAAATCAAAGCAAAAAATCGCTTTAGAAGAAGTGAAAAATATGGCCCTTGATCTTCCTAAAGGAGATTTCCCTTTTGAGAAGGCTTTGGCGAAGGATGGAATTTCTTTTATTTGTGAATGCAAGAAAGCATCGCCTTCAAAGGGAATAATCGCAAAGGATTTTCCTTATCTTGAAATAGCAAAGGAATATGAGAAGGCAGGTGCTGATTGCATCTCTGTTTTAACAGAACCCAGATGGTTTCTTGGAAGCGACGACTATCTTGCAGAGATTGCCGAGGCTGTAAGTATTCCTTGTATCAGGAAGGACTTCACAGTAGATGAGTATATGATCTATGAAGCAAAGGTTCTTGGTGCAAGCGCTGTCCTTCTTATATGCTCAATCCTTGATGAGGAAAAGATAAAACAGTACATCGAAATCTGCGATGAGCTTGGGCTTTCAGCTTTGGTTGAAGCACATGATGAAGATGAGGTTCAGATGGCTGTCAGAGCTGGGGCAAGAATTATTGGAGTTAATAACCGTAATCTCAAGGACTTCTCAGTTGATACTAAAAATAGTGAGAGACTAAGGAAATTGATCCCGGATAATGTAATCTTTGTGTCAGAGAGCGGCGTTAAGGGAGCTGAAGACGTGGCTATCTTAAAAGAGATTGGCGCTGATGCTGTTCTTGTAGGTGAGACACTTATGAGGGCAGAGGATAAGAAGGCAAAGCTTTCAGAACTAAAGGGTGAATGAGTATGACATGCATTAAGCTTTGCGGAATAAAAAGAGCTGCAGATATAGAAAAAGTAAATGATTTAAAGCCAGAGTATATCGGCTTTGTCTTCTGGGAAAAGAGTAAACGAAATGTTTCCATAGAGGAGGCAAAAGAATTAAAGGGCAGACTATCTGATGGGATTAAAGCAGTCGGAGTTTTTGTGGACTGCGAGCCTGAATTTGCAGCAGGACTTGCAAATAAAAAGATCATCGATGTAATCCAACTTCATGGAAGTGAGGATGAGGCTTATATCAGAAAGCTTCGCACGATGACGGATGCAGAGATAATAAAGGCTTTTCAGTTTTGCGAAGACCCGGTAAAAAACGATCAGATAGTAAATGCAGTAAATGAGAGCAGTACAGATTTTGTTTTACTTGATGCTGGCAAAGGCTGTGGTAATACCTTTGACTGGACAATTACAGAGAGAATAAATAAAAAGTTTTTCCTTGCAGGAGGACTTGATCCTGAAAACGTAAAGGGAGCAATTGATAAGACAAAACCTTACGCCGTTGATGTCAGTTCCGGAATAGAGACGGATGGTGTTAAGGACCCTGCAAAAATGGAACGCTTTGTAAATAACGTGAGGAGAATATTATGACAAATCCAAAGGGAAGATTCGGAGTGCATGGTGGACAGTATATTCCTGAAACACTCATGAATGCAGTTATAGAGCTTGAGAATGCCTATGAGCATTACAAAAATGATCCTGAGTTTAACAGAGAGCTTCAGGAGCTTTTAAATGAGTATGCAGGCAGACCTTCAAGATTGTATTATGCAGAGAAAATGACTAAGGATCTTGGTGGTGCAAAGATTTACTTAAAGAGAGAGGACTTAAACCACACAGGATCTCATAAGATTAATAACGTGCTTGGTCAGGCACTTCTTGCTAAGAAGATGGGTAAGACCAGACTTATAGCTGAAACTGGTGCAGGTCAGCACGGCGTTGCAACAGCAACAGCTGCAGCACTCATGGGAATGGAATGCGTTGTTTTCATGGGAGAAGAGGATACCAAGAGACAGGCACTTAATGTGTACAGAATGAGACTTCTTGGTGCAAGTGTAGTTCCTGTTACAACTGGAACAGCTACCCTCAAGGATGCAGTATCAGAGGCTATGAGAGAGTGGACCAGCAGAATTGATGATACACACTACTGCCTTGGTTCAGTTATGGGACCGCATCCATTCCCTACAATTGTCAGGGATTTCCAGGCCGTTATTTCCAAGGAGATCAAAGAGCAGATGCTTGAAAAGGAAGGAAGACTTCCGGATGCTGTTATCGCATGCGTTGGCGGCGGTTCTAATGCTATGGGTACCTTCTACAACTTTATAGAGGATAAGGATGTAAAGCTTATCGGATGTGAGGCAGCAGGTAGAGGAATCGGAACCTTTGAGACAGCCGCAACTATCAACACTGGAAAGCTTGGGATCTTCCATGGAATGAAATCATATTTCTGCCAGGATGAGTATGGCCAGATTGCTCCTGTTTACTCTATTTCCGCAGGACTTGATTATCCTGGAATCGGACCTGAGCATGCAAATCTTCATGATATGGGAAGAGCTGAGTATGTGCCTGTAACAGATGATGAGGCAGTTGAAGCTTTCGAGTATCTTTCAAGATGTGAAGGTATAATCCCTGCAATTGAGTCAGCACATGCAGTTGCTCATGCAATGAAGATTGCTCCCAATATGAGTAAGGACCAGATAATTGTAATTACAATCTCTGGAAGAGGAGATAAGGACTGCGCAGCTATTGCACGCTACAGAGGGGAGGATATCCATGAGTAATATCAAAAAGGCATTTGAAAACGGAAAAGCATTTATTGCATTTATAACCTGTGGCGATCCTGACCTTGAGACGACAGGAAAGGCAGTAAGAGAGGCAGCAAAAAACGGCGCAGATCTTATTGAGTTAGGAATACCTTTCTCTGATCCAACAGCTGAAGGCCCTGTAATTCAGGGTGCAAACTTAAGAGCTCTTCAGGGTGGAGTGACCACAGACAAGATTTTTGATTTTGTAAAAGAGCTTAGAGAGGATGTATCAATTCCCATGGTTTTCATGACCTATGCGAATGTGGTTTATTCCTATGGCGCTGAGCGTTTTATGAAGAAGTGCAGCGAGGTAAAGATGGATGGTGTGATTCTTCCTGATCTTCCATTTGAAGAAAAGGAAGAGTTTGCTGATGTATGCGATAAGTACGGTATCGATCTTATTTCCCTGATTGCACCTACTTCTGAGAACCGTATTGCAAAGATTGCAAAGGATGCAAAGGGCTTTTTATACATCGTTTCAAGTCTTGGAGTAACAGGAACCAGAAGCGAGATAAAGACAGACCTTAAGTCCATAGTGGATGTCGTAAGACAGAATACTGATATCCCATGTGCTATAGGATTTGGTATTTCAACTCCCGAACAGGCAGAAAAAATGGCTGATCTTTCAGATGGAGCCATCATCGGATCAGCCATTGTGAAGTTACTTGAAAAATATGGAAAGGATGCACCTTCATACATTGGAGAATATGTCCATTCCATAAAGGAGGCATTGGCGTAAGCCATTTTTCCATAGTAAAAAAATCAGATCACTTCGGCGGTGCAGCTTTGTAGGATTTGTGCAGCTGTAGGTTCTCGCAGTCAGGTGGTGAGTTCACCAGTCTGTCATTTCTGACTTTACAGGATGCATTTCTGCAATCCCTGCACCTATAGCCTGAGTGATTTGAATACATTCTTTTACATTCTAAAGAGCAGAAAGCATGGCTGCTTTCTCTGGCGGTAAAAAATCTGCCACAATTCATACAAATATTTCTTACATTGTGAGCCATTCGCATACTCCTTAGCTTTTCGCCAAATTAAACTAACGGCGTTTGAGCTTATATGCTATTGCAGCGTTGAATAGCCAAAGCCGTTACAAATAGCATCAACAGGTACGCCCTCTGCGCAAAGAGGACAACTTTCATGTGTATAGCTGGCATAATCAGGCAGATCTCTTATTGAGAAAAGTGTCTGAATCGGAATGCCATCTATCTTGGTAGCAATAGAGAAAATTGCTGCAATTCCAATTATTTCGCCCTTAAAGAATCTTACAGATTCAATAGCACTCTTTAGGGTTGATCCTGTGGAAGCAGAATCGATAAGGATAAGCACCTTTTTCTCTCTGATCATGTGCTGGTTGTTATCTCTGAACATCATCTGACCATTAACATTAACCTCAGGGCCAGTGATGTACATAGTCTTATGAGAGTTTGCGGAAAGAATTCCAGCCTCTGTCAGCTTGTCTGCCATATATGAGCCAACAACCTCTGTACCGTTTATACAGAGAATGGTATCAATGATTTCTGATGAAAGGAAAAGCTCAGCAAGGGATTCGCCTGCGGCTCTTGCTTCCTTCATTCTGGCTTTTGTATCAGTCATATCGATGTAATAATTGACATGAGAGTTGGGAGTAATGAAATGCCCAGGTGTATATCTTAAAATAACGTCATTATTTCTGGGATACTCCATCTTCTTATAACCTTGCATAACGTAGCCTCCTGTTTTGAGATCATTCCTGCAAACGACAAATGTACAATATAATAATATCATTTAATCGTTATAAAGAATTAAAGTTTATACTAATTTAATGATTTGGAGTATACTAAGAGACAGTGACATTTATGAAAAAAGAAAGGTTTTTGTTATGGGAATTGGGTATAAATCAGCAGGCCTTGCAGACGTCAGGGTAAAAGACATTTATTGTGATGAAGCACTAAAAATAGAAGTTAAGAATATGCTTTTGCTTGATTCTGACAGATTACTTGCAGGATTCAGGGAAACAGCAGGATTTATTGATGGAATGGATGCAGAAGAGCTGTCTGCTTTTATGAAGAGAAAAAAGCGTTATGGTGGTGGCTGGGAGGACGGTCTAATCGGTGGCCATACTCTTGGACACTACATTACAGCTTTGTCTCAGGCAACCATAAATCCAGGACTTTCTGATGATGGAAGAAAGCAGGTCTCTGACAGACTTGATTATATGCTTGATGCATTGCTGGAATGCCAGGAGCTTACAAAGGGGACAAAATTTGAGGGCTATTTATTTGGAGCAACTCTGCCTACTAAGGAATTTCAGGAGAATCCTGCCCTGCAGTTTGACAATGTGGAGAAGGGACTTGGCCATCCTTTTGAAACAGCATGGGTTCCGTGGTATACAATGCACAAGATTTTGTCAGGACTTAATGCTGCTTTTAAGATAGCTGGAAAAGAGAAGGGATTAAAAGCAGCAAACGCACTTGGAATGTGGATTTCAAATAGAGCACTTTCCTGGTCAGACAAAGTTAAAAATACTGTTCTTAGCATCGAATATGGCGGAATGAATGACTGTTTATATGAGCTTTATCAGATAAACAGAGAGCTTAAGGAAAATGGAAGCAATCTTTTCTGCCCTGAATTTGAAAGGTTTTATGAGGCTGCTCACTGCTTTGATGAAGAAGAGCTTTTTGATAAAGTGCTGGCTGATCAGGAAAACGTGCTGGACAACGTTCATGCCAATACAACAATTCCGAAGTTTATAGGTGCTCTTGCAAGGTATGAAGCTGATAACAGAGAAACTAAGTACCTTGAATATGCTGAGAGCTTTTGGAATATGGTCATATTAAAGCATACCTATGTTACAGGTGGAAACAGTGAGAATGAGCATTTTGGAGTGGATAACATCCTTGATGCTGAGAGAACTAATGTTAATAACGAGACCTGTAATACTTACAATATGCTTAAGTATTCACGCCGTCTTTTTGAAGCAACAGGTAAAAAGAAATATCTTGACTATGCAGAGAGAACCTTCATCAACGCTATATTAGCTTCTCAGAACCATGAGAGCGGCTTTACTACATATTTCCAGCCTATGGCTACAGGTTATCAAAAGGTATTTAACACATTAGATGGTAATTTCTGGTGCTGTACAGGAACAGGCTATGAGAATTTTACAAAGCTTCAGGATGGAATCTTTTTTGATAGTAAGGACAGGGTGATGATAGCGCTTTTCCTAAAGTCAGAATATGTGACAGCTGATTATAAAGCTGCCATTGAGTGCGATTTTTCTAAGTCTGACGAGGTAACCGTTTCGATAGAAACTGAGGATAATAAGCCTTTTGGAAAGGAGCTTATTATAAGGATTCCTACATGGATAAGCGGAAAAGTAAGCGTAAAGCTTGATGGAAAGGAAACAGAATTTGAAGAGAAAAATGGTTTCTTAATCATTCCTTCTGATGTGATAAAGAGCGGAAGCCAGCTTCTGATAAAGTGCCCTATGAGTATCACTGCTCATAACCTTCAGGATGGTAAGGATACCTATTCCTTCATGTATGGACCTTATGTTTTGTCTGCAAGACTTGGAACAACGAGAATGAAAACAAAGGGGCATGGAATAGCTGTTGTCGTAGCTGCGGATAAAGCAGTGGAGAGTGATGAGGTAACTATCAAAGACGAAGCTTCTGTTTCTGGCTTTATAGCAAACATCTCCAAATATCTTGTTAAAAGAGAAAATGAGATGGAGTTTGAACTTAAAGGCACAGACAGGGATTTGGTATTTACCACTCACTACAACCAGTACTCAGAAAGCTATGGAATTTATTGGAAATTTAAGACATTATAATATATGGAGGAATACAAATGAGAAAAGTTTTGGTAGTAATCGATATGCAGAATGACTTCATTGATGGAAGTCTTGGAACAAAGGAAGCAGAGGCTATTGTTCCCAATGTTGTTGAAAAGATAAAAGGCTATAAGACAGAAGATATCTTCGCTACAAGAGACACACATCAGGCAAATTATATGGAGACTCAGGAGGGGAAAAATCTCCCTGTAGAACATTGCATAGAAGGAACAAAGGGCTGGGAGATAAATGATGAGGTTGCAAAGGCATTAGGGGCAGCTACAATCATTGATAAGCCTACATTTGGTTCAACAATCCTTGCTGACACCATGAAAAAGCTTTATGAGAAGGAAGATCTTGAAATTGAAATGGTTGGACTTTGCACTGATATTTGCGTGGTTTCAAATGCACTTATGTTAAAGGCCGTTATGCCTGAAGTAAAGATAAGTGTAGATGCAAACTGCTGTGCAGGAGTAACACCAGAAAAGCACAATGCAGCTCTTGAAACAATGAGATCATGTCAGATTTATATTTGAGAAAAATATGCCAAGACCAGACTTTAAACAATTTAGAAAACTGATATATACTGTCGAGTCCATGAGTGATGCATTTGAAAGCATTTATGCTGATAAACAGAATCAGGAGGACGCGATAAGGGAAGTTTGCGGCCATATTGCAGCAAATATGGCTAGAAAAGAGCTGGAGAATATTTCAGTTGAAGAGTTAAAAAATGCCAAGGCTGGTATTCGTGTGTCTGCTCTTATGGAGGCAGGCTACACGAATCTTGGTAAAATTGCTTCTGCCTCAGGACTTGAACTTAAAGGTATTGAGGGCGTGGGCGATAAACAGTTAGAGGCTATACGAAATATAGTCACAGAGTTTGCAAACAGTATTTCTTCAAGGATGACAGTCCGTCTTGATGCAGATGATGAATCTAAAGATAATTCCACACTTATTTTGCTAATAGCAAAGTATATTAAAAGTGAAAAAATACGAGAAGAGTCCAGGGAATATGCTGCTCAGCTCAGTGCTCTGTCAGGCAGGCTGGAGAGTAAAAGGATAATAAAGAATACTTTTTTCTGGTTTCTTTCGGGGAGTGATAAAAAGGCTGAAACAATTAAGGCAGCAGAGGATCTTGATGCATTTTTTGCTTCCACGGATTTTCATAAGATATTAAATATCCTGGATAGATATCAGAAGGATATGGGGATTACTTCTGAGGATGCCATTCAGGACTTTAAAGTAAACAGTGCAGATTATTATATAGTTCTTGAGCAGCTTGGCGCATCAGCTGGCAACAGGCCGTTCCTCTATGACAGTATTCCTGTGGCTCTGGCGGAAGAGGTAGATGCATTTGCGCTTGACCTGACAGGCTTTACAGGTAAGCTTCGTGCATATCAGACCTTTGGCGCAAAGTATATATTGCATCAGCAGAAGGTTCTTCTTGGAGATGAGATGGGACTTGGTAAGACAATTCAGGCAATTGCTGCCATGGCTCACTTGGAAGCTTTGAAGGGATCAGATGAAAAGAATTATTATCTGATAGTCTGCCCTGCCAGTGTTCTTATAAACTGGGGCAGAGAGATAGCAAAATTTACAAATATAAAGACAACTATATTGCATGGAAATACCATAGATGCAGCATTTAACAGATGGCAGAGTGCTGGCGGAGCTGCTATTACTAATTATGAGTCCATGAGCAAAATTGTAGACAGTATTGATAACCACATGAAGCTTTCGCTTCTTGTCATTGACGAAGCACATTATATAAAGAATCCTGATGCAAAAAGAACCATGTACATTAGAAGACTTGATAATGAATCTGAGAGAATTCTTTTGATGACAGGAACGCCTCTTGAGAACAAAGTAGAGGAGATGTGTAATCTCATCGATTTTGTAAGACCTGACATGACTGAGGAGGTAAGGGGGCTTGCGCATCTTTCAAATCTTCCGGAGTATAAGCAGGCTCTTTCTCCTGTTTATCTTAGAAGGACCAGGAGTCAGGTTTTAAAGGAGCTTCCGCCAATTGACGTAGAAGATGAGTGGTGCCCTATGACCAATGAGGATAGGGATGGTTATAGATCAGCTATTCTTAGTGGCAACTTTGCGAATATGAGAAGGGTATCATTTTTACAGGATGATATTAGTCGTTCTGCAAAGACAGTAAGAATGATGGAGCTTCTTAACGAGGCAAGGGATGAAGGCAGAAAAGTAGTTATTTACTCGTTCTTTAGAGAGACTATTTCAAAGGTTGAGGCTCTGCTTGGTGATAGATGTGTAGGAGTTATCTCAGGAGATACCAAGGTAGAGAGAAGACAGCCACTAGTTGATGAATTTGCCAAGGCTAAGGATGGAAGCGTTCTTCTTTGCCAGATTCAGGCAGGAGGAGTTGGCCTTAATATCCAGTCAGCAAGCATTGTCATTTTCTGTGAGCCACAGATAAAGCCTTCGCTGACAAGTCAGGCTCTGTCCAGAGTATACAGAATGGGGCAGATAAAAAATGTGCTTGTCTATAACCTTTTATGTCCAAATACTATTGATGAAAAGATGATGCAGATGCTGGCTCAAAAGCAATTTGAGTTTGACAGCTTTGCAGATGAATCTGCTGTTGCTGATGCGGTGGAAAGCAAAATCGATAATGAATGGATAAAGAAGGTAATAGAAGAGGAAAGCGAAAAATACAACTGACATAGGAAAACTGTTTCAATAAATTTTATTATAATTTCATAACTTGAAAGCCCATTAGGAAACTATTTTCATGTTAAAATGTTTTTGCAATCGTTTATGATATACCTTTGCAAAAGAGAGGGCGGATATGGTTACAATTGATTTATTGAATGAATTTGGTGCGGATACTAAGGAAGGCCTGGCGAGATGCCTTGATGACGAGGAATTTTACCTTGATCTTATTCCTGAGGCTCTTGATAGGACCCGATATGAGGAAATAGAGAAACATCTTAACGAAAATAATCTTTCTGCAGCTTTCGAAGCTGCGCATGCGCTTAAGGGAGTCGTAGGGAATCTGGCCCTTACACCCATCTATGAGCCTGTCAGTGAGATGACAGAGCTGCTTCGTTCAGGCACAGATATGGATTACAAGGACCTTATTACTAAGGTTATGTCTGAACGTGACAGACTTGCGGACATGATAGGGTGATTCTGTAATCATTTTTTCTCAATTTTCACCAAAAAAAGACCATAAATTCTTTGATTATTGTAGCATTAGGTATATAATGGAAACGGTAAAACGATTTCTAGTTCCGTATAAATTGTTATGAAAGGATTTTTATGAACGAAACAAGGAAAAAGATACTTGAAGCTGTTCTCGTAGAATTTAAGGATAAAGGCTCCAAGTTTACTATGGATGATGTAGCTTCTGATCTCCATATGAGTAAGAAGACAATCTACAAGGAGTTTAATGATAAAGAAGAGATATTTAACGCACTTGTTGATTACTGCTTCGATAATATCAAGGAAAAAGAGGCAGAGATTAAGAATGATAAATCTCTTTCAACTGTTGAAAGAATTGAAAAGATAATGATCTGCATGCCCGATAACTACAGGGATGTAGACTTCCGTAAGGTATTTACCTTAAAGGATAAATATCCTAAGATATATGCAAAGGTTCAGAAGAGACTTGAGAACGACTGGGAGGATACTATTGAACTTTTGGAGCAGGGAATGAGAGAGGGGCAGATAAGAAAGCTTCCTATTCCTGTAATTAAGACAATGACAGAGGCATCTATCGAGAGATTTTTAAGTGCCGGAGCGGCTGACGGCGGATCCTATGAGGATGAGCTTGAGGTTATGATCGACATCTTAATGAGAGGTATCTGTTCTAAATAATATACAAAATCAAAGCCTTCCCGAAAGGGGAGGCTTTTAAAGCAAAACGCGTTATATGGGAGGATTACAATGATTATTAGAAATGAAAATATCTTTTTGCTTCAGACAATGAAGACAAGTTATTTTATGCAGGTTTTGCCAAGTGGACACGTTGAACATATCCACTATGGCAAATCTATTTTGTCTGAAGGTCAGTATAAGGAGCTGTTAAAGGGGAATGCAGAGGATTTAAAGATCCTTTCACAGATGGCTGACGCAATGGGGATAAAGCACCATCATGAAGGCGGCAACATGATCGCTTATTCAGTTGAGACAGGTCCTTTGTGCCTTGAGATCATGCCTCTTGAGATGTCTTCCTTTGGTAAGGGTGATGTAAGAGAGCCTTTACTTGAGATAAGTCACAGTGATGGATCACGCACTTCAGATTTCCTTTTTGAGAAGGCAGAAATATCAGATGAGTTATCAGAGCTTGAGACTCTTCCTGCATCCTATGATGATGGTACAAGTAAAACTGTATGCTCAGCTTTTTCTTTTGATGACAAGGCACAGCAGCTTGTAATTACACTTCGTGATAAGGAATACAACCTGAGACTCGATATGATCTACAAGGTCTATCCTGAATGCGACACAATTACAAGAAGCTCTGTTTTGTATAACGAGAGTGAGAATCGTGTTGTAATAGACAGACTGCTTTCAAACCAGCTTGATTTTCAGAGAACAGGACTTCAGCTCACAAGCTTCCATGGAAGATGGGCAGATGAAATGGGCATGTCTAAGAGCCTTTGCACTGCTGGCAAGGTAGTATCAGAGGAGATTTCTGCAGGTGAGTCAGGAAGCAGAACCAATCCCTTTACTATGGTGAGCGCACCTGATGCTACAGAGGATGCAGGTGATGTTTACGGACTTAACCTTATCTACAGTGGAAATCATTATTCAGCGCTTTCATCTAATGGAACATTTTTATCCAGATTTGTAAGTGGTATTCAGCCAACAGGCTTTGCTTGGACACTTGAGCCTTCAGAGAAATTCGAGGCACCGGAAGCTGTAATGGCATATTCATGCAAGGGCTTTGGCGGAATGAGCAGAGCTATGCATGACTTTGTAAGAAAGCATGTTGTCAGAGGAAGCTGGAGAGATAAGGAGAGACCTATCCTTATAAATAACTGGGAGGCTACTTACTTTAACTTCGATCAGTCTTCACTCCTTAGGCTTGCAAAGGAAGCTGCTAAGGCAGGAATAGAGCTTTTCGTGCTGGATGATGGCTGGTTTGGTGCAAGAAATGATGACAAGGCAGGACTTGGTGATTGGAGAGTTAACACCAAGAAGCTTCCCGATGGGTTAAATGGTCTTGCTGATAAGATAAATGCCCTTGGACTTAAGTTTGGTCTTTGGGTTGAGCCGGAGATGGTAAATGAGGACTCCGATCTGTATAGAGAGAATCCTGAATGGGCTGTCAGAATTCCCGGCCATCCTCATTCTCTTGGAAGAAACCAGATGATTTTGGATTTCACAAGAAAAGAGGTTCAGGATTATATCATTGATTCCATGAGTAAGGTGTTCTCCTCAGCAAATATCTCCTACATCAAGTGGGATATGAACAGAGTATTCTCTGACAGCTTTTCAAGAGAGCTTCCTGCTGAGCGAATGAAGGAATTCACACATAGATATTACATGGGTCTTTACAGAGTAATGAGGGAACTCACAAAGAAATTCCCTGACATTCTCTTCGAGGGATGCTCATCAGGTGGTAACAGATTTGATCTCGGAATACTGAGCTTCTTCCCTCAGATCTGGGGAAGCGATGATACAGATGCTGTTTGCAGAATGGATATCCAGAGAGGCTACAGCTATGGCTATCCTGTAAATACTGTAGGAGCGCATGTCTCTGCAGTTCCAAACCACCAGACACTTCATACAACTCCGCTTGAGACCAGATTCTCTGTTGCAGCTTTTGGATGTTTTGGTTATGAACTCAATCTTTCAGAGCTTTCTGATGCAGAGAAAAAGCAGGTTGCAGACCAGGTTGCTTTTTATAAGCAGTGGAGAAATGTCTTCCAGTTTGGAGATTACTACAGACTTGATAAGTATCGTGCAATGGTAGTAACCAAGGATAAGTCACTTGCTGTTGCACTTATTTTCCAGAAGGAATCAAGACCTAACAATGATTACCTTGCACTTCAGACCAAGGGACTTGATTGTGATAAGTTATACCAGATTTCAAACAGACAGGTTAAGATAAATATTAAGGACTTCGGAAGCCTGATAAATACCATGGCTCCAATCCATGTAAAGCAGGATGGAATCATTCACGGAATTATTGCTCGTCACTATAAGATGCAGAGTGAGAAGGAAGATATCACAACAACCGGCAGCGTACTTAATAGCTGCGGCGCCCGTCTTTCTCCTGCATACGGTGGCACAGGCTACGGCGAAGATACCCGCATGTTCCGCACAAACGACACACGCCTCTACATCATCGCAGAGGTTAAATAAATAAGTCCCGCCAGTCATTTAAAGGCGCATATATTCTATATTCGACGGACGCTTTCGCTTCATGAAAATTCGTAGCGGTACTAAAGCGGAAAAGAACCCCGCTTAAGTACCGACGATTTTCAAGACCGCTCATATAGGACATATGCGCCATATTTGTGCCTTGGTGGGACTTGATAATTTGTATAGTGCAGAATTATGGTGTTAATACACGCAAATGGAACAAAAGGATTTATTTGTCGTGTAATTTGGATAGCTCTTTGAAGCGGTAGGACACGTAAAATGCCTTAAAAATTCTGGTATGCGTGTGGCATAAACTATTCAGAGGGCAATATTCTACACGTAAAAATGCAGAATTTAAGAACTGACGTGTTGGTAAGACTCATTCATAGGTAAATACTACACGCCTAAAGTGCATGGATTATTATTATGCGTGTATCCATGCTAACGGAAAGACAGGGAGAGGGCGATCATCATTGTTAAATGAATTGTATGATGGTTTTACGTCGGATATACTTATAACAAGTGAGTAAGTCTCAAGGAAAATATGCTAGTGCAGAAAAATGAAAGGATGACATTGAGATGGATCAGATTTGGGTAGATATGTATAATGCTGCAAAAGCAGTACTTAATGGAAGAACAATTTCTGACTATGTTACAGCGGGAGAAGTATCTTCTGCTGTTCGTTCAAAGGCAGGAAACATCTATGTTGGAGTATGTATAGATACCTGCTCAACACTTGGTATATGTGCTGAGAGAAATGCCATCTTCAATATGATCACTAACGGCGAGCATGAAATAGACAGAGTTCTCTGCATCCCGCCAAATGAAGGCAAAGGCGCTCCCTGTGGGGCATGTCGTGAACTGATGGTTCAGCTGATGCCCGGCAAATATCAGGATATAGATATCATGATCGATTATTCAAAGGATCGTGTTATGAAACTTGGCGAGTTAACACCTGAATGGTGGATAGACTGAGGATGAAGTTAGTCAGTATAGTCAATGGTTAAAGTGCACATATATAAGCGAGAATTTTTCAGCTAATATGCGTTATTAACCTCCAAAAGAATGTGATGTATCATAGATACATTAGAGTTTGGAGGGTGTTTTTTTATGGATGGAAAAGGAATATTAAGGGTACTTGATTGCAAGACGGAATATAGGGAAAATCCGCTTGGCATCGATGCGAAGAGCCCGAGGTTTTCATGGAGGATTGAGAGTGAAAACAGAGGAACTTTGCAGGAAAAGTACAATGTGGTTGTCAAAAGAACAGATGGTACAGTGGTATGGGATTCGGGGGATGTGGAGAGTCCTGAGATGAGCGAAGTCTGCTATAGGGGAGCAGAACTTGAAGCTAAGACAATGTACTTTTGGAAAGTCACAGTTACTGATAGCCATGGGGATGAAGCAGTAAGTGACGGCAACTGTTTTGAGACAGGTTTTATGAATGAGTCAGAAGATGCTTTTGGAGAAGCAAAGTGGATCGGACCTTCTGAGTATACACTTAGCTCTGATGTAAGAAGCGTTTTTGGACTTAAGGTGAAATTTCAGCTTGATGAGGGAAGCACCCGCTTTGGCATAGTTTTTGGCAGAGGCGATAAGAGAATAAAGGACAGGGAAAACTACTTTAAGTATGAGATAGATGGCAGCAGTATTCCTGCTAAGCTAAACATCTACAGAGTAGGGATTCTTCCTGAGGACAGAGAGGATACGCCTCCTCTTGCCACTGTGGATATTTGTGATTACGACGACGCAGACAAAAAGCCTGTTATTACAAAAGACAATCTCTATGACGAGCATGAGATAGATATACAGATTACTGGAAATGCAGCATATACCTACGTTGATGACAAACGTGTGGATGTGACAATAGAAAAATCTTTCTTCGGAGAGATGGAGGCTGCAAGGACTCTTAATCCGATTGGAAATAATGACGTCAACACTTATCCGAGACTTAACCAGATAGGTTTCCATGTTCTTAAGAATCAGGGCGTAAAGATTTCCCTTTTGGAAGTAAGGAACTTAAGAAAGCCTTATGCAGTAGTTTATAGGGATACGGATATCTACTACATAAATGCAGATGAGGATAACTTACAGATAAATAAAGCGAATGACATCGCTGCTTCATCAAAGCATATTTCCACAAAGGATGGCGATGTTTTCATAACAAAGGAGCCGAGCCATACTTCTGTTCCTATGCTTCGAAGCGTATTTGCAGCAAAGCAGGGAAAGCTTAAAAAGGCAAGGCTTTACGCTACTGCCAGAGGAATCTATGAGTGCAGGGTAAATGGCAAAGAAATCACTGATACCTTCTTTAATCCCGGACACACTCAGTATGACAGACATCTGATGTACCAGACCTATGACATTACTGATCTTGTGGAAAGTGGAGACAATGCGATAGGAGTAACTCTGGCTTCTGGCTGGTGGAGTGATGCTCAGACCTTTGTACTTGGCAACTATAATTACTATGGTGACAGAGAGTCTTTCCTCGGAAGAATTGAAATCACCTATGAGGATGGTAGTGTCCAGAGTATAGTTACGGATACAGATAACTGGAAGTACTATGCTGATGGGCCTTGTACTTATGCAGGATTTTTCCATGGTGAGCACTATGATGCCACAAAGGAAAAGGCAGTAGAGGGATTTGCAACGGCAGAATATGACGATAGCAAATGGACTAAGCCGGAAGAGATAGCGCTCACTGAAATCAGAAGGGCTGAGACTATGTCCAGTGGCCCTGTGCTCTGGCCGGAAGTTAATGTGACAAAAACTGCTTTAATAGGGCAGGTTGGAGATGGAATAAAGGTTTCCTATGAGCTTACAGCCCAGTCTGTAACTGAAGTTTCTAAGGGGACTTATATCTATGACATGGGTGTTAATGTAGCTGGTATTCCTAAACTCCACCTTTACGGAGAGGCAGGAAGTACTGCGACCATGCGCTATGCTGAGCTGCTTTACCCTGATATTGACGAGTTTAAGGGTAAAGCCGGAACGATGATGGTCGAGAACTTAAGGGATGCTGATTGTACAGACCTTTATACCTTCAAAGGGGATGAAAACGGCGAGGATTACACTCCCAGCTTTACCTTTAGAGGCTACAGATATATAGAAATCAGCGGAGTGTCAAAAAAGCCTGAGCTGTCAGATGTAAAGATGCTTGTGATCTCATCTGCCTATGAGATGAATTCATCACTTGAAACTTCAGATGAGCTTACCAATAAATTCATAGCTAATGTTAGAAGGTCCCAGCAGTCAAACTTTATAGGTATTCCCACAGACTGCCCTCAGAGAAATGAGAGAATGGGATGGGACGGAGATACTTCTATTTTCACCAGAACAGCAACCTTCCATGCTGATACCAGAACCTTCTATGAGAACTGGCTCATGGATCTTAGAGACCTTCAGGATGAGAATGGAAAATATCCGGATATAGCTCCTGTTGGAGGCGGATTTGGCGGATATACCTATGAGAGTTCGGGAATTCATGTGACCTGGGAGCTTTATCAGCAGTATGGCGATGTTCAGGTTATACGAGATAACTATGATGCCATGAATCTGTATATGGATTACTCAGCAGGACTTTGGGCGAAAGGTAACTTAGGAGAAGGCTTTACACTTGGAGACTGGCTTGCTCCTGAGGAAACGAATATAGGGCTTATCTGTCACTGTTTCTATGGCTACAATGCCTATGTAATGTCACGTATGGCAAAGGCGTTGGGTGATGCGGAGAAATCAGAAAGCTACCAGACTCTTTATGAGGAATTAAAGAAAACCTTTAATGAAAAATATTTTGATAAGGAATCAGGAAAAACAGAGGATAATACACAGTGCTCTTATGCACTTCCGCTTTCCTTCAAAATGGTCAGTGATGAACTTATAGAAAAGGTTGGAGACAGATTAAGCGAGAAGACAAGGGAAACAGGTTACCTTGTAAAGACAGGCTTCTTTGGGACAGCGCCTTTAAATCCAATGCTTACTGCAACTGGGCATTCTGATGATGCTTACACACTTATGACGCAGACAGCATGTCCTTCATGGCTGTATCCTGTAACACAGGGAGCTACAAGCATTTGGGAGAGATGGGATTCCTTTACCATAGAGAATGGTTTTGGCGGACACAACAGCATGAATTCATTTAACCATTATTCTCTTGGTGCAGTACTTGAGTGGTTTTATATGTATGTTCTTGGAATACAAAGGGATGAAGAGGCTCCGGGCTACAGACATTTCTATGTTAAGCCTGTTCCGGGAAAGCAATATGATTATGTAAAGGGACACTTTGAAACTCCCTATGGTGTAATCAAAGTGGACTGGAAGCAGATTGGAGATGGCTCTGAGAAAAAATATCTGTATAGCATAGAAATCCCTGCTGGAAGTATTGCAACTTTGGTTTTACCTGGAAAGGAAAACATTCAGCTTGGAAGCGGTACTCATGCTTTTGAAATGACAGCGTAAAAGATTTGTATTACATACACATAATTACTGATACCAGGAGAGCAGGCATGAAAAAGTGGAATTATGTTTTTGATTGTCCGGACCAGAAGAAGGTCAGGATGATCGTTTATACAGATTGTAAGAATGAGGCGGATGATCATAAATATATTCACAAAAAAAATAATAGAAAAATCAGAGTATATAATCAGGTAAACGCAAGGCTCATCCTGGGGGATATGTTTGCAAAGCTTAAGATAAACTTCGGAAACGATAATAATGATCCGAATGATAGACAAGGATACAGAATATAAACTGAAGGAAACAGTTGATGACTTGAACATAGAAAACATGGCATAATATACTTATACAAATGACTTATGGGGGAAAATAAGTTATGGGAGATATGACTAGTTCTAAGCAGGACAAGATTAGGCTTGGTATAAGTAAAAAAGCCCTTTTGGGAATCATAGTATTTACACTTTTACTTAGTTTCCTTACATGTTTTGCAGGCTATCTTTTTTTTGACAAAGCTATACAGAGACTATACAACGATAAAGGATATGTTATAGCCAACATTATCTTAAATGATATCGATCATGATAAGATCGCCGAATACACCAGGACCTGGCAGGAGGACGACTATTATCATGAGATGGAGGATTACCTTCATCATATAGAAGAATATACAGGAGCTGCCTATATCTATATTGCTGTGCCTTATGAAGATAAGACGATGCGATATGTATATGATTCAGATACATTCATAGGAGATTCTGACCCAATATCAGCTTCATTTGATGATATATGGGATGCTTATGAAACAGGAGAAAGACCATCAAGTTACCTGGTGAGAAAATCGAAGAAATACGGTTTTCTCACTTCAAGCTGTCTGCCTGTAAAGGACAGCGAGGGGAACGTGGTGGCTCTTTTGTTTGTCGACACCTATATGCAGGAGGTTCTCTCCTGGCTAAATAAATATGTTTTCAATATGGTAGTCATTTCCCTGATACTTCTTCTTTTATTCTGCTTATCAAACTGGTTTGTAATGAGGAAAAACTTCATTGACCCTATCATGCAGATAAGGAGCAGTCTTGATAAATTTGCGCATAGTGATGCGGAAGTTGATGATTCTCTTTTGAAAATTGAGACAGGGGATGAAATAGAAGATCTGGCAGTTTCCGTATATGACATGGAAAAGGATATTGTCAACTACATTGATAACATTCAGAAAATCACTGCTGAGAAGGAGCGCTTTAGCGCAGAGCTCAACATAGCTTCTCAGATCCAGACGGATATGCTTCCTACTATTTTTCCGCCTTTCCCTGACAGAACTGAATTTGATATTTATGCAACCATGGATCCGGCTAAGGAGGTTGGAGGAGATTTCTACGACTTCTTCCTTATCGATAATGACCACATAGCCCTTGTGATGGCAGATGTATCAGGAAAGGGTGTACCCGGAGCTCTTTTCATGGTGATCACCAAGACACTTATAAAGAATAGAAGTATGATGGGAGATACTCTGTCTACTGCGAAAATCCTTCGCGATGTAAATAATCAGTTGTGTGAAGGCAATGATACGGAGATGTTTGTTACTGTATGGCTTTGCATTCTTGAGATATCTACAGGAAAAGCAACTATAACAAACGCAGGGCACGAGCATCCTGCTCTTAAAAGGGCTGGTGGCAAGTATGAGCTCGTAGTTTACAGGCATTCTCCTGCAATTGCAGTTCTTCCGGGCATTGATTTTGAGGAACATGAAGTTATCTTAAAGCCTGGAGATAGTATTTTTGTTTATACAGATGGTGTTCCTGAAGCTACCGATATTGATGTTGAGCTTTATGGAACTGCCAGAATGGTCGAAGCACTTAACACAGATTCTGATGCAGATGCAGAGCAGCTTCTTGCCAATGTGAGAAAAGATATTGATGAATATGTAGGTGAAGTACCGCAGTTTGATGATCTCACGATGCTTGGCTTCAGGTATTTAGGAAAGGTTAAGGATTAGCAGATGGGTAACAAGATTTTTGACAAAAATCTATCTGACAAAATGTCTGATGAACAGATCCTCACTGGAATAGAGTGGCTTGCTGAACAGATGCCTGGTGGCTTTTTTATCTATAGGGCTGATGATAAGCAGGAAATACTGTATGTTAACAGGGCTACGCTCATGATTTTTGGTTGTGAGACGATTGAAGAATTCAAAGAGCTCACAGGCAATACATTCCGCGGAATGGTTCATCCCGAGGATTTTGATTTGATACAGGCTTCCATTGATGAGCAGATTGCTGATGTATCTAACAATGAGAACCTTGATTATGTAGTTTACAGGATAATCAGGAAGGATGGCGTAGAACGCTGGGTTGACGACTATGGTCGTTTCACGCACATGCCTGGATTTGGTGATGTCTACTATGTGTTTATTTCTGACATCACTGATACAAGAATTGCCCAGGAACAACAGGAGAGAAACAAGCAGCTCGAGCACCTTCTCGAGGAGGCAGAGCTTGCGAATAAGGCAAAGACCGCCTTTCTCTCAAATATGAGTCATGAGATAAGAACGCCTATTACGGCGATACTTGGAATGAATGAACTCATTCAAAGAGAATGTAATGATGAAAGCATTCTCGAGTATTCACACAGTATTAAAACGGCTGGCACGAGTCTTCTAAGAATTATTAGCGATATTTTGGACTTTTCACGCATCGAGACGGGTAGAATGGAGCTTGTTGTTGATGAGTATTTAGTCCGTTCAATTTTCCTGGATCTTTATAACCTTGTTCAATTCAGAGCGGAATCAAAGGGACTTTCACTAAAATTTGAAATTGACAATCGAATACCGTCGAAGCTTCTTGGGGATGAAATCAGGATAAAGCAGGTTATTTCCAACCTTTTGACAAATGCCATAAAGTACACTGAACGAGGCTATGTTAAGCTTATCGCTTATTTAAAGGAAATACGCGACGGAGAAGCTTATATAGAAATTACGGTCCTTGATACTGGAATAGGAATCAAAAAGGAAGAGATGAACAGGCTGTTCGAAGCTTTTGACAGACTTGATGCAAAAAGAACAAGGACAATTGAAGGTGCTGGTCTTGGACTTGCAATTTCAAGACAGATTCTTTCACTTATGGATTCTGAGCTTTTGGTTGAGAGTGAATATGAGATAGGCTCCAATTTTTCCTTTGTAATAAAACAAAAAATAGTAGATGAAACCGAAGTTGGTGATGTTGATTTTTCACTTCTTGCAAGCCAGAAAAGAGAAGTGCATGAAAAGCAGGGATACCTTGTCACAAAGGGAGTTCGAATTCTTTTGGTTGATGATACACCTATGAATCTTCAGGTTATAAAAGGGCTTCTAAAGAGAACAGAAATGGAAATAGACACCGCTTCCAGTGGGGAGGAGTGTCTTCTAAAAATACAGACCGGTAAATATGATCTGGTATTTTTGGATTATAGGATGCCTCATATGAACGGCGTAGAAACTCTCGATGAAATAATGAAAAGATTTCCTGAGTTTTACGAAAATGTTCCCATTATATCTCTTACTGCAAGCGCGATTTCAGGAGATAAGGAAAAGCTGATTGCTGCTGGTTTTAGAGATTATCTTTCAAAGCCAGTCAATATAGAAGAAATGGAAAATATGCTCGTTAAGTATCTGCCTGCAGAGTCCATTTCCTATACAGGAGAAAACAAGAATACATCTGAGGAAGAAGATTCTGAATTGGATGAGCTTCCTAAGGAGATTAGAAACATCAAGGTCCTAAACCATGAAAAGGGAATAGAGTACTGCGGCGATGCAGAGGATTATGTTTTTGCCCTTGAGACATATTTGAAGTCGGCAGATGATAAGGCTGCAATTATTGAAAATGCTTTTTCGTCAAACAATATGGAGGACTTCATACTTAATGTCCATTCCTTGAAGAGTACATCAAGTGCCATAGGCGCAGATAGTATTTTTGAGAAGGCAAAGGAACTTGAAATGATGGCAAAGAATGGTGAATCATTAGAGCTTGGAGAAAAAACAGAGATTTTACTTAAAGAGTACAAAGAGCTGAAAGTAATGCTTGAAAATGCTTTTAAGGAGTAACCAATGAGTGAGGATTACAGCAAGACAATTGCCGAAGAACAGGAAAAAAACAGAATGCTTGAAAAAGCACTGGAGGATGCAGAGAATGCAAATATGGCAAAAACTGCGTTTCTTTCAAATATGAGCCATGAGATAAGAACGCCTATGAATGCAATAATAGGCCTTTATAACATTGCGATAAAGAATCCTGATCTTCCGGATGAAACCAGAGAAATACTGGATAAAATAGGTGGAAGTGCAAATCATCTTCTGTCGCTGATAAACGATATCCTTGATATGAGCCGTATCGAATCAGGTAAGCTTGTGATTAAGAAGCAGGATTTTTCCTTTGGGGATATGCTTGAGCAGATTAATACCATGGTGGAAGCCCAGTGTACTGATAAGGGCCTTGAGTTTGAATGCCATGTCAAAGGACACTTAAGCGATTACTACATAAGTGATGAGATGAAGCTAAAGCAGATTCTTATTAACATACTTGGAAATGCTGTGAAGTTTACTGATGCTCCTGGGCGAATAACTTTTCTTGTAGAGGAAGAAAAGAAAGATAAAAAGTATTCCTATATTCGTTTTGTGATCAAGGATACAGGAATAGGAATAGATGAGGACTATATTCCTAAGATATTTGAGCCCTTTTCGCAGGAGGTTGAAGGCACAAGCAATAAGTATGGAAGCACAGGATTAGGACTAGCTATAACTAAAAGAATAGTGGATATGATGAAGGGAACGATAGAGGTTGAGTCAACGAAAAATGTGGGCTCTACCTTTACCCTTGTTATTCCGCTTGGAATTAGTGAAAAGACGGGCTCAGATGAGGATTTCAATCCCGGAAGTATAAAGACACTTATTCTCGATGATGACTTAAATGCCTGCGAGCATGCTCAGATGGTTCTTGGAAGAATAGGAATAGCGGCCGATTATTGTCTTGATGGAAAAGAAGCACTTTCTATTCTTGAAAAAAGTAAGGCAAGGCAGGATCCTTATAAGCTTTTCCTTGTTGACTGGAAGATGCCTGGAATGGATGGAATCGAAGTGACAAGAGCTTTAAGGCAGGAACTCAAGGATGATTTTACGACAGTTATACTTACGACCTACAACTGGGATGAAATCATGGATGAGGCATTAAAGGCCGGAGTGGATGCCTTTCTTGCAAAGCCTCTTTTTGCCAGAAGTATACGCAAAGAGATAAAAGAAATAATGCAGGAAAAGCGCAAGAGATATCGTGATGGCGCAAAGAAGGTATCTCTTAAAGGTCGAAAGGTTCTCATTGCTGAGGATATGGACATAAACGCACTGATCATGAAGCAGATACTGAAGATGAAAGAGGTTGAAGCTGATCATGCAAGCGATGGACTAGAGGCAATATCCATGTTTGAAAAAAGCGCTGTGGGAGAATACGCAGCTATCCTAATGGATATAAGGATGCCAAAGTGTGATGGCTTAAGGGCAACAGAGCTTATCAGAAAGCTGGACAGGGAGGATGCTAAGTCTGTTCCGGTAATTGCCCTTTCCGCAAATGCTTTTGATGAAGATGTGGAGCTATCACTTAAAGCAGGACTTAATGCGCATCTTTCAAAACCAGTTGAACCAGATGCACTTTTTAAAACACTTGAGAAATTCATAGGTGATAAATCAGAAGAGGAGGATAAGGAAAATGGCTAAGGTATTACTTGTTGATGATGATGAAGATATGCTTGCAATGAGTGCTAGATGGCTTGAAAAGGCAGGTTATGAAGTAATAAAGGAAACATCAGGACAGGGCGCTTTGGCAGCTCTTGAAAATGAAGGGGCAGATATAGTGCTTCTTGATTATGCCATGCCCGGAATGACTGGCTCTGAGACTTTAAAGGAAATACGTGCAAATGAGAAGCTTTCTCAAGTACCAGTAGTTATGAGAACTGGAATGGATGACAAAGAAATAGCGGATGAAGTTGAAGCTCTTCATCCGCAGAAAATACTTCCTAAGTCAGAAGGAAAGGCAGTGCTTCTTGCGGTAGTAGCCGAAATCCTTGGCTGAGTCTTACTTATACCTCCAAAGATTCCTTGAATGCACACTCAGAAAAGAATCTGTTTATGGCATCTATCAGGGAATCTTTTTGTGAAGACTTAAGTAGATAACCATCAGGCTTTGTCTCTAAAATCTTAAATACGTGATCCCTGTCATTTTTTCCTGTGAGGAAGATGATGGGGATTTCTTTTTCATCAGGATCTGATTTTATTTTTTGCATGATTTCAAAACCATCCATAACTGGCATTTCATAATCCAGCAGGATGAGGTCTGGCTTATAGGTAAGAAGACCATCCAGCACGTCTTCGCCGCTTGAGAATGAAGAAATGTTGTAAATAGGAGATAACCAGTTCTCCATAATCTGCAAGAAATCAGGATCGTCATCAACAACAAAGATAGATTTCTTTTCGCGAAACTTTTCCTGAATATATTCAAGACTTTTAATATCTTCAGTAAATTGATCAGCATTTACGGGTCTTATGTAGGTTTTTGATACTCTGGCAGAGCCCTCGCAGGACTGTGCAAATTCCAGATCATAGCTCTCACCGACAAGACACAAAAACTTATTATCATCCTGGCACATTTCGCCAAGGTGATTCATGGTAACAGATATTCTTGATTTATCATCATCCCCGGGGTAGTAGATTACTATATTTGCTTTATCTCTGTGGGCGATGAATTTGCCGGGATCAGCAGGACAGCTTATTACATCAAAATTAGCCTTTTCCAAATGCTGAACAAGCCCCTTGCTTGAGATGCTCGAGGTACCTTCTATAAATAGAACGGTATTGCGCTTTTGAAATTCGGTAACTTTTGGAGTCTCTGGTTCTTCTTTCTTGACTTCTTTTGGTGGTTCCTTCTCAATTATTGGATCAAGGAGAGTAAGGAATGAACGATATTCTTCAATGAGGTATTTGTTGTTTGCCAGAATATCTCCAAATTTTGAAGACTTTCCGGCAAGCTCTAACTCTGTTGCCATCTCACAGAGCTTCTTTGCTCCGATGAGAGAGGAGACACTTTTTAAGGAATGGACCCTTAAGGTGTACATGTTCCAGTCCTTTTTCTCAAAGAAGGTAAGTATCTCATCTATTTTGTGATTTATAGAAGCCGCAAAAACAGTGAGGGTTTCCATATAATCCTCAGCAGTTTCGCAGTTAGTGACACCCTGGACAATATCGATATGAGCTGTGCTTTTTATCCACAAGGGTAGCTTTTCCAGCTCGTCCTGGATGAAGATTTCTTTTTTCTCTTTTTCTTCCTGGATTTCTTTTTCCTGAGCTTCTTTTGCTTCCTCATCTTCGTTTGCAAGATAAGTAAGAAGTATTTCTGAGAGCTGCTTTGGATCAATAGGCTTTATAAGAACATCTGCAAAGCCAGCAGCCTTGTATAGATTAATGTTTCTACGTCCTTCGTCAGTGGTATGACAAACAACAGGAGTATTCCTTCTCTTTTCTTTGAAGATTTCCTTTAACCTGACAAGGGTATCGACACCATCAAGGTCAGGCATTCTGTGGTCGAGAAGAATGAGGTCATAGTCGTTTTTTTCGCACAACTCAATACACTCTTTCCCGCTCTCAACCTGATCAGAGGTTACACCCTTTGATGCAAGGAGAGAGGAAAGAATTATTCTGTTTGCGAGCATATCATCAACTATAAGTACACGAGATGTTTTGTTATCCATGAGACTCCCCTCATTAAGTCTGTAACAGTGGTATAAAATAAATCGTGTAAATTAAAATAGTAGTATTAGTCTACTCTCTTGGATCCCCAGAAGAATAAAGCTACTGTGCCGGGGCCAGTGTGACTACCGATAGTTGTTCCGATATCATAAACTTCAATCTTGCCCTTCATGGCAGGAATCATTTCTTCAATCTCAGCAATCAGAGCATCAGCATCACCTCTGCAGGCAGACTGGGAAATATAGCATTTTCCGTCGTAATCTGCGCCGTTGTTTGCGCACTCGAGCATCTTTTGGGCAGCAGCCTTGATAACAGCAGGCTTTCCGCGAAGCTTAGCTCTGGCGATAAGGTGTCCTTCGTAATCAACGTTAAGAAGAGGGCAGATCTTAAGTGCGCCGCCAAAGAAACCAGCGGCTCTTGAAACACGACCACCTCTTACAAGATATGTAAGGTCAGTAGTGAAGAACCAGTGATTTAATTCAAGGCGATGATCCTCAGCCCAATATTTAAGCTCATCTATGCCCATGCCAGCATCTCTTTTGTCAGCAAGGGTATCCATCAAAAGACCATAGCCAGAAGATGCAGCCAGAGAATCAACTATATAGATTTTTCTGTCAGGAAATTCATCACGCAGTATACTGGCAGCTATGTTTGCTGAGTTGATAGTGCCGGAAATACCGGAGCTTAAGGTTAAATGTAAGATGTCCTTACCAGCTTCTAAGAATGGTTTGAAGTGGTCGATGTATTCCTCTGTGTTTACCTGAGATGTTTTGGTCATGGCACCATTTGCCATAGACTGATAGAAATCTCCGATGGGGTATTCCCCGTTATCCATAAACTGCTTGCCATCTAGTTCAAAGTGGAAGCATACTTTCTTAATGTCTCTTTTCTTGAAGTGTTCATCATTAAGGTCTGCAGTTGAGCAGCAGCTTAACACGTAGCCAGCCATTTTTAGTTCCTTCCTCATGTGACGTTATTTGCACACTATAGTGAAGTAATATATTCAAGTAATAATGTGTGACTAATATTAATAATACCACAATTTATGCAGTATCACTATCTGCATAGTATATAAAAACACTATATATGGTAATAAAAAACCATCGGAAGAAATTGACGTTCCGATGGTTTGCTATCTATTAGTTGGATTTCAAAGCGATTATCTGTTTGATAATATCAAATAAATGCCTTTGATCACTTGCCTGTTCCTGCTCAATCAGGAGATAGGATTTTACTGCGAAGTTTTCCGAATCCTTGTCAACAATCTCTAAATCTTTAAGAAAATCAGAAATAGACATATCCATTCCCTTTGTGATTTTGTAAAGAGAATCAATGGTGGGCTTTTTTATTCCTCGCTCAAGCTGCCCTATATAGGAAGGATGAAGTCCACTTCTCTCAGCAAGCTCCTCCTGACTTAATTTGCGCTCTTTTCTATGATAACGAATACGACTTCCTACTTCGGCAGTTATATCCATGATGTACCTCCTTAGCTAATGAAAATATGCCTGGAAAAAGTGAATAATATCCAAAATACATTTTTCTATATTATCAATACTAAAGATTGCATGCGATTTAATCAACGTACGAATGTAGAGTAAATTCGGTTATCTATACTATAGAGTTGGTTTTGAAAGTGGATTTTTGAAAGTGTAAATACAATAGTAACTATAGAAATGCAATTATGCACTATAGGATGTGGGCTTTTGGCTGATGAAGGGGAGTTTATCATTTTTTCGAAATTTAATTTCATAATCACAGTAAATGCATGATTTAACATATTGATTTAAAAATATGATAGAAGTTATACTCATGTATGGTGCGCAAAATACACATATAATTTAACAAACAACCAGGGCAACAAGCCTTCAGGTAATAATGGAAACGGTAATGAATCTGGAAGCAAAACGGGCAATGAGGGGAACAACAATGCAAGCAATAATGCCTCTAATAGTGGAGACAGTAATTCTACAAATAATAATGCTGCTAATAACAGTAATAACGGCAATGAAGGAAACAGCAGCCAGCAGGTAAATCCTGATGCTGAAGCAACTCCTGGAAATGAAGGAGACGCTTCTTCGCAGAACAATGATGAAGCAAATGCTTCTGCAAAGAAGGGAACAAAGGCAACTTCCGGAAATGCTACATATAAGGTTACTGGAGACTTTGAGGTAACATATACTACATCTAAGAACAAGAAAGCAAAGAGCATTAAGGTACCAAAGACTATCGATATAGATGGCCAAAAGTACACAGTTACAGCTATTTCAAAGAATGCATTTAAGAATCTTAAGAGCCTTAAGAGCGTAACAATACCTGAGACAGTAACTAAGATCGAAGGTGGAGCATTCAAGGGATGTAAGAATCTTAAGACTATAACAATCAAGTCTACTAAGCTTACAAACGTTGGAAAGAACGCATTTAAGGGAATAAACTCCAAGGCAACAATCAAGGTGCCTAAGAGCAAGAAGAAAGATTATTCAAAGCTCTTTAAAACAGCTAAGGTAGCAAAGGGTGTAAAGATCAAGTAATTTTTTATATGTAAACAAAATAAATGAAATCATTTTCTCCCATCACAAAGAAAGTAGCTTTGTGGTGGGAGTTTTTTGTAAAAATTTTTTGTAAAAACTTAATAGATTAGGTATAATAAATTGCAAAAAATACATGTATAGAGAAGATGAGAGTATGGAAAACAAACTGAAGATTTATAACACACTTACTAAAAAAGTAGATACCTTTGTACCGAATGAAGATGGAAAGGTTGCAATGTATACCTGTGGCCCTACTGTTTACCACTTCGCACATATTGGTAATCTGCGCACATATATTTGTGAGGATGTTCTTGAGAAAACTCTTAGATATATTGGATATGATGTTAAGAGAGTAATGAATATCACTGATGTAGGACATCTTTCAAGTGATGCTGACACTGGTGAAGATAAGATGCTCAAGGGAGCAAAGAGAGAGCATAAGACAGTTATGGAGATTGCAAAGTACTATACTGACGCATTTTTCTCAGACTGTGGCAAACTCAATATCAAGACTCCTGATGTTGTTGAACCTGCTACAAACTGCATACCCGAGTTCATTAACATGGTAGAGGCGCTTATTGAGAAGGGCTATGCTTATGTGGCTGGCGAGAATGTATATTTTGATACATCAAAGCTTGAGGATTATTACGTACTCACAGGACATAACGAAGAGGACCTTTTTGTAGGTGTTCGTGATGATGTTAGTGAGGATACAAATAAGAGAAATAAAAACGACTTCGTTCTCTGGTTTACAAAGTCAAAGTTCGAGGATCAGGCTCTTAAATGGGACAGCCCCTGGGGCGTTGGATATCCCGGATGGCATATTGAGTGCTCATGCATTTCCATGAAGCATCTCGGCAACCGGATGGATATTCACTGTGGCGGAGTTGATAATATTTTCCCTCACCACACCAACGAGATTGCACAGAGTGAATCATTCCTTGGCCACAAGTGGTGCAACTACTGGTTCCATGTTCATCATTTAAATGACCAGACAGGAAAAATGAGTAAGAGTAAGGGTGAGTTCCTTACAGTTTCACTTCTTGAAGAGAAGGGATACAATCCTGTGGTTTACAGACTTTTCTGCCTGCAGAGTCATTATCGCAAGCCTCTTATGTTCTCATATGATGCGCTTGATCAGGCTGCTTCAACCTATGAGAAGCTTAAGAAGAAGACACTTGCACTTTCAAATGAAGGTGATGTTGATAAGGACGTATTTGCAAAGTACAGAGCAAGCTTTGAAGATGCACTTTGCTCAGATATAAATACTTCAAGTGCAATAACAGTTGTTTATGATGTACTTAAGGCAGATACAAATGATAAGACAAAGAGAGCTCTTATTGAGAGTTTCGATGAGGTTCTTTCACTTGATCTTCTGAAAGAAGATGCTGCTGGAGCAAACGAGGTTGATGACGAGCTTTCAGCATACGTTGAGGAAATGATTGCAAAGAGAAAGGAAGCTAAGAAGGCGAAGGACTTTGCTACAGCAGATGCTATTCGTGATGAGCTTATGTCTAAGGGCATTGCAATCAAGGATACCAGAGAAGGAACTGTCTGGGAAAAAGTTTGATTTATTTCAGACAAAAACGTCACAGTATTTGGTAAAATAGTATATAGCCTCCATGTCGCCAAGGTGGCATGGAGGTTTTTATCAATTTAAGAGATTTTTTACAATTTATTTGTATATAATCATAAACAAGGAGGTGCAAGCCTTGGATAATAAAGAAATAAGAAGTCTATTACAGTTGGTTGCAGAAGGAAATATGTCAGTTGATGATGCTGTACTTAAGTTAAAGGAAGCACCGTTTGAGGACCTGGGGTTTGCAAAGCCTGATTTCCACAGAGGGCTAAGGCAGGGGGCTGCTGAAGTAATTTATGGTGCTGGTAAGACTCCTGAGCAGGTATTAAAGATAACAAATTCTCTGCGTGAGCATGGACAGAAGACTGTACTTATAACAAGAATGAAGGATGAGGCAGCAGCTCTTCTTAAGGAGAATATTTCAGATTTTTCCTATGATGAACTAAGTCATGTGGGAATAGTTGGAGAACTTCCCCAAAAGGATGGAAAGGGAAAAATTGTTGTTGCCACTGGCGGAACAAGTGATATGCCTGTTGCTGAGGAGGCTGCAAAGACAGCTGAAGTATATGGTAACGAGGTTGTAAGGCTATATGATGTTGGCGTTGCTGGACTTCACAGGATTCTTGGGCACATGGATGAGATAATGTCCGCCAGAGTTATCATTGCCATAGCAGGAATGGAGGGCGCTCTTGCAAGTGTCATTGGCGGTCTTGCTGACTGTCCTGTTATCGCGGTTCCTACAAGCGTTGGATATGGCGCATCCTTTGGCGGAGTTTCAGCTCTTTTATCTATGCTTAATTCCTGTGCCAGTGGCGTAAGTGTGGTGAATATAGATAACGGATTTGGAGCTGGTTATATGGCATCAATGATCAACCATCTTTGATAATATTTTCAAACTAATGAGTGGGTTTTATAGCAATTACAGACGAGGATTACGAAATGAAAACACTTTATTTGGAATGTAAAATGGGCGTTGCCGGAGATATGCTTTCTGCGGCTTTACTTGAGCTTTGTCCTGACAAAGAGGATATTCTTAAAACATTAAATGGAATGGGGCTTTCCGGAGTTTCTTTTTCTTTGGATAAGTCTGAGAAATGCGGAATTGTAGGAAGCCATTTGTCAGTTGTGGTTGATGGAGAGGAAGAGGAAAGTGTGGATGTGGAGCATGAGCATTCCCATTCACATGAGCACAACCATGAACATAGCCATGACCACGACCATGAGCACTCCCATTTCCACGAGCATAGTCATGAACATGCTCATGAACATGACCATCCGCATGATCACGATCATGACCATTCTCATGAACACGGCCATGGCCATGTTCGCGGAATGAGTGAGATTGAGACTATTGTCTCACAGCTTTCTATTGATGAAACTGTAAAAACAGATGTGCTTTCTGTGTATAAACTCATTGCTGAAGCTGAATCAAAGGTTCATGGCATGGAGGTTACAAAGATTCACTTCCATGAGGTTGGAAAACTTGATGCCATCGCAGATATTACTGCTGCATGTCTTCTTATCAGAAAGCTTTCTCCTGATAAGATTATTGCTTCTCCAATTCATGTTGGAAGTGGGCAGGTTAAATGTGCGCATGGAATTTTGCCGGTGCCAACACCTGCAACTGCGCTTTTGTTAAAGGGCGTTCCGTCCTATAGTGGAGATATCAGAGGAGAGCTTTGCACACCGACAGGAGCAGCCATTTTGAAGCATTTTGTTTCTGAATTTGGACCTCAGCCTGTAATGACCATAGAAAATATTGGCTATGGTATGGGTAAAAAGGATTTTCCACAGGCAAACTGCGTAAGAGCAATACTTGGTGAAAGTGTAGCTGCTACAAGTGCAGAGGCTGGTATCGGTGATGGTAAGACAGATACTATAGCAGAGCTTGTTTGCAATCTGGATGACATGACACCTGAAGAAATCGGCTTTGCTACAGAAAGGCTTATGGAAGAGGGCGCATTAGACGTGTTTACAGCAGGAATTTCCATGAAGAAGAATCGCCCGGGCGTAATGCTGACCGTTTTGTGCAAAGAAAATCAGAAGGAAAAATTCGTCAGACATATTTTTAAATATACGACTACTATCGGGATTCGCGAGAATATCTGTAGCAGATATATTTTGAACAGAGCTGAAGACGAGATAAATTTAGATGGTGAAAAGGTCAGAGTAAAAAAAGCCTCAGGCTATGGTGTTTCAAGGCAAAAGGCGGAGTATGAAGATCTTGCAAAAATTGCAAGGGAGAAAAATGTCAGCATTAGAGATATAATAAGTAGTCAAAACTTGAAATAATTTGTTTACCACTTTATTATAAGGTGATGGTATGGAGTCAAATGTTAGTCAGGAACTCAATATGACACAGACCGGCTTTCTTACTTCTAAAGCAGGGAAGCGGTTTATTCGTGTGGAATTTTCCAGAATGGGTAAAAACGGACTAGAGACTGCAGAAGGAATTATCCCTGGTGGAAAGATTATTAAACAGAATGGCTTTTCTGAAAAAGAAATTGCCAGTCTGGAATTTTACCTTCGTCACAATAAAGAAGATATAGTTAAAAGGGCGAAGGAACTCAGCAACCCACTACATTGGTTTGGGTGATGAAATAAAAGAAGAGGAGTAATTATGTCACTTATTAAAAAGCCTGTCACAGGCATGAAGGATATTCTTCCTGAGGAGATGAAGCTCAGGGACTATGTTATCGGAGTTATCAAGGAGACCTATGCGGGTTTTGGTTTTACATCAATTGACACCCCTTGTGTTGAGTCACTTGCAAACCTTAACAGTAAGCAGGGAGGAGAGAACGAGAAGCTTATTTTCAAGGTAATGAAGCGTGGTGAGAAGCTTAACCTTGAAACAGCAAAAGAGGAAAATGATCTTACAGATTCAGGACTTCGTTATGACCTTACAGTTCCGCTTGTAAGATATTATTCAAATCATGCAAATGATCTTCCTTCACCCTTTAAGGCACTTCAGATGGGTTATGTATGGAGAGCTGACAGACCTCAGAAGGGTAGATATCGTCAGTTCATGCAGTGCGATATTGATATCCTTGGCGAACCCTCAAACCTTGCTGAGATAGAGCTTATTCTTGCAACAACAACTACTCTTGGCAAGCTTGGCTTCAAGGGCTTCCAGATCAGAATAAATGAGAGACGTATGCTCAAGGCTATGGCTGCTTACAGCGGATTTGCTGAGGAGAGCTACGATTCAGTGTTCATCACACTTGATAAGATGGATAAGATCGGAATCGATGGAGTTGCAGAGGAACTTGAAAAGGACGGTTTCGACAAGGCTTCAATCGATAAGTATCTTGATCTTTTCAGAGGAGTTGAAGGAAAGGGTGCTGTAGAAGGCATCAGATTCCTTGCTGATACACTTGGCGAGTTCCTTGATGAGGATGTAAAGAACAATCTCGAGGAGATCATCGAGAGCGTAGATTCTACAAAGAGTGCAGAGTTTGAGCTTGTATTTGATCCTACACTTGTTCGTGGAATGTCATATTACACAGGTACAATTTTTGAGATTGCTATGCCTCAGTACGGCGGAAGCTGCGGTGGCGGCGGACGCTATGACAAGATGGTTGGCAAGTTCACAGGCCAGGATACTCCCGCTTGCGGATTCTCAATTGGATTTGAGCGTATCATCATGATCATGATGGATGAGGGCTTCAAGATTCCTGATGAGAAGGAAAAGGTAGCTTTCCTTGTAGAAAAAGGAATCGGTGGAAAGCAGCTTGCTGAGATTATCGCCGAAGCTCAGAAGGAAAGAGCAGATGGAAGACAGGTTCTTGTTGCACGTATGAATAAGAACAAGAAGTTCCAGAAGGAACAGCTTACAGCTCAGGGATATACAGAATTTAAGGATTTCTACAAGACAGAGCTTAAGCACTAATAGGTATTTTAAATGCAAAGTACTAGGAAAAAATATGAAATAGATATGACTGAGGGGGCTCTTCTTCCGAAGATTCTCCTCTTTTCCATTCCACTGATGATATCAAGTGTGCTGCAGCTGTTATTCAATGCGGCAGATATCGTAGTGGTTGGACAGTTCTCAGGGGATGAAGCCCTGGGAGCTAACTGCGTTGCAGCGATCGGGTCTACGGGTTCTGTCATAAACATGCTGCTTAGTGTGTTTATGGGATTATCCGTTGGTGTTAATGTGCTTGCGGCCAGATATTTTGCGGCGAAGCAGGATAAGGAAATGAGCGAAACTGTTCATACTACAGTGGCGCTTGCCTTGATTGGCGGTGTGATAATCGCTGTTATTGGCTTTGTTGCATCAAGACCTATTCTAGAGCTCATGGGTTCGCCAGCAGAAGTTATCGATTTATCAACGACGTATATGAGAATATATTTTGTCGGAATGCCGGTAACTCTTCTATATAATTTTGGAGCAGCGATTCTCCGCGCGACAGGAGATACCAGAAGACCTCTTTATTATCTGATGAACGCTGGTGTTATCAATGTGATTCTCAATCTGATCTTCGTAGTTGGATTCAAGATGAATGTGGCAGGTGTAGCATTTGCAACTATTCTTGCTCAGTGTGTCTCTGCGGCCTTGATTCTGAAGGCTCTTATGACAACAGAGGAGAACTATAAGCTCTACATCAATAAAATCAGTATTAACATGGATAAGGCTAAAAGGATTATAAGAGTAGGACTTCCTGCAGGACTACAGGGAACGATTTTCTCTTTCTCGAATGTTCTTATCCAGTCATCAATAAATGAGTTTGGTGCGACAGCTATGGCCGGAAGCGCAGCTGGAGCAAACCTTGAGGGCTTTGTCTACATGGCAATGAACTCTATCTACCAGGCTTGCGTATCCTTTACCAGCCAGAATGTAGGAGCTAATAAACCCGACAGAATTGGTAAGGTTCTTGCAAATTGTCTTGCAATCGTATCGGTTGTGGGTCTTGTGATGGGAAATATATTCTATCTTTTCGGTGCGCAGCTTGTTGGAGTATATACAGCGGAGCCTGCAACTATTCAATACGGCGTACAGAGAATGGCTATCATCTGCACATTGTATTTTCTTTGTGGCGCTATGGATGTTATTTGCGGAAGTCTTCGAGGAATGGGATATTCAACAGTTCCAATGATAGTGTCTATTATTGGAGCCTGCGGACTTAGAATTGTCTGGATACTTACGGTGTTTAGAATATATCATTCACTGACCGTATTATATATTTCATATCCGGTTACATGGTTTATTACCGCATCAGCTCACCTGATCAGCTATTTTATTATCAAGAAAAAGGTGATCTCGAAAATGGGCACCGGGAAGGCAGAAGTAGCATAATGAGTAAATTTAAGGCAGTAATATTTGATCTTGATGGAACACTTTTATATACACTTGAGGATTTGAAAAACAGCGTAAATTATGCGCTTGAAAAACATGGCATGCCAGTTTGCACCCTTGATGAAATTCAGTACAGAGTAGGAAATGGCGTACAAAAGCTCATGGAGAGATGCGTTGATGGTGGTCTTGAAAATCCGGAATTCGAGGAGACTTTTTCAGATTTCAAGGAACATTACAAGATACATTGTAACGACAACAGCGGACCTTATGATGGCATATTGGATATGATTGAGAAGCTCAAAGAAAATGGCTATAAGCTTGCGATAGTTTCAAATAAATTCATGGATGCCACAAAGGAGTTGGCTAAGCTATATTTTAAGGATACAATTGATGTAGCAATAGGCGAGTCAAAAGGGATACGCAAAAAGCCTGCTCCGGATACAGTGATCGAGGCTATGAAGACTCTTGGAGTAACAGCCAAGGATTGCATTTACGTTGGAGATTCTGATGTTGATATAAAAACGGCAGCAAATTCCGGAATGCCTTGTATCTGCGTAGCATGGGGCTTTAGAACCAGGCAAGAGCAGATGGAAGCTGGCGGAGAGATTTTTGCAGACGTGCCAATGGATATTTTTGATATCGTTGAAAAGGGAGGGGAGTAACTTTGCAGCAAAACATAATTCAGTTTGGAATTTTAGTTTTACTGGTAATTTTATCGGCTTTTTTCTCATCAGCTGAGACAGCAATGAGCTGTGTAAGCAGAGTTAGAATTAAGACACTTGTTGAGGAAAACAATAAGAAGGCAATAGCTGTTCAAAGCATACTGGATAACTATCAGAAAATGCTTTCAGCTATCCTTATTGGAAATAATATTGTTAATCTGTCAGCTTCAGCACTTGCTACAATCTTTGTTCAGAGAATTTATGGCGACTGGGCAGTTAGTATTGGAACCGGTATTTTGACAATTGTGGTTCTGATCATTGGTGAGATTGTTCCTAAAACAATCGCGACAAATAATGCTGAGGCAATTTCACTTTCATACGCTCGCATCATTCTTTTTATCATGTGGGTACTGACACCTGTTATCTGGATTGTAAACATCATAGCAGATGGTTTCCTTACAGTTCTTAGAATTGATAAGACAAACAAGACACTTATGACAGAGAAGGAACTCAAAACCTATGTGGATGTTAGTCACGAGGATGGTGTAATAGAGAGTGGCGAAAAGGAAATCATATACAACGTATTTGAGTTCAGCGATGCTGTTGCCAAGGATGTAATGATTCCCAGAATTGATATGAGCTGTGTAAGTGCTGACGCAGAATACCACGAGGTTATGCGTGTATTCAAACAGGAAATGTACACAAGAATTCCTGTCTATGAAGATAATCAGGACAATATCATCGGTCTTATAAATATCAAGGATATGGTACTTGTTTCTGACAAGGACAACTTTAAAATAAGGGATTACCTTAGAGAAGCATATTACACCTATGAGTACAAAAAGACAGCTGATCTTCTTATGGAGATGAGAAAAAATGCTCAGAATGTAGCATTTGTACTTAGCGAATATGGCGCAACTGTTGGCATGATAACCTTAGAGGACCTGCTTGAGGAAATCGTTGGTGAGATCAGAGATGAGTACGACAGCGATGAAGAGGAGCAGATTAGAGAGCTTGGTGGCGGCAGATTCCTTGTAGAAGGAAATATGAAGCTTGACGATATCAATGATGCTCTTGGAACTGCTTTTGAATCAGATGATTACGATTCTATCGGCGGTCTTATGATTGAGAATCTCGACAGACTTCCCAGAGGCGGAGAGACAACTAAGCTTGAAAATGGTGTCGAGCTTACAGCAAGTGCAATAAAGAGAAATCGTATTACAGATGTGCTTGTATATATTCCTGAAGGAGCATTCGAAATGAAGGAGAAGGCTTCTGAGACTGAGGCAGGCGCAGAAGAATCGTGACAGATAAGTTAATCTGATGGTGGATTTGCTTTTGCATATAAAAAACTACGTGATAAAGTTGCTTAACATCGAGCAGGTCACGTAGTTTTTTGTGGTTTTCTAAGAATGTTCACTTTTTCTAGACTTCATGTGGATGTAATTACAGAATCCATCTTTTCCTGGATCATTTTTTTGACCATGTCGGATATTTCCTGAGTTGACATGCTTTTGTATTCTTCGTAAGAAATGGGCTTAAGGTAATGAACCTGCATGGTTACTTTTTTCAGACTGCTGATTCCATAAGGCTTATAGGAATCTATGAGTGCTACAGGAACGATTGGCTGTCTGGACCAGACTGCCGATTTGAACGCCCCAGGCATGAACTCCTGCAAAGTGTTCTGATTGTGGTTGTAACCGCCCTCTGGGAAAATGATGTAACGTCTTCCTTCTTTAACTTCGTCGGCAACCTGCTTTATGCATTTCATCTGCTGCCTCATATCGTTCTTGTCGAGGCGTATTCCTTTTAGAATGCCGATGAATTCATTTGTAAGAATCATTTTGGCTGTTTTTATATCGATTACAATAGAGCAGGGCTTATCGTGAGATGTGATGATTCCGAGTGCATCTGCTTTACCCTGATGGTTTGGAAACATTATATAGCCGCCTTCTTCGGGCAGATTTTCCGTTCCAAAAGCTTTTGTTGATACGTGTGAATTTCGAAGTGTCATGCGTACCATGTTCCTGGCTACCTTATAGCAGTAGTCTTCGCTGAACTTGTCTGGGTGGCGCATGATGTATCGCCCCTTCACGACATAATAGATTATGAGCGGAAGAGAGACGATAATTACATAATAAAAACGCAGCATATAATAAGATCCCCTTGTTATAGTTGTGTACAAGTTAATTATATATGGTTAATGGGTGGAAATTCAAGAATACTGTAAGGTTGAAATAGTGGGTGCATTATCAAAGTGGGTGTGGCATGATGGTATAAAAAATAGGAATTAGGCTATATTATATGCTATTTGTATAGACAAAGAGATTCGTGAGGTATAATTGCAGAGAAGATGGTTGGTTTTATAGGTATATTATTTCTTTTAAGAAAAGGAAAAGCATATAATTGAATTCTTTTCGTATGAAATATGGGTTGCGCAAAAGGATTTTCTTAAAAAAAGGCATATAAAATAATTCCGGAAGGATATAATTATAGCTGTAAGGGGGATAAGAATGCATAAAGGTAAAGAAAGCATAAAAATAGTAATAAGAAAGATTCTATTGACGGGAATGACCGGGGCTGTTCTGATTTCTTCTGGCTGTGCAAATACTAAACCTGAATTATTCATGACAACTTAAACCTCTGAAATCAGACTCATAATCCGATTTTTTTGAAATGGATGCCTAG
>SVFV01000096.1 GCA_015056655.1 Butyrivibrio sp.
TCAGGGTTGCATTACTATTTTATTGTCAAAGTGCTTTGTCTTGGCTTGTCAGCCGCAACTCTGATAGAATATCATGTTGTGTGCTTTTTGTCAAGAACTTTTTAAATCTTTCTTTGTCGCTTTCGAGTAGTTTTTCTGATTCCTTCCGGTCAGTCACTCGCAGCGAGCGAATATAAATATAACATCCACCCCTATGAGTGTCAATCACTTTTTTCAAATTTTTCTAAATTTTATAAAAATTTTAAAAACCCGCTTAAAACTAGTGCTCCCGCGGTAATTTACCACGAGAGCACAATAAATTCTTTATATAGTTGTTTGAATTGTATATTTAATTATTCACTACTATATATAGTAGAAACACATTCAAATTACATATAAAACTCAGCGTGTTTGATGCAGATATCTGCAAGTGCCATGCCCATGGAAAAGAATCCCATAATCACCATCATGAACACTCCAGCCTTATCATAAACAAATCTTTTACTACATATATTAGTAAGTAAAACTTCAACTCCTAGTGCGATCAGAATAATTGGCCACAGGGACATTATCATTTCATAAGTAAATAGTCCTAATAGTGTGTGCAATAGAAACAATATTCCAAATGCTACAAAGCATAGACCTGTAGTTATAGTTCCAACACGATGCACTCTATATTCAGAATCTGAATTTTTACTGTTTGTATCAGTTATAATCTCAGCCTCATGCATCCTTCTTCTCCTCTCCATTTACTGGTTCCTCTGTTTCCTTCTTAGGAGATTCAACATCTGTATTCTGTACAGGTGTCTGCATAGGAGTCATGCTTGATATATTAGAAGCACTGTCTATCTGCGGAAACGAAGGTGTCTGTACATCATATAACATTTCCTTTTTCTTTCCTAATATAAGCTTTATACCTATAGCGATAATGATGAGCCCAACAAATATCTGTGGAAGAGGATCAATTATGCCATATATAAGATTTAATATAGGAGAATACGGATGATTATAATGAAGATTATCAAGACCGCTCTTAAATATTCCCCACAAAAGTGATGTTCCAAATAAAATCAGCAGAGCTGCAATCCACTTTTGTGCCTTTGCATCTGAAATCCTGATCCTGTTTTTACCTATTAATTCATTCCAGAAGTAATCATCTTCTATGGCATAAAATTCTGGATCTATTGTTGTAGTAAGATTTCTGGCATGGAAAAATCCATAGAACCAAAGAATAGCCGGAATGATTACAAATACATCACTAAGGCTCAGCCAGGCTACCAGAGCAAAGGAGCCGAAAAATGCCGCCATCATGCTAATGCCCATTTTCATAAATCCCATATTCATCTCTGCTGCACCGGGCAGGAATGCGCATAAAAAGTTAAAAAATCCTCTTTTCTTTCTAGGTTTCATTTTATTCACCCTCCGTTAAGTTAAATAAATCTTTTTCATTAAGCCTCTTATCAATACTGTGGTTTCCGAAAACTTCAGTAAGTACCTTACTTTTTCCAAGCTCACCGATTGTAGCCGAACTTGCGCCAGTTCCTATTCCTTCAGCGGATATAAAAGGTGAAACTACAAGGAATAAAATCGCAGCTGCGACAGCAATACTTACCTGAAATCTGAACCTTCTATACTCTTTTACCTTCTGCTCAAAGGATATAGTCTTTTTATTTTCTGTCTCAGCTATCATCTGTAAGACATTATCCGAAAAACCCAAAGGAGCGCTGACCATGTTGCCATCTTCGCATTCATCAATAAGTGCTTGTAGTTCTTCGTCGCTTAGATATTCATATTCTTCTCTCATGTCTGTAGCCACTCCTTTCTATAGTTTTTCTTGAGCATCTCTCTGGCTCTATATATCCTTGTCTGTATGGTTTTTAGGTTATCCCCGGTCTCATCAGCTATCTCCCTCGCCGTCTGACCTCTGACAAAGTGTTTTATAGCAATGTTTCCATATCCCTCTGGAAGCTCAGCGCAGCACTTTTCGAAACTGTTCATCACATCTGAAGTCTCGTAGATTTCTGCGGGATCATTATAATAGGAAGAAGTTTCTGTCTGCCCTACTGCCTCTGGCATCTCTTCTTCTGCTGTTGGAATGGATCTTGTAGCGGCACTTCTTAGATAATCAGTGCATTTATTCGCCGCAATCCTGCATAGCCAGGCCTTCTCGTTTTGCCCATCAAAGCTATCTATATGGGTGTATGCCAGTATGAAGGTCTCCTGGGCTATATCCTCAGCCGTGAAATAGTCCCCGGTCATTCTGAGACAAATGGAAAAAATCAGATTTTTGTACTGATCCATCCAGCGTATTAAGTTTTCTTTTGCCTCACTTTTCTCCACCGTTTACTCTCCACGTATACGCTTTACTAAGGAAATATGGTGCTTCATTGCTCTTTCATAAGTTATAACGATGTAAGTTTTAAAAAGTCTTCAGGGAATTAAAAAAATAGAATCATAACCACCCGTCCAACGGGTGGTTTGCTCGCCCCTATAAGGGGCAGTTACCGGCCAGCGCCTAAAGACGCT
>SVFV01000001.1 GCA_015056655.1 Butyrivibrio sp.
CACGAGATAAAAATAAAGCCGGAATCCTAGATGTATACTGGGATTGCGGCTTTTTAGGTGTCAAAGATGGGATTATAACATAAGAAGATATTTTTTCAACCAAGCTTCATTAGTATTTGACGAAGGTACAGGCATTTCCTATAATTAAATCACGCATATATGGTGAAAAACAGTGTTTTGGAGACTTTTAGGATGACCTTTAATTTTTGGTTTGGCGTTATCTATATTTTAATTACTCTTTCTGCTATGTATCTCTGGTACAAAAGGGAGAAAGCAAATGCCACACATGTCAATATATCAAACGTATCCTTTAACAGACTCTTTACTGTAGTTTTGCCTATTTCAATCATTGTTCTTGGCGCAATAATCAGACTTTACAAAATCGGACAAATCCCCTTAGGTCTCCATCAGGACGAGGCATCTATTGGCTATGAGGCTTATATTCTCTCAGCCTTTGGAGTTGATAGAGATGGGAATCGTTTTCCTATTTATCCCATAACCTATGGATCAGGTGGCGGAAGCCCTCTTATGATCTACCTTAACGTGATCACCACATATCTTTTTGGTGCAGGTGCGACAACCTTACGAATGCTTCCTGCTATTTTGGGAGTTCTTACACTTCCTGTTTTTTTCCTGCTTATCAGATTTATGTCCAAGGACTCAGTTAAAAGCTCTTCTTCGAATCTTTCACTGATTCAGATAAATGGAGAATATGTATGGCTTCCGCTTGTAGGGCTTAGTGTCATGGCTTTTTGCCCCTGGCATGTAATGCTTTCAAGATGGAGTCTTGATAGTAACACCGTTCCTTTCTTTGTATGCACAGCCATGCTGTTTTTCGTACTTGGGGCGTACATACAGAAGGATTCAACCTCCTTTGGAAATATTGAGACACTCTTCTCATCAAGAGACAGTAAAAAGAGACGCTCACTTAAGGCCTCTGTTCCATCAGCAACCCTGTTCTATGTGCTTTCTGCTATATTTTATGCACTGACATTGTATTGTTATGGAGCTGCGACTGTGCTGATTCCGCTTCATCTTCTGGTTATTACCATTTTCTGTGCGAAGACAGGAAGAATGACAGCATTCCAGTTTTCAATTGGTATACTGATTTTTATCATCTTCTCAGCACCACTTGGGGTTTTCTATGCGGTTAATTACTTTGGCCTTCCAGAAATAATTACTCCATTCTTTACAATCACAGCCTTCACAGCCAAGAGATCCGTGTTCGTGTCAGGTTCAGGATTTTTGAAGAGCATCATAATAAACCTGATTACTATTATCAAAAACCTTTCTGTTGGTGCGACGTCAGAGCAGATTGTTAACCTCATTCCAGGTTACCCTCCGCTTTTTGCATTTACATTCCCTGTGACTCTTGTTGGTCTCGTAATAAGTGCCATTAATGCTAAAAGAGGACGCCTCTCCGACGTATTCATGTGCAGCCTGTTCGTTCCTTCACTTATATTCGGACTTTTGGTTGAAGAAGATATTACAAGAATGGTATTCATCTTCATCCCTGCAATTTACTATCTGACAGTTGGATACATTTTTATCGTTTCAGAATTTATAAATGTTGAGAAAAAGGCTACCAGCAATGTGGTAAGGACTTCTGCCATTGTAATCAAATCCATTGCTCCTGCTCTTTTCTTCGTAGGCGCCGTATTCTTTATGAGAACCTATTTTACAGATTATAACGTAGAAAGTGCTGAAGCCTTCATGCCTGGATATGGAGATGCCTGCGCTTACGCTGAAAGCATCGCTCCTTCGGAGGGTAAGATAATATCAACCTACGAGCATCTGTCCGCACCATTTATGATAGCTTTGTATTACACAAAAACTTCTCCTTATGAATTTTTAGAGACCGTTCATTACAAGGATCCTAACGCAGAATTCAGGATTGCTGATTCCTTTGGCAAATGGACCTTTGGTCTTCCGGAGGATTTTGAAGATAGTTTATCTGAATATAAAAAAGACGGAACTGTACTTGTTCTGCACAGTTCCGAATTAGAAAAATACGCTATTACTGATGATCCCGGTTTCGAGATTCATTACTTTGATAACTTCGCGGTTGTAGCTTCACCAAACAAATGAACCGCCATATAAATATACGCTGCAAGTTCAACTGCAGATATTATTGTAATCGGAATTCCTTTATATCCAAACAATACAATTATATAAACAAGCAAAGAGCTGATGTTCATTATTATAGCGATGGGCAGAAGCTCTTTTTTTACGGATAAGCTAAGTACTGTCATCAAAAGAACTATCACATAATCATATCTCTCATGCATTCCAGGAAGGAACATGCACATCGTCCATGCCATAAAACTTCCAATAACGAGCAGATTAATGTCCTTCTCAAAGTAATCTCTATGGTTATAAGCAAATACAGCTATTATAACCATGAGGCCAGCCACAAGCATGATTGCCGGTGTCTTCAAAAGCTCGTCAAAATCATCAAGCCCGAAGTTATATATATTGGGGTAGTATGAAACCATTCCATAGCCTTCCGTCTGAACCTCATTGGTCTGCGACAGATAAGCAAAATATGTATCCCTGAGTCCCTTTCTACAAAGTACAGAAGGAAGTCCCATCACAAGATACATAACCGGAACCCACAAAAACTCCAGAATACTAAAGCCCTTCTTTATCATATAAACCACAATGAAAAGCGGAACTATGAAAATCGCCTGCAGCTTAAAGCTAAAGGATATTGCAAGGAAAACAAATGCCAGCCTGTAGTTCTCTTTTAACATATGATAGAGCGCTATCACCATGAAAACTACATAGATTGCGTCGCACTGTTTCCACAATGCTCCATTAAATACCACGAAGGGCAAAAACAATGATCCAACACCTACAAACCAAGCTCTTTTATCAGCAAGAGCTGCATTGTCAGAGTTTACAGCCAGATGCTTAATTATCTTCACAATATAAAATGCAGTTACAAACTCTGCTATTGTGGAAAAGATAGTGATCGGAACATAAGGCTCACAGGAAAACAACGAACAAATGGCGTACATTATATTATATGGGACATAATAATCACCTATATTTTTGCCAAGCCCTGTTATGATGCCATATTCTCTGTACTGATTAACCCAGTCCAGATAATAGGTATTGTAATCTGGTGATAAGTCGGTGTCTGGCATCAGCATAAACCTGATCACCAGTGCAAGAAGCACCAGAATACCTAAACTTATCTTCTCTAGATGCTCATCTATAAGATTAAATAAAAAACTATCCAAAAAGTTTTTCTTCTTCACGCAAAACCTCCACATGGGCTGTATTTATTTAAGTATAACAGAATCCTTATGATAATAGTCTGCAATTCCCTTGTTTAACCAGTCTTCCTTGTCCTTTGTTATATCTGAAAAATATAGAAGGGATGGTCTTACAGAAAATGGCTCTAAAACAACGTCTTTTTGGCTATCGTCCTTTAATACCACAAGTCTGTTTTCAAATTCCTGTTTATAGATTGCAGCTTCATTTGAAGCTAAGTCACTAATAGCTGCTGTACCTGTAAATGTATCCGGATTCACCTTGATAAAAAGGAGTGATCCAATTGCAAATGCTGCCAGGAAAACAAGGATTACTCCAAGTCCCGGCTCAGCCATTTCAGCCTCCATTACTCGCCTCAACCATCCGCAGATATATCCCAACATAAGCACAAGAATAAGCATGGACTGAACATAGAAGATACCCATAATTCTTCCAGCCACGATATTACCAGTCACGTAAACAGGTGGCGTTATATTGGCAGCTGCAAGTAGGATACAAAATACTGAAAAAAGAACAGGGTGTCCAAAGTCATAATGCTTAACGACGCTACCTGCTGCCTTCCACATAAGCAAACACAAAATCACAAGAAGACCTATAACAGGGAAAGTTATCCACTCGCCCAGCATATATTCAAGTGTATAGTAAATCGAAATAAGTACTGCCTTTAAAGGTCCAAAAGCTGACGCTGAAGATCTGTTGCTATTTCCAGGAGCAACTACAGAAGTAATAAACCCAAGAAGCATAAAACAGGAAGGAATAAATACCCTCTTCACTATCTGAAGCTTTAGACAAATATTTGTAAGAGCCAATCTATTTGAGCTCGCCTTATCAGAATTACTTCTCTGATAGAAAAAGCTGTATCCGGAAATAAAAATAATACAAAGACTTATGATTGCCAGACTTAATGCTGTCATGTAATTAGCTCCTCCAAGGAGGAAACCAAGGATAGATAATAATATCACTCGATATATTTTAATACCATCCGTTTTGCTATGTTTAAGAATTCCGCCAAGCCAAACCAGTCCAAGTCCCAGCATGAACATATAGTTTATAGCTCCGCTGTACCAGTAGAAACTCTCACACCTTGCAGAGCTCTCTGGAATACACTGAATCAGAAGAAAATAGATAACTGACGTTATGCATCCAGCGAGGTTCTTCTCTACTCCAAGGACATCTACAAGCATCTGTTTTGTAAAGAATATAATTCCAAAAGTTATCATTCCAAGCACTATGAAACTGCCAAGAAAATACAAGCCTTCATCAAAAACACTTGGTGCCAATGCAGTCAAAGCATCCGAGAAAAAATATCCTGTCCAGTTCATGTAATACCAGACTCCCATTCGAACAGCTTCAACCACAGCTGATAAAATACTGCCTGTATTTAAATATGCCTCGTGAACTTCAAAAGCCATGGTGAAATCATCTGCCGATGGCACGTTATATAAAGCCAAAATAAAAAGAGGTATAACAGCAATTATGTTAAAAAGGCCAAGAATAATCCGAAGATTTCTCAGCCATCCCTCTTTACTATGTATTCTGTTTTCTGCTTTGTTATTATCCCCCATACAACCTCTTCATGCCTTAAAAGAATTTACACAGTCTATTATATAATCCTGTTCTTCAGTAGTCATCCCTGAATAGATAGGAAGAGAAAGAACTTCATTCGCGCAGCTCTCTGTTATAGGAAGATCCCCTGCTTTCATTCCCAGATAGTTATAAGCTTCTGAAAGGTGCGGCGGTATAGGATAATGAATAATTGTTGTTATGCTATTCTCATCCAGATACTTCATGAGATTATCTCTGTTATCCTTAACCCTGATAACATACTGATGCCATACACAGGTAGCTCCCTCTGCCACCCTTGGCTTAATAACAAGCGGATTGTTAATACCCTCGGCATATCTCTTTGCAAGCTCAGCCCTCTCAGCTGTTATTTCATCCATATACTTAAGCCTTACTCTAAGGAGTCCTGCCTGCATCTCATCCAGTCTGGAATTAGCTCCTACTACCATATTGTAGTATCTCTTCTCACTACCGTAGTTACGATAGATCTTCATGAGTCTGGCAAGTTCCGGATCATCTGTTGTTATTGCACCAGCATCTCCGAAGGCTCCCATGTTCTTGGAAGGGTAGAAAGAAAAACAACCGATATCCCCAAAGCTTCCTGTCATCTTGCCATTAAAGCATGCTCCATGAGACTGAGCACAATCCTCAACAAGCTTTAGGTTGTACTTCTTACAAAGTCTTACAACCTCATCCATTCTGGCTGACTGTCCATAAAGGTGAACAACCAGGATCGCCTTGGTCTTATCTGTAATCTTCTCTTCGATCTTGGAAACATCTATCTGATAATATTCATCAGGTTCTACGAAGACAGGTGTAGCATCATTTATGGTTATTCCCATAACACTTGCTATGTATGTATTACCCTGAACGATGACCTCATCGCCCTCTCCGATTCCAAGAACCTTAAAAGCAAGCCAAAGGGCATCAAGTCCACTGGCAAGGCCTACGCTGTACTTAGTACCTACATAAGTGGCAAATTCCTTCTCGAAGTTCTCTACTTCTTTTCCGAGAATGTACCAACCAGAGCGAAGAACCTCCAGTGCCTTATTCTCATATTCATCCTGATGACGCATGAAACCTCTGTCCATACGTCCCTGCATGATTCTGTCCATAGTTATCCCTTTGCTTTAAGCATCTCTTCTTTTAACGTAGCCTGCATACCAGTCTACAAAACGATGAATACCCTCTTTAAGAGGCATATCCGGCTTAAAGTCGAAGTCATTCATAAGGTCATCAACATCTGCGTATGTAGCCTCTACATCACCAGGCTGCATAGGAAGAAGCTCTCTGTGTGCCTCGAAGTCGAAATCCTTAGGAAGGAGGTCATGTGCAACAAGCTCCTTCTGAAGAGTATCAACAAAATCCATAAGGTTCTCAGGATTATGATTTCCGATATTGTAAACCTTGTACTTAGCACCCTTCTCATCTGCATCAGGTGTGCTCTGCATAACATTAACTACACCAGTTACGATGTCATCAACATAAGTGAAGTCTCTTCTGCAGTTACCATAGTTAAAAATCTGAATAGTATCGCCTCTAAGAAGCTTGTCTGCAAAGAGGAAAAGAGCCATATCAGGTCTGCCCATAGGTCCGTAAACAGTGAAGAATCTAAGACCTGTTGTAGCCATGTCATAAAGGTTACTGTATGAATAAGCAAAAAGCTCATTAGACTTCTTTGTAGCAGCATAAAGTGAAAGGGGATGATCCACCTGGTCCTTTGTACTGAAAGGAAGCTTTGTATTTCCACCGTAAACACTGGAGCTTGATGCATATACAAGGTGCTCAACCTTGGGATCAGAATGTCTGCATGCCTCAAGGATGTTATAGAAGCCAATTACGTTAGCCTCGATATATGCTCCGGGATTCTCAATTGAGTATCTTACACCTGCCTGAGCAGCAAGGTTTACAACAACTACAGGTTTATACTCAGCGAAAACCTTGTCCACATCTTCCTTATTAGAAATGTCGCCCTTTACGAAAATGAAATCCTCGTACTTGGAGAGCTTCTCAAGACGCTCCTCCTTAAGACGAACATCATAGTAATCGTTCACATTATCAAGGCCTACAACCTTGATATCTTTAAATGTATCAAGAAGACGAGTAGCCAGGTGAGATCCGATGAATCCAGCTGCACCTGTTATAAGCACTGTCTTGCCGTTAAGATCAATATTCTTTGCTTTCATAATTAAATAAAACTCCTTTGTAGATATGGTATAATCCGTTGTATATTATATGTAAAACTCGCACGGAGGTCAATTTTCATGGGCAGAGTAAAACTCGCCACCAAAAATATAACATTCGGATACATCGGTCAGCTTGCAACTGCACTGATGTCCTTCATCTTAAGATCTATTTTCATCTTAAAACTCTCCGAGAGGCTTTTAGGTGTTAATGCTCTTTATAGCAATATACTATCACTTCTGTCAATGGCAGAGCTCGGTATCGGAACAGCTCTTAACTTCAGCCTATACGCGCTAGTAGCAGAGAAAAATACCGAAAAGATCAAGTCCTATATGCAGATGTACAGGAAGGCTTATCACACAATTGCCATTGTTGTCGCAACTATCGGACTTGTACTCACACCTTTTCTTAAATATCTTGCCAAAAATCCGGGAGATATCACAACAAAAGATCTTACCTGTTACTACCTGATCTTTTTATTTAATACTGTAAGCACCTATTTTGTTGCTTACAAATACAGTCTTGTAAATGCTGAGCAAAAGAACTATATCCAGACAAATATAAACACTCTGACAAAGGTGATTACTGTATTTTTCCAGATACTGGTTCTTCTTATCATCCCGAACTTTTATCTGTATCTTTTGACAGATGCTGCTGTTCAGCTTATACAGAAAATCTTTGTAAGCAGATACCTGGATAAGCTCTATCCCTACCTCAGAGATAAGGACATCACTCCTCTTACAGATGAAGAGCGAGGCGACATATGGAGCAAAACAAAGGCTCTTGTACTTCACAAGGTTGGGGATGTTGCAAGGCTTCAGACAGACACACTTATCATCTCCTCATTTATTGAAGTAGGAATTGCCGGAGTTGTTGATAACTACACGCTTATTACAGGAACTATCGCAAACTTCGTTAACATCATATTCAATTCTGTTATTTCCAGCTTTGGAAATCTGATAGCTACAGAATCCAAGGAAAAGCAGTATAATATGTTTAAGGTTTATCGCTTTTTTGCATCATGGGTTTACGGTTTTTCAACCTGCGGATTCTATGTCCTGATTCAGCCACTTATTTATCTCTGGCTCGTAAAAAGGCATGGCGAAGCATGGATGCTTCCAACCCTTGCAGTATATCTCTACATAACCGACTACTATTTCAAGGGTGACAGAATTGTTCTTTCAAACTTTAAGACCGCGGCTGGCGTCTTTGAGCAGGACAAGTACCTGGCGCTTATTCAGGGCTTTGTAAACCTGGTTATCTCCATTGCACTGGTCCAGAAAATCGGTCTTGCAGGTATTTATGTTGGAACTATCATTTCCGGACTAATTGCAAATATAACCAAGCCAATAATCATTTATAAGGTCTGCTTTGATAAGAGTTCACTCATTTACTTTGCAGACAGTGTTAAATATATACTGACGGAGGCGTTCACCATTGCTCTTTGCCTCTTCATCAGTTCCTATGTGCTTAAAAGCATCACGATTCCCAGCTTTATTATCATGGGCGTAATCGTAACAATAATATTTAATGGAATTTTCTTACTGCTCTTCCACAAAACAGATGAGTTTTCTTATCTGCTTAATACAGTAAAGAGCAAAAGGAGAGCCTGATGAACGAACAGTTATTTACTGAAATGATCAAGGTCGCAAGAAGCGATTTAAAAAACATCAATAATTATGATGCAAAAGCATTTCTTAAAGATACTGCAAAGCGCATGCTTGGACGAGGCACGACCAACAGAGATATGCTCTTTTGGCCTGCTGGAATGCTCCTTCTTGGACTGTCTGAAGCTTATAGGGCACTCCCCTCAGGCTCCGCTCAAAAGGATGAAATTTTAGCAGATATCAAAAGCTACGTCGACAACTGGTCCGAGACAACAGGCTCAAAGGTCAGTTACATAGATGACGCTCTGGCAGGTCTTACAATCCTTGATCTTTACACTCAGGCTGGTGATAGCAAATATCTTCAACTTGCGGACAAGATATATGAATTTTTGAAAGACTATCCTAAAAACTCAAACGGAAACATTATCTACAACAAGGCTGCTGCAAATGACTTCTGCTTTGCAGATGGCGTTGGCGAAGCTGCCATGTTTCTTTCAAGATATTCCGCAGTAAAAAAGGACGCTGCTGCTCATAAATTGGCTGGATGCATCCTCTCGGATCTCTATGAGAATTCATTGGATAAAAGATCAGGCCTTATCTACCATGCTTATTCATCCTCAAAGGATAAAAAGCTGGGACTCCTTGGCTGGGGTAGAGCTTGCGGCTGGCTTATTATGGGCTATGCAGAATATCTTGCATGTTCTATGGCATCTAATGACGAGGAAACCTCCAAAATTAAAGAGCAGTTTATTAGCTTCTCAGAGGCTATTCTTTCTTACCAGCGCTCAGATAAAGGCTTTTCCTGGCACCTCCCTGCTATAGAGGCAGAGCCAGACACATCCGCTACGGCCATGATCGCATATAGCTTCGCATCAGCTTTATCCTCAGGTGTGTATGCCGAGGATTCCGCAAAATATAACAAAGCCGTTCTTGGCGCAGTGGATTTTATCCAAAAGCACACAAAAAACGGCTCTGTTGAAGGTTCATTATCCGGTTGTGAAGACCTCTGTGTTCATCGTCAGATCTATGGTCACTTCCCATGGGGACAGGGTTCTGCCCTTGCACTACTTGCTACATCCCCACAGATGGTGTAACCAGCCTTTGAAGCTTATCAAATGATCAGTTTCTCAGCGGTCACGAATTTCCAAAATCTTATCTAGTAATTTATCTGCAGCTTCCGCTTTTGACATAAGTGGAAGCTGTATTTCATCTTCCCTTGTAATAAAGGTAAGGACATTTGTTGATGTTCCAAAGCCTGCCCCTTCCGTTGTTAAGGAATTAGCCGCAATGATATCCAGATTTTTCCTTGAGAGCTTCTTTCTGGAATTTTCAAGTAAGTCCTTTGTTTCCATTGAAAATCCGCAAAGTATCTGTCCATCCTTCTTATGATTTCCAAGGAAAGCAAGAATATCATCAGTACGCTCCAACTGAAGACTTAAATCCTCATCTCGAGCCCCCTTTTTAATCTTGTCAGATGCCACATTTGCAGGACGATAATCAGCAACAGCAGCAGACTTTATAATGACATCCTTAGCATCACTCCTTGATGTTACTTCGTCGAACATCTCCTTTGCTGATGTTATATTCACAAGATTCACACCCACTGGAGCAGGAAGATTAACAGGCCCGGAAACCAGAGTTACCTCCGCTCCCCTTGCTGCAGCTGCCTTTGCAACCTCATATCCCATTTTTCCTGTGGAATGATTCGTGATAAAACGAACAGGATCAATGGCCTCACGAGTAGGTCCAGCTGTCACAAGTACCTTAACACCCTCCATATCCTTCTCATGACGAATCGCGTGAAGGCACACCTCCAAAAGCTCTTCCGGCTCAGGCATTCTACCCTTTCCACTTGTTCCGCAGGCAAGATATCCACTGCCCGGCTCAACAACATCCCATCCGTAATGCTTTAGCTTTTCAATATTATCCTGAGTCACAGGGTTCTCATACATTCCTGTGTTCATGGCAGGAACGCAGATCTTTTTACAGTTACATGCAAGCACAGTTGTTGAAAGCATATCATCTGCAAGACCATGCGCAAACTTAGCAATAACATTAGCAGTAGCAGGAGCAACTATCACAAGATCAGCAAGTGTAGCAAGAGCAATATGCTCCACATTGTGCTGATAATTCCTGTCAAAAGTATCAACAGAAGTCCTGTTACCAGTAAGTGAATCAAAAACTACTGGAGAAATAATCTTTGTAGCATTCTCCGTCATAACAACATGCACGTCAGCGTGCTGCTTAACCAGCGCTGAAGCCAGTGAAGCTGTTTTATATGCAGCAATCCCCCCGGAGACTCCAAGGAGAATATGTTTACCTTTTAACACTTTTTATCACCTCATACTTACAAAATAGTTCTGTACATACAGACAACTCATGACCCCATCTGGTATAAATAGCCGTCACTATCTGTATGATTAAGCTCAAAAATATATGCCAGTCCCTTGTGGATAAGATACGGATCCCAAACAGCCCTGTCATCCATAAGATGCGGGAAAACGAAAGGAGCATTTCCACCCGTGATAACAACCTTTAGATCATCATCTTCGCATCCAAGACTTTTCCTGACTCTCATCATCATGCCATCTATCATAGAGGCTGTACCTATCATGGCGCCTATTTCCATACATTCCTTAGCATCACTTCCTATGGCACTTCCAAGTGGCATATCACACGCCTTGTAGTTAGGAAGTTTTGCGCACCTGTCACCAAGTGCATCCAAAGAAAGCTGTACACCTGGAGAAATGGATCCGCCAACAAAATAACTGTCCTTATCAACTACTGATAAAGTGGAAGCTGTACCAAGATCATAGATCATCACTGGTGTTCCATAGTGCCTCATCGCCGCAGCAGCACAGACAAGCCTGTCTATACCAAGGCAGTTTTTGTCATATTTTTCAAGTTTAAGCCCAGTCTCATCATCAATGCTGACTGTATGAGCCTTAGTTCCGGTAGTACTGTAAATCGCATCCAAAAGAGGCCTGTTAGCACCAGGTACAACCGACGAAATAATCGTGCCTGTGATGTCCTTGTTATAAAGTTTCCTCTTTGAAAGTACATTTCTAAGCGCCAGAAGATAACCGTCCTTTTTCTCATATAAAGCTGTCGCAATATGCTCAAGGAAATGGACCTTTTGTCCCTCGCTAGAAATTCCGCAGATAGCGATAGAAGTATTACCCACATCAAATGTAAGTATCATATTCAAAACCTCTTATTTTGCTATCATTCTGGGTGTCCCAGATACAACGCATGGTTATTGTTGCATGTATAAGAGGAAATTGCAATAGTTACACACAAAAATACCCTTCCTCCATTTCTGAAGAAAGGGTATCCCCCAAATCATCCCTTTACAGCTCCGCCAATAGTCATGGCGTTCTCTACCTGTTCAGAGAAAAGCGTATAAACAATTATTGCAGGGAAGCTGGCGATTACCATAGTAGCACCCATTCCACCCCAATCGGTTGTAAACTCGCCCTGGAAAAAGAGTACTCCAAGAGGCAATGTCTTTAACTCTGCTATACTTCCTACAACCACGTTAGCCAGAATGAATTCATTCCAAGCATTAAGGAAGATGTAAATAACAAGGGTAACCGTAGCCGGTCTAACAAGTGGTTCTATTATCAGGAAGAATGTCTGGAAGATGTTTGCACCATCCATGCATGCTGCCTCTTCGAGCTCCATAGGGATTCCCTTGAAAAATCCGTAATATACCATACATGCAAAAGCAAGGTTTATTGCCACATAAGGGAAAATCAATGACCATCTGGTTCCCATCATGTTGAAGTTCTGAACAACCTTAACAACAGGGATCATAATAGCCTGTACTGGGATGAACATTCCAAGACCAACGAATAATCTTGTAAAAGTCTTTCCCTTCCAAATCATTCTGCTTGTTGCATAGGAGAAAAGAAGTGCTGAGGCAATAGTAATTGTCACAGTTCCTATGGAAACAATCAGTGAGTTCATAAAGTAAAGCGGAACATCGTACTTGGTCCAGGCTGTCACATAGTTTTCAAAGTGAAGCGGCCAGGGAAATCCAAAAGGATTCGTGACGAAGATTTCCTGATTGTTTTTAAATGAGTAAAAAAGCATCCAGATCAGCGGATAGAGAGAAAAAGCCGCATAAATCCAACAAAATGCTATAAATACATAATGAAGTGCGCCGTTTTTTCCGCCCTCGACGGACTTAACCTTTGCACTCTTAACAGCTGCATTAGCCATTTCTCTTCCTCCTTGCTTTCTGTTCTTCTTTTCCTTCATTCTTATCTCTGAAAATGAAGTTGATAAGAAGCATGATCACCATACACTCAAGAACCATGATGGTTGCTGCAGCAAGACCATAACCGTAGTCTGACTTCTTGAACGCTGCATTATACATCATATAGGTAAGTGTATAAGTAGACTTGTTAGGGCCACCGCCTGTCAAAATATTCATCTCAGTGAAGGCTTTGATACCACCAGTGAGTGAAATGATAAGACAGAACTTATAGGTCTCTGCAAGGAGCGGAATTGTGATCTTCATATGTGCCTTTACGTTTGAGCATCCGTCAATTCTTGCAGCCTCATAGTAATCACTGGGAATGGACTTGATTCCGGCTACGATAAGCGCAAACTGATAACCCATCCACTGCCATGCATTTACAAAAGCGATAACGTAGATTGCCTTGTAGCGGTCTCCAAGCCAGTTCTGCTTGAAATCTGAACCCGATGCCTCAAAAAGCTTGTTAAGAAGTCCGTTTCCATCAAGAATTGAACCCCAAAGCTGGCACACAACAGTTACTGATAAGATTACAGGAATAAAGTAAGCAACTCTGAGGAACTTTCTTCCCTTCATCTTTTTATCCGAAATGGTGATTGCGAAGATTGTCGCAAACAACATCTGATAGACGGTAATTATGATCGCAAAAATAATCTGGTTGCGATTGGATGTGACAAATACCTTGTCGCCGAATAGTTTGATATAGTTTTTAAGTCCGGTAAAATCCGGAGTTGTCAGGCCATTCCAGTCAGTGAAGCTGTAACCGAATACCTGAATGATCGGAATAAAGTCGAATAAAATGAATATAGCTAGCGCCGGAGCGATAAATAAAAGAATGGCAAGCTTGTTGCCCATGTATTTTTTCATAAATACTTCCTCAAACTGATTTACTTTTAATGAACGACACGGAGAATCTGTGAATGGTTCACTTTACATGAACGACACGGATTTCTCCGCTTCGCTCCCGAAATCCTACAAACATTCGGAATCCGCGCTATCGCGCTTCTTCCTCATGTTCGTTTAATCAGTAAGGTCACAGGAGAAAACGCAAGCGCCTCTCCTGTGACTTTCCTGATTTTAGTCGTTCATGTCTTCCATTATGTCTGTCATGTCTTCAATGAACTCGTCTGCTGAGAACTGACCAGATACAAGGCCCTGTGTCTCAGACTGGATTCCATCGTTGAATGTTGAGTTTGTAAGTCCCCATGTGAACTTAGTTGTTGATGTGATTGAAGGAAGTGTATCAGAAAGCTTCTTCATCATTGCAGGATACTCTGAATCAGGCTCTTTACCTGTATCGATTGCAACGAGAGGATTGTGGCGATACATAACCTTAGCTTCGCAATACTTCTCTGTGATGAACTCAGCAACCTCAGCTGCAAGCTCTGCGTTTTCAGAATCAGGATTTACAGCGAAACCTGAAGCACTGCCGCCGCCTGAGAATGCGCTCTTGCCTGCTTCGTATGAAGCTGCATCAGCTGCAGGATAGAACATCCAGTCAACATCATCGCCAAGCTTTGCTGTAGCATCTTCGATGTACCACTGACCGTTGATAAACATTGCTGCCTGACCTGAAAGGAACATTTCTGAAGCCTGGTCATAGTTTGTTGTTGTAGCATCTGACTGATAGAGACCTGCTGCAACGAGCTCTTCCATCATCTTAGCTGCGTCTACATAACCCTGATCTGTGATGTTTGCGCTCTGCTCATCAAGAGCCTTGATTCCGCCCTCAGCGTAACGAGTAGCGATTACGTCATAAGCAGCTGCTGTGTTCCAGCCTTCCTGTCCGAAAAGAGCAAGAGGTGTGATGCCCGCTGCTGTAAATGTGTCGATGCAGTTCTTGAGGTCGTCATAAGTCTGAGGAACCTCAAGTCCGTTCTCCTCGAAAAGTGCCTTGTTGTAGTACCAAAGTACATACTCCTGACCTGAGAAGGGGAATGCGTAGATGTTGCCATCCTCTGCATAAGCAAGATCCTTGTTTGCATCATAGAGCTTATCAAGGAAGCCTGTTGACTGTGCAACATCATTGAGAACCATAATCTGGTTACTCTCACGGAATGTGTTAATAAGATCTGTACTAGCCTGGTAGATATCAGGAAGCTGACCTGTAGCTGCAAGAGTCTTAAGTGTCTGTCCATCATCCTGAGCCTGTACGATAAGGTTGAGCTCTACATTAGGATATGCCTCTGCAAGCTGCTCAACTGCATAATCATAAGGAACCTTTGTATCATCATCTGCATACTGTGTGTAGATTGAAAGTGTAACCTTCTCGCCATCAGCTGCTTCAGCCTTCTCCTCTGTAGACTCTGCTGTCTCAGCCTCAGCTGTCTCTTCAACTGACTCCTCAGCTGTAGCCTCAGATGCCTCCTCAGTAGAAGCTGCTGTGTCATTGCTTGTAGTTGTACTGCTTGATCCGCCACAACCAGCAAGAAGACCTGCTACCATTGTAAGGCTCATAAGTGTACTAAGCATTTTCTTTTTCATAGTATTTTTAACCTTCCCTTTCTTTGCCGTTTACCTTTTGTCAGATGCAGTAAACGACTAAACATTGACTTTGTATGTAGGTATTATCACAAAATTGCCCTGTGAAAAAAATGAGGAATCCGAAACTCTTTTTGTAAATTTCGGTTTTCTTTTTGAATTTTACAATTTCACAATAGCAAATTAATAACCCCCTGAATTTAAGCATAAAAAACTCCGTCCCGACAAACAGGACGGAGCTAAACTCTTAATCTATACCGCCAAATGCAAAAGCTGTGTTGCAATTGTAAAGTATGCAAGTAGTGAAATCGCATCGACAATTGTTGTGATCATAGGTGATGCCATTACAGCCGGGTCAAATCCAAGGCGGTCGGCGCACATAGGAAGAAGACATCCTATGCTCTTCGCAATGATTACAACCAATAACAATGTCAGACAGACAACAGCAGCTACAGAAATCTGTAAATGATCTATTATAAGAAGCTTTACAAAATTCGCAGCAGAAAGTGTAAGTCCGCAAAGAACAGCAACTCTGACTTCCTTCCACCATACTTTAAATATCTCGGAGAATTCAATCTCTCCAAGAGACAGGCTACGGATAATTGATACGCTGGCCTGAGAACCTGCGTTACCGCCAGTATCCATCAGCATCGGAATGTATGCAGTAAGAACCACATAAGCTGACAATGCATCGGAGAACTTAGTAATAATGGCTCCTGTGAAGGTTGCACTTATCATCAAAAACAGCAGCCAGGGCATTCTGTTTTTATATACATCCAAAATACCAATCCTTGAATATGGCTTATCGGAAGGGATAATAGCTGCCATCTTCTCGATATCCTCGGTAGCCTCTTCTTCGATGATATCTACTACGTCATCGATGGTGATGATACCGATCATACGATTCTCATTGTCCACAACAGGCATGGCTGTGAAGTCGTATTTCTGGAACATGTGGGCGGTTTCTTCCTGGTCAGTCATGGTATTGATACTGATGACCTTGGTGTTCATGAAATCGCCAATTTTCTCATCTGCCTTATGTATAAGGAGATATCTAAGTGCTACTGTACCAACAAGAATGCGCTGATTTGTCAGTACGTAACAGATGTTAACTGTTTCAGTGTCCAGTCCAATCTTACGAATGCGGTCGATAGCCTCTGCAACAGTCATATCTTCCCTTAGGTCCACATACTCGACGGTCATGATAGAACCGGCGGAGTCCTCCGGATATCTCAAAAGATGATTGATATCTGCACGGGTATCAGGACTTGCATTAGCAAGTATCTTCTTAACAATATTGGCAGGCATCTCCTCCAAAAGGTCTGTAGCATCATCGGCCATCAGGTTATCGATGATGTTGCCTGCTTCCTTATCAGATAGTGACTGAATAATGTATTGCTGATCCTCGATCTCAAGGTTAGCAAAGACGTCCGCAGCTATGTCCTTTGGTAAGATGCGGAACATTTTAAGTGAATCCTCGTTCTCCATGTCATCCATGATGGCAGCGATATCTGCAGTATTCATATCCTGAAGCGTCTGACGAAGCTTGGTGTACTGCTTGTTCTCAAGGAGTTCGCGGATTTCATCCATGACTGTGTTCTCTTCCATGGTAATCTCCTTTCAATGTGGTTTTTGATATCCTGCTACTTCGAGGAACAGGGTTGTCACTAGACATATGTTTATCCTGTTTCATAAAACCACCACCTTTCGTAAAGAGATTTTCCGAGTAAAATGGCTGTAAGCCACGACGGAATGGAAGATCAACAGATTAGAAACTGTTTGATACTGTTACAGTTTAGCACAACTCAAAACAGTTTTGTATGATTCTGAAAAAATTTTTTAAACTTCATAGAAACGAATGTGAAGCTGGTTCTCAATAACTATTCCTTCTCCAATAAACTGGTTAGTGTGAAGGTAACCAGCAAGGGCTTCACTATCTGTAAGGAATGTAGGTACAGTGTTGAAAGGCATGTTTACATCGCCATCCTTGAACCATCCGTTGTTTTCTACATATATATGCGCATCGGCTCCTGTAGAATCCTTACCTGTGAGCATGTATCTGGCTGACATGTGACGTACATTTGCTGCATTAACCACCTGAGTATCAACTCCGCAGGGCTCTACAATACCATTAAATATCTCGCCTGTAGCTGACCCCTTAAAAGGAATCATTAAAACCTCGCAGTTTTTACCCTTCATCTGATATGCAGGTCCATCCATATCAATCTTTACATCAAGTATAAGCTTCTTATTTTCTAAATTACCCATATCCTATTCCTCTTCTCTTTTGTTTTTTGCTTTTCCTTTTTGCTTCTCTTTTTTTCTTTTGTTTTTGCTTCTTTTATTTTTGGCTTCTTTTTTGCTTCTTTTATCTTCTACCCCTCACAGCTAATGCTTTTTAATAAAAAGAAACTCTATATTTTCATGAAACGGTCTTAAAAAACGTCGGTTCTTATGTTGTGTATTTTACAACATTAGAACCGTTACGTTTTTTACGAAGCGAAAGCGTCCGTTGAATGAAATATATAGAGTTTCAAAATATCAAAAACTTAGCTGCGAAACTATTACATTGTCTCGTGGCATGTTCTGTTGATAACGTCCATCTGCTGCTCTCTTGTGAGGTCGATGAACTTAACAGCGTAACCTGATACACGAATTGTGAAGTTAGCGTACTCAGGCTTTTCAGGATGCTCCATAGCGTCCTTAAGCTTTTCAACACCGAATACATTTACGTTGAGGTGGTGTGCACCCTGATCGAAGTATCCGTCCATTACGTTTACAAGCTTGTCTGCGCGCTCTTCGTCGTCGTGACCAAGTGCACCAGGATTGATTGTCTGTGTATTTGAAATACCATCAAGTGCATACTCGTAAGGAAGCTTTGCAACAGAGTTAAGTGATGCAAGGAGTCCTGACTGCTCTGCGCCGTAAGCCGGGTTAGCACCGGGAGCGAAAGGAGCGAATGCAGGTCTTCCGTCCGGGAGAGCACCTGTAGCCTTACCATAAACAACGTTTGATGTGATTGTAAGGATAGATGTTGTAGGCTCTGAATCTCTGTATGTGTGGTTCTTCTTTACCTTCTTGAGGAAAGTCTTAAGAAGCCATACAGCGATCTCATCAGCTCTCTCATCATCATTACCATACTTAGGGAAGTCGCCTTCAATCTTGTAATCTACAACAAGACCAGACTCATCTCTTACTGTCTTAACCTTTGCATACTTGATAGCGCAAAGTGAATCAACTACGTGTGAGAAGCCTGCGATACCTGTAGCGAATGTACGACGTACATCTGTATCGATAAGAGCCATCTCAGCTGCTTCGTAGTAATACTTATCATGCATATACTGAATGAGGTTGAGGATGTTTACGTAAAGTCCAGCAAGCCAATCCATCATAAGATCATACTTGTGCATTACCTCATCATAGTCAAGATACTCAGATGTGATAGGAGCCATCTCAGGACCTACCTGCATGTGGTTACCCTGCTTGTCAAGGAACTTCTCATCCTTACCACCATTGATAGCGTAAAGAAGACACTTAGCAAGGTTTGCTCTAGCTCCGAAGAACTGCATCTCCTTACCTGTCTGTGTAGCTGATACGCAGCAGCAAATGCTGTAATCATCGCCCCATACAGGACGCATAACATCATCGTTCTCATACTGAATTGAAGAAGTTGTAACAGAGATCTTAGCTGCATACTTCTTGAAGTTCTTAGGAAGCTTTGATGTGTAAAGAACTGTAAGGTTAGGCTCAGGGCTAGGTCCCATGTTCTCAAGAGTGTGAAGGAATCTGTAGTCGTTCTTTGTAACCATGTGACGACCATCCATACCAAATCCACCAACCTCAAGTGTAGCCCATACAGGGTCACCAGAGAACAGCTGATTGTAGCTGGGGATACGAGCGAACTTAACCATTCTGCACTTCATAACGAGGTGATCGATAAGCTCCTGTGCCTCAGACTCTGTAAGTGTTCCTTCCTTAAGATCTCTCTCGATGTAAATATCAAGGAATGTAGAAACACGACCAACTGACATAGCAGCACCGTTCTGAGTCTTGATAGCTGCAAGGTATCCAAAGTAAAGCCACTGAACAGCTTCCTTAGCGTTCTGAGCAGGCTGTGAAATATCATAGCCATAAACTGCAGCCATTTCCTTCATTCCGCGAAGAGCTCTGATCTGCTCAGCGATCTCCTCACGCTGACGGATGATATCATCTGTCATAACTCCGCAACCGCAAAGTGCGAAATCTTCCTTCTTCTGCTCGATAAGGAAGTCTATACCATAAAGAGCAACTCTACGATAGTCGCCGACGATACGTCCACGGCCGTATGTATCCGGAAGGCCTGTAACGATGTGGCTGTGACGAGCTGCCATCATCTCAGGTGTATAAGCATCAAAAACAGCCTGGTTGTGAGTCTTGTGATACTCTGTGAAGATCTTGTGGTACTTCTCGTTTACCTTGAAGCCATAAGTCTCAGCTGCCTGCTCAGCCATCTTAATACCACCATAAGGCATGAATGCACGCTTAAGGGGCTTGTCTGTCTGAAGACCAACAACCTTCTCAAGATCCTTCATTGACTCATCGATATAGCCAGGGCCATATGCTGTAAGACTAGAAACAACCTCTGTCTCACACTCAAGAACACCACCGTTCTCACGTTCCTTCTTCTGGAGCTCCTGTAATTTACCCCAAAGCTTGTCTGTAGCATCAGTAGCATCAGCAAGGAAGCTCTCGTCCCCATCATAGGGCTGGTAGTTATTCTGGATGAAGTCTCTTACGTTTACTTCATCTGTCCACTTGTTACCTTTGAAGCCTCTCCATTGTTCTCTCATAGTATTAATTCTCCTCTGTACTTATTATAAACACAATATCTTGTGGTTTGCAACATTAATCGCACAAGATATATACTTTATATAAAACAACCCGAATGGTATTCTTACATATATTAAGAAACTTTTCAACCAAAAAAGCCAAGAAAATGGCGTTTCTGAGATTTTTTGTCAATTTTTTAACTATTTTAGGGGTTTTCACTCCCAAAATTAAAACAAATATACAAAAACGCCAAAAATATATACCGGTTCTCAAAAGTCAGACCAAAGTCTGTTCTTCGAAAACCGGTATCTATTAACATCCAAGTATTTTCTTTGCGTTTTCTATTCTGTCAGCCGTAGGAGCATCAACGCCCTCCAGCTTATACTTTATTCCAAGCTCATCCCACTTGAATTTGCCAAGTGAATGATAAGGTAAAACATCAACCTTCTGAACATTAGAAAGAGTGTCGATAAACTCCCTTGTTCTATGAAGATACTCATCAACATCTGTTATACCAGGCACAAGCACATGTCTTATCCAGACAGGCTTTCCTATCTCATCAAGGTACCTGAGCATATCCAGAATGTTCTCATTTGGCTTTCCTGTGAGCTCTATGTGCTGTTCGTTATCTATGTGCTTAATATCCACCAGCAAAAGATCCGTGTCCTTCATAAGCTCATTAAATGATGAAAAGAAGGGTTCCTGTCTTGTGAAAGGCTCTCCTGCTGTATCTATGCAGGTATTTATGCCTCTCTCCTTTGCTTCATGAAAAAGCTCTTTTAAGAAATCCAGCTGCAGTAAAGGCTCGCCGCCACTTACTGTGATTCCGCCGTCCTCGCCCCAGTAGCTCTTGTAGCGCTCTGCTCTGTCCAAAAGCTCAGAAGCACTTCTAATGTCATTGCTCTCGGGATTCCAGGTGTCAGCGTTATGACAATATTTACATCTTAAATTACAGCCCTTTAAAAAAATGATAAAACGAACCCCCGGCCCATCAACAGAGCCGAAGGTTTCGATTGAATGTATTCTTCCCTGTGTCATTATTTCTTCCAGTCTTCTACCTGTGCGCTAAGCCACTCTGCAAACTTGTCTACACCCTCACCTGTCTTTGCACAGATAGGAATGATCTCTGCCTTGGGATTTCTCATGTGGATGTACTCCTTGCACTTCTCAAGGTCAAAATCAAAATAAGGTGCAACGTCAATCTTGTTGATAAGAACAACATCACAGATGCTGAACATAAGAGGATACTTAAGAGGCTTGTCATGTCCCTCAGGAACTGAAAGGATCATAGCATTCTTAGAAGCACCTGTATCAAACTCAGCAGGGCAAACAAGGTTTCCTACGTTCTCAAGAATAGCAAGATCCACATCACCCTCTACAAGAGCGTCAAGGCCCTGTCTTGTCATATCTGCATCAAGATGGCACATTCCGCCTGTGTGGAGCTGGATAGCCTTAACACCTGTCTCCGCAATCTTCTTTGCATCAACATCAGAATCAATATCAGCTTCCATAACACCGATCTTGTACTTATCCTTAAGTGCTGCAATTGTAGCCTTAAGTGTTGTTGTCTTTCCTGATCCAGGAGAAGACATAAGATTTAAAAGAAAAATTCCCTTATCCTTAAGCTCGCCTCTAAGAAGGTCTGCTCTCTCATCGTTACTCTCAAATACGCTTCTTTTTAACTCAATTACTCTGGTACTCATGTTTACTTCCTTTCATTACTTTTTCTTCTTTGCCTTATCTTTAGCCTTAGCTTTTTCCTTCTTTGCCTTGCTCTTCTTAGTCTCGGCCTCCATTGCCTCAAGGAGCGCATCCTCCTCTTCAGCCTTCTTTATGCTAACAAGTGCTGCGTGATCCTCAGCAAATGAAGGATCCAGCTCTTCCTCATCCTCCATGCCCTTCTTCATAACAGGCAGGCGATATTTTCTCTCATAAAGATCAACAGCAATCTCGAATTCCTGATTCTTCTCTTCCTTAAGATGCTCTAAATATTCGTGAGTATCAAACATACCCTCGCTGACCTCAAGGATACAAACAGCTACATTTGAACAGTGATCTGCAATACGCTCAAAATCTGTTCCAAGGTCTGAGAGGATAAATCCAAGATCAATTGTACATTTACCCTTACGAAGTCTGCGCACATGTCTGCGCTTTACTTCCATATTAATTCCATCAATTACTTCCTCAAGAGGTTCAACTGATCTTGCAAGTCTAAGGTCCTGATTAGCAAAAGACTGGAATGACAGCTCTACGATTTCCTTAACAGCATTGGAGAATACCTTTAGCTCTTCCTTTGCCTTAGCTGAGAATTTCTCATTCTTCTCATTCATGATTCTGGCTGTCTGAGCTATATTAAGCGCATGGTCACTTATACGTTCAAAATCAGTAATGCAGTGAATAATGATTGAAAGTGTTCTTGAATCCTTCTCTGCAAGATGATGGTTATTTATCTGCATCAGATAAGTTCCAAGCTGATCCTCATATCTGTCAGCTCTCTCCTCGAGACGTCTGACTTCATCAAGAACCTCAGGATCATATTTATCCAAAAGTGAGATAGCCTTCTCAAGTCCATCCTTAGCAAAGGAAGCCATGTCCATAGCCACCTGCTTACTCTGCTCAAGAGCAAAGGGAGGGTTCTTTAAGAACAAAGGATCCAGCTTTGTGATTCCAGCAGCTTCCTCTGCCTCTTCCTTTTCCTTCTCATCGATCGGAATAGTTGCGTATGCCATCTTAACAAGAAGTCCTGAGAAGGGAAGCATAAGCGGTGTTCCAACGAGATTGATCAATGTGTGAATCGAAGCTATGCCAACCATTCCAGCCTGTTCATACATGAACGGGAAATGAACAAAGGTGTGAATAGCATAGAAAACTATCATGAAGGTTCCAGCCTTTATCACATTAAAATACAAATGCATAAGTGCTGTTCTCTTACCATTTTTATTGGCACCAAGTGATGAGAGGATAGCTGTGATACATGTACCAACCTCAGCACCAACTACTACAGGAAGTGCTATGCTGTATGTGATATGTACCGAAGCAGACAACGCCTGCATTACACCGATGGTTCCCGCAGAACTCTGGATTACCATTGTGAAAAGAACACCAACCAAAAATCCAATATAAGGTCTGCTAAAGGACATAAGAATCTTCTGGAATCCCTCATTATCCTTAAGAGGTGATACAGCGTCTGACATCATGCTCATACCAAACATAAGCACTGAAAAACCGATCAGAATCAGACCGATGTTATTCTTTTTATCACTCTTGGTGAACATGTAAAGAACAATACCGATGATAGCCAAAAATGGTGTAAATGATGTTGGCTTCAAAAGATTAATAAGGAAATTATCACTGCTGATGGCATTTAATGAAAGCAGCCATGCAGTGAATGTTGTACCAAGGTTAGCACCAAGGATAACATTAACAGCTTCCTTAAGTGTCATGATACCGGAATTAACAAGACCGACAACCATTACGGTTGAAGCAGATGACGACTGCACAAGAGCAGTTACGCCCACACCGAAAAGATAAGCAATGAATGGGTGCTTGGTTACGGTTGAAAGAACCGCCTCGAGCTTACCACCTGCAGCCTTGGTCAAGCCACCACTCATTACATTCATACCATACAAAAACAAAGCCAATCCGCCGACCAGCCCTGCAACTAGCGAAAATAAATCCATTGAATTCATCCATACCTCCTACTTCTAATCCATTTAGGTATTACGTAATTTTCTCCCTCTTATCACAATATGTATGGTAACTTAAAAAAAACCAAATATCAAGTTAAGTATTATTTTCAACCTGGCAGTACCTTCAGCCCATCAAAACTCTATAACCATCTTGATATACTTGCCAAATTGAGCTTTGTCGCGTGAAACACGCTCGCCGTCATGGTACTCAGTGCCATAGATATTTTCTTCTATATCTACTGTTTCACTAACTGTAAACCCAAGTTTTTCACATAACTTTATGGAAGCTACATTCTCCGCCTTAACAAAGGTTATAACTCTTGGAAACAGTAGTATCTCTTTTCCATAGGTAAGGATAGCCTTACAAACCTCGTAGGCATATCCCTGTCTTTGATAATCCATTCCTATAAGAAAGCCAAGCTCAATATCATCAAAGCCATTCCTTGCGCTGTAGCCGGCTCTTCCGATTATCTTCCCTGTTTCCTTCTGGATTACTGTCCAGACGCCAAAGCCCATAAGACCATATACCTTTTCTATATAGTCCCTGGTATAACGCTTCTCATCCTCAGGGTTCTCGAATAGCCCCTCCATATACTTTGTCATCTCTGGATGCGCATAGAGCTCATAAAAAGTATCCACATCCTCCACGGTAGTCTCCCTGATAAGACACCTCTCAGTTTCCAGCACGTCCCATGGGAGCTTAGCATAACGCTGATATGCCTTGATAAATGAATCCACATCAACCTGATCTATCTCAGCAAAAACATACTTAAGCCCAGGGAAATTCTCACTTCCATTCCCCTCGTGCTGTATTCCTACAACGTATGCCCCACTATAAACCAGACACTCCGCAATCAAATCCGAATCAGTCAGAAAAAGAATATCATTCAAATTCTCTTCCTCACTATTCTCGAAAAGCTTAAGCAAAAGCGTTTCTTTACTAATGTCTTCTTTTGATGGGTATATAATGACAGCCTGAATTCCCTCTTCCTTCAGATATTCACAGGTGGAATTCACTTTTTCTCCAAACTCAGCCTCTATTTCGTTATCTAAACAAAATACTATTTTCTTTAGCACTTTCATACCTTTTTCTATATCATTATTTCATTATTATTGTATAATTAATCGCAGATTTCTTCCAACGGAAATCTAATATATTGACATGTAGTTTAAGCCACTATATCAAAAGTATATATTCTGCGATGCGGCTTTTGAGCACGTCGTTACTTAGCGCTGTTTTTTAGCGCTTAGTAACGCGACGATGCGAAACGAGCGAAAGCGTCCGTCGAGCAGAATATATACTTTTGAAAAGGTGGCGTAGGCACTGTGAAAAAAGGAGAAAACATGGCAGAAAATAAAAACCCTATCGTAACTATAAAGATGCAGAACGGCGACGTTATAAAGGCTGAACTTTATCCTGAGATCGCACCTAACACAGTTAATAATTTCATTTCACTTATTAACCACAACTTCTATGACGGAGTTATCTTCCACCGCGTAATCAAGGGTTTCATGCTCCAGGGTGGAGATCCCGAAGGAACAGGTATGGGCGGCCCCGGCTACTCAATCAAGGGTGAGTTCACACAGAACGGCTTCAAGAATGACCTCCTCCACACAGAGGGCGTACTTTCTATGGCTCGTACTGCAATCCCTGATTCAGCAGGTTCACAGTTCTTTATCATGCACAAGAATGCACCTCACCTTGATGGCGCTTACGCTGCATTCGGTAAAGTAATTGAGGGAATGGATGTTGTTAACAAAATTGCTGAGACTGAAACTGACTGGAGCGATCGCCCCGTAGAAGATCAGGTAATGGACAAGGTTACTGTAGATACCTTCGGCGTAACATATCCAGAGCCCGAAACTCTCTAATAAATAAAAAAAGATTTCCACCTATGGAAATCAAAAAAGTCCTATAAAAGGGAGGATGCCAAGGAAGCTCGTGCTTCCTTGGCATATTATGAAAAAGTTATTTTAATTGGTATTGCCTTTCTTCATCTGACATCTTTAGTATATCGAAAATATTTGTCTAAGATATTATCTGAGGTAAATAGTCTTTAAACGTTTTATGAACAAAAAATGAACATGAAACATTTCCGCTCACCCCACAATTTATCAGCATAAAACGCATTTATTCCTGTGGAACCATGATGGTTACTGCCTTATTCTCATTCCTGATGTCTACAAGCGTGTGATCACCGCCATATTCGCCATCTCTAGTCCAGGCAATTTCTTCATCGGATTCAAAAACAACATGCTTTGTCTTAAAGCAATACATCTGCTCAGTGTTAATATCCCTGTTCAAAAATGCAGCCATAAGATTACTCATATCTATCATGTTATCCGGAAGCTTCACCAACGTAACTTCAAAAACTCCGTCATCCATAAGTATCTGCTTTCCTGTGATATCCTTGAAACCTCCCACTGATCTTGAATTTGTTACCATTCCAAAAACAAAATCATCCTCAATAACTCCCTCATCTGTAGTAACCTTCAGATGATAGGATCTGATTTCTGAAAGCCTCTTAGCCCCTTCCAGGATATATGCCATATGTCCAAGTACATTCTTTACATCCTGCTTTGTCTGATAGGATACATCTGTAAAAAGTCCAAATGCTGCTATATATACGAAGGTCTCTTCATTCATTACTCCGATATCGCACTGGAATTCATTACCATTTACTATTCCTTCAGCCGCTTCATGCATCGCAGAAGGAATTCCAAGGCTCACAGCAAAATCATTCGTTGAGCCAGCTGGAACATAGCCAATAGTAGTGCGCCTCTTTGACTTCCACATACCACTTACTACTTCATCAAGAGTTCCATCTCCGCCGCAGCAGGCTACAATATCATATTCATCTGATCTGTCCATGACAGCCTGAACTGCGTCACCCTTTTTCTGAGTCGGATGAACCACAATTTCATAATCAGCCTTTGCAAAAATATCTATGATATCCAAAAGATTACTTCTTATACGTTCTTTGCCAGCCTTTGGATTATATACAAAAAGCATTTTCTTTTTCGACATATTATCTCCAGATTTCCCCTTCAACAAATATACTCAATCGTTTAAGTAAGTATATAGCACAAAATCCCCTACAATCAAATTGTAAGGGATTTTTAAAAATATCTCCAGTGCCTTAGCACCGGCATTATATTCATTTATGAAAGCTGCATCTGTCCTAAGAGAAAGCTCTCCATTCCGGCAACTGCATCAGCCTCATCCTGGCCATCAGCAATAACAGTAACAGCTTCGCCACTATTAAGACTTAAAGTCATCATACCCATGATGCTCTTTGCATTTACCTTCTTTGACTGTGCCTCGATGTGTACAGTGCTATCAAATCTGCTAGCAAGCTGCACAAGCTCTGCAACCGGACGTGCCTCAAGTCCACCCGGAAGCTTGATCTCGATAGATTTTGTTATCATAATTTCCTCCTGCATATAAAACCGAATGCCCGAAACTTGACATTCTTACTTAGCTTCGTAGCTTATCAGCCAGTTCACTAAGCTTCCTGAGTCTGTGATTTACTCCTGATTTCCCAACCTGAGGATCAAGGTATTTCCCAAGCTCTAGTAGTGTTGCATCGGGATACTGAAGTCTGGCCTCAGCCATATCCCTTAAGGTCTCCGGAAGATTCTCAAATCCATAATGATCTCGGAGATATAAAATATCTGCCGTCTGTCTGGACGCTGCATTAACTGTTTTGGTAATGTTCGCCGTTTCACAGTTAACTCTGCGATTTATCGCGCCTCTCATTTCTCTGACAATGCGCTCATTCTCCATATTCATCAGACTGACAGGTGCTTCCATAACATTCAGGAGATCAACAATAGCTGTACTCTCCTTAATATATACAACGTAATACTTCTTACGCTGTACAATTCGTGCATCGATATCGAAACTATCAATCAGCTTCTTGATATCCTCTGCCATCACCTGGCTCCCACAAGCGAACTCCATGTGGTAGGATTTGCTGGGATCACTTATTGATCCAATACACATAAATGTGTCCCTAAGAAATGCTCTCTTACAGCAACTTTTCATTATTATTCGCTGACTAATACCATCGGAAGATGTTCTGACCGTTCCGTCCTCATTCAGTGCGTGTATGGCCTTCAGAATAGACTTCACTTCATCGTTTCCAGACAATACCATTTTATAGGGCTTGCCCTGAACAAATTTTCCTATTGAATAATCATGCACATCAGTGTCTATATTAAATGCTTTTTTTAGTATTGTAAAGAACTTTCTAGATACCTTACCAGGCTCCTCCTGCAAATAAACCTTGTAACTTCCGTCATCACAAAGCTCCGCAAAGCCAGCATTCATGAGGATTGCAGACAATTCAGCAAGCTGACAGTGTCTTGCCTGCGCCACCTGTTTTTCCAATTCGCTCTTAACATCACCTGAAAACGACATTTCTCTTACCTTGCATGCTTAAGATCCCTATGATAAATCTTTATACCAAATTCATTCCTGTCCTTAAGCTTCTCATATATTTCATTGGCAATGGTGACTGACCTGTGCTGCCCACCTGTACAACCAATTGCCACCACCAGTTGATACTTTCCTTCATTAATATATCCCGGAACCAGAAATTCCAGCATATCCGTCAGTTTATCAAGGAACTGACCACACTCAGGAAAACTCTTAACGTAATCCTGTACTTCCTTATCATTACCCGTCAGATGCTTCAGCTCATCTATGTAGAAGGGATTCGGCAAAAATCTCACATCAAACACCAGATCCGCATCTGAAGGAATACCATGCTTGAAACCAAAGGATAGAATCGTAACCATAAGATTACTGTGCTTTTCATTAGCAACAAAAATCTTTTCCATCTCCGTCTTGAATTCCCTTGTGAGAAGCTGAGAGGTATCAATGATATAATCAGCCATAGTCCTTATCTTGCCAAGAAGCTGACGCTCCTTAGTGATACCCTCTTCTATTCTTCCATCCGGAGATAAGGGATGCTTACGTCTTGACTCCTTATATCTCTTAACAAGAACAGCATCTGAACACTCAAGGAAAAGCACCTCTACTGTAAGTCCTCTCTTCCTGAACTCCTCAATAACCCTTGGCGCATCCTCGAATCTCTGGCCCGATCTAACATCAAGGCCAAGCGCAACCTTAGTTATCTCGCTGTCTGGCATTGTTATCAGCTCAACGAATTTTTCAAAAAGGCTCGGGGGCAGATTGTCCACGCAATAAAATCCCGCATCCTCAAGCATATGTATAGCTGTTGATTTTCCACCGCCGCTCATTCCGGTTACGATTACAATTCTCATTCCTAGAACTCTCCCAGTCTGATAACCTCCGGAGAAAGTTCAACTCCGGAATTTTCAAATACCTTCTTTTGTACTTCCTTTATAAGCTTGTCCACATCTGAAGCTGTGGCATTTCCTTTATTTATTACAAAACCGCAGTGCTTCTCAGAAACCTGCGCATCTCCTACAGAAAAACCAGATAATCCGGCATCCTGTATGAGTTTACCTGCAAAATATCCTTCCGGCCTTTTAAAGGTAGAACCCGCACTTGGATACTCAAGAGGCTGCTTATCTCTGCGTCTGACCATAAGGTCAGCCATGGTTGCTTCTATGGTTTCCTTAACACCCTTTGAAAGCTCAATCTCAGCCCCTAAAAGCACACATTTCTTACCCTTAAAGGCGCTGTGTCTATAGCCAAAATCTGCTTCCTTGGCTGAATACTCAACCACATTCCCATCAGCATCCATAGCAGTAACACTCTTAACAACCTGCTTCATCTCTCCGCCGTAAGCACCGGCGTTCATGATAAGCGCTCCGCCTATGGTTCCAGGGATACCATGTGCAAACTCAAAGCCTGTAAGTGAATTATCCCTTGCAAGGTTAGCAACAGCCACGTTCATAGCTGCAGAACCAGCATAAATATGAGTCTCATCAAGTAGCTTCACTTCTTCGAACTCCCCGGTAAGTGAAATAATAACGCCTCTGTAGCCCTTATCAGACACAAGAAGGTTACTTCCATTACCAACTACATAGAAGTCCCCAAAGAATTTAGCACCAGCTTCTTTAAGAGCCTTAAGTACCTTTGACAGCTCGTCCTTTGAAGCCACCTTAACAAAATAATCGGCAGGCCCACCGCATCTGAATGTGGTGTGCCTGCTCATATCTTCATTTTTAACTATGCTATTTTCCGAAATGATTCCGGAAAGCTTTTCTTCTATATTACAAATCATATTTCTCTCATTTTGAAACAGAATCAAGAACGAGCTTAGCTGCTCCGAAGATTCCTGCATCATTTCCAAGCTTAGCAAGAGCGAACTTAGTTCTCTTTGCACCATGGAATACATATTTCTCGAAGGAAGGACGAACAAGGTCAAAGAGAATATCTCCAGCCTTAGAAACACCACCACCAAATACAATTATCTCAGGATTGATTGTAGATGCGATGATTGCAAGTCCCTTACCAAGGCAATCGCCGTACTGCTTAATAGCCTCATTTGCAAGCTTATCGCCATTCTTTGCTGCATCAAAGATATCCTTGCAGACAAAGTCCTTACCACGAAGAACGCATTCCTCATCGCTGCTCTCAAGTACTCTGTTCATAAGAAGAACTGCACCTGTTGCACTAGCGTACTGCTCAAGGCATCCGTAGTTGCCGCATCCACACTGAAGAGGCTCATCATCAACAAGATGGATGTGACCGATCTCTCCACCAGCACCTGTAGCACCGTTGAAAATCTTACCATTGTGGATGATACCACCACCAACACCTGTGCCAAGTGTAACCATAAGCATATCCTTATAGCCCTGGCCGCCGCCCATCCAGTACTCACCGAGGGCTGCTACGTTTGCGTCATTACCGCACTTTACAGGCATCTTTACAAGATCATGGAGCTCATCCTTCATGTTAAACTCATTCCATCCAAGGTTTACAGCCTTGAAAATAACACCATTCTCATCAAAGGGGCCGGGTGCACCAGCACCAACACCTACCACCTGAGAATCCTTAATACCTCTTTCTTCCATCTTCTTTCTGATGGATTCAGCGATATCAGGAAGGACCTTGCTTCCGCCATCCTCAGTTCTTGTGGGAATCTCCCATACTTCGATCTTGTGTCCATCCATATCAAGGAGACCGATCTTTACGGTTGTTCCCCCTATATCAACGCCAAATACATACTTCTCTACTAAACTGTTTTCCATTTCTCCACCTTCTGAATAAATATATTAGTCATCATCTTCCTGACCCTTGGCCAGTGAATTCTGTACTCTGTTATAAAGCTCCTGAGCAGCATTGTAACCCATCATCTTCTGTCTGTGGTTAACTGCTGCAGATTCGCAGATAATCGCAAGATTACGTCCGGGACGAATCGGAATTCTGTGGCAAACGATTCTGTTGCCAAGGTACTCTGTGTACTCCTCTTCAAGACCAAGTCTGTCGTATTCCTTGTCCTTATCCCAGTCCTCAAGCTTGATAACAAGGTCGATATTCTGAGTATCGCGGACACTTGATACACCAAAAAGTGTCTTAACATCGACGATACCGATACCTCTAAGCTCGATAAAGTGTCTTGTAATATCAGGGGCTGTACCGATAAGTGTTACATCGCTAACCTTCCTGATCTCTACAACGTCATCAGATACAAGTCTGTGTCCTCTCTTGATAAGCTCAAGAGCAGCCTCAGATTTACCGATTCCGCTTTCACCGGTAATAAGAAGTCCGACACCATAAACATCAACAAGTACACCGTGAATAGAAATGCAGGGTGCAAGCTCAACATTCAGCCATCTGATGATCTCAGCCATGAATGATGAGGTTGATTTCTTGGTAACCATGATCGGAACCTGTTCCTCAATGGCAATTCTTACAAACAGAGGATCCGGTATAAGATCTCTGCAGAATACCACACAAGGGATATCAAAAGAAAGAAACTCTCTGTAAACCCTCTCCTTGTCAGCCTCGGGAATGGATTCCATATATGTGTATTCAACGAATCCGATAACCTGAAGTCTGGTAGCATCGAAATGCTCGAAATATCCGGCAAGCTGAAGCGCCGGTCTGTTGATGTCGGGCTGATGAATGCGAATTCTTGCCACATCAATCTCAGGTGTGAGGTTTGTGAGTTCCATTTTACTAATAACGGTTTTAAGCTTAACTGTAGCCATATGTAACCTCCCAATTCTAGACAAGTTTACCACATTCTCATTCTTTGTGGAAGTAATTGTATATATCATTTGCCGCTCTCTCTGTGATCTCCGGCACTTGTTTCAATGTGTCCACATCAGCCTCTCTGATGTCCTCAATGGACTTAAAATGTCTCATGAGAGCCTTCCTTCTGGCAGGTCCAACTCCAGGTATCTCATCAAGAACGCTCTTTACCTGAGACTTACTTCTAAGGGATCTGTGATACTCTATAGCGAATCTGTGGGCCTCATCCTGGATTCTCGTAATAAGCTTAAAGCCCTCTGAATGCCTGTCTATCGGCAGTTCCACATTGTTGAAATATAAGCCTCTGGTTCTATGGTTATCATCCTTGACCATTCCACACACAGGTATCGATACCCCAAGCTCCTCTAGAACCTGAAGACAGATATTTACCTGGCCTCTTCCACCATCCATCAAAATAAGATCAGGAAACTTGGTAAAGCTACCATATTGTGCATCAATATCCCTGCGTTCAAGCTCCTGCTTTTCCTCAAGACCATGCATCAGTCTCCTTGTGAGAACCTCCTTCATGCAGGCGTAATCATCAGGTCCTGAAACTGACTTAATGCGGAACTTTCTGTAGTCACTTCTTTTGGGCTTTCCCTTTTCATAAACAACCATGGAACCAACATTGGCAAAGCCGCTTATATTAGAAATATCGTAGGCCTCCATTCTGGTAAGCCCTTCTATGCCAAGAATCTTCTCGATTTCCTTGACCGCGCCTATGGTTCTGCCCTCTTCGCGCTTTAACCTCTCCTTATCCTTTGAAAGAACAAGCTCAGCATTCTGTGCTGCAAGCTCCATCAGTTTTTCCTTCTGACCTCTCTCGGGCACCTTCAAATAAACCCTGCTGCCCTTTCTGGTAGATAGCCATTTCTCTATAACTTCCATGTCCTCTATCTGCTCAGGAAGCATCAACTCTCTGGGAATAAAAGGCGTTCCGGCGTAGAACTGCTTTACAAAATTTAGAAGAATCTCATCCTGAGGCGTATTGGAAATATGCGTCATATAAAAATGCTCTCTTCCAATGAGCCTTCCATCTCTTACAAAGAAAACCTGCACAACTGCATCATTCTCATCAGAAGCAATCGCAAGAATATCCTTATCCTCCATAGCAGCATCTGTCATCTTCTGCTTCTGTGCTACCTGTCTGACACTATTTAACAGATCCCTGTAGGTTGCTGCTCTTTCGAAATTCAGCTCCTCAGATGCCTGCTCCATCTCATCAGTCAGCTTCTTGATTATTGGACTATAGTTTCCATCAAGGAAATCCAGTGCACCTGCTATTCTCTCTGCGTACTCCTCCTTGGAAATCTTGCCATCGCAAGGCGCAGAGCACCTTCCCATATGATAATTAAGGCATGGTCTGTCCACTCCGATATCTCTTGGCAAAACCCTATTGCAAGTCCTTAGTCCGTATATTTTATTTATCAACTCTATAGTATCTTTTACAGCTACAGCACTGGTAAAGGGACCAAAGTACCTGGACTTATCCTTTTTCATCAGTCTGGAAAACAGAATCCTGGGAAAATCCTCAGAAACAGTAACCTTTATATAAGGATAGGTCTTATCATCCTTAAGCATGGTGTTGTAGCGAGGACTGTTCTCCTTAATAAGATTATTCTCAAGAACAAGCGCCTCCAACTCTGAGTCTGTGACAATGTACTCAAACCTTGCTATCTGAGACACCATCCTGTCTATCTGAGGGCCTCTTCCAACGATTTTACGAAAATAAGACCTCACACGATTGTGGAGGTTTACTGCCTTTCCCACATACATGATGGTATCCTTATCATCACGCATGATATAAACTCCCGGCTGATTGGGGAGCTTTTTTAACTCTTCCTGTACGTTAAATTTCTCTTCCATATTTTTAATTATAAAACAGGCTGCCATATTACGGCAGCCTGCAAATCTTATTTATTCTCGTCAAAGTTATCAGGTACATGTGAAAACTTTCCGCCGCTCACTACCTTATCATCATCTCCAAGGTGTCTGTACTGAACAGAAGCGTCGTTTATCTCTGCTTCAAAGCTTGGCGCCGGAGCAGGAGCAGGTGTTTCCTCTTCCTTCTTCCAGAAGCTGTCCTCCTCTGTTTCTGATTTTGCAAAGAAATCATCATCAGGAGCTTTTTCAGCTATCTCTTCCTTTTTCTTTTCTTCCTTAGTAGGAACATTCTCGCCTACTGCAGCTGACTCAGGACGTGTAGCATAGATTCGTCCGCGCTTTGCTGCCTCAGCTTCCTCCTCAGTAGGTTCAGGAATATTCTCAACCTCACGGTAAATCTTCATGAATTCCTTACCAGTGATAGTCTCCTTCTCAATGAGGAACTGTGCGATCTTATCCATTGCATTAAGGTGCTCACGGATGATCTTCTTAGCCTTCTCATAGCAGCTTGCAAGAAGTGCCTTAACCTCTTCATCTACAAGGTACTCTGTCTGCGGACTGCAGTTGAGCACTCTGTTTCCATCGAGGTATCTGTTCTGAACTGACTCAAGCTGCATGAGTCCGAACTTCTCACTCATACCAAACATTGTGATCATGCTTCTGGCCATTGAAGTAGCCTTCTCGATATCATTCTCAGCACCTGTTGTTACTGTATTAAAGATAACCTCCTCAGCAGCACGTCCGCCCAGGGTTACGATAATGTCATCAATGAGCTCGTCCTTGGTCTGAAGATATTTCTCATCCTCAGGAACCTGCATTACATAGCCAAGAGCTCCCATTGTTCTGGGAACGATTGTGATCTTCTGTACAGGCTCTGTGTTTTTCTGAACCGCACTTATAAGAGCATGTCCAACCTCGTGGTAGGAAACGATCTTACGCTCTTCCTTGCTGAGGATTCTGTCCTTCTTCTCTTTACCTACAAGAACCTGCTCAACAGCTTCCATAAGATCCTGCTGGCATACATATTCTCTGTGATCCTTAACTGCATTGATAGCAGCCTCGTTGATCATGTTCGCAAGGTCTGATCCAACTGCACCGCTTGTTGCAAGAGCTACGCCCTTAAGGTCAACGGTTTCATCCATTCTTACATCCTTGGAGTGAACCTTGAGGATTTCCTCTCTACCCTTAAGATCAGGCTTATCTACAATAATTCTTCTATCGAAACGTCCGGGACGAAGAAGCGCCTTATCAAGGATCTCAGGTCTGTTAGTTGCACCAAGCACCAGGACACCCTTGGAGGAATCGAATCCATCCATCTCAGACAAAAGCTGGTTAAGTGTCTGCTCACGTTCTTCATTTCCGCCGCCATACTTGTTATCACGGCTTCTACCAATCGCATCTATCTCATCGATGAAAATAATGCAGGGTGCGTTTTTACTTGCTTCTGCAAAAAGCTCACGCACACGGCTTGCACCGACACCGACATAAAGCTCGATAAAGTCTGAACCAGCAAGTGAATAGAAAGGTACATGTGCTTCACCTGCAACAGCCTTTGCAAGAAGAGTCTTACCTGTTCCGGGAGGTCCTACAAGAAGCGCTCCCTTAGGAAGCTTCGCACCAATCTTTGAATATCTGCCGGGATTGTGAAGGAAATCTACAACCTCCACAAGTGACTCTTTTGCTTCATCCTCACCAGCTACATCCTTGAAGGTAACCCCTGTCTCTCTCTGCATGTAAACCTTCGCATTGTTCTTGCCAATTCCAAGAGGGCCGCCACCCTTTGACATACGTCTGAATACAAAGGATAAGATAAGCCACATAAGAAGAATAGGCAGAATGTAGTAAAGCACGAAGGAGATTACAGCGCCTGATGAATCAGGAACCTCGCTACTTACAGGTATCTGCGCATCAAGAAGTCTCTTAGTAAGTGTTGAATCATCCTCAGCTTTTCCTGTGTAGTATGTAGTGATAGTTGCTGAACCATAGAAGGGATTGTATTTGACACCCTCTGAGCTCACCTTGGGAATGATGCTGATCCTGTCGCTTTCGATAACGACGCTCTCAACCTTTCCCTCGTTTATCATCTGAATAAACTCGGTATAGCTTATTTCCTTATTACTGGTTGATGTCATTGCTCTCATGAAATAAGTCATGCACAAAATAGTGACCAGAGCTGCAACTACAAGCAGTAATATGTTTTGTCTCCTGGGGTTGTTATCCCCACCGGAGTTGTTGTTATTATTCATGTTATTATCCATAAATTTTACCTCTTAAAAATCATTCAAACCCCATTATATTCATAGCCTTAGCAAAAATCAATTGTGCAAAAGCGAATTTCCTGTGTTCAAAAAATAAATTTTTTATTAAATCCTCTAGATTTTAATATATAATAGCATTATAATTTCTTTTTTAAATACCTGCATCATTTTTGCAGATTTCTTATTTTCAAATTAACTCAGGATGTCAAGGGCGACATTCTGTCTTAACTTTCGTTACCTATTTCACACCATTTATGTCAGAAGGAGGAATTCAAATGGGCGTAAAGTATGTATTTGTCATGGGCGGAGTTGTGTCCGGACTTGGAAAGGGTATTACAGCTGCTTCACTTGGAAGACTGTTAAAAGCCAGAGGCTATAAGGTTACAATGCAAAAGTTCGACCCTTATATAAATATTGATCCAGGAACCATGAACCCTATTCAGCACGGCGAGGTTTTCGTAACCGACGACGGCACTGAAACAGACCTTGACCTTGGTCACTATGAGCGTTTCATAGATGAGAACCTTGGTAAAAACTCTAATGTAACAACAGGTAAAATCTACTGGTCTGTTCTTCACAAAGAAAGACGCGGCGATTACGGTGGACACACAGTTCAGGTAATCCCTCACATCACAAACGAGATCAAAAGCCGCTTCTACAGAAACTATGAGGACAACGAAACTCATATTGCAATCATAGAGGTTGGCGGAACCGTCGGTGATATCGAAAGCCAGCCCTTCCTTGAGGCTATCAGACAGTTCCAGCACGAAGTGGGACACGACAATGCCATGATAATCCTGGTATCACTTATCCCTTACCTTCGCTGCTCACAGGAAATCAAGACAAAGCCCACACAGTCAGCTGTTAAGACACTTCAGGGAATGGGTCTTCAGCCCGATGTTATCGTATGTAGAAGTGAGGTTGAGCTTGATCAGGATACTAAGGAAAAGATTTCTCTTTTCTGTAACGTACCCAGTAAAAACGTACTCAACAACCTCGACCTCAAGTACTTATATGAAGCTCCTCTTGCAATGGAAAAAGAGCACCTTGCTGAGGTTGCCTGCGATTGCTTAAAGCTCGACTGCCCTGAGCCCGATCTTACAGACTGGAAGGCAATGGTTGACACCCTTTACTCACTTAATCAGACAGTAAGCGTAGCTCTTGTTGGAAAATATACTCAGCTCCACGACGCATATATCAGCGTGGTTGAAGCATTAAAGCATGGCGGTATCGCGGCAAAGACAGAAGTTAACATCAAGTGGGTTGACTCTGAAACTGTAACTCCTGAAAACGTAGCTGAAATCCTTGGTGATGTTGATGGTGTAATTGTTCCCGGCGGCTTTGGTGACCGCGGTATCGAAGGCATGATCACAGCAATCCGATATGCCCGAGAAAATAACGTTCCCTTCCTTGGCCTCTGCCTTGGAATGCAGCTCTCAATCGTTGAGTTCGCAAGAAATGTTGTTGGACTTTCAGATGCTCACTCAATTGAGTTTAAGCCTGATACCAAGAATCCTATCATTGCATTCCTTCCTGATCACACAGCTGATGATGATCTTGGCGGAACACTCAGACTTGGTTCATATCCCTGCGTACTTGAGGATGGTTCAAAAGCACATGAGCTCTATGGCACAACAGAGATCGCCGAAAGACATCGTCATCGCTATGAGGTAAACAACGACTACAGAGAAGCACTCAAGGAAAATGGACTTCGTCTCTGCGGACTTTCACCTGATGGAAGAATTGTTGAGATGATCGAGCTTCCTGCAAATAGCTTCCATGTAGCAACTCAGGCTCATCCAGAGCTCAAGTCTCGCCCCAACAAGCCCCATCCGCTCTTTGCAGGCTTCGTAAAGGCTTCACTTGACCACAAAGCAAAATAATATAGCTTCAAAAATTCATATTTTCTAAAAATGCCTCGCTAAATGCATCTTCTGTTGCAAGGACAACCTCTCTGGTTTTTGAAACAATCCTTTGAAGGTCATCTCCAGAATCGTCCTCTGCCACCTTAATGCATCCAGACAGCGAGGCATTTCCTATGCAACTGATAACATTTCCATCTACAAATTCTCCCGGAAGAATATTCAGATATCTGATATTTTCAGGGCTTATATGCTCGCTAAAGCCACCTGCCAGATAAACCTTATCCACATCTGCAGCGCTGCACCCATACTCACTTAAAAGGGTATCGATTCCGCCCCTTATAGCAGCCTTTGCAAGCTGAACTGCTCTGATATCTTCCTGTAAAAAGGATACTGAACCTTCTTCATCCACAGGAAATCCGTTATCAAAATACTCATCCATAAGAAGTCCTGTTTCATCTATGATTTCGCATCTTCTAAGCTCTGAAACAAGCTCTAACACTCCGCTTCCACAGATGCCAGAGGCCTTCACATCCCCAATAGTCTGTGCCTTCACCTTAAAATATGCTCTGCCACCGTTTCCCTCTGCCTCAGCGCCACCTTTACTTATAGTCACATGCTCGATAGCACCTTCTACTCCGGGCATTCCACATGAAATACCACCGCCCTCAAAAACAGGGCCTGCTGCCGTTGAAGCCACTAGAATCCTGTCAGATCCGGCAATAGCCATCTCTCCGTTTGTTCCAAGGTCGATAAGCATGTAAGCCTTTCCCTCAGGGACTCTATCAAAGCCAAGAGAATACATACCTGACACTATATCTGCTCCGACAAAGGCTGAGATTCCAGGAAGTAGCCTCACTTTTGTATGAGCATACTTATTATCAGTATCGCTCTGCGCCCCATGCTTACTATCAGAAATACCTGTCGAACCACTCTTTTCTTCAGCCCCGGTACCAAAAACATCACTATAGCTAAGTTCAGGATAAGCCAGCCTAACAGGAGTATAGGGAGCTTTTCCAAGTCCCTCACAGGAATCCCCCATCAGAAGATGAAGCATAGTGGTATTACCAGCAATTACTATCTCATCTGGCTCTGTATCAGCACTAAGTCCTGCCTTAGAAAAGGCCTTATAAATCATGCTCCTTATATCATCTAAAACAAGTCTTCTAAGCTCGTCTCCATTTCCACTTACAGATGCCTGAATTCTACTAATTACATCAGCCCCAAAGCTCCTTTGGTGATTCATTCCTGTAACAGTAGCACCATTAGACACAAGAGAAGCTGCTATAGTAGTTGTACCGATATCTATCGCAACTACAATCTTCTGACTTCCTGCCATTCCCAGACTCTCTTGCTTTTTGCAAAGATCACCCAAATCATTCTTGGAACCATCCGCCACCTCAGAACCAATCTCCAAATTCCCATCCAGAAGTTCAATCCTGGCATCTTCCTTTAAAACAGCTCTGCAGGCAAGTCTATATCCCTCCTCAAGCTCTTTTTCAGAAAAGAAGCGTCTGTCTGCATCTGTAGCCACAGAAGCTCCTTCAAGGAACTTTACTCTGCACTTTCCGCAGCGCCCCATTCCAGAGCAGGGCATGTCGACAAAGACGCCCTCCTTTCTAAGAACATTAGAAAGGAGCGCGCCTTTAATAAATTCACAAACTAACTCACTATTTTTTTCTTCGGTTTTTCCAATTATAAGTCTCATATTAGAAATGACCGCCGCCTCCTCCATGTGAGGTTCCAGAGGATCCTGAATGAGTAGAGGATCCGCTCTCTTTTTCGATTTTAGTCTTACTTATAGTGCTTCTAATAAATGTGTCTGACTTATTTGTAAGCTTGAATCCGCCGGATGAATAGTCTGATGCACTATCCTTCGGAGATACTGTTATAAGCTGAAGCCAGAATCCCAAAAGAACTAATGCGCCAAGCACACATCCAATTGCAAGACATATATAGAATTTCTTTGGTGTGAAAATGCTTGCTTCATATTCTCTTTTAAGCTCAGCTTCGCATTCATCAACATATTTCTCGAATGCAGCGTAGTAATTTCCATCTGACAGATAATAAGAGCAATCATATACAAGATCATCGATATCGTCATCTGAAAAAGTCTTAATAGCAGATCCGGTTGTTCCAAACCAGACATCTCTATTCTCCATGGATATGAGCATGATTATTCCATTGTGCTTTTCACCCATTCCATATCCATTGTAATCATAGAAATCATCTGCATATTCCATTGCTGACCTTGTGCCAGTGGAATCAATAGTAAGAATTACCAGCGCAGAATCATAAGTATTCTGGATGTCATATATCCTGTATGCCAGATACTCCTCTTCATCATCAGATATAAGATCAGCATAATCAATTACAGGATACAAGGATCCATCTTCTGTGTAGATTGGCTCAACCAACCCCTCGCTACCTGCCTTGGCAGTTATACCGCCAAATGCAAGAACACAAATTATAAACAGAGGGATAAGTATGCCAAAGCTTTTTCGTATTAAATTGTTATTGTTCCTAAAAGGCATCATATCACCTCAAAAATAAAAACCAGATTATTATAGACAAAAGTGTAAAACCAGCTGAAGAACCTAAAAACAGCGCAAAAGCCTTAGGCAGACTCGTAGGAAGATTTCCTACAAACTTAGCAGTTTGGCCATTCATGGCAAAAAGATATGGCTTGCCCTTGAAGGTTGTGTTAAGGAGCCAGACAGGGTAAAGCGCATATTTGTGCGAAACACCGCTGACGTTCTGATCATCTCTTCTGACAATGCTAGAAGAATAATGGCTGACCGTATTCTTGATGTCAGCATCAACTGAATGCTTCATTCTCTCAAGGACATGAGCCTCGGTATCCTCAACGGACACGTCATATCTGTTTGCCAGATAACCAGCCAGATATCCCCCATTAAAAGGAACCGCCTCTCCAAAGTCAAAGGGCTCTATTGATTCCATGAGATCATCAGGCATCTCCTTGGAAGCATCATGAGGAACGTGCTTGAACTTTTCAGTACCTGATCTTGTTACCTCATAGTGCTTAGTCTCAGTGTAATGATAATCAGAATCGCTCCAGGTTCTTACCTTTGTGGCATCAAAAACATAATCCGCATCAATGGTTGCATCAAACAGCCAGTACGGAATGTAGATACCACGTATTTTGTCTATATGGTTCTGCTCATAAAAGACCTTGGGGAGAAGAAACTTGCCCTTCACAAAATCCGCATAGGCTTTCATGGCTGCTTTTTTATCATGTTTGAATGGAATAACGTAATCAGGCTTAAGATCTCCTGCAAACTTCTCCTTAACAACAACATTATTGCTACAGAAAGGACAGGTGAGAGATCCTTCATTTTCAGAAGCGATAATCTCACCACCGCAGGACTGACAGGAGTAAACAACCATACCGTCTAATTCTTCCGGCTTCCACTCGTTACTGTCTGCCTTTGCATCCTTATCCTGCTCTTCTTTCCTCGGTGCCTTATAATCTGCAACCTTAATCTTGGTATCGCAGTATGGGCAGGAGAGCATCTGTGCCTGAGCGCTGAATTCCATCGCCCCGCCACAGGCGGGGCACTCGTACTCAGTTAATCCCATATATACAATCTCTTTTACAAAATTATGGTCTCGGTGATCCGCAGTTTGAGCAGAACTTACCGGAGTTTACAGTACCACATGAGCATGTCCACTCAGCACTGGGCTTGGGCTGTCCACAATTGGAGCAGAAGTTACCAGTATTTGTTGTGCCGCATGAGCATGTCCAGCCAGCTGCTGCCTGAGGAGCTGCCTGAGGAGCTGCCTGCTGAGGTGCTGCCTGCTGTCCCATTGCGAAGAGGTTAGCTGCGTTAGCACCACCTGCCTGCTGTGCCATATTCATGCCAGCAAATGCCATCATAGGGCCTGTAGCTGTATTCTTTGCTGCATCCTGCATAGCCTGAGCCTGTGCACCAACAAGTGTAGCTGCTGCCATATTAGGATTCTGATAAACAGCGTTCTTCTGAAGCTCCTTGATCATCTTCTCATCTTCTTCAGAAGCATTTACAGAGTTGATACCAAATGTAGAAATTCTGATACCATAGGTCTGTCCCCACTTAGAAGAAAGAACTTCGTTAAGAGCATCAGCGATCTCTGTTGTATGTCCGGGAAGTGCACTGTAACGAACACCCATCTCAGAAATCTTTGCAAATGCAGGCTGAAGAGCTGTAAGAAGCTCACTCTTAAGCTGAGAATCGATCTGCTCTCTCTTGTACTCACCTGTGAAGTTACCAGCAAGGTTTGTATAGAAAAGAATAGGATCTACGATCTTGTAGCTATATTCACCATGGCAGCGGATAGAAATATCAACGTCAAGGCCGATGTTTCTGTCAACTACGCGGAAAGGAACCGGGTTAGCTGTGCCATACTTGTTACCAATAATATCCTTTGTGTTGATGTAGTAAACACGCTGATCATTAGCAGCATCACCGCCAAAACCAACTCTCTTACCAAACTTCTTGAATGTCTCCTTGATATTTTCACCAAGACTTCCGTAGAAAAGTGAAGGCTCTGTGCTTGTGTCATAAACGAATTCACCAGGCTCTGCACAAACTTCTGTAACCTTACCCTGGTCAACAATGATCATGCACTGTCCATCAGCAACTGCGATTATTGAACCATTAGAAATAATGTTCTCATTGCCCTTATTTGAGCTTGTCTTTCCAGTGCGACGCTGGCCCTTAACAGCAAGTGTATCTGTAGGAATTGCATCACAGTAGAAATAGTCTCTCCATGAATCAGAAAGAACGCTTGCAGCAGCACCAATTCCGGCTTTAATAATACCCATAAAAATTTTCCTCCTTTATATCGAAAACTTTTTTCGTTTTGTTTCAAAACAAGAGTTATAATGTAACTTGCGCCCTTGTCTGTTTCCTTATGAATTATATCATATCGCTGAAACATTATTTTATATTTTTCTGTAAATTACGAAGTTTTATTTCGACTTCTGGCGCATATATTTTTAATAAATAAATTTACAAATTATAACCCTTTTTTAATAAACCAAACATTAAAAATTGCTATACTAAATTGAAGGAGAACGCCATGAGACTGAGAGATTATTTAAAAATTAATGTCTGGCTTCTTCCGATTGCAATAATAGTTATACCTCTGTTTTTTGTTGTTTTCGGAAGTTCCTTTTTAACTAAACCCAGTAAATACTACATGACCCAGCTTAATGAAGGCTGGTCTGTTCGTCATGGCGATTATTACGTTGAAAGTGCCAATCTGACTGATGTAAACCTCGGCACTACCAAAAGAGGAGACGTAGTAACCCTCTCAAGGAATCTTCCTCTAAAGCCTGTTCCTTCTGCATGTATCATGTTCAGAAGCTTACTCTCTTCAGTTACAGTGAAAATTGACGGAGTTACTGTCTATGAATATGGCCAGGACTTTGATAAAGCTGGCAGAATGGTTCCCAAGCACTACAACTTTGTGCCGGTTTTTGATAATCAGCTTGGAAAAACTATAGAAATCACCTTTGATGTCACAGAGAATGACGCATTCTCCGGAATTTCAGCCATCTCCTATGGCAATATCAATGATGTAAGAACTAACTATCTGCAGAGTAAAAGACTTGATATATTTATTGGCCTTTTCCTCTGTCTCTTTGGTTTCATGCTTCTGACTCTCTCATCCTATCTGTACATGTATCACGGAAGAGACCTGTCACTTATTTACAGCTCGATCATTTCTTATGTGCTTGGTTCCTACAACCTTGCCTTCAACGACATATTTAACTTCATGTCAGACAATGACTACTTCTTTACGATGGTGGAATATATTGCTCTGTACACAGTTCCTTTCGCCATCATAGCATTTTTGATTTCATCACATCCTGAGCTCAACTCTGCAATAGCGAAGATAATTATAGCCGTGGACTTCCTTTTCCCTATTTCAACCTTTGTACTCCACGAGCTTAACATCATACACATAAACCTCTTTGTACGAACAGTGCATGTGCTTGCTATCGTCGAAGCTGCAATACTACTTCCAAGAATAGTTTTGAATATTCACAGACATTATCAGGAGTCCAGGAACACCATAGAATATACTGGTACAACTTCTGATTCAGTCCTTATTCTCGGACTTCTTGTATTCATTGCATGCTGCGTTGTCGACATCATAAAATACAATTTCCTCAAATTGTTTGGAGGCGGCGGTGAAGCCTATTCAAACATCGGTTTCATGACTATCGGTGCATTGTTCCTGGTTCTTTGCCTGTTCGTTTTCTACTTCTACCACAGCATTGAGCACACAAATGCCGCTTATGTAAAGAATCACCTTGAAGGTCTCGCCTACACAGATGCCTTAACAGGTCTTATGAACCGTGCTAAATGTATGCAGTACATGGCTTCAGTTCATGGAAGATTCGCCATCATAAGTCTGGATATGGACAATTTAAAGCCGGTTAACGATACCTTAGGACACCTTGAGGGCGATTTCATGCTCCGTTCCTTTGCTGATATTTTAAAGCAGTCCTTTGTTGGTGCTAACCTGATTGGAAGAACAGGCGGCGACGAGTTCCTAATCGCCATTGAAAACCCTGATCTTGGAATATGCGAAAAAATGATTGAGGATATGAGAAGGAGAATTGATATTTTCAACAACTCTCAGACATCCATCAATCTTTCTGCATCCTGCGGCTTTGCTTACAGCTTTGAAGTGCCTTCAGGAGCTTCTTCTGATGTCTTCATCCTTGCAGATAACCGCATGTATAAAGAAAAAGAAAAGCACCACGCTAACAGACTTGGCTGGATGATGTCCGACATCATGGCTGGCGCACCGACTCAGGAAGGAGGTGCAAGGTAATGAAAAAGAAAGCCTTCTACTTCCTTACAATTGCATTCATAACCTTCCTTTTCCTGGTAATAGCCTGTCATTATGCATTCAGGCCAACAGGAAAGCCTCGCCTTCAAAAGCTGACAGACGGATGGACCATAACAACTCCCAAAGATACTTACACCGATGTCTCCCTGGTAGTAATGCCAAGCAGATATAATTATAGCAATGAAAGTGGTGATGTTATCTCCTTTAAAAACACAGTTACCTCAGATGAACACTACGCCTTTCCTGCTATAAAGTTCCTGTCTAAAAACAGCGCCTTTGAATTTTATCAGGACGGTGCCCTTATTGAATCTGAGTTTATGTCTAAATTCAAAAAAGGCGAATATATAGGCACAAAATACAATTTTGTGACATTAAAGCCCTTTGACAAAACTACGGATATTGAGATCAGACTGTTCATTAACGAGGACAACACTTATTCCTATGAAGTCCCTGTTTTTGGAGATTACACAGATGTAACGCTGGACTTTTTGTTTACCAATTTCTTTGCACTAAGTACAGCAGCGTTCCTCATTATATTCGGAATGGCATTTTTCATCATATCGCTGATATTCTACAAAACCCTTCCGGATATACTCTCGCAGCTGTTCTCTTCACTACTGTTCATTGATCTGGGAATATGGATCTTGTGTTATTTCAGACTCTGCGACCTTTTCATGAACACCTGGGAACACACTACAGAGATTGAATATTTCTCGCTTTACATGATGATTCCTCTCATGTACATGCTGATAGGATGCATACAAAAACACTATCTGGACTGGATATTCATGGTAACCTCCACCACCTGCGCGGTTATATGCTTTTTCCTTTTCCTTATGCATGTCACCGGAATTGTACATGTAAACTTAACCCTTGCTTACTATCAGGGCATATCACTTCTTACAATACTGTTCCTGGTTGTAACCATTGGCCGCGACATCGCACAGAAAAAACTTCAGCCGGCTGAGAAGATACAGCTACTTGGTCTTATCGTCATGTCCATTTCCTTCATCGTGAATTTCGTTTTCTATATGCTTGAAGGATATGCGATAGTACCGCTTAACATGATGACCAAAAGAGCAACCCCCATGGGCGGACTTGCCTTTGTCTTTGCCACAATGCTGAACTATTCAACCTATATAACGGAATCCTACGCAAGACGCAAGGAATACGCTTCTCTCGCCCATCTGGCATACGCTGACGGACTTACTGATCTGCCAAACAGATCCAGATATGAGAAGTACATGTCAGATCTTGTAAAGAGGAAAACAGATTACTGCGTAGTCAGTCTCGACCTCAACGGACTTAAGGAAATAAACGATACCAGAGGACATGCAAGCGGTGATAATTACCTTCAGGAATTTGCAGGAGTCCTCCACCAGTGCTTCGATGGAAAAGCCTTTGTAGCAAGGATAGGTGGCGACGAATTCGTAGCTATCCTCACCAAGGATTACTGGGAAGAGGTCGAAACCCTCATTACCAGGTTGTGTGATGCACTGGAAGTAAAAAATGTACTTTATCCAGAGTACCGAAGAAGTGTGGCAACAGGCTATGCCTTCAGTACTGAAATATCAGATGCTGATCCCCACGCTGTATACCTTCTTGCAGATAAGCGCATGTATGAGCGCAAAAAAAGGATGCACGAAAAGATGGGAATTAAAGCAAGAATCTGATTACAAAATGCAGACAATAAAAAGCTTCTTTAGCAGCCATTGCAAAGAAGCTTTTTATTTTGACCTGTTTTACAGATCTGTATGAAGAGAGATATATCGAACTAATTAAGCAACTTATCCAGTCTGTCCTGGGCATCCGAAAGCCCTTCATCAATGGACTTTTTGCCCTCTATGATCGTTCCCATTTCTTCACCAAGAATTGTATAGAAATCTGGCCATTCCTCCATAACCGGTCTGTAAACTCCATTTTCAAGAGCTTCAAGAACAGCTGCAAATGGAGGATTGTCCTTTAACACCTCTGCATCCTGCAAAGATGAATATCTGCAGGGAACTCCGCCAGCTTCTATAGTGCTCTTTTGAACCTCCGAGTCCATCAGATATTTCAGAAGTTTAACTGAAAGCTCCTTATTCTGTGCATTTTCTGGAACTCCTATAGTCCATATTCCATAAACATTTGCGTTATAGGCTGTTGCATCATCTGACACTTTTCCTGTAAGAGCGATGTAGTCTGAGGAGGATCTTGCAGTTGGTGTATACCAGCCCGGCCATCCAATAGCCATAGCTGCTGCCCCATTTGCAATAGCAATGATGAGATTATCTCTGCTCTCATCCTTACCACTTGAAATAAGCTCAAGATAAAACGCCATAGCCTCTTTAAACTCTGGTGTATCAACTGTCGGCTTATTGTTTTCATCCACAACCCAGCCACCATAGGACGCCAGAATCGGAAGGAAATCAACCACATAGTTATTATTGGAATCGCCCCTGTACATGAATCCGAAATTGCCGGATTCCTTGGCTTTATCGCAAACAGTCTTGATAGAATCAAGGGATTTCAAATCATCCTCTGTAAATCCCAGCTTATCGACAACTCTCTTGTTGTACAAAAGAACTGTCACGTTTCCATAATATGGCGCTAGATAAAGCGCACCATCGTGATAACAGATTGTCTTGGTAGCACCTATGATGTCGTCATCAAGCTCATAGCCTGCATCTGAGAGATTCATGAGAATCCCTTTTGATGTAAATTCCGCCATCCAGGAACCGTCCACCATGCACAGGTCATAGGTTCCATTCTTGTTCTCGGAATCTGCCACAAGGCCTCCATGAAGCTCCTCTTCACCCAGTTCAACAATATCGCAGATAACCCTGTTCTCTTCCTCAAAAGGGATAAGACAGGATTCGATTGCATCCACATATATGCCTGACCTAAGCGCCAGGGTCATGTGAGGCGCTGTATCAGGGTCAACACTAAGTGAATCTGATTTTTTTTGTCCGGCACAGGATACGCTGCATACTGTCATTATCATGACAAGTAGTACTGCTCCCGCCCTCTTTAATATTCTGCTCATTCTGCGCCCTTTCTATCTTCGTAGAAACGCTCCATCTTAGCACGCACATCATCAAGACATGCATCAACTTTGTTCATGGGAATATTACAAAATGCTTTAACCAGCTTAGCATCAAGCTGCGAGCCTGCTACTGTTTTAAGCTCTGCTACAGCCTCTACATATGACAAATAAGCCTTGTAGGATCTGTTCATGGTTATGGCAGAATAAGTGTCTGCAATGGCTATTATCCTTGCGCCCAAAGGTATCTGATCACCAGTGAGCTGATGATAGCCCTTTCCATCAATTCTTTCATGATGATACAGGATATAACTGTATATCCTTTCCATGCCTGGGACACCCTTTAAAATATCAAGCGCAAGCTCAGGATGCTTCCTCACAATCTCCCACTCAGAATTCCCAAGCTTACCCGATTTTTGCAAAATATCAGAAGGAATTCCAAGCTTACCGACATCCAAAAGAAGAGATGCATAGTGAAGATCTCCAGGTCTTATCGTAAGCTTGCAGGGATAGGGTAAAAATTCATACATAAGCATGCACAGATTATGGACATGAAGTGAGTGCCCATCAAGGTTGGGATTCCCCGCTTCAATTATTCCAATGAGCATCTCCAGAATCTTTACAGCCCTTCTTCTTTCAACCAGGAAATGATTAAGCATGCATATCAACCAGATCATCAGCAATATTAAAAGCAGTATGAGCAGATTGAAAATGCCTGAGTCTATTAGCATCATGCACCTTCCTCCTGCTTATTATTGAATCTTATCTGGTTCTTTCCTGCTCTCTTAGCCTCGTACAGAGCCTCGTCTGCTCTCTTGTAGGCCATATCTATATCATCATCTGTTTTTATCTCTGTAACGCCAAATGAAGCGTGAAGACCGTTAAGCTCACCCATTTGCACGTTATTAAGATCATTTAACATACCCTGAATAAGCGAAACCACTTCATCCCTGTTAGCTTTTCCTCTGATAAAAACAATGAACTCATCTCCGCCAAGCCTTCCGGGGAAGCTGCCTTTTTCACTAAGTACCTTTTGCTGGAATGCCCACTTTTCTGACATGTCGATATTAAGAGCATTAATTATCGTTGTTCCAGCTATCTGTATTGCCTTATCACCCATCTGATGACCCAGCTTATCATTTATCTGCTTAAAACCATCGAGATCAAGGAGGCAGATTGCCATATATTCTTCATGGGGATTTCCAAGGATATTTCCCGCAAGGGAGAAGAACCTTCCTCTGTTAAGAAGGCTGGTCAGTGCATCAAAGCTGGACTTGATTTCCAACTCTCTCTGAATCTGAACGTTTTTCTGGAATGTTACGAACTGCTGCATCCTCGTTCTCTGGAATGCAAAGTGAAGAACAAATGACAAACTAAGGAAAATGATTACATTATAAAGATCCTGCGTCGCAATATTCGCAGGCTTTACTGCAAACGATGACCACATAAATCCCATAACGCAAATGCCTAAGAGAATAGACATCTGAATCATAGTTGTGATAAAGGAATAAGAAATAACAACAAGCACAACCATGAATGTCGCCGCTACCATGTATGGCTGATCCACGGAAATCCTTATACAATATGACATCCACACAAATACATTCCATACTATGTAGAATTGGAGAATATAGATATTATCCGTGCGCTGAATCAGCTTGGAAATAACAAATGAGCCTATGGTAATTATATTAAAAAATATGTAAAGCTCTATTCCACTCTGATTAACGCTGAATAATCCCAACAAAGAAAAAAGGATACAGAATAAATTGACCGTAAAAAACCACAGATTAAGAATAACGACATGCTTCTTATTTGTGTCGTCTATCAATTCTCTGCATTCATTGTAGGTCTCTTTATCGTATCCATAGTAGTTTAAGCTATGTGCAATCATATAGGGTCCTCATAAGAATCCAGTATGCTACAGCCCATTAGTTCCCATACTTTAGTCTATCAGACAAATCTAATAATTCTCTAAACTACGGATAATTTTTGTAGTAAAAAGCGTTGAAAACCTATGATGGTTACTTTTTTGTACTTATTCACAGATGTCGTGACCATTAAAGGCCTCCGCTGAAGATATTTAGTTTCAGCGACTATAATCACATCCATTTTCTATGTTTTTATATGTCGATTTGAACCAATGAATTGTATGCAGGCTATATTCTTTTATTACATAGCTCGGTTTATACGTATCCACACATGTTTTTTTACCTGAATAAGCTATAATTCCGACTTATTATCGTGTTTCTATACGCTTTCCATAAGAACTATAGTAGAAAAAAGACATATAATTAACCCTTTAAAAAAAGAATTTATACCAAGTCGTTTTTCTACTTCTAAAGGAAAGGGGCTATCGCATGCAGTAGGAACTTAAATATTCGCGTGATAGAATTAAAGCATACAGATATGGCAACTGATGAAGATAAAGCCTATGGCATAGATACTTGGGCCCGCCTATTCAAAGCAACTACATGGGAGGAAATAAAGATGATTACTGAAAAGAATCCGTCTATGGAATCCACCGCCGAATCTATCTTTCTATCTAACTCTGATCTGGTTATCATGAAGCAATGCCGCGACCGAGAGGATTATTATCGTGAAAAAGAGTATACAGAGAATCTGCTTGCTCAGCAAAAGCAACAGTTAGAAGAAAAAGACGCAACTATCGCTGAAAAAGACAACACTATTGCCGAAAAGGATACTGCCATTGCTGAGAAGGACAAAACTATTGCCGAAAAGGACAAGATTATTGCAGAACTTCGGGCCAAGCTTGATGAAAAAGACAAAAAATAATATTCTTTTAAAATTCAGAGCGTAAAAATCCGCTGAGGCATAAGCTTCATCGGATTTTGTAGTTTGATATTAATTTTTTCATTCTGCTCCAGCCATAGGCTTAACACAGAACTTAGAATATGCTAATGCATTGTCTTTAGCTGCATCTGCGCTTAATGGTGCTTTAGTTGCATCATCTACCCAGATAGTGACCTCAAAAACTTTTTTGGAGGCGTTCCACTCAATAGCATTATCCTTCAGATATGCTATGAAAAACTTACCTCCCCCCTTAACTCCCGCACGATTACTTGCAGTGTAATTGGATGGTGCAACTAAAGGATAAGCATCAGTTACATCATCACTTGTAATAAATAGCTGCCCATCATCAACAATTATTTTACTTCCAGATCCCATCCTTCTGGCACAGCTATAATAGGATTCAAGCTTTCCGCTTCCATCTATTTTGATATCCTGTGCATAGCTTAGCTCATTCTGAATGGATGTCGCCAACGCTGAGCACAAAAGCTGAGCTTCTGAGGCTCTGGTCTCTCTCACAAAATTACCCACACCCAGATTAAAGCACTGAATTATAACTGTAGTTGACAGCATCAAAATAAGGATTGAAAACAATAGTTCAACCAGACTAAATGCTTTACAACTATGAAGTTTTCGCCTAACTTTCCAAATTGTTTTTTTCATAAGCATTTACTCCGTATCGACATATCTATAATAATATGCAGATCCGTCATCTTTTGCCCAATCAATTTTTATAGAAAAGCCACCTCCTGTAAGGGTAGTTGAATCAACCGGACCTATTGCGGTGTAATTGGGCATAACCTGAACTTCTGAATGTTTAACCTCATTATTAATCTTGGCAGCAGAAACTATTCCTCCCGCAAGCATAATCATTCCGGGAACTATGATAAGCAAAGACCCAAGTGTCTCAGTAAGAGTCTCTCCCTTTTTCTGTTTTAATTTCTTTAGCAACATAGTCTCACCTCTTTGGTATTACTTTGAAGTCACACTTGTAATCTGACTGGCAGGCCACGTAATGTAGCAATCATTGACTTTGAAATTCTGATCTCCAGTTGAAGTAATGCTTGCTCCATTTGTGTCAACAATTCCTTTTACAGTCTCCTTTTGAGAAACATAAACAGGATCGGCATTTAATCGAACAACATATTTATTGTTTTCTCCAACAGCTACTGTAGTAATTATTTCCAGCTCAAAATTCTTGTTCATAGATATATCTGCAGTTATACTGTAGGTTTCACCATCAAGCTCATCACTTGCAGTTAAAGTAACCGGTGTTGCAGGATTTTTGTTTCCGGATTTTAATATCTCCTTTGCCATTATAGAAATAAGTTTGCGCATCTGAACCACAGATGCATCTTCTTTTCCATACTCCACGAAAAGGCTCGTGTCATCTCCGATAGAGTCCGCTTTAAGCATATAATCATTGCCAAATACTCCGCCACTTTGTGTAGTGTAATATCTGGTCGTTGTACTACCCTCAGTCACATCCACAAACTGATAATTAAGTGTGTAACCCTGCTTAATTATAGACCCCTCATCATTCTCCGGTATCTTTAAGTTTGAGCTTACAGTGTCTGTTCCTGCAAGTGCATCAGTAACAACACCGCATACTCCCTGAGCGACAAGATTCATTTGTTCCTCACGCTTCACAGACTTTAACCTTAGTGCATTACTATAAGCCGCACTTACAACAACGAGGGATACCATAGCAGCAAACATGAAACCGACAATAGCAAAAACAACAGAAGCGCCGGTGTGCTCATTCAGCTTTCCCATGACCTCTCCGTATTTAGTTTTTTTCATGTAATTATTTGAACAAGAAATCTTTTTCAACTTCACTCTCCAAAAAATTAGTCTATTGTCAGTTCCATTTTGCTAATAGCTAAGTTAACGCAAAATAATTGTAATTGTTTCAGATGAGCCATCTGCTTTATAAAGTTTGATAGTATAAGTTACTCCTGCATTACTCTCGATAAGTGCTGTTCCACCATTTTGAAGTCTTGCTCCATTCCTCAGAGTACCAGTTTCATCAACAATTACATAAGCAGTATCTGTACCCTTAAGAATATAGAACTTCTTATAACCCGATCCGGTGTCAGTCCTTGAAATAACATTCTTAACAGCCTGAGCATTTGCAGCTATTGTTGCATCCAGCGCACTTATATCTGCACCAATTATGTTTGTTCCATCCGGACCGATTGCTGCTGTCAATTCCTTATCCCAATACCAGCTTCCAGCATGACTTCCCGCGAATGCATAATATATCTTGCCAATATCAGTTGCGTCATTAAATGTAATCTCGTATGATGCATCCCTTACACCTACTGTTGCTGCTCCAAGATCTCTAAGTGTACCAAGCTTAACCGGTGCACCTGAAGATTTATCATATACATCCAGCGAGAATTGCACATTGTAATCTCCAACCGGTATAGTATTTCCACTAAACAGCGAATCAGCAGCCTTACTAATAGCATCATCTGCCGCAGAACCTATGAATTCATATGTAGTATTACCACCTATTGTATATGTTATTGCCGGAACATAGTTTCCAGAAGGCCAATTGAAGCTATTCGCATTGTAGTTTACTAAATTAAGCCTGTCATATTTGTAGTATGTCATAGGATTACCGGCGAGCCCTGCACTAGCATTAAACGTGTAGTGGAAGGTTACATCCTTGTGATCTGTTCCGCTAGGTCTTGTTATTGCTACATACTCATAATCATTCTTCGGCTGAGCTACTCCATCGACTACATAATCGGCAATTGTATACCCTATGAGAGCATTAGGCTTTACAAGAACCTGCATATAGGATGTTGTGCCACTATAGGTCGATACACATACATCTGTAGTTCCAACCGTAATGTAGCTATTAACGTTATATGACCAGGTCGTCGCTGCCCTGTACTTAAATCTTAGTGTCAGACCATTAGAAATGGTTTCTGTCAAAGCACCTGTCAATGGCTCATAAGCACCGAGATCTGCAAAGCTACCTGAAACGATTATATCGTCATTAAGTGCACTTCCAGAGTTAGGCGGAGCAACAGTAATCCTTGTTCCTCCAAGCCCTGTTCTCTGGAACTCAAGAATTACTTCATTAGTTGCTATATCTATACATTTAATAGTATATGTAGCATTTCCAGATACCTGAGTCCATTTAGCAAAGAGCTTCGTATTGTCTTTTACAACAGTTACACCTGCAATGAAATGGTTATCCTCAACCAGATCTTCCTGCGAAGGAGTATCAAGGTTTGCATATGAATACCATCCGTCAAATCTGTATCTTGCCACCTCTGCACCTGCATTATTCTGAACAATGTAGTAAACTCCTGTTGCATCGCTTATTACTTCTCTGTTGGAATAGCTTGTTCCATCAGGTGCCATAGGAGCAGGAAGAGTATCTATTGTCGAGCCTCTTCTTACAGTTACTGAGTTGTCCCAAAGTCTGGTGTCTGCACCATATTCAGGTATATCAGGATAGATAGGATAGAAGGTGATATTACAATTCTTAGGCAGCCATCTTGCAAATACCTTCATATTCTTACTCTTGGCATCCATTATCATCTTCATTTTATTATCAGATGTATCTAATGCCTTTGGAGTAGTATCAAGCGCAACGTACTCATCCAATACTTTACCAGTATCATCTGTGATACGTGATCCACCTACACTTGCTGTGTACCAGCCGTCAAAATCATATCCATCTCCATACGGACACACTTCTGGTTTGTCTAGTTGTGTAATAAACTGCTTATACAGATAATCCTTAGCAGGCAAATAGGAATCCTCAAATACTATGTGGTACGTCTTTCTCTTATAGAATACATAATGGTTAAGAGCATTTCCTGTGGTTCCATTACTGGGGATTGAATAATGCTGGAGGCTTGTCTTATTCAAATTCTTAATCGCTTCCAATGTGAGATTATTATTATCTGATGAAAAACCATAGAACTCATATCCATCAAGATAATTCTCTTCAACAAGTTGACCGTCTACTGTATTGGCCAGATATAGTGTATATGAACCACCAGAGAAGTTCGTCATAAACGGATTTTTCTGATCAAACATGCTAAGTTCCACATCCTGATCAGGATCTGTTCTCAATCCTGTTAGGGTTGTGCCATCAGCCGGTGCTGCTTCATTGTAGAATACATTATATCCATACCTTCCTGAAGCATAATAAGGATAGAAATCTAATGCTGTAGCACCTGTATCAGTACGCCTTACTGTAGTAGCTTCCGTCTTTGAATCAATAAAGTATTGTATATCATACGCACCATAAATTGTTTGTGTACCCCTTCTCGAATACTGAGTAAGGGTTATAGTATCATTCTGATATTTATAATTCCATTCAGGCACAACGTTTGTATGATCCGTAGAAATATATGCAGGAGCTCCATAAAGCGCTCTGTATACTATTGAACGATTAAATCTCGGATTACTGTCCAAATCGTCAGATGTGGAATATGATCCACCATTGGTATTTCCACCATATTGCATAGAAGTTCTATCAGTGGGAGCTATCTCAGCACTAGAACACATAACCTCCATGTAATCCCCCAATGGTCTCCATGTACCATCTACGCTTTGTAACGATTTTCTAAAGTTATAGTATGGCTTTGCTTCATCAGGCACATTCTCGTATTGATAACCATCATAATCTGTATATTTGTTATAAATATTATTGCCTGCAAGGAGAGCAGTCCACTGATTTTCAACATTATAAGTTGTAGTAAAAAACCAACCAGTGGAGAACGTATACTTCTGACTCAGGTAATGGAACCAATATTCCATTACGGCACGATCATAGTAAAGTCCAACAACCAATGTGCCTGCACTATTAATTCTTGGTGCACCATACCTTCTGGTTGATGCAACATTCTTATTATATCTGTATGTATACGCCTTATCTACAACATGAAGATCCTCGGTTGGAATAGCATTATTAGCTTTATTCCCGAAAAGGACAAACTGATCCATGTATGCAAATACATCCTCAGCGTTAGCCATAAGTCTTTCAGCAACAAATGTGTTATTTCCGATTGTAGCAGTTCCATTAGTCAAATTAATTGTCGTACCATCAAAGTATTCATACTTAATGTCATCTGTACTCTCCAGCTTGTCGTATCTACTCTGATAGTAAACTTCTACCCTAAGTTCCTTTGGAACATTAGTCCACTGAGCTACAGCCAGTACATTACATGCAGGCATCTTAAGTACATCTAATGAGCTAGTTGTTTCACCTGCATAGGCATATGTCTCGCCATCATATGAATAGTCACCGCGTTCATCCTCATAATAATACTTAAATCCTGACAGGAAGAATCCTTTTCTCTTAAATGCAAAGGAATCGGTACCATCATAATTAGTAACTATAATCTCCCAATTTGCAATAGCAATATATTTTTTATTATTATTGGGGTCTTTTATAAATATTCTTCCGTTACCAGATGACTTTTTCTTAAGCTCTTCCTTTAAACCAGACAACGTGAAACTAGATGCATTTTTATCTGGCGTTCCTCTGTTTCCATTTGCATAATATAGTTCAGTTTCAGATACTGATTCTTCACTATAGCCATGATACCAGTCAATATCCACATCCCTTTCACTATAAGCTGTTCCTATTTCCCAGAGATATGTTTCATAGTAGTCACCATAATATACAGCTTCTGCAGTTCTGTTATCCTTATTATTATAAAGTGGAGTTACATCATAAGTATCATCATTAGGCTTTAACTGGAATGACAGACTATACTTCTTTCTTGTGTAAGTAAGAGTAACATTCTTCGCATCACCACTTGTATCAACATTGGTGTCTGACAAAACAAATCCCTTGAACTCTGGATAACCACTCTCATCCATAAGTTCATCAAGAAGCTGATATGTATCCTTAAAACCGCTCTGGGCTACTCTGATTCTCCAGTCATTTCCTCCATCATAAGTAGAATCCGCCAAAAGTCCACTTAATTCAGAATATGATGAGAAGGTTGTCTTGGTTGATGATACATTTGTATCTTCAAATACAATATTTAGTTTGCTCTTAGCATCGGTACTTGTGTAAAGGATTACATAGCTATATGCCTTTTCCGTTGTAAGAAGAAGCTGATCATTATTTGCGCCAGTAGCTTCTACCTTCTTACATCTATCCTTATACTCGCGATCGTTTCCATTTGCATCCTTTGTATCAGGATCAATCTGAACAATCTTATAGACAGGCATATTATTTACAAAGTTATAATACTCGGGCGTAATGAATCCACCTGCCCTTAAGGCATCAGGATCATAAGTTTCATATCCTGTTATCTTAGGTACAGTTTCTTCTATCTTTCTATTTGCATTTATTCTGTCGTTTCTAAGTTCCTCAAGCTTCTGGTTGCGCGTTGCTGCATCCGGATAATCTCTTTCTATTATCCTCTCTGCGAGATAATCATAGGTATACTCTTCATCCGCAGCCAGTGTGGACGGTCTGTTTGCTTCAACATAAATTTCCTGATACTCGCGTCTTCCAACACCAATAAAATCTCCGTTATAAATTGACTCTAATGATTCTGTTTCAGTGGTAGCGTCTGTATCAGGCAAATAGAATTCTACGCAGGACAAAGTTACTACATATGTAGCCTTTTCTCTGTATACCGCATAAATTCTCTTAGTCTGACCGTAGGTATTGGTTGTACTCTCTTCCAGAATACTGCCATGCCTTGTTCCAACAAAGCCATACTCATTTACAGCGTTGATAGAAGTCTGGACAACCTTATCTCCAGCCTGCATTCTGCTCTTAATTGAAGATGCAAGTGTTGTGCTGTCAGCTGCTATATAATCAAGCTTCTGACCACGGTCAAATGTACGTGGATTACCTTCTATCAAAGGAGCTGATGCCGCATCAGGATCAAAGTAACCTACAAATGTATAACCCTTATCTCCATATCCACTAAAGTCATCTCTCTTACCAACGTTAAGCTGATACTCTGTATTTCCGTTTACATCAACTTCTACCGCTTCAGTTGTTCCTGCAAGTCTGATTCCCTCTCCATTGAATCCTTCAACATTTTTATCGAGCTTTGTGAGGTCGCTATTGTACATCATGTACCAGATCTCAACCTCATACTCCGGATTAGCATCAAGAACCAGCCAGTCATTATAGTGTGCTAACTCAGTAGAAGCTCCATCTATTGACACATTAAGTGCAGGGAATGGATATGTTGAAAGTGTTCCATTAAAGAAAGGCGCAAGGTTATAAGGTACAGTTGTGCTTGCTGCACCTACAAAGCTTCCTGTAAGAAGAGCGATACCATTATCGTCCTTATTCTCATGAAGCGACTGTGCCTTAACCTGTACTATATTATCTGTTTCTTCGAAGGTAGTTCCTGAATATACGTAATATCCTTTCCCTGAAGTATCAGATGTACTCTTTACCAGCGGATAGTACTCATGATCCTCAATCTCAGGATAGTTCGTTACAGTTCCGTTTACATTGAGCTGATGATCAGGATCTTCAACTGCAATTGCAGACTCACCTGTGAATAATGCTCCATCAAAAACATTATCAAAGTTAAATACTGTATAAGAATTAGATACTCTGCTAACATCACCGGGTGTAAATCCACCAGCTGATGTTGCTGTACCGTAAAGGAATCCTGCTGTATAGCATGAATCAAATACTGAATCCGCGCCACATACTCCGGCAAAACCACCAACAGTGGTTCCCTGAATATAGAAATCTGCATAAGATTCAGCTACATCCAGCTTACCAGAACTTCCAACAAATCCTCCGGCATTACCAGTAGCTGCGCCTATAACACCTGCAGCAAAGGATCTCTTAACCGTAACTGCAGCTGATGACTCACCAACAAGTCCTCCAACATTTCCAGCTCCTGTTATCAGCTGAATTTTGCTGATATCTCCTGCTGCCTCTGTCTTTAATGCATCAAGCAGCTTAAATTCAACAGAGAGTTTAGCCGCAAGCTGATCATATGTAATATCTACTGGTACATCTGAAGGAGTTGTTATAAGCTTAAGTCTCTCAGCATATTCACCATCAATAGTTGCAATAGCATCTGTATAAGTACTGGGGATATATGAGGAAGATTCCTGTATATCCACTGCTGTTGTTGCCTTACCAATAAGTCCACCTGCTGCTCCTGCTGTAGCCTTAACAGTACTACTCAGGCTATTAACTCCAAGTAGCTTAAGGTTTATTGCATCAGATAAACCGATTGCTCCACCGGCTATACCATCACTTGTAATAGAAACAGCTGTAAGATTTGTCTTTTTAACCTCAACATTTCCTGCGCTTGTTACATGACCAGCTATGGCACCTGCATCAGCACTTGCTTTTACAGATCCGCCAATAATCTGAAGATTAGTTGTCTTTACTGCCCTTAAAATTTCGCCTGCAAATATACCGCCATCCTTCGGAGTAGCAGTGCCACCTATTTCTGTAGCTATAAGCGTAATATCTTCAGCCGCAACAGGTGATGCAATACTTCCAATAAATCCACCTGCAACATTTGTGCTGTTACCCTCAACCTTACAGCCATTCATAAGGCAATTATTTATCTTTACTTCCGCAGACGCACTCGTCTTTGCAGCAAACAAGCCAACTGCTTCGCTGGCAGCACTTGCATTAACTGAGCTGTCAGTAATAATAACGTTATCTATTGCCTTAATATTACTAAGATAGCCAAATATACCTGAATAGGTCTTGTTCTCGCTATCTGGATTGGTTGCCTTTGCTATCTCCAGTTTCTTTATTACATATTTTTGTCCATCATAAGAAATTAGTTTTTCACAATTTCCAGGTACATAAGCCTTTGCTTCATAAACGGATGCCCAGCATTTATGTATCTCATCTATATTGCCTGATCCCGTCTTTGAAAAATCAAGATCAGCTATCTGAATCGCACTGACATTACTAAGAGTAGTCAGATTAAGGTTCTGCAGATGTCTTCCATACTGAATATAGGCAGTATTTCCGTCTTCACCATTCTTTTTAGTTCCGGCAAAGAGGCTGTTATCTACGTCATAGTCCAATACCTCAGTTACGTTTCCTTCTTTGCCATAAACCTCAAGAATCAGATAGAAATCACTTCCATAAGGAACTACAGAATTTGCTACTAAAGTTTTAAATGTTTCATTATGTGGAACTCTGTCCAGTCCGGTTCCGTCAGCACTATCAAGCAGGTAATCAAAGTTGTATGTAATTACCGCATCATCCCCTGATCCTGTAGTCTCAGTAGCAAGATTGAAAAATCTTTCAGTTCCGGATAGCTTTACTTCACTAATACCTGATTCAACAGTCGCTAAAACAACCGGCTTTGTTGTATCGCCAGCTTTTGCATTTTTTATACTAACCTTAAATGAAACATCACCTTTAAGCTCATCATTATTGGGAATTGACACTGACATATGAGCATAAAGACGTTCTTCATTGATTATTTCAACACTTGCAGAAGTATTTCCCACCTTCTTTTTACCCTGTGCAAGATTAGTAGCTGTTCCATCTCCGTACCAGCCATATTTATTCTTACGCTCAGAAGAGCTGAATTTTCCATTTTCAACGGCGTCTTCCAATACTCCTATAGCATTTTCAGCGTTTATTCCCTTTCCAAATCCGCCCAATCCATCTTTATCTGCATAAACTACATTTAGTACCCTGCAAGTTGAAGCCTGATACTCAATAACCCAAAGATTGTTATAAATATCAGCACTAACAACATCATTTCCTATAATGAGTTTAGATGCATCTTTTCCTTTGCTATCCTTTGATATATAAAATACGTTATTGTCAGGATTGATGATACCAAGATCAGTATTTTCGTCTTTTCCAATCGAATCTTCCTTGCCGTATGCATATATCTCACTTAGTCTGTTCTGTGCAGCATGGAAAATAGTCTCAGCTGTTTTATCAAGCTGAGACTGTTTCATATTCCTATACATAGAAACAGCGGCAACTCCGGTAAAGGCTGCCAGAATGCCTATTATAATCACAACAATCAAAAGCTCAGCAAGGGTAAAGCCGGCTTTTTTCTTTGCTTTTTTAGATAGTCTTGATGAATAAATCTTCATAACTCTTCCTCCAAGTATGGGCGCAGAACACATTTCCGCGCCCATACGGTTTAATTATTTAGAAGGAATCACTCCCCATCCTCATTCTCCTCCGGCAATGCTACTCCGATATCTACCGGTCCTGCACTACCATCATCATCATCTTTGTTCTCCGGTCCCTCATTATTTATGCCATCATCAGCTGCAGGCGCAGGAGCGGCATTTTCCTGAATCTGATTGTTTTCTTCCTCATCAGATGAACTCTCTTCCTGCTGAGGTTCTTCCTGAGGCTGCTCATTGCTCTCTTCCTGTTGAGGCTCTTCCTGAGGCTGCTCATTGCTCTCTTCCTGTTGAGGCTCTTCCTGAGGCTGCTCATTGCTCTCTTCCTGCTGAGGCTGCTCACCACTCTCTTCCTGCTGAGGTTCTTCCTGAGACTGCTCATTACTCTCTTCCTGCTGAGAGCTTTCTTCCTGAGACTGCTGCTCGCCACCTTCTTCCTGTGACTGCTGTTCGCCACCTTCTTCCTGTGACTGCTGTTCACTATTCTCTGTTTCAGAAGTGTTCTCCTGCTCGGAGCCTTCATTATTCTCTGAATTCTCAGAATCGTTCTGGCCTTCTTCAGAGTCTGTGTTCTCTCCGCCTTCGCTGTTTTCTTCAGTTCCGTCTGCCTCCTGAGTTTCCTCAGTCTGCTCCTCTTCCTGAATGATTTCCTCTTCTTCCTGAGGCTCTTCAGCGAATTCAACGGTTTCAACTTCACCATTATCCCATACAGTTACTGTATAGAAGTTCTGGTATATGCTAACGTCGCCATCGATTGAAACACTGTTATCAAATACAATGTTTCCATCTCTGTCTGCAAATTTAATCTTGTCTATCTCTATATTTGCAGGATCAAAGTTTTCAGAATCATAATCGGAAAGAAGGATTTCACTTTCCTGATCATCAGTATTCACTTCATCCGTATTCTCTTCATCACCAAAATTTGTAGCAAAGTAATATCCAATGAAGTATTTGGTCTGAACGCCAGCCATTTCCTTCTCTTCACTGTATACTTCATTCTCTTCATCTGCAGGAATGCCACCGATGATGTCACTAATATTTTCTGCTACCTCCGAAAGAGTAGTATCCTTGTACCACTTTCCATCTGAGTAATAGACCTCTGCTCCATCTTCTACTCCATCCATAGTAAGTGTATGGTAGAATCTTGCTCCATACTCCTCATTTCCTGAAAGAGCTCCGATATTCTCGGCGATAAGATTTCCATCAGCATCAATTATCTGAATCATGGGAGCTTCAGGATCTTCTGCATTGGGCTTATAGTATCCTGCAAAGTGTCCTCTCTCATCATTTGTCTCTGCGTCATAGGCAAGCTGTGAAAGAATAGCAGAGCCGATGTTATCAAAAGCTTCTGTTCTCTGATAATCCTTGTACAGGCTTCCGGTTTCCATATCGGAATAAACTGTAAGTGAATCAGCATCGTTTCCGCTGAAAGTAAGAACATTACAGTACTCGGAACTAACCTGTCCGCCCTCTTCAACCATATCTGAGTAATCGCCTGCAGACATAACGATGTTGCCATCAATATCTACTACCTGGTTACGGTCTTCACCATTCTTTGCATAGTAACCTGTAAACATTGGACCGTCCTCGGTACTTTCAGGTATTACCCCATCCAAAGATTCAAGGATATTCATATCCTCATCATAAAAATGATTCTTGTCATATACGAAGCTGGCTGAATTGTCTCCTTCGCCAATCGTTCCGTTGCTAAGATATTCAACATCTCCGCCGCCAGTTATTGTAAATGCAGGAAGATTAGCATTATCTCCAGCTACTCTTGCTACATAAACAGGATCTCCATCAGTCTCAATAGGACTTATCATTACTGTTCCGCTATCAGACTGCAGGCTATAACCATAAGCCAATCCATCGTACTTAAACAGTGCAGGCAAAACATCTGACAGATTTGTTATTTCCTCTTCTTTTCCGGAATCAAAATAGAACTTTCCATCAATTAAGAAGAATTCTCTTTCCTTAGCTGAAAGCTCATTACTTCCGTCTTCACCGGCATGTGCTTCCAAGAATGTAACCACATCCTCATTCTGGATCAGGAGATTACCCTTTTCATCAAACAGCTGAATATACTTGCCGTTTTCATCGCAGGCAATATTTCCATCTGAATCCATCATGAGATAAGTTGAGAATCTAACTGCTTCTGCTGCACTAGCATGACAAACAGCCCAGGGTGCCCAAAAGGCCACTGAGCTTCCAAGAACAGTTATGAAAAACAGTTTAAAGCCCTTACGTGCTGTGCGCTTAACGGCTTTTCTGATTTCTTTTCTCATAATAACTCCTCTCTGCCTCGCCCCGGTAAAAGCTTTCGCATTTACCGGAACTAACGCCCAAACTACAAGGTGTTACATAAACAAAGGCATAAAATCCTCTATTTATATATCGGCTTATTTTCTTATCTTTTTTATATTATCAGTCATATACTGACTCATATTCATAGGTTCCCTGTACGTCTGAATCAGACTTCTTTTCGTCCGGAGGAAGCTCTGCATCTTCCTTGCCATCGTACATGGTCTCATAGAAGGTTGCTGTACAGCTAACCTCTACTTCGCTCTTGTCGATTGTGCTCTTCTGCTCAACTGTTGTAACCTTGAAATCACTTATAAGGCATCTAAGCTCACTGTGCTCAAGATTGTTAATGATATCTTCAGCCTCGCTGTACTCATCAACAGTAAACTTAAGCTCAAATTCTCTTCTGATCTGATCGCCCTGTCTGGTTATTTCTTTAAATCCAACATAGTAATCTTCAGATGCTGCAAGAGTAGTATGAAGGAAATCAAGCTCCTGCTTACCTGCGTTATAGCTGGGCATAATACTCATAATATGTCCATTTGCATCAAGGCTGTTGATGGACTTCTGCATGTTCTTTATCTGTGCCACTGTATTGTCCAGTTTAAGCAACTGAATTTCCAAATCATCTGCACTGGCTTTCGCCGTAGCGATTCCATCATTCACAGGCTGGAAAATGAGAAGATAATACAACGCGCCAATAATAATAATTCCCAAAACCACCAGGAGTGCTTTTTCTCTTGGGGAGAAATCTCTTGTCAGAATATTATTCACTGCTCTACCTCCTCGCTTTCGTTATTAAGTGTTCCAAGATAAATATTTATTTCTGCATTAACTACATAATTAGAGCTTACAGTGCTGCTGCCTGCCTGAGTAGCTTCCGGCTCTTCTGCTTCCTCTTCTGCTTCCTCTTCTCCTTCTGCATCTTCTGCTTCTTCCGTCTCAGCATCTGCATTTGCAGCATTCTGAGTGAAGGTCTGTGTGAAGGTCTGTGTCTCTTCTACATAATCTTTTTGTGCACTGGCAAGTGAACAGCTTTCAACTATATCCTGCTCTGTTATTGCTGCTGTAAGTCTACTCATGGTTTCGAGTGAATCTCCAACAACTGATACTGTAAGAACTGAATCTTCAAGAGAAAGTGATCTAACGGATACTCCCTGAGTTGCAATGAAATCAGCCAGCTTTGCAACTTCTACGCGACTTACTCTTCCAAGCTCTTCCTCCGTCATTCCATCCCAAGTGAAGTGGTAATATTCTTCGGACAGTTCTCCAGCCTCCTTTATATATGTGAGGTCAGCATCTATTCTATCCTGCAATTCATTAACTCTTGCCTGTTCCTTATTAAGCTCGGCGTATCTGTCAAAAACAGCAAACTTTGCTAACAAAATGAGCACCACGGCTGCAACTAAAATTGCAGGTAAAGCTGTCATCCACTTCGGTTTAGTCTTTTCACCAACTGCAGCAATGTTTCCTTCTTTTCCAATACCGCCACCTGCTTCGTTAAGAAGGATACCGATTGCTTCATAGGTTACATTAAACTCTTTATCTTTATCGTATTTAGGTAAGAGCTCGTCCATGGTGATAACATCCATGTCGATTCTCTCCTTTAATATTTCTACAAGTGGCTCAGTCATAGCACCTGTTCCACAAAGAACTACGTCATGGAGCCTGGCTGACATATCTGACATCTCGTAGAAATTTAGACCCTTTAATACTTCAAGCGAAATATCCTTATATGCATTAACTACAGATGGAAGTCTGTCACAGTCCTCAAATCTAGTTCTAAGGTAAGTAAGTGCAAGTCTGAAATCGACGCCCTTTTCATCAGCTATCGCCTGGATTATCTGGTTCTCACCTATATCAATCACATGTGAGAGTTTATACATACCATTTTTGAAGATGACCATTCTGATGGATCTTCTTCCAATATCCATGAAGCAACGCTCTTTATTTATTGCCTCTTCGTCAGGAAGCTTATGGATAAGAGTCTCATATACTGTGGTCTCAGGAATAGCCTTTTCCAGCTTAAGTCCTGCAAGCCTAAGAGTGCTTCTAAGATCCTCCACAAGTGATACAGGAACAGCATAAGCAAGAAGGTCAACGTTCGGATTATCTGCGTCCTTACTTTCTCTCTTAATGAAATCAAAGATGTAGTCCTTAAGCTCACCCTGAATGAAATCTCTGAACTCAAAGGGAATATTGTAACGAAGCTGGTCATCGTTAACCTTGGGCATAGACATTGTTCTGACGAACACCTCTGAATCCGCTAAAACATAAGCAGCCTTTTTGCTATGCATGCCGTGCTCCGCCATTTTGTCACGCAAAAAATCCGCAAACAGATTCTGAGAAAGAATCTTATTTCCTTCAACGATATTATCCGGAATTTCTTCCCAGACTGCCTTCTGGACGTTACCGCCTCTGATAAGGGCCATCGTTAGTCTTGCGTGGTTTACGCTAATACCTAAAATGCCGTCACTCTTTGCCATTACGCTCTCCCCTCTGTATCAAAGAAACAAACTCAAATACCATTCACTGATATTATTCCCTACTAGTAACAGGATATATCCTGCAAATGCGATGCTGGGTCCAAAGGGAAATTCCTTTGGCGCATCAGGTAGTGCTGCCTTTCTAATCCCTGCAAATAAAAGTCCCACTATGCAGGATAGAAGTACAAGCTCATATGAGCCCATATATCCAAGGTAAAGTCCAAGAAGCGAATAAAGCTTAATATCTCCGCCTCCCATAGAATCCTTACCAAGCACCCTGTCCATCACTATACTTAGAACTAACATCACAGCCCCAATCAGGAGCCCCGCCAAAAAATGATGAAGTAACCATTTGATACTGACTATTTTTAAGAGCAGTTCTCCAATACTAAACACCACCCAGGAAATAGCCCCTGCTAAAAGTACGCCGTCTGGTATTTCAAGGGATTCTAAATCTGCTAAAGCAGCTATGTACAAACACCCTGTAAGAAACCAATACTCAAAGAAAAAAAGGATTCTCTCACTGGTAAAACCTGTTATATACCAAATATCAATATCGTAAAGTCCTGAGATTCCTACTCCGGGAGTACCAAGGCCATAAATCATGACCCCAATGTATAGTCCAATGGACAATAGCATGAATCCCAATTCAGAGACAGGGTACCTTACAGATACCTTTGCTCCGCAGTGTCTGCACCTGCCCCTATGCACCAGATAGCTAAAAACCGGTACAAGGTCTCTTGCTGTAAGCTCATGTCCACAGCTCATGCAGTGGCTTCTGCCCTTAACAAAATCTTCTTTTCTCACAATTCGCATCGCCGTGCAGTTAAGAAACGATCCAAATAATAGTCCCAAAATAGCGATGCATACCCCATAGTAGATAAGCAAAACTTTTTCTTCCCCTCATAAAAATCTTACATACCCTGATACATACTAAACATTGCCATGTAAATTGCGATTACAATAAATCCAGCAATACCTGCAATAACAACCAGAAGTGCCGGTTCAAGCATTGCTATAGCCTTTGTTACAGCCGCTTCCAATTCACTATCGTAATACTCAGCAACTATATCAAGTGTATGCTTCATCTCACCAGTCTCTTCTCCGACACCAACCATATCAGTTAAGATATCCGGCATAATCTCTGTCTCTCTCATGGAGTCAACTACAGTTCTTCCTTCCTCAATCTTAAGAACCATATCTCCTACCTTCTGCTTATAGAGGTCATTTGTCATAACTCTAGAAGTAATAGAAACAGCCTTAGTCATTGGAAGTCCTGATCCAATCATTGTTGCCATAGTATTTGCAAAAAGGCTTGCTGCATTAAGTTCTGCTATATTTCCAAGTACAGGAAGTTGGAGTTCAAGTCTGGCAAGAGCCATTGCTCCTCTGGGATTTCTCTTTGTAAGAACATAAGCTATTCCAATAATCGCTATTATTGCAATGATTACGATATAGTAATGACTGAAGAAATTTGATATAGCTATCAACATCTTTGTCGGAAGTGGAAGTTCATTGCCAAGATCATCGAAAATAGCTGTAAAGGTCGGTACAACCTTGACCATCAAAACCATTACGACTATTACAGCTACTACTAATACAAAGATAGGATACATCATAGCACTCCTAACCTTGCCGCCCATCTTCGTCTGCTTGTCAAAGTGTTTATAAATAGATTCAAAAGCTCCTGCAAGGTCACCGGCCTCTTCACCTGCTCTTAAGGTCTCGCAGAAAGTAGGCGGAAGAAGATTCCCTCCATGATCTTCGAAGGCAGCTGATATTGATCTACCAGCTTCAACGTCATCGCCAACGGCTTTAAGTAGTTTATTTAAATATTTATCATCAGTCTTATCACCAATAAGCTTTACTGCTCTGGCAATAGGGATGCCCGCTGAAAGGATTGTCGAGAACTGGCTACACACAAGGGTAAACGCCTTGCTGTTAAGCTTGGCCCCACCAAGGTCAATATTAAGGAATCCCGGCATGCCGCGACTTCCTACTTCAGATATATTGAGGATTACGTTATATTGCTGTCTTATCTTGGCAGTAGCTTCAAGCTGGTCTATTGCCTCCAGCATTCCCGTAACCTTTTCTCCTGTTGTGGTCAAAGCTGTATACTTGTAACTGTTCATGTTATCCCCCCATGAATTACCATATACAATCGATCTGGGTATCCGCTAAAAAATATATTTAATATTGATTCATATTTCTTGTTACGAAATCTTTGTTTACTGCATAGTGAAGTGCATTCTCTCTTGTGATAAGACCTTTCTTTACAAGCATTACAAGGGCCTGATCCATTGTCTGTCCGCCGATCTCAGCACTTGTTGCAACTGCGTTAGCTATCTGAGGAGTATTACCTGTTCTGATAAGGTTCCTGATAGCATCCGTAACAATCATGTACTCAGCTGCCAGAGCTCTTCCACCGCCCTTTTTCTGAACAAGCTGCTGTGTAAGAACAGCCTGCAGAACCATTGAAAGCTGAAGTCTTATCTGCTGCTGTGCTGCTTCAGGGAATACCTGAACCATACGGTCTATGGAATCTGCTGCACTACCTGTGTGCAATGTTCCAAATACAAGGTGACCGGTTTCAGCAGCTGTAATAGCAGTTTCAATTGTATCTCTGTCACGCATTTCACCGATGAGAATAACGTTAGGATCCTCACGAAGAGATGCTCTAAGTCCCATAGCAAAGCTCTGGGTATCTTTTCCGACTTCGCGCTGGTTTATAGCGCAAAGATCAGGTGTGTACATATACTCCACCGGGTCTTCCAGTGTTACTATGTGACGCTTGTAGTTATGGTTAATGTTATCCATAATCGCTGCAAGCGTTGTAGATTTACCGGAACCAGTTTCTCCTGTTACAAGGACGATTCCCTTGTGGAGTTTTGGAAGCTCCATAACTGCCATTGGAAGTCCAAGGGTTGCAAGATCCGGAATATGCTCTGACAAAATACGAAGGGCAAGACTAGGTACTCCCTGCTGTTTGAACAGATGAATACGGCAACGGTTTCCAGCGAAGGAATCTGCTGCATCAAGCTCTCCCACTGTCATCAGCTCATTGTAGGCTTCCTCTGTCTTTGAAAGCTCTCTCGCAATTCCAAGGCAGTCTTCCTTGGTTACGATAGTGTCCTCCATATTTTCAAGGTCTCCGCTTCTTCTGTACTTCGGCGGAAGTCCACAAATGATATGGATATCAGAAGCGCCATCTTCTTTTGCCTTAACAACAAGCTGCTCTATTGTCATCATAGGATCCGTACCTCCTTAGTCACTCTCGTTTGTGATTCTCATTACTTCGTAGGCTGTTGTAACACCTTCAAGAACAAGCATAGCGCCAGCTTCCTTAAGTGATACAAATCCGTTTTCAGGCTTATGAAGTTCCTCTTCAATTGCCTTTCTTCCAGCCTTCTTATAAATGAGATCGCGGATCTCAGGAGTAATCATCATAATCTCGAATACAGCTATTCGCCCTGAATAACCGGTATTGAAGCAGTGCTGGCAGCCCTTTCCAAACTTAAACTTAAGTCCGGGCTTCCATTCAAGACCAATTCTTTCAACCTCATCCTTCTGAGGCTCGTATTCCTCACCACAATAAGGGCAAACTCTTCTTACAAGTCTCTGAGAAATTACACCTCTAAGTGTTGCGGAAACAAGGTATGGCTCTACACCAATATCCTCAAGACGGTCAATTGCACCAACTGCATCGTTTGTATGAATTGTACTCATAACGAAACGACCGGTAAGGGCTGCTCTCATACAGATTTCAGCTGTCTCACCGTCTCGGATTTCTCCGACTGATACTATATCAGGGTCCTGACGGAGGATAGCTCTAAGACCATTTGCAAAGGTCATGTTTGTCTTAGGATTGATCTGTACCTGATTCAAACCATCAAGGTTATACTCGATAGGATCCTCAAGAGTAACCAGGTTAACGTCTCTTGTATTAAGTTCATTAAGCATTGCATACATGGTAGTGGTCTTACCGGATCCGGTAGGTCCTACAAGAAGCATTACACCATTCTTATAATGGATAAGCTTCTCATACTTCTCCATGTCGTCAGGACGAAGTCCTAACTGTTCCTTATCAATGTCAGTGTTGGATTTATCTAGCAGACGGCAAACTATTTTCTCACCCCATGCGATAGGAAGAGTAGAAACACGCATGTCGATACTTTTGTTAAGAACGCTTACTGCGAAGCGGCCGTCCTGTGGAATTCTTTTTTCTGCAACGTCCATTCCGGACATTGTCTTTACACGTGCAATTACAGCAGCAGTAATATCCTTCGGAACCTTCAATATATCACGCATTACACCGTCAATACGCATGCGAACATCCATTTCGTTCTCTCTGGGCTCAAAATGAATATCGGAAGCATGCTCCTGAACAGAGCGCTCTATAATTGAATTTACCAAGCGGATTGTAGGAGCACTGTCCGCATCACCACTAATGGAGTTTGCTGAAATAATAAAGTCAAAGTTAGTAATAGTAGGCTCATTGGCACTTTCTTCAAGTCCTTTTTCTTTCTGGAAATCAGCGATAGCCTGCTTAGCATTCTCATTTCCATAAAGAGTGTTGATTGCACGCTCAACAGCCACATTTGTGGAGATCATAGGTACAATCTTAAGGTTTGCAGCCTTTCTTACTTCATCAAGCGCATAGTAATTTAAGGGGTCGTCCATTGCCACATAAAGTGTGTCGCCCTGCTGCTGCACAGGAACCAGATGATTCTTCCTTGCAGTATTCTTCTGAACAAACTTAGTAAGCTCTGTGGGAATTGTCACCTGAGCAAGATCGATATAGTCAACCTCCAGCTGAACAGCCAGGGTCTTAGCCATATTTTCAGGCGTGACAATCTTGTTGTTGATCAGAACTTCACCAAGCTTTTCATGAGTCTGCTTCTGCATGTCCAGCGCAAACTTAAGTTCATTGTCAGTAATCAGACCTCGCTCTATAAGCAGGTCACCGATTCTCTTCTTAGGCATGTTCTCCCCCTCTGCCAATCGCACTATAAAGTTTACAGTTCCACCTGCGCCCCTCGCATTCGACCCGGTTCACAGGATTTTTATTCGCCTTTTTCAAAAATAGAAAAAGCGCGCTTTACTCACATTTAACAACTGAATAAAACACGCTTAATATCATTTATCCGATATCCATTCTGTAAGAATTCTACGCCAATCCATATCATCTTGAAGAACTCGTATAACACTGACCCTGCTATACTCCTCGTCAATTATGTAGAAAATCAAATTAGAATAATTATCAGATTTCATGTACAATTCATATCCGCGATACCTAATGCCTACCTGACTATGTCTCTTGGGAAATACAGATAAATCCTCAATCGCCTTTTTGATTCTGGTTGAATATTTTTCTGCATATTCACGGTATTTAAAAGTATATAAAATGTACCTTTTCTTTTGTGCTATATCTACCTTAGCACTCTGAGTAACTTGAACACTATATCGAATCAATATCCACCCATGCTTGTTCCAGGGGCTCGATACGACCATTCTCTAAATCATCTATACCTTCATCGAGTAGAGATAATAATTCGTTTAGAGTTCCGTTACAATCATCGTTTTTGACTGCTTGTACAAATGTCATAAGCTTACACTCCTCATTATCTAAATAATTACAAGCATCAATTTGAAATCACTATACTCTATTATAATATCATATATCAAAGATAATTGAACGTATTTTATTCAGTTGTCAATGTGCATTCATTAATTGGAAATACCGTGGAGCTGCTCACCATGGAGCAGTTCCACGATTCTATCATTTCCAAAATTTAGGGTGTTACCCACTCTGAGGATACATTTCCACTATCATCTACTGTTATCAGAAGATACTTTCCCTGATGCTCCTCAGATGTTCCATAAGGATTTACGGTCTTCTTAGCAGTAGACTCATCCACAAATTGCTTTGTCTCAGTGTCGAACACTGCTGTAAAACCTTTGTAGTTATTTAAATATTGTACCTGGGCTTCCTTAGTTGCGGTTGTGATATATTGGGCATCGACTTCGTTGGCTCGATTATTTGCTGATTTCATAACGATTGGATAAAATATCATCCCTACCAATAAAATTGCCACCAAAAAGATCACTACTACAATTCTAGATATCCCATCCTGTTGAATAAGTTTATAATTTCCGATCATAAACTTCTCCAAATACAGCCAATTAGTTTAATGTAACGCCAGTAACAACACCTTCGTTATCAAATGTAAATGTTACTGTAGTAAATTTAGCCTTAGGAGTTACAGTTACAGGTGATTCTGTACTTCCTACCTTGAAAGTTTCTCCACTAGCCAAATTATCCCACGTTGCATTCGTCCCCTTTCCACTAATGGAAAATGCCTTTGATCTTTCCGTTGCCAAATCAATTGTTCCATCAATAAGCTGAACTGCCAACTCAGCATAAGCAGATCTAATATTGGCCTGATCTGTAGCATCTCTTGATTTCTCAAGCTGACTATTAAATACCGGAATAGCTACAGCAACAAGTACTGCGATGATAGCTACTACGATCAGCAACTCAGCAAGTGTGAAGCCCTTCTTCTCGTTCATTCTCTTCATAAATCTTTTCATTTTTCTGTCTCCCTTCATATTTGGTAAACTTTTTTGTGCACTCCCCCCTCTTAAGCCCGGGAGCACTTTAATAGTGATCTATAATTCAATGTCATAAAGACACTTGAATCCAACAAGAAAAAATATATTTATGAGGTACTTCAATTTTAGCAACCAAAAAATTGCAATTCAATAATAATTGTGTCAATTTTTATAAAAAAAATATAAATTTATCTGAATATTGAGTTTATTTTTTAAAGTGCAAAATAATTATATGACTTACCAACTTACTAAACGCCGCATAAATACAGCACTTACAGGCTTTTAATTCCCATTTAAACACCCAAATTATCTGTTTATAATTGTTTCAAAAATAGGTTGAATTCCTGAATATGATTTACATTGACAAAGATTTTGAAATAATTTTTCCCATATTAAGAAAATCTTAAAATTCCAGCGAAATCCGTATTGCAAAAGTAGGATTTGAAAATGAAACCGAAGATGAACCTGATATGCCACTGCGTGTTCTAAACTATGACGCAGCGGGCTATCGCGCTCAGTTCTCTCCTACAAATAGCAATCCTCGTTTTCCTGTTATTACGCTTGTGCTATACTTTGGCTATAAGCATCATTGGAATAAAGCATGTGTCAGAACTGCTTGGTATGATGTCAGCTCTCACTCATGACAATCGATTTGTAGAATCCTATGACAAGCTAAAGGGAAAGGAGTGTGTAAATATGTGTGAAGTTCTAGATGAAGTTGAAGCCAGAGGCATTGCTATTGGTGAAACCAAGGGTGAAGATCGCCTTAGCAAACTCATCACCATTCTCCTTGAGAAAAATGACAATAGTGCGATTGCACTCGTAACATCCGATAAGAAAACTCGTGATGAGTACTACAAGAAATACAACTTATAACAAGTAAAATTAAAAGGGGCTTTTTCAGCCCCTTTTGTACATTTTTGCTTCTGAAGGAAGTATCTCCATCAGTTCTTCAGGCAGCATAATGGTACAACATATACCCCGTTTTCCATTTGATAAGCCACCTTGTTTTTGGTTACAACCATCAAAAATGCAGGTTTACCCATTTTTTCCAGTCAATATCATTAGCAATCTTGATGAGGTTTTCTGAGGCTTTTTTTATATCTTCTTCGCCTCCAAGTTTCACTTCTACTAATGCCCACGAACCATCATTAAACTGGATTACCGCATCTGCTTCTCTTCGTTTTGAATCGCGATACTTATAGACACGCGCATCTATTGTATCTGCATATACACGAAGGTCATGCACTACAAGAGACTCAAATAGTAATCCAAATGTTGTGATATCCTTAAAAATCCCCTCTGGAGTTATTCCAAGAGCAGCTGCTCCTATTGAAGGGTCTGTGAAATGTCTTGTTTCTTTCGTCCTGATAGCAGTCTGGCTCCTAAGATTAGGATTCCATGCTGGAAGTTCTTCAATCACATATAAGTTACGAAGCGCATTAAGATACTTTGCAAATACATCTTTATCAAATGTTTCATCACTTCCAGCCACATCTTCCCTAAGAGTAGTATCTGCAGCAGCTATGGAAACATTTCTTGCGTAAGATCTCATCAGTTTCCTTGCTCTCTGTTCATCTCGCTTAAGCGGAATATCTTTCAATGAAAATATGTCGTCCGTAACAACTACTTCATAATAATCTCTCGCCTGCGCCAATGCTATATCCCTATCTTTTCCTATAGCTACCGGCCATCCGCCTCTGCAAACGTAGTATGCATAGTCATTTATATCCTTTTTAGATATTGCCTGCGAAAATTTTCCATTTTTAAGATCAAGCAATGACACTGATCCATTACTGTCCCCTGTTTCATAAAGAGACAACGTTCTCATCATTTTACGGATAATTCTGCCATTTCCTGTATGTCTACTGCTATGATCCTCCAAGTCCGACCTGGTTTTGTCGGTAACACTCCCTGTCAAAATGTACTGTCCAAACTCTCCCGATTTATATACCAAATCGGAAGAAAAATCAATTTTCAATCGGAAGAATGTGAGGTTTTAAATCGGAGAAATATGAGCTTTTAAATCGGAAGAATATTACGTTTCTAATCGGAAGAATGTGAAAAGGGGCTTTTTCAGCCCCTTTTACAATTTAATCTCTCTTATAAATATCTCTTGTGTAAACCTTATCATTTACATCATCAAGGCAGGCATCATATCTGTTAGCTATGATAGCCTGGCTCATTTCCTTGAATTTCTCAAGGTCATTAACCACTTTACTTCCAAAGAAGGTATCGCCATCAGGAAGGGTTGGCTCATAGATAATTACTGTAGCACCCTTAGCCTTAATGCGCTTCATAACGCCCTGGATTGAACTCTGTCTGAAGTTGTCAGAATTACTCTTCATTGTAAGTCTATAGACACCAACAACGACTTCCTTCTCCATGCTGGCATCCCAGTCATCATTCTCACTGTAAGCACCAGCCATCTCAAGAACGCGGTTTGCGATGTAGTCCTTACGAGTGCGGTTACTGTCAACGATAGCACTCATCATATTCTGAGGAACATCACCATAGTTTGCAAGAAGCTGCTTTGTATCCTTAGGCAGGCAGTATCCGCCATAACCGAAGGAAGGATTGTTGTAGAAGTCACCGATTCTGGGATCAAGGCATACACCCGAAATAATTGAAGTTGTATCAAGGCCCTTCATCTCAGCATATGTATCAAGCTCATTGAAATATGAAACTCTAAGTGCCAGATATGTGTTAGCAAAAAGCTTAACTGCCTCAGCCTCAGTGAATCCCATGAAAAGTGTATCAATATCTTCTTTAATTGCACCTTCCTGAAGAAGCTGCGCAAAAACATGTGCCTTCTCAGTTAAAGCCTCATCCTCTAAATCAGTACCAACTATGATGCGGCTGGGATAAAGGTTATCGTAAAGTGCCTTTGACTCGCGGAGGAACTCCGGGCTGAATATGATATTCTTTGTACCCTTCTCTTCTCTGATTCTCTTTGTATAGCCAACAGGTATTGTTGACTTGATAACCATAATTGCATCCTTGTTAACTGACATTACAAGGTCAATTACAGCCTCAACAGCAGATGTATCAAAGTAGTTCTTCTTACTGTCATAGTTTGTAGGTGCTGCGATAATAACAAAATCAGCATTCTTATAAGCTGCTGCCCCGTCAGTAGTTGCTGTAAGCTTTAACTCCTTCTCAGCAAAAAATTTCTCAATAAACTCGTCCTGAATAGGAGATTTTCTATTGTTAATCATCTCCACCTTTTCAGGTATGATGTCTACTGCTGTTACCTCATGCTTTTGTGAAATAAGTGTTGCAAGGCTGAGTCCAACATATCCTGTTCCAGCAACTGCAACCTTGATATTCTTAATATCCATTTTGTCTCCTAATAATAGTTATTCCCGAACATTTTTATCCGGGATATTTCAGCTCCAATGCTATCACAAAATAACATTGACGCAAATAAGTCCAACTACAACACCAAGGATTGCTCCCATCATAACCTGGAAGGGTGTGTGTCCAACCAATTCCTTAAGCTGTACTTCCGGTGGCTGTTTTCCAAGCTCATCCAGATATTCCATCATGTTGTTGATGGCTACTGCCTGCTTACCAGTCTCACGTCTAACGCCCATTGCATCATGCATGACTATGATCGCAAAAATAAAAGCGATCGCAAATTCAGGGCTTCCAAAGCCGCAGTCATAAGCTGTTACTGTCACTAATGACATAACGGTAGCTGAATGGGAACTGGGCATTCCGCCATCGCCCACAAGTCTCTCTAAAACAAATTCTTTATTTACAATAACATACAATATAGTCTTTATAACCTGAGCTGAAACCCAGCCCCAAAAGGCCGCCACCAAAATATTATTGCCAGTTATCTGCTGCCATATATTCTGCATTAAAAACAAAAACCTCCTGCAAAATCAAAAACCATTATTTCTTCCTAAATACCGCTTTGACCTTTCTGAATGGCCAAGTAAGGATTCTTCCAATCTTATAAGCTTTTGAAGACTTAATCGATTGTAATTGCTTCTTAAGTGAATCCTCCGATTTTTTCTTTTCTTCCTTTAATTCCTTTATTGACGCTTTCAGTGTTTTTATCTGTACGCCAGTTTCACCAGCCTCTTCAATATTCTTGAAGAAATCAGCATAAACCTGAAGTTTAATATCATCCGGCAGTAACGAAACAACATCCCACCAATCTTTCATTCTGGCTGATTCCATGCTGTTCCACGGCTTATGAACATCTGCATAATGCAGTATTACAGGATGAAGTCTTCCACCATTCCATTCAGATCTTGGATATGCTCTCTGCAGCATCTCATTTTTGTTGTAAGCACTTTTATCATCAATTGGATACTTTGTCATTACATTATATTTGAATGGCAGCTTTCTTATACCATTGATGCATGCAACATTCAAAATATCCTGATCCTGTGAGCAGAAATTCTTATTTAACAAAAATCTAAATTCTTCAGAAAGGCCATCTCTTCTCATGTTTTCAAGATTCATGATAAGAACGCCTGCATTTACATAGCTATCAAGATTAGAGAGCCCCAGTTCCCTGCACTTATTCTCAACTTTACTATCAGGGAAAAGATATCCTGCAGCGGCTACTCCGGCAATGTACTTATCATCTACATTCATTCTGAATAAAGCAGATAAGTCATCCTTTACCACAATATCAGAATCAAGATATATACATTTTTTTACATCCGGCAAAAGTTCCGGCAATTTCAATCTGTAGTATGTAGCAGCGCTGATATGCTTTATTTGAATGAATTTATCATCATCGTCAGCTCCCATAACATGGAAATTCAGCTTGTACTTATTATATCTCTGGCATACCCGCATGATTTTTTCTTTATTTTCTTCAGAAAAATCACCCGAAACAAGCATTTCAATTCTGTATGTTGTAGACTTGTGTGCAGTATTTAACAGAGATTCAATTACAACCATCATAGGGATTGCGTAATTATTGTCTCCAGCCAATACTATTGGAATTTCATGCTCTCCCTCAGCTATCATGGTCGGGAGGAATATACCCTTTTTGCCTTCCATGATGAGTTTTGTAATGAAAATACCTGTAAGCCATTCACTAACAAACAATCGATTACTCTTAAGGCTGCCCTCAAGTTTCTCAGTAATATTGAAGAACCATTCTCCATATCTCAAGAAGGTCTCTCTGGGGAAAATAAACATATTACAAAAATACGCTTTTTCACCATTTAAGTATTCATTAGCAGCCTCTACATAATCAGGGTATAGCTCTTCTATTATTTTCACTGCATTATCAAGGTCTTCAATATTATGATTTACTTTGTAATGATTGTACAAAGATGGTCTGAGAAGCGGCTTTACTGAAACAAAGTCATAGTTTTTGACCATCTTTTCTACTACTTCAGGAGAATAATTGATCTTGTCAAAGTAATCATCTTCAATCTCCTCTACATCATAATTACCCTTTTCCAAAGTTTCATCAAAAATAAAATGCCTGCGGTAATGCATGAAGCCAATATAATCAGGGTTATCCAGACTGGCATAGTTTTTATATGCCCAATAAACCGTTGTCATTTCATTATATAGAGGATTCTTTTCTGAAATATTATCCCCTGTATTATCTCCGTCCATGTTCTCATAAAGCCATTTTGTCTCTTCACTAGCCTCATCAGAAAGTGGCTCTCTATTTGCTCTGCCTGCATGGATAGGAGTAAGTATTTCATCCTTGAACAAATGATCTTTCTTGTGATAACTGAGAAGTATTTTTATAGTTGATTCCAATTTTATTCCTCCAATTACATTCCATCGTTCTCAGAATCGTTCTCAACAGCATCCGGCTCATTATCGATGATATTCTCTACTTCATTCTCGATAACTTCTTCCTGCTCTTTTTCAGTGGTATCAGGCTTGCCATTTATAAGTGCATTGATCTTTCTTGGGAGCCAGGTTACCTTCATACCTACACGATAAGCAAATGAGTTCTTCATTCTTTCGTATTTCTGATTCAGTCTCTCATTTTTTGCATAAAGCTTATTGTATCTGGCCTGCAGCTTGTCATACTGCTTCTGCATACTTCTTTCTTTTTTCTCAAATCTTCGTATAGCGGCTTCAGATTCTACTTCCTCGCGCCATAAAATATATTCTTCATAAGAACCATCTGTGACCTTTGAAAGAAGATCAGCTTTATTTTCTTTATAGATATATGAACGTTCCAGATTATCCACCCCAAGCTTCTTGAACGCTTCATTCCTGATGTAGTCATACATCATTCTGAAGCCATCCGGGTTCTCCGGATTTTTCTGGCACTTAAGTGCATAGAGGTAGCTATCAACTGCTCTGTTTATGAAGCTCTGCTTAACCTCTTCATACACGCCCTTCTGCTCAAGGAATTCCTTAGTTGTTTCAAAGGCTTTAAACACGCACATTGGATTTCTTTTCTTATCAGTAGTTGTACTATTCTCCTGATTCATTCTCCAATTTATAAGCATATCTTCGATAATAGTTATTCTGTCAGCCAGAGCCATTGATGACATAACAAAAAGTGCATCATTAGCCTTCTCTATGCTCTGAAAACGAATACCTTTTTCTCTTATAAATGCCAGCCTGAACATCTTATTCCAGGGCACATTATTAGAAATATTCAAAATATACTTCTGAACAGTCTTTCTGTTGTATGGAATTTCTTCAGGCACATAAATATAATTATTCTTCTTTCCACGTACCCTTACTCCAATTCGATCATTGTAATGCCAGGCATCGCAGATACATATGTCTGCATCATCTTCTTTACATTTGTTGTAAAGTAGTTCTAACGCATTAGGTTCAAAAAAGTCGTCTGAATCCCAAAAGACTATATATTCACCCTCAGCCATGTCCAAGCCGACATTACGGGATACTCCGGCATTCTCATGCTCCTTGGGAACAACCTTTATTCTTCTGTCCTTTTTTGCATACTCATTAGCAGTTTCTACTGTTCCATCTGTAGACCCATCGTCTACAACTATTATTTCGAAGTCCTGAAATGTCTGAGCCAAAATACTATCAAGACACTGACCAATAACCTTTTCACTATTATAAGAGGGTACTACTACTGTAACTATTGTACTCATAATCACCTTTTCCTTCTGAATCATTAAGTCATTTGTGAATTAAAGACTAAATTATAGTTTACACCAAAAAGAGATAATAAAAAACCCCGCCGAAAACTCTCATAAAGAGGTTCTTCGGCGGAGTGTAATTAGCTTTGCGCTATTTTATCTGATTACTTTTTCTTTACCTTACAATCCTTAGAAATGAAGGTCTGAGCAGACTTCTTAATATTCTCGAATGTATTATCAGTAAACTTCTTAACTGTAGAGTGGTTACTGATATAGATTCCGTAGCTGCCCTTCTTAACGCTTGAAATGGTATTGCCCTTAAGGGAATTAACAGTCGCATAATTACTTACATAAATACCATGTTCCTTGGTTCCCTTGATCTTGTTCTTATCAATAGCCTTAGCTGTTGACTTCTTATCTGTGATCTTGATTCCGTTCTTCTTTGTATTCTCAATAGTATTATTCTTGACAGTAATCTTATTACTCTTATCAATTATAGCTACACCATACTCCCACTGTCCTCCGGAAATTGTACAATCCTTAACAGTGATATTAGATGACTTGTTATTGATGTGAACACCATTACTTGATGCCTTCTTGCTGACTTTCTTATTATTTGTCTTTGTAATTGTGCATCTTTCAACAGTAATGTTCTTACTTGCCTTTACGTAGATACCATTTTCCAAGCTGTTCTCAGTAGTGTTATCGCTTGCTTTGCACTTCTGAGAAAGTACGAACTGGATACTATTTCCTTCTGTACCATAGATCTTATTTCCAGATACAGTTGAATTCTTGGTATATTCCATACTGATACCATCAGTATTAGGTCCTGAAATAGTATTGTTTGAAATAGTAAATCCGTTTACATCATACTGTGCAATCTTAAGGTTCTTTAAGTCCTTAACCTTCTTCTGATACTTCTCTTTTACTTCTTTTGTAAATGTAAATCCACCTGCTCTGATAGCAACGTGTGTCTTCTTCGCACCAGTCTTTGCCATAACGAAGGTATTACCATCAACTATGTTATTAGCTGTATATGAAGTATATTTGCCGCCCTTAATAAGCTCTGCAGGCTGCTGGAAATCTACACCATAACCAACCTGGTTAAATGTATTACCCTGAATGAGACCATTTCTCCATCCGCAGCCTTCAAGCGCTGTATCAGCAATATTATTGAATGTGCAATTAGTTACCTTTATGCCCTCATAATACTTTCCATCCTTGTAGTGGTGAGAACCGATTGCTCTGTAAACGCCCTCAAATGTACAATGATCAATTACAAAGTTTTCACAAGTAAGATAATCAGCAGGTGCGTACTTTGAAAAGTCCTTATCATTTGATGTCATATCAAATGAAAGAGCTTCATATCCACTCTTCTTTGAACTAGGGTTATAATTAGGACTACTAAATGTACAATTTGTCATTGTAACATTCTTAACTGCGGCAAACTCTGCAGCATGCTGACCAAAACTGACAAATTTAATATTATCGAGAACCAGTCCATCCGTTCTGGCAAATTTGCAAAGTCCAGCATCATCTGAGCCACCACTGATGGTTCCATTCTTGATAGTAATATTCCTGTAAAGGTATCCGCCACCGTTAGCATCAGGATTACCTGTAGTAATAATGTTTTCATCTTTTTTGCGAACTAATGTAGCGCCACCCAAATCAAGAGTTTTGTTTGAGTAAATCATAAGTCGTGCTGCTCTATCTGGTTCTTTAGCTGAACCCGGATCCTTGAGTTCAGGGAAATCTGTCGCATTTACTTTTATCAAAGTTGCTGCCGCTTCATCTGACAGAACAAACCTCAGTGCATCAAATGCACTTCTTGTACTTTCACCTGTAACCGAGATAAATTTGTCAACAAAGTCCTTATCAATAGTGATTTCATTTGAGGTTCTTATATAAGTCAATATTGCCGGATCAGCATCGCCCCTAAATCCCCAGGCACCAAGGCTCTGTATAGGCTCAGCCACTGCGATTGTATAAATAGCAGACTTCTCTGCAGCAAAGGAAACCTTTCCGCCCTTGAAGCTGCTATCAACAGCCTTAAGGTTGTAATTGGAATCAACTTTATATACCTTTACTGTGCTGCTCTTGCCAACAAGACCTTCCTTAACCTTTATGGAAACACTTGCCTTTCCATCAGGGTTAACTCTCTTTTTACCACTCTTGAAAACAAGATCAAAAGAAACTGTCTGCTTCAAAGGCTGGATAAGACCACCCTTTTCAAGAACAGCTTTCTTAATATCAGCTTCTTTACTGTCTTTAACGCCTTCAACTGTTACAGTTGTGCCCTTCTTGAAGACACCCTTCTTTGCTTCAATGAGGATATCATAGCCATTAACCTTTGTTTCAAAAGTCAGTTCTTTACCCTCAGAAACCTTTGCGCTCTTTGCAGCATAGCTCTTAATTCCAGCGCCGCTAAACAAAGTCATGCACATGGCAAATGCCATTACAAACGCAAAAAATCGCCTACATTTACTACTCATGTCTTACCCTCCTCATAAGTTGTCTTTTTGAAAAGATTGCCATACAATCTCGTTCTACAACACTAACACTTACTTGAGATAATTATATAAAACATAGGTAGCAAATTATATAACGCAAGCGATTTTTTAATCAAATTTTTATAAAGTTATGTATGAAATATCAGTTTTTTTCAAGCATTTGCAAGCTCTTCAACAAAGCGAGTTGATGCCTTTCCGTCGCACAGTGACATACGAGAGTTCTTATACTCCTCACATACCTTAACATGTGCTTTGTATGCATCAGAGGACTTATCTCCAAAGAGACCTTCCTTAATGAGACTAACCATTTCTTCGTTAGACTCAAATGAATTAGCAGAAAGGAGATCCTCTTCCTTCATGTTGAGATCTGTCATATCAAGACGCTTTTCCTTATCAGGTATCCATCTGTAGAAGTCCTTACCAAAAGCAAGAGCTCCAAAGGTAAATCCGCCAAAGTCGCCTATAACAACATCAGAAGCTGCCATGCATCTTGATAAAGGCATATCTGTCCAGAAAGCAAAGCCCTGAAGGTATTCATCAAATTCAATGGGCTCTCTTCTACTATAGTCTCTTAAAAGTACAACACAGTTTCTTGCAAACTCTTCGTGAAGATCCTGTAAAAGGCTTGTAAGCTTTTCAGGAGCCACATCCTTATAAGAGATGATAAGTGAAATGATCTTCTTCCCTTCAGCAAAAGAGAAATCAGTAACAATCTTTTCCTTAGCCTTCTCAGCAAGCTTCTCGTTAAAGAATATATCTGAGCAGACATTACCGACATTTATAACCTTACCGGATTCACTTAAAGGATAGTTTCTAAGTGTAGCCTCATCAAAGGATACATCAGTAGCTGCAACTATGTCATAGCTGTTGATGATCGGGAATGCCTCGATTTCTTCCTTGTATGATCCAGCGATCAGTGCCTTACTGTTGTTCTCTCTTGTAAGCGCAGGTATGATCTCAGGACAAATCTGAACAATCTTTGTTTCAGGGCGAATCTTTACCATTCTAAGAACAAATGGCTCACCGGCAGCGATAATATATTCAGCCTCTGCAAGCTTCTTCGCATTCTCATGAAGCTTGTCCTTAGCAGCTATTGTAAAGGCAGGCTTTAAAGTAACTTCAAATCCGCCCTTTGCCTCAAATGCTTTCTTAAGAGAATCAAATACGTTTCGATCAGCTCTCTTGTCTGCAAGAAGTACTACACTGTTCTTCTTAACAGGGTTCTTAGATGCCTTTTCATAAACAGGCTTAATAATCTTCTGAACCTTGAGATTATTCTTGAGAGTCTTCTCTCTATTAGAGAAAGTCTGCTCCCAGCTATTGCATGCATGATAATCAACATCAAGCGGAGTGCTTCTTCTGTAGTTCTCAAGAGAAGGCTCGAAGAACTCCTTCATGATACGCTCAGTTGCATGTCCGTCACAGGACTTCATGAACTTCTCTTTGAAGGCAATAACCTCTGCCTTGTCGAATCTCTCATCAACATGCTTGATGTAATCAATTACTTCGCCATTTGTAAAGCAAACAGGTCCGGGAGTAAGTTCATCATAGTTGTAATAGAAACCTCTCCAGTCGAAGTAGTTGTAAAGGTCATAAGCAAAGAATACCATTGGCTTTTCAAACAATGAGTATTCAAAGATTGTGGACGAATAATCAGCTATCATGATATCCGTTACACAAATGAGCTCCTCAATTGTAAGCTCTTCAGTAAAGTCTGCTGCAAAATCAGCACACTCAGCAGGGACGACAGGTCTGTTGTGTGTTATAGGATGGTGCTTGAAAATGAGAACATAATCATCTGAAAGCTCCTTCTTAAACTTCTTAACATCGAGCATATCGGGAGTAAGAGCCTTAGCTGCACGACCTCTGAAGGTAGGCGCATAAGAAATGATCTTCTTTCCTTTTGCCTGAGGCATAAGTCTGTAAAGGTGCTCGTATGCCTTATCAACAGTTTCCTGTCTGTAGAATACGTCTGTTCTTGAAAGTCCCAGGGGCTTGATACATTCAGGATTGTCCTTTTTGTCCATAGCCTCTGCATAAGCCCATACAATCTCAGGTGAGCTGACTGTTACAATATCGTAATCTCCATGTGAAGGGAATCTCTTTGCATCCTTGTAGGAATCACCGAAGATTTTGTCTGCGGTACTAAGTCCGAACTTTTTGAAAGCACCAGCTGCATGCCATGTGTTTAAGATGTGCTGGCCTTTTCTTTTTCTGATGCAGGCGTGAAGGTCGCTACCCTCAGCGTAGATAAGATACTTCGCTGTTGCTGCATCTATAACAAAATCCCTCATTCTCTTGTACTGATCTGCCTTATCAACAAAACCTATTCTGAAGAAATGACAGTGAATGTTGAGGTCATAGTTTCTTGCAAGCTCGTTGTACAATTCCTGGAAAGAATTTGATAAAGACGGAAGTCTAAGTTCAAGAAATACAACCTTGTCTTCCTGTATGGGTTTGAATAACGCATGCAGGTTAAACAACATGGGATAATATATTTTGCGCGTCAGAAATCTTACAAGGGTTCTTTTCTTGCCCTTTAAAGCTTTCATCGGTGACTGGAAAGTGCTCATTAATTCCTCCTAATTACTGATTACAGGTTCCTATAACCTGCTTTTAATGCTTCAGGTCTGTTCTGTCTAAGGATTGCAAGAGCTGCTTCAACTGCAGGCTCTGTCTCGCCCTCCTGAAGTATCTTCAAAAATCTCTCTGTTTCAGCTTTCATCTCTTCTCTCATAGAGTTTGCTTTTCTTACTCTGAAAGCATCATCAAGCTTTTTGATATCTTCTTCGTTTTTAGGCAGCTTACCAGTTGCCAAAAACTCTTCATAAGCATTGCAGATGTAGGTAACATCATCACTAAATGTGATCTGATTACCATGATCTATCCATAAAATCTTATTACAAAGCTCTCTGACCTGAGTAATGGAATGTGATACCAGAACTCCTGTTATACCTTCATCAAGAATCTCTCTCATTTTCTTTGAGCTCTTCTTTTTGAAGGAACCATCACCAACACTCAATACCTCATCAAGAATGAGAATCTCAGGTCTAACAAGGCATGCTATTGAAAAGGCAAGTCTGCTCTTCATACCACTGGAAAGCTGATTGAAGGTGTAATCCTGGAATTTGCCAAGTCCGGCAAAGTCGATGATCTCATCATACTTCTCATCCATGAAGGCTCTGGTATATCCAAGCATAGCACCTCTTAAGTAGGTGTTCTCTCTGACAGTAAGGTCACCATCAAATCCGCTTGAAAGCTCAAGGAGAGCAGCAATACTACCCTTAACCTTAAGTGTACCCTCAGCAGGTCTCAAAATACCGCTGACAGCCTTAAGAAGTGTACTTTTACCAGCTCCGTTTGTTCCGACGATACCAAGCATATCGCCTTTATAAATTTCAAAATTTATATGTTTATCAGCCCAGAATTCATTAACCTTGTACCTACCTGTTAATCTGCGAAGTACATAGTCCTTGAATCCAATGCCTTTTAAATCGCCAGACTTATATATAATACTCACGTCATCACATGAAATAACCGGCTTACTCATAACGCTTTACTCCTTACAGATAATAGATAAATTCCTTATTGTACTTCTTGTAGATGATGCTTCCAATGGTAATGAAAACCACAGCATAAAGCAGCATCAGTCCATGATACTCAAGAGAAGGAATCTTCTGATCTATTACTATAGTTCTGAAATACTTGATCATTACATACACAGGATTTAAAAGGAACAGCCTCTGAATCTTAGCTGGGTACTTATCCAGTGTATAGAAAATTGCAGAAACATAAGTCAAAAGTGTAAGGAAGATATCATACAAATACTTCGTATCCTTAAAGAAAACACAAAGAGCTGATAAGATCATTCCCACGCCTATGTTGATAACAGTAAGTATAATTATTGGATAAAGAAGCATGATCATTCTTGGTCCAAACTGTATTCCATCAATCAGACAGAAGAAGAAATACACAACCATTGTGATCATGAAATTAACAAAAGCAGATACATTCTTCGAAAGCAGGAAAAGATACTTTGGAAGGTTTATCTTCTCAATAATTTTCCTGTTACTGATAAGGGAATTCATTCCATTCTTAGTAGCTTCTTTATAGTAACCAAGTACAAGAGTTCCACTAAAAAGATATGTAGTATAGTGAGGCGCATTTCTTCCAAAGAACTGCGTGAACACTATCTTCATAACAAAAAGTGTAAGAAGTGGAGAAAGCACACTCCACAACATTCCCAGCGAAGTGCGCTTGTACTTTTGTTTAAAGTCTCTTTTTACAAGTTCTGAAAACAAGAACTCATATTGGTAAAATCTCTTAATCCATTTTTCTATCATTTATCAATTTCCTCGAGAATATCTATTGTACGCTTAAGTCCCTTCTCCATGGAATACTCAGCCTTCCATCCAAGTGACTTGAGCTTTCTTCCATCAAGGATTGCCTTAGTAGCCTTAGAGTAACCTGCTGCCTCTGTAGCATCAGGAAGCTCGAAGATTACCTTCTTACCTCTATATTCAGCAATAAGGTTAGCCATATCCTTAAGTGTAATATCTGAGTCAGGATCAGCGATGTTATAAGCTGCTCCATCCTCTCCCAAAAGAAGGCAGTACAAAAGTCCGCTCACTGCATCAGCAACATAGCTGTATGAGTAGAGCTGTGTTCCCTCTGATTTAAGAATAATATCTTCCTTAGCAACTCCCTTTTTAATGAACTGGGAAATTGCCTTGGTATCTGAACTAAGCATGGAAGGTCCGTAGGTTCTTGCAAGTCTTGGAATAACGACCTTAAGGTCCTTCTGCTTCATATATGCCTGGCAGAGTGCCTCTCCTGCACGCTTACTCTCAGGATAGCCTGCTCTTAATGTATTACAATCTATATATCCAAGGTAATCCTCAGCGAAATACTCAGTATCACCTTTGTTCTCACCATATACTTCTACAGAAGATGCAAAAAGGAATCTCTTAGCCTGCACGCCTGCTGCATAATCAAGCATGTTGCGAAGTCCAATTACATTAGTAAGAATTGTTCCTATAGGATCTGTAGAATACTGAAGAGGATGTGTGTTACTTGCAAGGTGTAACACGTAATCAACCTTTTCATTCTTAAGTTCTTCAGAGAAGTCCTCGTTAACATCCTGCTCAATTGCCTTGAACAGCTCGCTGTCTCCTGATACTCCGAATCTCTTATAAATTCTGTCCTTGCTTCTGCCAAGGGCTACTACCTTGATATTACTTCCATTTGACTCATTGCGCTTTTTGATGACATCCACCAAAAAACTACCTACAAGTCCTGTAGCTCCTGAAATAAGAATGGATGCTCCCTCAAGCTTCTCCCAGGGAAGGGAGAGGCCTGCAACATCAGCTACATCCTCAAGGTATTTTGAATTTTCAACTATTTTCATTAGTCTGTTCCTTTTGAATTAGTATTCTAAAGCTTATTTAAGCCAGTTGTCCTTGTCAGCCTTAAGGTATGCCTTAAACATTTCAAGGTCATCCTTAGTTGTGAGCTTGATGTTCTTGTCAGAACCAGCAGCAAAGTGAAGTGTCTCACCAAGGTCAACCATCATAGTGTTTGTATAAGCACTGCCCTTGATTCCGATCTCTTTCTCAAATGCCTCATGATAAGCCCAGTCAAGCTTGCCAAACTTATAAGCCTGAGGTGTTGAAACACGACGAAGTGTCTCTCTGGGAATATACTGCTTAGTTGTTCCCTCGTCACTATCGTCGATTACAAAGATCTGCTCGTTATAAGGAAGTGATGTAACAGCGTTGCCATACTTCTTACAAACAACGATAACATCTGAAAGAACCATCTCATCTACAAGAGGTCTGATACCGTCATGAATGATAACAATGTCGTCATCCTTGAGCTCATTCTCTAAGTTAAACACACCATTTCTGATGGATTCCTGTCCGCTGTTACCACCGGCAACGATCCACTTAAGCTTAGTGATGTTGAACTGCTTAGCATAAGCCCAGACCATATCCTGCCATCCGTCGATACAAACCAGCTCGATAGCGTCGATCTGAGGATGCTTCTGAAATCCCTCAAGTGTATATATAAGTACAGGCTTGTCATAAACATTGATGAACTGCTTAGGAATATCCTGCTGCATACGATGTCCTGATCCACCCGCTATAATAATTGCTACATTTGACATACAAACCTCCTTGTAACACTTATATAATCAATTTAAAAATCACAAAAAGAATACCAATAAATTCAGCATTTGGCAAATTCACTAAGCCCTCATTTAAAACCTGAGCTCCACTGCAGAGTGTATCTCTCTATCCTCCACAGGTGGTATTCTCATGTAGTTGCTGTCATAAAGCATATTCATGTAGGTCTCTGTTCCCTTAGGAATTCTGACATTTATTCCCTCGAACACAGCCTGAAGAGATTCACACATATCTTCTCTTTTGTACATCTCCCCAAAGTAATGCTTTCTGCCACTTGGGATACATACATAGGTAGATTTGTTATCTCTGCATTTTGAATACACTCTTATCACTTTAAAAGAAAGAGCATCAAGTGATACAAATCCAAGAAGCTTACCAAAGCTCATCTTCTTTTTATATGCCTTCATAAGCTCCGGGTTATTAACAAGATAGCCTTTTAACTTATCCCAATCCTCAGCTGTCTTCTTGCAGGTAAGCATGTATCCAAGAGCAAGGCATCTGTAGCCATGAAGCTTTCTACGAAGGGCATTATCATAAGTACTTTCAAGAACAAAGATATCAATGAAGATTCCTGTGTTCTTCATATTAAGCTCATTAAATGCCTTGTAGACCGTGCCCTTTTTCTTTATCTGGACATGGGCCATACCATATCCCTCGCCAATCTCAGGAGCGCAGAGAACATATTTATCTCCGAGCCTGTCTTCAAATATGCGCTTTAAGTGCTCGAAGTCAGCTCTTGGCATATTGATATCTATATCGTCGTCCCAGGGAATAAAGCCCTTATGCCTTATGGCGCCCAGTACAGAACCACCACTTAAGGTATAAAAGATACCCTCCTCCTCAAAAACGGCAATAAAATCCTGCAACATACCAAGTAAAGTATGCTGCAGTTCTTTCAGTTGTTCATTATTCAGTTCAAAGGTTCCGGGAGCTCCTCGAAAGCCTGTCTTGAAAAAGTGCCTTCTGTCGGCCCCGCCCAGTTTATTATTGTTAGCCATCTGTGTAGTTTTCGTACGCCTCCAGCTTCGCACCTGCTAATGCATTTCTTAAAAGCTGTGATCGTACTTCTTATGAAAAATCTTGGCTGCCAAGAAGGCAGCACCCTTTCTGAACCAGTTAATCTTCTCTATATGAATGCAGGGAAGCTCAGCAATATCTGATTTGGCAATCTTCCCACTTGTTATCTGATAATCAAGCCATACGTTGAAGATAATCTCTCCAACTCTTCCAATATATCTGCCCTGATAAGAATCGAGGTTGTGATCCTTCCTCATCTCCTCAAGGTCTCCAAGTATATCAAAGAGCCAGTTACAATAATTATCAAGAAGGTCTCTTCTCATAATCATCATATTGAACATATATCCAGAAGTCTGATCCATAACCCTGTCGAAGGAGTCCTTGTACTCAGGACATTTCTTCATAATAATACTCAGGGTGTCATCAAGCTGCTCACGATAATGAGTGTGTGCATAATGACTTCCAAGTGACTCTATATAATATTTCCTTTTATTAGGAAGAATCAGGCTATGAGTCTCAAGTAAACGTCTGACCTCCTCACCCCCGACAATCCTGTTAAAAGGATCATCCTCTACTCTGGCATCAGGAGATGCAAAGTATCTTCTATAATGCACAAGTCCTAAATAATCATCATCGAGATTCTTCCATGCCCAATAGAGTCCTGTAAGCTCACAATAGCTTGCATTTCTATCGGAAATGTTATCCCCGGTATCATCAGGAGTATAACCATCAATCCCCGATTTCTTTAGAGCTGTTCCAACCTGAACAGGCATATAAATCGGATCTTCCGGCATTCTGTATTTTTTTGTAGTCGCTATTATTATCTTTACTTCCGACATTCGCGAGGCTACTCCTACATTTTTATAATATTGCAATCAAACTATTCTATCAGCATTTGACATATAAGACAAGTTTGCGAAAAATCTGGCTTTTAACGCACCTTTCCATCCTTGTCTATCAATATCCAGTTCTGCCAGTAGTAGTGCATGGTGCTCTCCTCGCAGGGCTGGTTATTTCTCATTGTAAAGGTTCTTATAACTTCTTTATCTTTTCTCTTATTAAGCCTTGCTCCCCAGAATGAGAAAGTGGAGTTGGCGCAGATATTACCTCTGCAGTGGCTCATAAGCTGCATATCAAGAAGTGACTGTTTGCCAGTATTGTGATCAATGATAGTGTATCTGTCTGCATCACTATATTTCTCCCTGGCATATTCAGGATCATTTGTAAAAATATAGAAATGCACATCAGGATTCTTTGCTCTAAAGTAATCCATTGCACTTTCATAATACTCATCAGTAGCTATGTTTCCAAACAGCGCCGCATTTTCAGGGGATAGATAATCTCCTCTTCTGATATGAACACTTACGCTGTCCCTAAGCTCCATTTCATTCATGAGCTCCACATTTTTCAAATGTAGCTCTCTGTCCGGATGCTCCGGGAAAACAAATATCTGCTGAAGCTCATCCATTATGTCATCATAGTATTTCTGGCAGGCAAAATAGCCCTCTATATATTTGTTCTTAAGCTCAAATATTTCTGGATGGTACATCTCGGATTCCACAAAACGCGGCGAAATATTGGGAACAAGCTTATATATAGCCTTAGCTATCTTATTCTGCTTAAGATACAAATCCCTCTCCTCATTTGTGCAGGATGGAATATTAATCCCTGTGAAATATCTAAGCTCAAGCTCCCTCTTTTGAAGAACTTCGTTCTGATTAGCTTCATCAAACCAGGATGTATCAAGTTTTACAAATTTGTCGGCTCCACTCCTTATGAGCTTCCTGTACAATGCATACTGCTGCATCTGATTTCCCAGGCCGCCAGCGATTCTTATTATCAGCATTTTATCCTATCCATATCTGAGTCTATTATTTTACAAGCTCTATAAAATCAAGATTGTGTCCAGCTCTCTCTATGTAGGATGGCATAACATCCCTAAGCTCCTTACTCATAGAGTCTGCCCTCTGCTCTATCCACTCGTAGCCTTTAACAAGGTCATCCAGGTTTTGAAGTGACTGAACAGGAATGACATAGTTCTCATCGCTTCCAAATAGGTCTTTGGCTATTCCTCTTGATTTTACAGAGTAGCCAATTACAAGTGTCGGTACACACTGTGAGTAGGCAGCTATTGTAGCATGAGTTCTTGCTCCTACGAACACATGGCATTTTCCGATTATGTATTTAAGCTTTGTAGCTGACCTATCCTCTACAAGAGCTATTCTATCCTTATATTTCTCGAACTCCCCTGTAGTAAACTTGTTATAGAGCTCACCAAGAGGTCTTCTGTCATCATTATTTTTCCAAACGACATGAGGTATCAGGCAGACACCAAAGTCTGTTGTCTCAAGGATATGCTTAATGAGGTTCTCGCAGTTCTTCATGGTAATTCCAGAGCCCTTTTCCCTGCCCTGAACCATGGGACTTACATTTACTCCAATAACCTTCCTATCACTAAACACCTTTGGAAGTTCCGTCTCCTCAATAGGAAGTGCAAAAGCGGGATCAGGACAAAGACGAATCTTATCCTTATTTACGCCTCCTGCAATAAGGCCTTCGTAGGTAATTGACTCTCTTGCAATTATCATGTCATAGGCATTAATGTCATCCTTTAAATCCTTCACAGAATCAGGCTCTACAGAGCACCCCATAAGAACCGTCTTCATGCCCTTTTTCATAAACACATTGTGGGAAAGTATGAGGTCCTTTAGCATCTCAGGGTAGCAGTAATTGTCGCCTCCAATTGAGATTGCAAGCTCTCCCTTTAAATCCCCTGACTGTTTAAAAACGTCCTTATATCTGTATCTATAAAAGGATTCCTTATCCTTTGTCAGAAGTCTGTAGCCATAGTATAAAATGTGAATAAGCTTATTCTCAGCAATATGTCTCTCTTCGATAAGCTTAAGCTCACCTTTATTCTGAAGCTCTCCAAGAGTATACGCTTTATCCTCAGCCTCCCTGTTTGTTATAAAAACAGGTTCTGCATTTATGTTTTCACTTGCAAGCTTATCCCCCAGCAGCTTCATGGTACTTACTGCAATTGCTTCGCACCCATGATTGCCGCTTCCAGCATGCATATAAAAAAGCATTTTTAATACTTTGTCCATTCTTCTCTATCCACTCCTAAAAGAGTCTTAAATCCATAGTATTCAGCCATCATCATGTTGGTCCAATAGGTCCAGTCATCTGTAACATCACTATCATAAGCTGCAGAATACTTTGTCTTAAAATTCGGGCGCAGCATCGGAACTTCTACGTCTTCCTCGCCTGTCTTTGCATATTCCTCAAGGTAAGTGTATCTCTCCTGCTCCTCCCTGTAGATTCTCGCAAGACTTCCACCGCTCTCAAGGTAGGTGAAAAACATGTACAGGCAAAGAATATAAACAACGGATTTTCTCAAGATACTCATCCACTTAACATCATCATCAGCATCCTGATACGCCTGGACAACAGCCATCATAAGAAAAATGCCTGCGCCAAAGAAGGCTCTGCTCTGAGGTGTTGTTGTGGCAATAAGGCTGTAGCTTGTAGCAAACCAAAGGCCTGTGTATGCAAAAACATCTATCAGCTCTGTAAGCTTTTTACCATAAGTAAGAAGGTAAATAACAAGGGCTATAAGCACTGAAAGGAGAATGAAGAATTCCTCATGTATCACTATGGTGATATTCAGGAATCTGGCTGCCATTCCAAGAAGTCCTCCATGGAGTTCCTCTCTGTTCGCTGCCCTAAGCATATTGCCAGGAGCAAGGACCATAATAGCAAGTCCCATTACATTTCCAAGGATACCTGTTATCATGAATGGCTTTATCTTATGTTTGCCCTTGAGATAAAAAGCTGTAAGCAGAATAACCATCAAAAGGCATCCGCCACTTGTGTTCTCATTACACCATCCGGCAATAAGTCCTGATAAGAACATAAGAATAGCTGTAACAACAGAACTCTTTGTACTTGTTTCTGTACCCTTTGCAGCCTCTTCAACATGCCTTCTAAAGAACGTTATAAACTCCCAGATAAGCGTTGTTGTAATAAGGTAGTTACATGCACCTGTCTCCCAAAGGACTGTCTGTGCAAAAGATATTCCAAATATCCAAAGCAGCAGCACTATAAGTACATAGGTCTTAACATCCACCTTGTTTTTCTTCTGGATGTTGGTGTACATAAGAATGGAAAGTCTGGTAAACACAAGAGCTGCAACAATATTAAATAAGAGTCTTCCGCCGCCAAGAATATGTAGATCCAGATACATGAGTATTCTCATGGACATGTGTGCAACAGATCTGCCAGTCCATCCCATGTACTGGGTATACTCCTGCCCAAAAAGCTGGAAGAAGGAGCCTGCCTCCTTAACCTGATTGGAATAGGTCATATCATCCATCAGCATGGGAGTCAGCATTTCAAAGACAAATACTGTCAAAAAGCACAGAGCTACCATCCCAATAAATATTCTGTTCTGTAATTTTTCCTTTTTGTTCATCACTTTTTCCATTGTCTGTATAAACGCATATAAAGATTTTCACTAAGGGTATATATACATACCTTTATTTTATATCCGGTACTAAGCATTCCGAAAGTACCAGGATTCTTTAATGCCTTTTTTACCGTCCCCTTCGCAAGTTCAGATAGTCTGTCTTTTACAACCTCCAACATCTGAACATCATCTTCAGACTCTGGTGTCCTTGCTGCAAACTTGGAAACTGTAAGAAGAGAAGCCATAACCTGATGAGTAGAAAGCTTCGCTTTTCGCTCTCTATCCTTCGCAAGCCCCTTCTTCTCAAGGGTTTTACCAAGTTTCTTCCAGCATATTATCTCATCAAGGAAGCTCTCTTTGAATCTTCCAAGCATTGCTCCCTGTTCATTCTCTGTATAGTGATATCCATCTCCGGATATGCAAATAACTTCTTTTCTTTCACCAATTTCCAAAAGGGCATCAACTACAAAGAGCATATCCTCTCCGATAGTTAAATCCTCAGGAAATCTAACCTTTAGTCTGTCCTTTTCAAAAAGGAGCTGCCTTGAATAAAGCTTTCCCCAGGCATGGGTGTCAGCTTCGAGAATGCCTCTTTCAATATAATAATTTCCTGAAATATTCTCTGAAGAAGTAACCTTGCCATTCATGATAACAAGGCTTGCCTCATGAGCCTCTGCTGCATTAAGCAGGCTGTCAAAATAATCATCAGAAACCACGTCATCAGCATCTACAAAGGAAATATATTCTCCCTCTGCTCTTTCAAGTCCTATATTCCTTGCTCTTGAAACTCCGCCGTTTTTAACATGGACAACCTTCAAATGCTCATTAGCCTTTGCAAGTTCATCTAAAAGCACAGGCGTATTATCCTTTGAGCCATCATCAACTACAATGATCTCAAAGTCTCCCTCGTGGCATGAGATAGAGTCTATGCAGTTTTTAATTGTATCCTGCGCCTGATACGCCGGGATTATTACTGATAATCTCAACCTACGCCCCACTTTTTTCGGTCTATATAGCCATTAGTTTGTCAATCTGTCATATGTATTCAAAATAATCTTAACAGCTAACGTATTTATTATTCCCGGTTTTTTCATAACAGAGTAAATCAGTCTGTTAGACTTCTCTGATACTTCAACAGGAGTGTTCCTTACAATCTCTGCAACTTCTCCCTGTCCAAAAACCTCTCTGACAGTCTTTACACCGGCAAAGCCCTGTCGCCTTAATTCATTTTTAACAACAAGGAAAAGGAGTCTTACATATTCCCTGTCGACCTGTTCTTTGTAATTTGAAACATTCTTATCCTTTAGTATCTCAAGAAATGTCTTATAGGACACTTTTAAATTATCAAGGAGTCCTGCATCATATGAATGAGCTATGGAACTATTTACAGTTCTGTAATGATAAAAATAGCCCTCCCTCACAACCGAAAGCCTATTAGCATCCAGTATACAGGGCAGGGATATATTTAAGTCCTCCGCCATTCTTATTCCAAAATTCAAGTAATGCATGTTATCAAGGACAAGCTTTCTTGAAATAAGCTTCATACATCTTGAAAGAATTACCGGTCTGTTCTCCTCACCAAGAAGTTTATACTTGAGATTTTCAAGCTCCTTACCCTCATAAACTCCGGGTTCAATTGGATGAGAAACTTTCTTTTTCTCGTTTCTCTTCTCAATGATGTAATTACTGCTGACTATCTCTTCATCGCTTCCCTCAGGAAGGGTATACGACAGGAGATTTTCTATCATGTCGCAGTCTACCCAGTCATCTCCATCCACGAAGCAGACATATCTGCCTGTTGCGTGCTTAACTCCCTCGCTCCAGGCTGACGTAAGACCACCATTTACCTTATGGATTACTTTTATGCGCGAATCTTCCTTTGCAAATTCATCACACATTTGGCCACTTCCGTCAGTTGCACCATCATCCACCAGAATAATCTCAATGTCCTTATAGGTCTGTTCCATGACGCTTTTTACGCTGTCATCCAGGTAATCCCTGATGTTATAAACAGGAATGATTATACTGACAATGCTCAATTTGCACCTCTTCCAAAAATAACAACACCAACGGTCTTAATAAGAATTCTGATATCAAGTCCCAAAGACCAGTTATCAATGTACTGAAGATCGAGCTTAACTACATCATCAAAATCCTCAATATCGCTTCTGCCGCTGACCTGCCACATTCCTGTAAGTCCAGGAGTCATACTTATTCTACGTCTGTAATAATGGTTATACCTCTCAAACTCATCCTCGGTGGGTGGTCTTGTACCAACAAGGCTCATGTCACCCTTAAGGATATTCCAGAACTGAGGAAGCTCATCGATACTTGTCTTTCTGATAAAGGAACCCACTCTTGTAATTCTGGGGTCATCCTTTATCTTGAACATAAGACCGTTCATCTCGTTCTGATCCTCGAGATCATGCTTTATCTCCTCGGCATCAGTCCTCATGCTTCTAAACTTGTAAATCTTAAAACGTCTTCCGTTTCTTCCGATTCTCACCTGTGAGAAAAATACAGGTCCGGGAGAATCAAGCTTAATTGCAAGAGCAACGAAAGGAGTTACTATTCCTGTGATGATAAGTCCAACGATACCACCAACAATATCCATGAAGCGCTTTACAATAAGTGCTCTGTATCTGCCTGTTCCGTTGATATAGGAAATAACTGAATATGTACCGAAGGTTCCAATCTGAGTACTTCCTGTCATATCCGGCAGTTCTACACAATAGTGCACTGTAACGCCCATGTCACCAAGTGCTTCGATGGTCTTATTGAGCTCAGTCTGGCTAAAGTTTGGTGTATGGATAAACACTTCATCAAGAGGCAGTGCTGTTATCTTTTTAATAAAATCATCCTTACCGGCAATAACCTCAACACCGCGGATAATGTCGCCTGTGAGATTCTCATCAAGACATACAGCACCAACTATTGAGTAGTTGATCTCGATTCTGTGCTGCAGATGTCTGATTGTAGGCATCAGGATGTCTTTTTCTGATACAACCAAAAGCTTTATAGCTGTATCTCCGGATTTCCAATAGCTCTTTAATACGCCTTTGAACAGCTGATGGAAAAACAGCATCAAAGCAGCATCTATGATCGCAAAAATAAGCATAACCAATCGTGAAAACTGCTCTGCAAGCTGAAGTCCGTAGGCTATGGCAATCGTTCCAAGGATCAGGAAAATCACATACTTAAATACAGCTGTACCTTCCTTCCATACGGATCTCTTGATAAAATCCCTGCAATAATCCAGCGCAAAATGATATACAGTTCCAACGAGCATAAGAACAATGCAGATATAGAAGTGCAGAGTCTTATCTCTCATATCTCTGAAATTAGAAAATCTGATATAGGTAGCAAGGACGAAGGACAACACAATAGTTACCATGTCCATTCCCCATACTATGTATCCTATCAGATACTTGTTTTTTCCCTGCACGTTAATCCTCCCAGTAAATATACTCCCAAAACAGGAAGCATATAATTTCTTCCGATGTATGATGAAACAAATCCGGCTTCTACAATTGTGTATGCCGATATTGCTGTAACCATGATCAGCATATCCAGATTCTGTCTCTTATACAGGTCATAAATCAATATAAAGAACAGTGCTATTATCAAAATTGCCGGAATGATTCCATACCAGTAAAATACTCTGACCCATCCCATATCAAAAAAGTATTCGCCGCTGTATCTGTCTCCAAAGAGTCTCCAGCTTTCAAGTGAGCCCTTGTGAAGCTGTGAATCTGCATAAAGTGTCCAGATTCGACCTGTAACACGTCTGTTTAACTTCCAAAGGAATTCATTTCCATCACCAAGCTTATCGCCAACATAAGGGCTTACCGCCGCAGCAAGTATTGAAATGAAAACAGAAAATGCCAAAAAGGCTGCTCCAAATATGTATGGGAACTTAAACTTCTTTTTCTTATCAAGGTGCATTGCAATAACAGCAAGGAAAATAGCAAAAGTAGCAGCCATAACTCCTGTCCTTGATCCTGTGTAATCCCCCAGTATCCAGTTAAGGGATAGCAGCACTACACAAATTCCAAGCTTAATATTCCTGTCGAGCTTCCTTGTAAGATAAAGTATAAGAAGAGCTACAGCAAAGAATGACCCATGGACTGTATTGGGATGTCCAAAGCCAAATACATATCTAAGCTCATGCTTATCGCTTCTTCCAAAGTCTCCCTGCAGGTACAAATTCCCATATATTCCAGATACACTGGCAACAAATATCATTGAAAAACCGACTGTGCTGAATACACAGATGTATCTTAGGAGCTTTTCTATATCAGCGCTCTTGCAGGCGCACACAAACATTCCTATTCTGATAAGGTCATTATTTCCAGTGATCTTATAGCTTATTACTCCGATAATTCCTGTGAAAATGATGGCAATCCATTGCTTTAGACTGTACTGGGTAAACAGAATCACAAGCATTGTCATTGCGAAGGTCACTCTGAATACATACCCCGGAGTCGATAACGGAAGGTCTGTCTTTTCATAGAGCATCATAAAAAGCTCCACCGATACCAGGAGATAAAGCAGAATATCCCTGAATTTCGAGAACCTTGATATGAAATTGTTATATGAATCAAGCAAAATCATATTAAACGTCTGACCTTATGGTATGCCTTTCTGCAAAATCTTCCTACGGTTATGTCGAATTTATGGGTAAATTTCATCCAGGAAGAAATCTTAGGCATATAGAGATGCTTATAGTCCTCTAAATGCTCCCTAAGGTATACCGGATAGGTCTCGTCCACCTCAACTCTTTCAAACCTGGCATCACGCCCGAAGATATCCCTGCCTAGAATAAGATGGTCCATAGTTTCAGCAAGCACCTCTCTGTCATTGTATTCCTGATGAGCTGCTGCCTTAACCTTCACACCGATTCTCTTTACAGGATTCTCCTCGTTATGTCCTCCCATATATCCAAAATGCCATCCACCATCAGCTACTCTGACACTTCGCTCATCTGTTGGCGGCACTAAATCTCTAAGTCTTACGATACCCTCTGCAGGAATATTCTTCTTACTGCAGATCTTGGTACCAAGCCACTTTCTGTCACCAGACTCTATTTCTGGAAACTCCCCTGTTATAGATAAAAGCTTTCCTGACTTCTCTTCCATGTTAAGAAATGCATAGAAATTTCTCTGAGCAAGGTGGTAAACCTTTTCTTTATCAAAGCTTTCTATTATATTCTTAAGCACAGAAGGATTAGGAATTTCATCACAGTCTCCAAATATTATTATATCGTCATCTGTGGCTTTTTCTAACCCCTTAGTGAGATGATTCTTCTGAAAATAATCTCTCTCATGGGTAATCTCAAAATCCCTGTCCTCATCAACTACTATATAGTCTATCTTATGAAGATATTTTGAGAACATATTCTTATTATTTTCAAAGCATAGTTCCTTGGGCTGCCCTGAAAATGTGGTAGTAGCTTCCTCAATCACAAACCTGTCCACATAAGGATCAAGTACAGCCAATCTCAGCTTCAAAATATCTATTTCATTAAAAAATGGTATCAGGTCATAAACCATGTTTTTCTCTCCACGCCCTGGTCCTTCTATGTAAAAGCAGCGGTCTTACTAAATTTTTAAATCTCTTTTTGGGGCTAAGGAATCTCGGATAATCCACATTCTCCCCTCTCCACTTATGGAAAGCGAAGGGCTCTATTCCTTTATTTTCAGGAAGCATGTGCTCCCTTGCAAAGTAGACAGCCTCCTCTATTGGAGCAATCTTTATGCCCTCCTGCTCCATCTCCTTTTTGAGATGACAGCAGATAAAAATATCTTCGTTGTAAAATCCATCATCCACAGGAACCCATTCACAATTATGCTTCGAAGGGTACTCCATAAGTCTCTTGGATCTGATGGATACTGAATTGCCTACCCTGCAGATATTCCCTTCAACGTCCCTGTACGCATAGTCATTCTCAGGAAGCGGCCAGGGAGAACCGATGTAATCGTAATCAAGGAAAGAATCTCTCCACTTCTCAGGATGGATAACGAAGCCATCTGCATGAACTATGAGCGCATAATCTGTCTTTATGTGCTCATGTAATTCGTAGGTCATCTTGTAATTAAATTTGTTTATATCATCAAGCTTTGAGGTATAACTGAATCTTATTTCCTTTGGAAGAAAAAGCGGTCTTTTGTCTGAAATAAAGACCACATCTCCAAATTCAATATCCTTCATGCTATACTTCATGGCCCTTACGGTCTCGTAGACATTGACACTGGTCATTGCCGCAAGGGTCACATTTGGCAGAGCTAATTTCTTCACTTTTACTCTCCGCTTGAAGGCCTATAAGTCTTTATGATTCCAAGCCTTCTTTCTATTGATCTAATTATCTTCTTTAAATAGAAAGCACCATAGAGGCACTTTCTACGAATTATCTGGCAAAAATAGCGAACCTTTCCAGGGCGCTTGTTTCTTCTTGCATAAAGAGCTGATCTCTTTTTGTATTCTTCAAGCTCTCTTCTGCACTCGTCTGCCTCAAATATTCTGCCCTTCTTATCCTGATAATGAAGGAAGCTGTAAATATTCTGCTCAGAGGACCAGAAACCATCTGACACATTATGTCTTGCCCAGTACTTTGGAGCTATAGCATATTTGAGCTCTGTACTTGAGAGCACCGGCATGATTGAGAATGACGAATTAGACAAAATAAGATATCTTGCATTTTTTATTGTCACATAATCCTTACCCATGTCGAAATGGTGGCACTCGTACTCAGGTAAAACCTTCTTTGCTGCCTCTTCATCCTCAGTTACTATCATGAATCTCATCTGAGGATTGATCTTTTTCATATTCTTTATGGCGTTAAGGAAATAACGTCTGTCCAGGTAAAGCTCTGGATGATCAGTATATTCACCGCCTCTGATGTTGATGATACAAAGATCATCCGCTGTATATTCATAGGATTCTGCTTCTTCCTTAACGTGAAGCCAGTCCCTGATCTGATCCCTGTACTTCTCGAAATAACTCTCATCCTGCATATTTCCGTAGATAAGAGTATTATCAGAGACCTCCATAAGCCTTGGGTCAGCTCCGCTGATATAGCATCCATTAGCCATATCATGCTTGGAATTGCCCATATACAGTCTGTCATCCTGCTCATTTATTATAGTATATTTCTCTTTATCACTTTCAGGAATCTCAGTTCCAAGGTCGATATCCATGAAATACATTCCACGCTTTGAGTGAAACACATTTCCAACCTGTCCGGGGTTAATGAATCCAAATTCACATCCCTTCTCCTGCGCTATGCATCTGGTAGTCACGTAGAAGAATAGCTGGTTACCCAGTCCATATCCTTCTATAAACTCTGTTCCTATCATACGAATTCTTTCCAATCAAATATTGTTCATCATCCATGAGAATGAATTATGGTCTTGCCTTCGAGGGTTGTAGCCTCGATTTTTTCATCCTTAACCTCATAAATAATATCACACTTCTCTATAGTATTAAGTCTGTGGGCAATAATAACCATTGTCTTCTTGCCGTGGAAGCTGTTAACTGCCTCCATAACTGCCGCCTCTGTCTCATTATCAAGAGCACTTGTAGCCTCGTCAAAAACAAGAATCTCAGGATTGTGGTAAAGAGCTCTTGCGATACCGATACGCTGCCTCTGACCACCAGACAGTCTCACACCTCTGTCACCAATCTTGGTATCAAGGCCCTCAGGAAGTGACTTGATAAAGTCCTCAAGCTGAGCCTCTCTGCAGACCTCCCAGATTCTCTCATCACTTATCTCACTCTGATCAATACCAAAGGCGATGTTATCTCTTATGGACTCGTCGATAAGATAAATGCTCTGGGGAATATATCCAACCTGGGCAAGCCATGACTCATAGTTACTAAATATGTTCTTTCCATCGCAAAGGATTTCTCCCTCTTTTACATGTAAAAGTCCAAGGAGAATATCTACGATTGTAGATTTACCTGCACCTGATGAGCCCATGATTCCAACGGATTTACCCTTGGGAACAACCATATCTGCACCTGTAAAGATATTCTTATCAGCATCAGGATAAGCAAAGGTGATGTTCTTAAGCTCGATCTTGTCATCAAGCTTAAGGGCAGGACCTGCAATAGCCATTCTCTCTGCTGCCATCTTCTTATCAGTCTTCATTGATTCAGTCAGGTTATTGTAAACAAAATCAAGACTGGGTTCTTCGTATGCAATCTCAGTAATGTATGTATTTATACGGTTAGCACTGGGCATAAGTCTGACTGCTGCTACACCAAAGGCTGTGAGCTGTTTCATAAGAAGAGTTACATCTCCGCCTCTTAAAATGTAGATCATGATAAAGCCAAGTACTGCCACCATGAAGGTTGTCTCTATAAGAAGTCTTGGCATATTGTTGAGAACTGTATAATCTCTTGCTGTCTCAGCACCAATTTTACCGGACTCATAATAATTTCTTATAAAGAAATCCTGTCTGTTTAAAACCTTAACATCCTTAAGACCATAGATAGCCTGGATACGCCACTTAGCGATCCTTGACTGGATATTCTGGTTTTTCTTACCAATTGTATTCATCTTGGGCTTTATAAGCTTTGTACTAAGAAGGGTCATTCCACCAAGAACTGTAATTATGAGAACAGCCATAACCCAGTTGGTGTAAATCAGGTAAGCACCCAAAAAGAGTGATACCACTCCCTCAGTAGCAAGGCCAAGGAGAGCTAACATCAAAGAAAATGTATGCGGTATATCGCTATCTGTTATTCTGAATACCGTAGGTATATCCGCACCAAGATAATCCTCATAGGGTCTGTTAAGGAACTCTCTCATAACCCTTGAGATCATGTCATTTCTTGTTTTTGCAATAAATGTGTTCTGCTGATATGTAAGGAAAAGAAGATATGCATTCTTAACAATGTATATGATGATAAGAAGCGAAAGCAGCGCTGTAATCTGTCGTTTTTCTGTATCAAGTCCCATGCCGTATGCAATGTTTGCAAGCAATGGTACCTTATCCATTGCCTCCTGAAGAGACTTGGGATCTAAGATTACACCAACTACGGGGACCAGCATTCCGACACTGAATGTCTCAAAAACGCCCCCGATAAGTATCATAAAACCAAGAAGCACAAGGTACTTCTTCTGTCTTTTATCAAAAATATAATTAATCTTCTGAAAAAGCTTAAGGCCTTCCGCCTTATTTTCAGTAGGATTTCCTAAACTCATAAAACTCCTTATTTTATACCCTGATCATACGGTCAGTATAAATATCCTCCATAGGCTTATTATTAAGCCACTTCGGAGGAACAAGTACTGTTTTCTCAGGTGAATCATTCATCCACGCACTCCACCAGCTAAAGCTGGAGTTTGCCAGAATGTGGTGCTTACAAAGGCTCATCAAAAGAAGATCTGCCGCATCCTCTTTTTCCTCACCGGTATCTACATAATGGAATCTGTCTCCCGAAACATTCTGTGAGCACCATTCCTTGTCACTGGTGAAGACAAAAAACTCAGCATCAGGATCCTGGCTGATCATTCTGTCTATAGCTCTCTTATAATAGTCGTCATCGCAGATTCCGCCAAAGGTCTCGATTGTACCAGGCTCTAAGTAATCTCCTCTGCGCACATGAATACTTACAGAATGAGTCTGTCTGATCATTCTGTAAAGCTCCCAGGACTCGCCAGTTGTAAGGCAATCCTCGGGTCTGATTTCAAATTCTCTTCGTAGCTGTTTTAGTACATCTTTGTCTGTAAAATACTTATCCGACTGGAAATATCCATTAAGATAAGCCCTGTCCATCTCAAGGACTTTAGGGTCAAAATTGCCTGTATTATCCTGATATTCAGCTGAATGTCTGCCAAACAGCTTCCTCTTTACCCTGCTCATAAAGTCCATGTAGGAATCGGTTATCTCAGTAACTTCCTCAGCGGACGCTTTATCATAAGTTATTCCGAACATATCGTAAAGAGCGGGATCTCTCTGCGGATCATCCTTAAATCCAGAGACCTCGTCCATCTTTACTTCTTTCCCCAGTGCCTTAAGCTGCAGGTAAAGGGCATACTGGAACATCTGATTTCCCAGGCCGCCTTTTAACCTAATAATTATCATTTTCTTTTTCCCCCGCTTAGCCTTTGTCTCAAAGGCAAAATAATCCCCTCATTCAAGTCCATAAACATGTCATATAGTTTGGGATTCTTGAGAAATAATTCCATCCTCATCTTCTGATGTGGATCCGCTATATCACAGGTAAAAATTCTATACATCTGGTCAGCACAGGTTCTGATCTCCTGTGCCAGGGGTTCCATGAATTTCTTTTTCTCCCCTGTTTTATCTCTTCTGGCTTCTGTATAAAGCAGAAGAAGCTTTTTATAAACAAGATAGTCGTGGCTTGCCTGAAGGTCCTTTCTTCCAAGGTCTTCAAGAAGTTTGCTTCTTGTATGATAAGACGGAATCTGCTCAGTGATTATCTCTTTTCTAAGGCCACCACTCATGGCTCCGCCTTTTCTGTTTATTATATAATGATACAAGGGAGTGTCAATATATGCCACCTTCTGCACCTTAGTCATAACACGAGCCTGAAAAACTATGTCCTCATAGTATCTCTGAACAGGGAATGAGTTCTCATCAAGAAGCTCTGCTCTGTACAGCTTGTTCCAGGGAGCGTTTCTTATAACTATCTTATCGCTCTCCTCCACATACTCCTTCAAAGCTTCCTCACCAGACATGATGAGCACATTAACGCCTCTCTCTGTAACCTTCTCATGCTTTACATCCTCAACATGAACCAGTCCCTTTTTAGAGTAGCTTTTAGACATAAAGCCTTCGTCCTGACTTTCGGAAAAATATCTGCACACCGAAATATCCGCCTGGGAGGCCTCGATAGCATTAAGCATGTATTCATACATGTATGGCTCTATGTAATCATCACCATCCACAAAGCCAATGTACTTACCCTTTGCCATGGCTATGCCGTCGTTCCTTGCCCCGGCTGCGCCCTGATTGGTCTGATGAACTACTACTATTCTGTCATCCAGAGTCTTGTAGTGATCAAGGATACTGCCTGTGTTGTCCCTTGCTCCATCATCAATAAGAATAATCTCAAGGTTTTTATAGGTTTGCGCCATGATGGATTCAATGCACCTTGGCACAAACTGCTCAACATTATAGCAGGCTACTACAACACTGATAAGAATATTCTGTTTTTCTTCCGGAATCTCTTCCATGTAAAAGTTATCTATTTTTTCCATCAGTTATACTCACCAAGCCACTCTTCAAACATAAGGATATACCAGATAAGAGGCTGATACTGACCATCCTCCTTATCAAAGCTCTCCCATACCCTCTTTACTGCCTCGGGGTTTAAGTAGCCTTCTCTTTTTAGCTTTTCTTCTGAAATCAGATCTAAAGCCCACTCGTTAAGCTCTTTGGTCTTGAGCCATTTACCAACTGGAATTGAGAAACCCTTCTTTGGTCTGTCCATCAGTTCCTTCGGAACATGTCTGTAAAGAACGTTCCTAAGAACCTGCTTACCCTCTCCTGTTTTCTTATTTCTAAGGTATTCAATGGGAAGGGTAAATGCAAAATCTACCACATCAGGATCAAGAAGCGGGATTCTGCTCTCAAGTGATACAGCCATTCCTGATCTGTCGACCTTAACAAGTATATCATCCGGGTGATACATCTTCATGTCCATAAGCATGATATCATGATTTACCTCATGAAGCTGATTTCTTCCAGCCAGGCTGTATTTGTAAGGGATCATTCCCTTTTTCCTTGCTATATCAGTGGCAAAAGGAACCATCTCATACTGTATCTTATATAATTCCTCTGGGCTTCTGGCCTGAAGAAGTCTTGATTTATCTCTTAAAACCTCATCTCTTTTGGCTGCTCTTGAATGCTGAAGCATCTTGCCAGCACCTGCCCTGAATCCAGCCGGAACCTTATGCATTTTATTCCAGATCCTGTCCACAGATTCATAGGATCTATATCCGCAAAACAGCTCATCTCCGCCATCTCCGGAAAGTGAAACAGTCACATGCTCCCTTGTCATCTTGCTTACAAGATATGTGGGAATCTGTGATGAATCAGCAAAGGGCTCGCCGTAAATATGAGCCAGATGCGGGATTACATTCTTTGCATCTGCTTCTGTAATGTAAAGCTCAGTATGCTCAGTTCCAAGGTGCTTTGCAATTTCTCTTGCAGCCACAGCCTCGTCATATGAGGGATCCTCCATACCGATGGTAAAGGTCTTGATATTCTCTGAGCTTACCTCCTGCATGAGGGCAGCAACAGTACTTGAATCAATACCAGCAGAAAGGAACGCTCCTATCGGTACATCTGAAACCAACTGTCCGCGAATGGATTCCTTTAATCTCCTCTCAAGCTCATCAGCTGCTTCTTCCTCAGTACCCTTAAAGAGATTTGCCTGTCCGTTCTTTGCAACCTCTTCTATATCATAATAGGTCTCAAAGCTGTAGGCTCCGCCAGATCTCTGAACACCCACAATATCGTCGCTGTCATCATCTGAATGAACAGGCTTAAAGTATGAAAAAGGGGCTGACACCCTGAGAATCGTGCCTGGCTCAAGCTTATAAATATCCTGATAGATTGAGTAAGGTGCTGGAATATATCCATGGCAAAAATAGATATTCAGAACCTCCTCAAATACTCTGTTCTTAAAGCCCTCTATTGCCTTAATTGCAGAAATCTCAGAAGCAAAAACAAAGTTGCCATTTACAAAGCCATAGTAAAGAGGCTTCTCACCAATCCTGTCTCTTGCAAGACTTATCTCATGTGTCTCAAGATCATAAACAGCAAGGGCAAACATTCCCTTACAGAATTTAAGCGTCTCAGAAAGTCCAAGGTACTCTATAGCCTCAAGCAAAACCTCAGTATCTGAAGTACCTCTAAAGCCTGTGACATAGCCCTTACTAATAAGAAGGTCAGAAAGCTTGTCCGCATTGTAAATCTCACCATTGTAGACAATTACATATCTGCCACTCTTTGACACCATGGGCTGTGATCCATTAGAAGAAAGGTCTCTGATGGAAAGTCTCCTGTGTCCAAGCCAAACTGTATCTCCAGGGCCGTTCCAGATCCCCTGGCTGTCCGGACCTCTATGAGTAAGCCTTTCGGTCATTCGCTTTATGTTATTTTCACCGTTAGTGTTATATCCGCAAAGTCCTGCTATTCCGCACATAATCAGTCCTCGTTTCCAAGTAAAGAATTATAGTCAAAATTCATCAGAAGCTCTTTTTCCGCTTCTACGTAAGTCTCTTTATTTTCCTTTGTTATTCTGAATACTGGTGCATTACTGCCTTCAGAATCAAAGCCTTCTCCCTTTGCGATCTGCTCTATTATCCAGAAATTCACGTTCTGATCGTAGTGAGCCACATCCCTGTACCTATTAAGGTCTGTGGTTATATCAAGAGCATCTGTAAAGCTGTAAATATGAATATTATCATATTCAAGCATCATATCGATAGCTTTTTCCTTAAATAATAGCTCCTTCTCAAGGTTTCCCTCTTCCTTAACTCCTCCAAAATACGCCATGGAATAAGGCGGGAAGAAATAAAGGAAGGTTGTCTCCGGGTGTTTTCCTGCAAGCTCTATTACATTTACGCTCATGTTTTCTGTAAGCATAGTAATTTCATCATCAGTTGCCGCATTTATTGCCTCAGGAGCTTTGAATTCACTTCGTCCCATGAGAACAGCATTTTTATCATAGGTTGCGTTGTGAGCTGTATAGCTATATACATCAAAGCTCGTATGTCCGCCAGGCTCACCCTTTATATATTTTATCAAAGAAGGCAGAGTGTAATTAATAATTACATCCTTGTTCAAAAGATATTTTACATCATCAAAGGGATTCGCGTTTGTCAGATAATCAGGATACTCACCCATATCAAGTCTAAGCTCATCCTTATCCCTTACAAGAAGCGTGTAATCCAGTCCTCTGAGCACGTACTTTGGACTATGGCCGCTCTCATAGGAAACCTGCAGATTGTCGTCTATCTCCTTGTAGGTTGCTCCTGAAAAGCAAACCTTTATAGAGTTTGTACCAAAGAGCTCATCAAACTGAGAAGCAGAGAAATTCTCTGTCATGGATGTTCCTGTAATTATGGCATCATAGTCGAAATGTTTGGTAATTCCATCGTTTTGGAATCTCTGATCAGTAAGCTCGTAGTATAGATATTCCTTTGGTTTTCTGTAATGGAAAAAAGGATCTGCCCAAAAGACACATCCTGCAAGAACAAGCAGTGTTACCACCATAATTATGATTATTGAACCAAACCACTTTTTTCCTGTCATAAATCGTTCCATCAAAAATTAAAGTATAAGAAGGTTGAGACTGAGCTCAGGGAGACTATGCATAATGTAAGAAGTCCCCAGGTAAGCACAAGGGATCTGGCATTTCTCTTGTGCGGTCTCTCATAATTGTTCGGAAATGCAAGGCATAAAACAAGTGCCATAACCATGACAAAAATCATGCTAACCCACAAAACCATGTTATCTCCACTGTAAACATGCAGAGCCTTCAATAGGTAGCGGAGCTTAGGAATTCTGAATGGCTCCAGGATTCCATCTCTAACATCAAGGTTAAGAACCGTGAGTCTTTTAAGTATCTGTCTCCACATGGTGACTGAATCAGCCCTGAAAAGAAGCCATGTCACATTCAAAAAGGCGAAAGTCACAAACCACTGAATGCCTTTAAAGACGCCAGTAACTGCCTTTCCAATAGAAGCCTTTTCTATAGCCTCGCAAAGCTTTTTATAAAAACCACCTGTCAGCTTGTTAAAGCACTGAGCTATGCCATGAAGAATTCCCCAAAGAATAAATGTCCAGTTAGCACCATGCCAGATACCACTTACAAGGAATACAACCATGGTGTTTATGTAGGTTCTAAGCTTTCCTTTTCTGTTACCACCAAGAGGAATGTAAATATAGGTGGTAAGAAATCTTGTAAGAGTCATGTGCCAGCGCTTCCAGAAATCAGCAACTGACAATGCCTTGTAGGGCGAGTTGAAGTTCATGGGTATCTTCAAATTGAACATGTACCCAAGTCCTGTCGCCATATCTGAATATCCGCTGAAATCAAAGTAAATCTGGAAGGTATAGGAGAGCATCACTATTATTATCTCCGAAATAGTAAGTGCGCCCTCTCCAACCGCTATTGTCCTGGCCTGCTGGATTCCAAAATCAACTGCTCCGCCGAAGGTATCAGCAATTATAACCTTCTTGGACAGTCCCAAGGTAAACATCATCACTCCATGGGATAAGTTATCAAAGTTAACTCTGTGCTTCGCCTTGTCCCTGAACTGCGGAACAAGCTCTGAATGAAGCACAATAGGTCCTGCCACAAGCTGAGGGAAAAAGGAAACAAAGAGTGCATACTCAGAAAATGAGTAGTTCTTCACCTCTCCTCTGTAAGCATCTACTATAAAGGAAATCTGCTGGAAGGTAAAAAAGCTGATTCCAAGTGGAAGTGTTATATGCCTTAAAATGAAGTCTGTCTTAAAGGCCGCATTTATATTTCCCACAAAGAAATCGTAGTACTTAAAGTAAAAGATCAGTCCCACGTTAAAGAGAAGACCTAAAAACAATAGCGGCTTTTTCGCCCTCTCCATATTTTTGTATATCAGGAAATTCACCACGATGCTGGCTATGATTATCAGCAAGTATGAGTAGTTAAAATATCCGTAAAACCAAAGGCTCATCACCGTCAGGAAAATCCTGGCTGCCTTGTCCTTCTCAAAGTGATTTAGACCAAAATACCCAAGAAAGGTGATGGGCAAAAAGAACAATATAAAAATGTATGAATTAAATTGCACCTATACTCACTCAGCCTTTCTGGTTGTTATCGTAGTAATTTGAAGATCCCCGCGCGCTTATCGCATCAGTTCTTCAAAGTATTCTTCCCACATAAGATTTATTCTGTCAGGGCTGTACTCCTGCCTTACACTGACTGCTGCCTCTGACATTTTCTTTGATAGTTCTCTGTCTGCTATTACTTCAGACAGCGCATTAGAAAGTGATTCTACCATAGCATCATCACTTCCCATAGGTATTAGTATACCATTTTCCTTAGTATTTATTAGGTCTTTAGGACCTCCGCAGGGACAATCTGTAGAAATACAGCAAAGTCCAAGTGCCATAGCCTCTATAAGAGCATTAGGCATTCCCTCCTGTTTGGAGGAAAGGACAAAGATTTCGGATTCCTTTATTTTATCAGCAACTCCGCTCACATTCCCCATAAAAAAGATGTTTTTATCTAAAAGTCCAAGGCTTTTCGCCTCGTCCATAAACTTATTCTTTGAAGGACCATCCCCATAGATAACAAGCCTGTAATCGCTGTGTTTATCTGCGATCTTAGCAAAAGCCTTTATCAGAAGAATCTGATTTTTGTTATCATCAAGTCTTCCCACTGAAACTATGGTTTTAGTTCTATTCTCAAATGGAACTATCTCTTTATTTATAAAATCAGGATGTATTGAGTTAGGAAGTATCCTGCACTTCTTCTGAATACTATCCTTGAAGTACTCCTTAGCTCCGGTTGTCTGAACAACAACGCCTGCTGCCTTAGGGAAAAGCATATTCATGGAAAGGTTAAGTCCCTTTGAACCATACTCTCTGGACGGATTTGACCTAACTGAAACCACAACAGGGATTCCAAGCCCCCTTGCAGCATTTATAGCCATGACATTATTCTTCCCAAGAAATGAAAGGATGATGTCGGAATTTATTTCTTTAAAGGTGTTTCTAAGTTTACTAATTCTTCTTTTGAAGTTAGCAAGCCTGCCACCACGCTCATCTGGCATAAGAGCCGTAAAAACTCGGTCGATGCCATCATTTTCTTTTTTTAAATAAACATATTTAAGCTCATCATCCGGATTTAGGACTTCAGTTTTTATAAATCCATCTTTTTCTGTAAGACTCCAATTCCCATGAGGAACTTCGTACTCATCATCCGCAAGATATGTAGTTATAAGCGTCACATGATATCCTCTGCCAAAGAAATATTCTGCCAGATTTACCATGACTCTTTCAGCCCCACCTTTATTTAAGGAGCCTATATACATAGCAATATGTTTTTTCACAACATCTCCCTTATATCATCAATCACAGGTATCTCTCATACCACTGCTGGAAATTGAAAAAGCTCCATGTAAGTTTAGAGAAGTTAGCGCCTGTTGCCGGGCCGCCATCTCCGTTTTTAAGGTAATAGCTTACAAAGTTTGAAACGTAATCTACGTCAAAGATTCCCTGGTTTTTAAGGAAGTTCCTGTCGCTGTAGTACTCGACCTTCTCACGAAGTGGTCCTCTAAGCCAGGAATCCATGGGCACTCCAAAGCCCTTCTTTGGTCTGTCCAAAAGCTCCTTGGGAATATAGTCGTAAGCAATATCCTTAAGGATATGCTTCTTATCGCCATTCTTAAATTTATAGCTGTGCGGAATAGCAAAGCTGTATTCCATTACGTCTGTATCCATAATGGGGCATCTGCACTCAAGGGAGTACTTCATTGATGCTCTGTCCATCTTTACAAGGATATCTCCCGGCAGATACGTATCCATATCAAGAAGCATACGTCTGATCTGCCAATCCTTCACGTTGTAGGATGACTCGATGGGGTACTTACAAGGATAAAAACCGTCCTTACCAAAATTCCCAGCAAGATAATCTTCAATTGATATTACAGGGTCCCCCTGCTCTACTCCTGTCATAAAGGCATGAGCAGATCTGATATAGCTCTCAGATGCGAACTGTGTCTTAGTTTCAGGGTTCCTATTTCCAGCTACAACACGTACTCTGAAGGGCATCTTATCGATAAGCTTTCCGCCAGGAGCAGGAAGCTTACCAACTGCATTTACAATAGCTCCAGGGATATCGAGTTTTTGTGCCTGTGCAACATTCTCATAGATGTTATATCCACAGAAAAACTCATCGCCGCCATCACCAGATAGAGCAACAGTTACATTTTCCTTTGCCAGCTTACATACAAGCATTGTAGGTATCTGGGACTCATCCGCAAAAGGCTCGTCATAGTAATCAGGAATGCTCTCCACAAGATCAAGCATTTCCTTCTCATCTATGTAGAGCTCAGTGTGGTCTGTGCCCAGATGCTGCGCAACCTTTTTAGCAAACTCAGCCTCGTTATAGTCAGGAACATTGAAGCCGATGCTGAATGTCTTAACAGGTGAATCACTGTTTTCCTGTGCCAGGGCTGTGATGAGCGAAGAATCATAGCCACCGGATAAAAATGCTCCAAGAGGTACATCGGCTATCATTCTTCTTGCTACAGACTTCTGCAGTCTCTTCTTAAGCTCAGCCTTAGCTTCCTCATAGCTCTCTGCCTGATTCTGTGAATTCTTGGCATAAGCTTCCTTGATGCTCCAATACTTGAACTTTTCAATTTCACCATTATAAAAAGTCAGTGCTTCTCCGGGTTCAAGCTGCCATACATTTTCAAATATGGATTCCGGAGCATTTACATACTGATGATACATATATCTGGGAATTATTGATCTTCTGATCTCTCTCTTAAAGCCAGGGCACTTCATAATAGGCTTAAGCTCAGATGCAAACACAATATTTCCATCTTCAAGCCAGTAATAAAGCGGTTTTTTACCAATTCTATCCCTTGCAAGTAAAAGCTCACCTGTACTCTTATCATAAAGAGCAATAGCAAACATTCCGTGAATATGATCAAGGACTTTCTTACCCCATTTGAGGTATCCTGCAAGAATAACTTCTGTATCACAGGTAGATTTAAAGGGGTAATCAGACAGTTCCTCCTTCAGATCAAGGAAGTTATATATCTCTCCGTTAAAAACGACTAAAATCCTGCCATCCTCCGACTCCATAGGCTGATGCCCAAGGGGTGAAAGATCCAGGATTGAAAGACGTCTCTGTGCAAGGCCAACCGAATATCCTTCCTGACCGTCGAAAACTATCGCTCCACTGTCATTTGGGCCTCGGTGGACCATTGTGTCATTCATTGCAACAAGATCATCCCTTGTTATTCTATTTCTGGATAAAAATCCGCATATTCCGCACATACAGGTGCTCCTTTTGTGAAATCAAATTGTGTCGTGAGCATATATTAGTGGACCATCATCCGACAATCCCTTCAAGGTAATCTCTCCACTGCTCGAAAATAGCCTTTACATTGGCAATCTCGGATACCTTGGAAGCCTCTCTTCCAAATCTGTCTGCAAGCTCCTTATCTTCAATAAGCCTGCAGATTCTATCTGCCATTGCATCAGAATCTCCCACAGGGATGAGGAATCCATTCTCGCCATCCCTTATGACCATAGCAGGTCCTCCAGGCGGACAGTCTGTGGAAATAACAGGCATCCCCATAGCCATAGCTTCTAAAAGTGAATTTGGGAAGCCCTCGTAATCAGAACTATAGGCGTAGACTTCAGCCTTAGGTATTTCTTTTTCAATCTCGTTGCAGCTTCCCATGAGAAGGACGAAATCCTCTGCATGATTATCTGCAATCTTTTTATCTATGATTTCCTTGGTTCCATCTCCGGAATCAGGTCCATAAATCTTTAATACATAGTCAGGATGCTTTTCATGCACCTTCAAAAATGCATCCACAAGCATAGGATGGTTCTTAAAATCAACTATTCTTGCATGATTTGCAACCACCTTTTCCTTTACCTCAGGTCTTGTAACTCCGATGAACTTAGGATTTAAAGGGTTAATGATAATCCTTGAATTGTCCTGAAGATAAGGCTTAAAGAACTCCTTCTGCTCCTGAGTCTGGAAAACACAGCCTGCTGCCCTTGGGAATAGCCACTTAATCTGAAGCTTATCTGAAAATGCATCATAGTTACCTACAGGATTGATTCTGACTGAAATAACTGTAGGTGTTCCTGACTTTTTCTGAGCCATGAGTGCTCTGTAGTTAGCTCTGTGAGCGAAGGCCACAAGTACGTCAGGCTTGTACTCATCAAGGAACTCCTCCAGATACTTAACCCTGAGGAAAAACTTGGCTATTCTGTTTTTACTTTCATCCTCCGGTCGAAGTCCCACGTGTACTCTGTTTACTCTCTCATCAAGAGTGTACTCATTATCCTCCTGCCACTCAGTTGCCACCAGAACTTCATAGCCTTCCTCGGCAAACTGATTTGCAAGATTTGTTACCACGCGCTCCGCACCTCCCTGCCCGAGGCAGTTTAAGTGGAAGGCAATTCTTTTCATCTTTTATACCTTTTCCAAAATATTTTTAAGGTCTTTTGCATATTTAGAAGGATCATAGGTAAGTGCTCTCTTGTAAGCCTTCTCGCCGTACTCCTTCATCTTTTCCTTTTCGGAAATCATAGCAAGGATACCCTCTGCCAGCTTCCTGTCACCCTCTGTAATGTTAAAGGGATCGAAGTCTTCCTGCTCATCCATGTCAGGAACTATTATTCCGTAGGTTCCAAATATGATGTCATCTGTTGAGCTTCCATCAGGTTTTTCCCTGATAAGAGTCTCATACTCATCCTCGCTCAAAAGGATTTCCCTTGGGCCAGTCTTACAATCCGCAGCCACACAGGGCTTACCAAGTGCCATTGCCTCTAAGAGAGCATTCGGGAATCCCTCATGATTTGAACTAAGTACATATAAATCTGCACTGTCAACAAATGCAAACGGATTTCTCTGAAGTCCAGGGAATATAACCCTGTCAGCAACTCCAAGCTGACCAGCAAGTCTCTTGAACTTGCGAAAATCACCTGTTCCAACAATCACAAGCTTTGTAAAAGGATATTTATCATACACAAGCTTGAATGCCTTGATCAGGTGCCAGAAGCCCTTTATGTAATCCTGTCTTCCAACGGAAATGATGGTCACTGACTCATCATCCTTTACAGAAACAGTTGTGTTATTTTTTGAAATCACAGGTCTGCCATCATAGATGTCAGTAGCCTCATTTAGAGCTTCCTTATTAGCAGCTCTCTCTTTTATCATGTCAACCTCAAGAGGATTGTAGATGTAACTACTTCTCTCGTAGTTATAGTCTCTTTTGAGCTCGCGCATGATCTCCTTAGAGCAGGAAAGAACCTGGTTTGCACTCTTACAGAAAAGCGCTACCTGTTTTCTGTTCTCCATATCTGTTGAACAGCGAAGGCCTGTCAGTACCTTTGCCTTATTACCAATTCTTGAAAGGACATTTACATAGTTAGCACTTGAGCCAAAGCTGTAGGAAATGTCTATTCCCACCTGTCTCTTATAAGCGCTGACCTTTATTACTCGCCTGATAACATTTATTACCTTACCAAGCTTTCCGTACTTTTTCGTAGCAGGAACATTGATGTTTACAACATTTATTCCTGTTACATCATAGTTGATGTCCTTATCAGAAAAGATAAGAATGGTCACTTTATAATATTTTTGCATGAGTCTTGCTGTTGTCACACAGACTCTTTCAAATCCCCCCTGATGAAGCATGGGGACTATAAGTAATAGCTTTTTCATTTATCAAACTTTCCCGTTAAATAGAACTCAGTCATGACCTTAGCCTGGGTTCTCACATCGAAACCAGCCTCTTTGATCATGTTAATTACAGGATCAGATGATTCCGTTCTGTCTCCAACCGGAATCTTTTGTTCATCCGCCTCTATGAGCATGAGGTCATTGAGCATTTTCCTCGCCCATACTGCCGGAAGCTCCTCAAGGCTAAGCCTTGAAACTAAAGGTGTAATATCAACCTCAGGAGTTATGGAATCTGACACAAGACACTGAAGTCCTGCTGCCTGAGCCTCCACAACTGTACCCGGAAGTCCCTCATATCTTGAAGGGAAAAGGAAGTAGTCCATTGCCTGATAGTACTCGTTGGCATTGCTCTTTTTCCCTGCAAAAATGACTTTATCTGAAATGCCAAGGTCGTGGCAGAGCTGTTTCATGGTATCCATAAGCTCGCCCTCACCTATCATCAAAAGTCTTATTCTCATTCCATGAAGCATGCTGAAGGAATTCGCATCATCATGCTCAAGTATTCTCAAAAATTCTGCATAAGTCTTTATAAGAAACTCGTGGTTCTTCGCATAGTGGAAACGTCCTACGTGTCCAATCACTATTGCATTTGAAAGTCCCATCTCATTACGGATTTTGTCCCTGACCTCAGGGTTATAAACAAATCTCCTAAGATCAATTGCGTTAGGGATAGTTCTTACTTTTCCCTCGTCTGTGAGACGGTCTCCAAACACAGCTCTCGCTGCATTCTCAGTGCAGGCAAATCTGAAATCACAGGTATCCTCGTTTGAAAGAGAATGTCTGATAACCTTAGTCACAATTCCCTTTATTCCAGGATCGACTCCTGCACTTCTTGCGTGGGCTATCACTGTACCAATTCCACACTTTTTCGCAATCGGAAGATAAATTGATGCGGTACTTGTCATGTGTCCCTGCACCATCTTCCACTCGCCTCTGTGCTGCATAAAGAACCATCTAAGGCACTGCTTGTACTCTCGAAGATTGGTACCATGATATCTGGGAACTGCATATACGTTGCCTCCCAGCTTTTTTACTGTCTCATCAAAATAGTCAGGCTCTCTTACAAGCATAAGCTCGTCAGAGGTCGGTGCCTTTTTACCTGTGGCCGCAGCATCTGAATGGACAAGGAAATCAAACTGGATCTTTGTTCTATCTATATGTCTGTATAAATCCATGATCCTGCTCTCTGCACCGCCAAGACCAAGGGTTCCGAAAACATGCAAAATCCTAATGGGCTCTGCCATTGTTACCACCTCTTATGCACTAGAATATATTTTAATCTGGCCATCATATACTCTTTGACTCCCTGAAAAGCACCTGCCTCAACAGGCTCCTCCATAAGCCATTCGTTCCAGGAAACAACATTCCCTTCATCGAATAAGTCTGAATAATACTGGAAATCCTCATTCGTCAAAGTGTTAGTGTGAACAACGAATGTGGTATAGCCCTCTCTTTTATCGTGTCTGACACTTTCTCTCCTGTAGGAGATTGGATAAAAGGTCATATCAAGACGTCTGTATGCTACGCTTCCAAAGCCGTCAGTAATTCTCCTGAAGCCATTTTCCAAAAGAGCCTCTATTGTGTTCTTGTCATAGGTATGGCTTGGTGCCATGAAAAAGTCTGTTGCAATTCCATGGGACATAAGAATCTTTTTGCCCTTGGCAATCATGCTCTTTTGCTCTTCAAGAGAAAGTCCCGCAAACTCTGACTGTCTGTTAAGCGGAAGTAATCCACCCTCTTTTGTTGTGTACACATGGTTTAGCCCATGCATGGAAATAATCCAGCCTTCTGTCTGAAGGTCTCTGACCATTCTCCAAAAATGTGGATTCTCCTCTGACATATCATCTTTAATGGGCTCTTTTATCTCATCATTGAGATTGTCGAGCTTTGGATCTTTGTTATCTGGCACTACTCCAATAAGTGGTTTGATATCGTGCTCATCAAGAAGTCTCTTAAATCTTCTGAATTTGCCCATATCCATGCCCGGAGCAATGTCATCCAAGCGAATAACTATCTTCATATAACCCCTACATTATGTTAATAAATTTATTGCCGCGAGTTTCCCCCGCTCGCGGCAACACCTTAAACTATAGCAATATCAAATTTGTTATTACAGACGCCAGTATGAGAACTCAGCGCTGTCGAATTTATCCTTATCAAAGATACCCTTTACATCAAGGAATACTCTAACCTTGTGGTCAGCAGCATACCATTTCTTGATATCTTCAGGTGTTATGCCAAGGAAGTCCTCATGAGCTACTGCAACGATAACAGCATCCATATCCTTGATCTCACTCATATCGTTAAAGGTAATTCCATAAAGTCTCTTTGCTTCGTCGCTGTCTGCCTGAGGATCAACAACGATAGGATCGATACCATATTCCTTAAGCTCGTTATAGATATCGATAACCTTTGTGTTACGTGTATCAGGGCAATTCTCCTTGAAGGTAAAGCCAAGGATTCCAACTCTTGCACCCTTTACATTAAGATCCTGTGCAATAAGGCTCTTTACGCAGCTCTCTGCGATATATTTACCCATGTCATCATTGATACGACGGCCTGAAAGAATGATCTGGCTGTGATATCCAAGTGACTCAGCCTTATATGTAAGGTAGTAAGGGTCAACACCGATACAGTGACCACCTACAAGACCGGGCTTGAAATTAAGGAAGTTCCACTTAGTTCCAGCTGCCTCAAGAACGCTCTTTGTATCGATATCCATCTTGTGGAAGATCATTGAAAGCTCGTTCATGAAAGCGATGTTGATATCTCTCTGGCTGTTCTCGATAACCTTAGCAGCCTCAGCAACCTTGATGCTCTCAGCTTCGTGTACACCTGCAAGAGCTACAAGCTTATAAACGTTTGCTACCTCTTCAAGAGTTTCCTTATCCATACCGGATACGATCTTGGTAATTGTCTCAAGTCTGTGTACCTTGTCACCGGGATTGATTCTCTCAGGTGAATAACCAACCTTGAAATCAACTCCGCACTTAAGTCCTGACTCCTCCTCGAGGATCGGAACACAGATATCTTCTGTTACTCCGGGATATACTGTTGACTCGTAAACTACGATAGAACCCTTTGTAAGGTATTTTCCGAGAGTTCTGCTTGCTCCTTCTACAGGACTAAGATCAGGTGTGTGATCTTCATTAACAGGTGTAGGAACTGCAACAACATGGAATTTGCACTCCTTAAGCTTCTCAGGATCAGCAGTAAATTCTACGCTTGTCTCCTTAATTGCATCATCTCCCACTTCTCTTGTGGGGTCTACTCCCTTTTTATAAAGAGCAACCTTCTCTGCGTTAAAGTCGTAGCCTACAACCTTGATCTTCTTAGCAAAAGCTACTGCTATAGGCATACCAACGTAACCAAGTCCTACAAGTGATAACTTCTCCTCACCTGAAAGGAGCTTTTCATATAAACTCATTTCCTTTATCTCCTATGAAAATATAAAATATTTATAAAATTTTATGGTTATACGAATATATTATACTATTAATGTCAACTGCTATTATTTTTTGTTTATCTTATTAATTTCTGCCTTGTAGGCATCAATTATTATCTGTCTGTCGAAGTGCTGTTCTATATGTTTTCTTCCAAGGCTTCCCATCTTTGAACGCTCATCTTCACTTAGCGAAAGAATTCTTTCGATAGCTTTTTCAAGTGCATCTGTATCCTTTGGTTCAAAAACAAAACCGCTCTTATCAACCTCAAGGGCTTCGATACAGCCATGGATGTTACTTGCAAGAATAGGTCTTCCGCAGGCTGCTGCCTCAAGTAGCACGTTGGACATTCCCTCGTGATAGGAAGGATGAACAACTACGTGGCACTTCTCAAAAACAGGATCAACGTTGTTAAGATGACCATAGTACTTAAGCTTTCCAGCTTCTTCCAGTTCTTTTATAAGAGGCTCGTACTTACTTCTCTCATCCTCTTCGTATTCTCCGACGAGGTCAAAGTAAACATTCTCATGCTTATCTGTAATACGCTTTGCTGCCTCGAGGTATTCCTCTATTCCCTTGTCCCTCATGATTCTCACAACTGCAAGGAAGTGGATTCCATCCTTTTCATCAGGATATTCCCTGAAGGGATGAGCTGTAAGATTAACTCCCGAGCCCGGTAAAAGTCCGCTGTTCTTTTTAGCAACGCCCTTATCCTGCATGAACTTTCTGTTTCGCTCGTTCTGGAAAAATACCACCTGAGCCTTCTTGGTAGCCATGGCGTATAGCTTAACAAGGACCTTACTCATAAGTCCGCCGCCCTCAATTGCCATACCAAGTCCTGTGATATTACATATGTAAGGGACCTTGGCCAATCTGCAGGCAAGGCCTCCATAGATGTTGGGCTTAATGGTGTAGGTAAGCACCATGTCAGGCTTATGCTCTTTTATCATTTTCCTATAGTTCATAAAAAGGCCAAAGTCTGAGAAAGGATTGCTTCCATGTCTTTCGAGCTTTGTCTCAATTATCCTTGTGCTATAGGGCTTTAATTTTTCACAGTTCTCATCAAAGGGCACAGATATAAAAACTTCATGCCCCTCCTCAAGAAAAGAAGATAAAAGCTCCTTTCTAAACAGGAAGAGACCGTTGGCATAATTTGCCAGAATTAGTATTCGCATTCTAATTTATTTCCATTTCACGTTTTTAACGTTGTTCTTATATGGTTCTGATTTAAATCTCCTGCATGCGGTCCATGAGGTTCTTTTCCTTATCTATAACAACGCTGTCATACATAAGCATAACCACATCCTCTTCGTACTCGCCGATCACAGGCTTATTTGCTTCCTTCTTAACCACATTGCGATAGATAAAGGAAGGGAAATCAACGCCTGCGCCGTATGCGTGAAGATATGCTCCGCCAAATCTGGGATTGATCTCAGAGAGGTAGTACTGACCATCCTTGTAGAACAAGTCCATATCAAGAGGTCCATTGAACTTAAATACCTTCATTGCGTTCTTTACAAACTCAAAGAGTGCATCGTCCTTGAAGGATATTGTCTTGTTGGCTCCGCCGATTGTGGTGGAAATCTTCTTTTTAGAGAAGATTGCAACAACCTCCTGGCTAACTGTGTCTACATAAACGTCAGCGTCCATATCCTTTGCATTCATGAATTCCTGGATGATGAGCTCAGGGCTTCTGGCTGTAACTTCCTCGAGAAGTTCAAGTGTATCGACTCTTCTTGCTCCAACGCTTCCACTACCTGTTCTGGGCTTTACGAATACAGGGAAGCTAATCTCACCTCTGTCATAGCTCTCCTTGAAATCAGCAAATGAACCGAAGGTAAGAACTGTAGGAACTCCGTTCTCCTTGAGATACTTGAACATTTCATATTTATCAAAGCAAAGATCTGCTGTTTCCTTGTAAGGCGCAAGTACCTCTACACCAAGCTCCTCGAACTCTGCTCTGTGAGCTGCGAGAATTGAAATCTCAGGATCGATGAGAGTTGTCACTGCATCGATTTTCTCTTTTTTGCAGATATCAAGAATCATTGGTACATATTTAGGATCATTTATAAGCGGAACTCTGTAGCAGACATCTGCAAATGCAGGTGCCGGTGCATAAGGGCTGTTGTCTGTAACAACGATCTTAAGATCATCCCCGAGCGTCTGTCTGAAATTCTTTAAAAGCTCACAACGTCTTCCTACGCTGCAAAACAATATATTCATTATTCATTCTCCTTTGGCTTCGTGCCTGTGAATGCCTCCATTGTAGCATCGCTTGCACTGTTTATATCATTATGCTTAAAGACTACTGCAATAGTCATAAACACTATCTTCAGATCAAGAAGGAATGAAAGATTATCTACATAATAAACATCCTTCTCAAATTTATCCTCCCAGCTTATGAGGTTTCTGCCATTAACCTGAGCCCATCCTGTAAGACCGGGGCGGACATCGTGGCGTCTTCTCTGTTCATCATTGTAAAGAGGAAGGTATTTTACAAGTAGTGGTCTGGGACCCACAAAGCTCATATCCCCTTTAAGGATGTTGATGAATTCCGGGAGCTCGTCAAGACTTGTTGCTCTTAGCTTTTTACCAAAAGGTGTAAGTCTCACTTCATCAGGAAGAAGGTTTCCATTTTCATCCTTCTTATCAGTCATGGTCCTGAACTTATACATATTGAAGATTTTTTCATCTTTTCCCGGGCGCGGCTGTTTGAAAAGCACAGGGCTTCCAAGCTTTATCCTAACAAGGATCGCTACTATTATATACAGCCAGCAAAAGCAAACAAGTATTATGAGCGAAATTATTATATCAATTAGTCTCTTAAAGAAAAGAACATAGATTCCATTCTTCTTATTTTTTGTCATCTCAACCTCACGGCTATCACGTAATCTGCGGTTATAGCTTCAACAATAAAGGTTTTGCTAATAATCCAACAATATATTATAGCGTAAATCTATTAATTCTTGTATCAAAAATACACAATGATGCGTAATCTTCCCTTTTTCTGGCATGTTAAATATGTTATATTACTCTGAGATGCGGATGTTTTGGGGGAGTCCAGGCCAGAACATCAATATCAGTTTTATTCTTTCTAACTATGGAGATGGCTATTGTATGAAAATCGACCCTAAAAGAGGAGCTTTGAGATTAACCGTTGTTCTGGCGGCTGCTTATCTCATGTCTCTTAACATCCAGACATTTGTCAACACAGGAGGACTCATCCCCGGTGGTGTCATGGGTCTTACTATTATTATTCAGCGTGTTGCCCTTAAATTCTTAGGGGTATCTATTCCCTATACACCGATCAACATTATTTTAAATGCTATTCCGGTATATATTGGTTTCCGTTATATCGGTAAAAAGTTTACATTTTATTCAATGATAATGGTTCTTGCAAACGGTTTTTTTGTAGACCTTATCCCTACTCACGTAATCACACATGATTTCCTGCTTATCGCAGTATTCGGCGGAATCCTTAATGGTATCGCCATCAGCATGTGTCTTATGGTGGACGCAACAAGCGGCGGAACAGACTTTATTTCAATCTTTTTATCACAGAAAAAAGGAATAGATGCCTTCCCCATCATCCTACTTGCGAACGTCATTATGCTTTTAATCGCTGGTTCACTTTTTGGATGGGACAAAGCTCTCTATTCCATGATTTTCCAGTATGTTACAACTCAGGTTCTTCACCTTATGTACAGAACCTATCAGCAACAGACGCTGTTCATCATTACAGATAAGCCCAGCGAGATATGTGACCTGATCTACAGAATCTCAAATCATGGTGCTACCCTGATGCACGGCGAAGGTTCATTTGAGCATCACAACAGACTGATAGTTTACTCAGTAGTAAGTGCCGCTGACACCAGAAAGCTGATTCCTGCAATCAAAGAAGTTGATCCAGATGCATTTATCAATTCAATAAGGACAGACGAGGTTAAGGGTAACTTCTACCTTCGCCCTAGAGACTAAATCCAAAAACAAAAAATGGTTAAGACAGATGACTTTCTGCCTTAACCATTTTTTATTCTCATTCTTTAAGTTAATCCTATCTCTTACACGTTCTCACGAGTTAAGTCTTTCACCCACTTGTACTTCTTAAAGTGATACATAACCCATGGAATCTTTCCTACCTCATCAAGGCAGGTGCAGGCATATACAGCAACAACCGGCCAATGGAACACGAAGGCTCCAAGAAGAGCTGTAGGAATTGCAAGGCACCACATGCACACTGCCAAACTGTAAACATCAAAGAGCGTGTCACCACCTGCTGCGAAGATACCATTTATTATAATAGTATTTACGCATCTGCCTATCATGTAGATAGCCATAACTACCATCATTCCTGTGAGGAAATTTCTCGCTGTGTCTGTAAGGAGCATGAATCTTACAACAGGAACAGTTACAAGAAGAACAAGTGCTGTGCTAAGGAATCCAATCACATAAGAAATCTTTGCAAGACGGATTCCGTACTTCTTTCCTTTTTCAAGGTCGCCGGCTCCAAGCTCATTTCCAACCATGATTCCACCTGCGCTGCTGATACCATTACACATACAGCAGAACAGATCTCTTACAACTGCTGACACTGAATTTGCTGCAGCTGCGTCGCTTCCAAGGTGTCCCATTATAGCTGTGTAGGAAGTAAATCCAACTCCCCAGAAAAGTCCACCACCAAGAAGTGGAAGTGATACCTTGATAAAGTCCTTTTGAAGGTCCGGGAATCTTCTAAGCAAATATGAAAACCTCGGACGAAGGAAACCCTCCTGATACGAAGATACAACTGCCCAGACAACCTCTATTATTCTTGCCAATAGTGTTGCAAGCGCAGCTCCATTTGCTCCCATTGCAGGAATTCCAAACAGGCCAAAAATAAAGATCGAGTTGAGAATGATGTTGATTACAACCGCGCCTGTACTGATTAACGCGCTCCTGAATACATGGTCTGTAACCTTCATGATTGTCAGGTAACACTCAGCAATTCCAGTAAGGAAATATGACCATCCGGCGATTCTAAGATAGCTTGCGCCTATCCTTATCAGCTCAGGGTCACTGGCAAATATCTTCATAAGAAGTTCTGGAATAAACAGACATGCAAGAGCAAATGCGATTGATACAAGTCCCACTGCCCTCAGCATCATTGCGAAAATCTTGTTGATGGTGTCAGTATCGTTTTTGCCATAATACTGTGCACCTAGGATTGAGCCTGCTGCCGTAGCTGCCATAACAACCATGTTCTGGATGAACTGAACCTGAGTTGCAAGAGAAACTGCTGCCATCTGGTTCTGCTCAATGCGACCAAGCATAACTGCATCAGCAGCCGCAACCGCTGCCAGCATCAAACTTTGGAAAGCTATGGGCAATGTAAGCCTCACTAGCTTGTCATAAAATTCTTTGTCTTTAAATAGCTTTTTCATACCTTCCCACCTAACATTAAATTTTTCATACCCCAATATATGAAAACTGCACCCAGGTGGTTGTTCACCCGGATGCAGCAACACATTTTCATTATCTCAATTATTTCTATTTTACGCAATGAAATTCATGCACAATGCCTAGTCAAATCGATTTACTCTGCAGCAACTTCTGATGCTAGCTTAAGAGCATCATCGATATGAGGAGCGAAGTTCTCTGCGCCAACCTTCTCGATAAAGCCGTCCTTCTCCATAGTTCTTCTGGGCTGCTCATTTACATGAGAGAAGATAAGACGAACGCCCCTTTTCTTGCAATCCTCATAGAGCATCTCAAGAGATCTCATAGCTGTTGCATCAAGAGCAGGAACACTTCTCATTCTGATAACAAGAGCCTTTGTGAATTCCTTAGTTGTGATGTTGGCAAGAGCATCAGCATCACCAAAGAACATAGGACCGCTGATCTCATATACGCGAACATGCTTAGGAACTACTCTTAATTCGATGCTGTCAGGATCCTCTGTCTGATCATCAGGATCAACATAAGTCCATCCTCTTACAGATGACTCCTCGCTCATTCTCTTCATGAAGAGGAGGCAAGCAGCGATCATACCAACCTCAATAGCAACTACAAGGTCAAATACTACTGTAAGTACAAATGTTGTAACAAGAACAATGATGTCACTCTTGGGAGCTGTCTTACAAAGATGTACGAAAGGTCTCCACTGACACATGTTATACGCAACCTGGAAAAGAATAGCTGCGATAGTAGGCATCGGAATAAGTGCTGCATAAGGCATAAGCACTACAAGTACAAGCAGAAGTACGATTGAGTGAACGATACCAGCGATAGGTGTTCTACCACCGTTTTTGATATTAGCTGCTGTTCTTGCAATAGCACCTGTAGCAGGGATACCACCAAAAAGAACTGATCCGATGTTACCAGCACCCTGTGCGATAAGCTCCATGTTTGATCTGTGGTGTGAACCGATCATACCGTCTGCGACAACTGCTGAAAGAAGTGACTCAATAGCAGCGAGGATAGCGATTGTAAAGCCGTTTGAGAATGATCCTCTTACAAGACTCCATGAGAAGTTAGGTGCATGGAACTTGGGAAGACCTCCATTGATCTGATAAAGGTCGCCGATTGTATTTACCTTAAGGCCAAGCCCCTTAACCATAGCGATTCCAACAAGTACTGCAATGAGTGATGCAGGAATCTTTTCAAAAAACTTAGGCCATACAATAAGAACTGCAAGGCATACAGCACCAACGATAACTGCCTGGTAGTTGATTGTAGCAATGTTAGCTACAATAGCCTGAACCTTCTCAACAGTCTCAATTGTAACTGTTCCCTTTGGATAAGTAAGGCCCATGAAGTCCTTTATCTGTCCGATGAGAATTGTAACTGCGATACCTGCTGTAAAACCAGTTGTGATTGTGTAAGGAATGAATTTGATAAGACTTCCAAGTTTGAAAAGTCCCATAAGTATAAGCAGGATACCTGCAATGATGGTAGCCATCATAAGGCCGTCCATACCGTCCTTAGCAACGATTCCTGCTACGATTGTAGCAAAAGCTGCTGTGGGGCCTGCGATCTGAACTCTGCTACCGCCAAGGAAAGAAATGATAAATCCTGCAACGATTGCTGTGTAAAGACCTTCCTCAGGGCCAACGCCTGAAGCAAGTGCCAGAGCAATAGAAAGGGGAAGTGCGATGATCGCAACTATAATTCCCGAAATAACATCCGTGGTAAACTGTTTGGCAGAATACTTCTTAATCACGGAAAATAACATTGGTTTGAGCTTTTCCTGTTTCATAATCTCCTCCTAAAAAAAAGTAAAAACTCATGTGGTACATTCTTTATTTTTCAAGTATAGATAAATTTAGGCAATCTATAATACTTTATCACATTATTTTATTACATCAAGATTTTATAGAAAAAAATAACGATGACAGTCACTTTTGACTATCACCGTTTTCTCTTTTTATTATGACTGACCCTCCAATACTTCATTTAAAAATACAGCCAGTCCTTCTGTATGATTGATTTTCTTATATAAATCAGTAGCAACAAAGAAGTCATCCTTAACCAAGGGATCGTACTCTTTGTATGCTTTTATAAAGCTCTCAACACATCCGGGGATTTCAAACATATATCCCACAAGAACAACATGGTGCGGATCCAGAATGCTTATACTATTTCTAAGATTGTAAGCAAGCATATCAAGCTTTTTATCAATAATCTGCTTGATCTTGGGATCCTTAATAATATCAAGGTCTCTAATATCCAGGGTCTCCACTCCCAGTTCACTCTTAACCTCTGCACGAATCGCGCTTGTAGAAACATAGGTCTCAAGGCAACCCTTACGTTTACAGTTACAAAGTCTTCCATCCTTAACCGCTGTCATATGACCTATCTCAGCAGCCATCTTGTTGGAACCCTGATAGATTTTCCCATCGATAATAATGGATGCACCAACGCCAGGTCCCCATTTAAGGACAAAGAGATTATTTACTGAACGTCCAAGTCCAAAGTAAATCTCTGTCTGCGCATACGCTTTAAGGTTATTCTCAACCACAACAGGTATTCCCAGTTCCTTTTGAACAAGCTCAGCAACAGGAATACTTTCAGTCCAGATATTATAGGTGTTTAAGCTGATTCCCTTTTTCCTGTCCACATTTCCAGGAATGGTAACTGCTGCTCCAAGTACCTTCTCCCTTACGATATCGTTTTTCCAGAAAAGCTTCTGGCACTCGTCTGTTACAGTCTTAAAGAATGTCTCAGGATCCATATTCTTATCTGTAGGGATAGTGCAGTTGCAGAGAATCTTACCTTTTATATCAGTAACTGCGATGTAGGTTGTGTCGGATTCGACAGCGATGCAAAGAACATTCCTGTACTCAGGATTGATATCGACCAGTATCTTTTTTCTACCAGCTCTTTTCTCCTCCTCCGCTTCTCCAAGCTCAACAATAATGCCTTCCTCTAGAAGTTCAGAGCAAATCAAGGTTACAGAGGCGGCAGTAAGGCCTACCGTCTCTGCTATATCTTTTCTTGACATCGCTCCGTTGTTGTTCAAAAGAAGCAGGATTGATGCGCGGTTACTCAGTTTTACGTTTTCTAAGTTTATCCCCTGATATTTCATACCACATATATACCACTTAATTTAATAGCGCACAATATCTACATCAAGCATATTACCAAGTTTTTCAAGTTCCTCGGCAATATTCTTATAAATTACAACATAGTGAGGCTCCCAACCGCTCTTGATTGTCTCTTTTACAATCTTCTCAGCAGGTTCCTTTGTCTGAACAACGATGGATGCTCCGTTAAACTGCTTGGGCTTATCCATTACATTTCCTTCTGCGATGAAGAATCTGAACTTGCCTTCTGCAGTTCTTCCTACTCTGAAAATTGTAGCCTCTTCAGATGCCTTGCAGCCAAAGTCCATAACAGGTCCGATTTTTCTATTAGGATGAACGCCTACTGCTGCACCGGTGTCGCAGCGTGCAAGGTTGCAAGCTGCCATTCCGCAGTGCCAGAAAGTGATTGAGCTCTCATTTTCATCCATTGAAACAGGATCGCCAAAGAATGTTGACTGACCAGTGAAAGCTGTTCCAATGTACATTGAAAGTGCACCATATACGTCTGCTTCGCAGCTTGCAGGAATATTTACTGCATTGAGAAGAGATAATACCATGCACACAGGTGTGCCAAATTCTGTGAAGAAATCAGGCCAGCAGCGTGATGAAATAGCGCCGATCTTATTTTCCTCAACATAAGCCTTATAAGCCTTATAAAGTCTTGCAAAATCCTTGATGTTGTTCTCAGGCATTGCCTCAAGTCCAACTACCTTTTCCTTTGCTTCTTCAAGGTCAGAGGCACACTCTTCATCTGTATATGCCTTTGCCTTGTTTATAAGCTCTCTTGCTTCGATTGCTTCAAGAGTTACACCAAACTTGCTAAGAAGTTCAGCATCAAGCGCTCTACCAAATCCAAAGCCCTGAGGTGTATGTCCGATTGCAGACATCTTAAGGCTCTTAAGCTCTTTCTTTACCTTTGCAGCAAGGATAGTAGCCTCTATTTCTTTTCTTGCCTTATCCTCTGTGGGTGCACCAAATACGTGCTCGAATTTGCCCTCACCTCTGAATGCGCAGATTGCATTAGCTGCTGAGTAAGCGCCTGTAAGAGAGTTACTGCGAAGTCTTGTGCCATCAATAATAGGCTCTCTGATTGTCCAAAGAAGTACAGGGCAGTCAAATCTTCTAAGCACTTCGCTTGCATAAGCAGCGTTTGCGAAAGTGATATTCTGAAGTACTACAAGATCAGGATTTTTATCCTTAACAAATTCTGCAACTGCATCTACAGTAAGCAGAATGTCTTCTGGAACAAGGATGTCCTTATCTATAGCCTTTAAAAGCTCGATTGATTTATTAAACTGCTCATGGGCAGTTACCATTTCGTATGTTCCAACTCCGATAGGAACATAAATAACCTGAAAACTCATAACAATTTCCTCATTTATTAATAGTGAAGTTCCTTGTTTTCACCTAAAAGTCCGGGGAATGCTCCCTGTTTCATAAGTGGTTCTCTCTCTGGGTGAGATATTACCCACTTATTTCTCTGAAGAAGAAGTCTCTCTTCGCCGGTTTCCTTTTCAGGCTTCTTATCAAGTGGAGTATTTGTTCCTCTGGGAAGAATTACGACTCCCTTAAAACCTTCATCACACACTCTTACAGGTGAGAGGTGAAGAGTTGTCTGGAACATCTCGATCGCTGTTCCCTTTGGTACGAAGAAAACTCTCGCATCCTCTACCTTATATGTATTATCATTTGCTATTTCCCATGTATGTCCAAGAACCAGCATGAAGTCTGTAACCGCAACATTTATTTCGCTTCCCTTATGATACTCGAAGCCGTTATATGTTGTATTTCTTCCGTTGCAGTAGCCCACCTGAACCGGCATGTCCCCATAGAAAAAGCCCTGAACATCAGCTACTACTGAAAGCTTTTCCATCTCCGGTACAGAAGCCACATACACGTTTCCATTTTCAGGAATGTCTGTGTTCTCTTCCATATACTTAATCATTTCGGAAAAATCGTATCCCTCAACGATATTTCCGTATGTCTTAAATAATTCATCAAATACTGATGTGATCTTTACGTCATTTACTTCATTTAATCTATCAAGCATACCTTCTTCACCGCCCAGAAATTATCTGTCTCTTACAACCTTGATAGTTGCTCTGAAGTCTTCTTTTGCCATTCCTCTGTCGAGAGCTGTCTGATAAACATCAAGTGCATTCTCTTCACCAGGCATCTTTACTCCGCACTCTTTTGCAAGATTTACGCAGATGTTTACGTCCTTAGCCATGTTCTCAATTGAGAATGCTGTTGTGTAGTCCTCAGCCTCAAGCTTTTTAGCCTGTCCGTCGAGGTACCAGTTTGAAGCTCCGCCGTATGAAACAGCTGTTGCAAAATCAGGAATTGAAATTCCATTTGCCTTTGCAAGAGTGATTGTCTCGTTAACACCGTTCTGAATCTGAGAAACAAGTGCGTTGTGACAAATCTTCATTACAAGACCCTTGCCATTGTCGCCCATGCGGATTACGTTGCATCCCATGTATAAAAGGATGGGCTTCATAGCTTCGTATGTTTCTTCGTCACCGCCAACATAGATACCAAGTGTTCCATCGATAGCAGCGGGCTTTGACTTAACAACGGGAGCATCGATGAATCTTGCATCCTTTGCTTTTACCATCTTGGAGATCTCAACTGAAACGCTGGGATCGATTGTACTCATGTCGATACAGGTCTTTGTTTCATCAAGTACGTCCAAGATTCCCTCATAAACTGCTCTTGAATGCTCACTCTTTGGAACCATTGAAATGATTACGTCTGAGTTCTTTGCAAGTTGAACTGAGTTCTCGCAGGCAACTGCACCTTTTGATGCAAGAAGATCAACCTTCTCTTTTACAAAATCGAAACAGTAAACTGTATCGTCATGCTTTTTTACTATGTTCTCGCACATGGACTCGCCCATGATACCAAGACCGATAAAACCGATTTTCATACTTTATATCTCCCTGTCTTTTTATGGAAGTTACGCCTCGTTTTACTCGGCGTAACACGTTCGAACCAGACTCGATAATACCTCGTCAGGTTCTCACAGCCGCTAAGTGATTACTTTTTAGCTGTGTTGTCCCAAGCTTCGCAGAATGTTGCAAGACCCTGATTTGTGTAAGCGTGCTTCATGCAATCCTCATATACTGCAAGTCCGCATGTAACGATGTCAGCACCAGCAACAGCGCAATCAGCGATCTGCTTAGGTGTACGGATAGCCGCGCAGATGATTTCTGTCTTGCCATAGAAACCGTAGTTCTTGTAGATCTCTACGATGTTCTTGATATACTCTTTGCAATCTTCGCCGTTCTGCTCTTTCCAACCGATGAAAGGTGAAACGAATAATGATCCGTTCTTTGCAGGAAGAATTGCCTGTGAAGGTGAGAAGATAAGTGTTACGTTTGTTCTGATGCCTTCCTTCTCAAGGATTCTTGCAGCTGCGATACCAGGTGCGATTGCAGGAATCTTAATTACGAAGTTAGGGCTGATCTTTGCAACCTCTCTTGCCATCTCAACCATGTCTTCTGTCTTGTCAAAGTGAGGATTGATCTCAACTGATACAGGGAACTTGTCAACTCCCTCAAGACCCTCTTCCTTGATCCAGTTTGCGATATCTGTAATAGCTGTCATAAAGGGCTTTCCACTTGCCATGATGTGGCGGGGATTTGTTGTGACACCGTCGATACCAAATGTGTTATATGCCTGTTTGATTTCATCAAGTTTTGCACTGTCTAAGAAAAATTTCATTGTATTGCCTCCCGAAAAGATATTGGTTAATTGTTTTAAGCAATTCTTATCTTATCAATTTAGTCAATATAGTCAATATATAGTTGCTATTATTAATATTTTTGTCGCTTTGCTTAAACTGATTAATTTATTTTTGTTAATTAATCCCAGTAATTTTCTCTAATCCATATATTTCAATTCAAAATGCCAAATCCTGGCCATACGAGCATTGTGATATAGCCCACAAAAGCAGCTACCAGCATTCTTACAAATGCCACAACTAAGCCGTTTTTCAGAAGTTTATCAGGGTCAAGTCCGTAAGATACTGAGATTGCTCTCACACTTACCGGCAGAATTGACTCAAAGTTCATGGCCATTGCTGTTGTAAACACATAAGGAATGGGGTTTAGTCCCATCTTCTGTGTAACACCTATGACAATTGGAAGTGTTACAGCAGCTGATACTGTACTGTTTGTCATCTCTGATATGACGCAGGCAAATATCGTAAACACAAGAATTGTCACTAATCCACCGCTCAAATTAGCTGAGGATATCATGTTTGCAATAACATCATTAGCACCGGACCCCGTAAGTATCTGTCCAAGAGCAAGTCCGCCGGCAAACAAAAGAAGCATTCCCCACATAACTTCCTTCTGAGCCTTTTCCCAGGTAAGAAGCATATCCTTCTTTTCAAAGGAAACGATAACGAAGTTAGCGCAGCCAAGTATAAGGAAAAGATACGCAGGCACAAGTCCCGGCAAAAGATCTGCATAAAGCGGTCTTACAAAGGAACCCAGCATTGCCATAATAAAGAGTACAAGGCTTATCTTCTCGTCCTTTTTCATAGGTCCAAGTTCCTTATAACATTCCTCGAAATACTCCTTTGTTCCTTCAAGTGAGCTTGTTTTCATAGGTTTTAAGAGCATTGTAAGAAGTACTGCGACAGTAGCGATCATTGTGTAGGGAAGCATTCTTATTATCCAGTCGATGTACATGAATTCTTTTCCCGTGAACTCCTCAATAAAAGCTATTGCTGTAATGTTCATTGCTCCGCCAAGAGGTGTTCCTGCGCCGCCGACCTGAGAGCCCCACGCAATTGCGCAAAGTATAGGTGTTGCCGCCTCACAGCTTTTGATGTCCTTATAGCCTGCTGCCGCAAGCATGGAAACAGCTATCGGGGTAAAGATTGCTACAACCACAACGTTTGGCATCATGTTTGAGAGCACAATCGCTGCAAGGAGCCATACTGTGATCTGAGACTTCATGGATGGTCCGATAAGTGAAAGTGCCTTAAGGGATATTCTTTTATCAAGTCCTATCTCACTCCAGGGTGCAGTGAGAAGGCATGATCCAAATATAAGGATTATGCTGCCTGATGCGTACTGGGAAATGACATTTTCCATCGGAATGATGCCAAATATTGCATTTATCACTCCGGGAAGAAGGGCTGTAACAGTGATATCTACAGGCCTTGTAACCCACCAGAAAATCATCCAGAGTGCTGTTCCGATTCCTTTTGCCGCTGCGTAATCAATGACTCCGGTTTTTCCTAGGCCAAGGCTTACTGCAAAAAACAGCGCTGGTCCTTCGATCAGGTTAATCCTTATTTTTTGGGTACTCATTTTGTTGCTCCTTTAGTTAACTTTTTTAATCAATTATTGTATTTTTAAAGCAGATTTAAAGCGTGGTTCCGTGCTTAAATCTGCTTTATCAGCTTAGAATCTGGTTGCGTTTTTCTTATTCCAGAGTTTGTCGTACTTAAAGCCTGTAACCTTTTCACAGACAGCGATTTCTTCAGGTGTAGCAATTGAAGTATCCTCGCCTTTTCTGCGCTTGATCTCCTTTTTAATAACGTCATATTCCGGCTTGTTCATGGGGAACAGATATGCAAATACAACTGCCAATACCATAAGTAAAACCGGAAGCCATACATAAAGCTGAGTGATGCCCACCTGTGTGGATGCTGACTGACGCATTTTTTCTGAAGCAAGTGTCTCATCATAGCCAATTACTGTAAGACATACTCCGATTACTGTTGAGCTAAGTCCTGTTGCAATCTTTCTTATAAAGGTTGCCATTCCAGAAACTGTACCGGGGCGGCTTATGGATGTTATGAGCTCATCGACATCTGCCATGTCTGATAGTATTGCATATATACTGACAGAGGATGCTGCCATTCCAAGTCCGATTATGAATGAAAGAACAAGGATGATCGCAAAGGGTGCTCCTTCATAGGAGAACAGTAAAAGTGCTATTGTAGCAATAATCCTGACCGGAAATCCTACAAGTATAGGGAACTTCTTGGAGGTCTTTGGCATGATTATTGAGAAAATGATCGTGCCGGAGAACTGAGCCAGAAGAAGAACTCCCATCATTATCGTGAAGCGTCCGCCTGAATATGCATTAAGTACGTCATCAACGTAATATACTGCAAGTCCTGTTACAAAGTCTGCTGCTCCCTGTCCTGCAAGGAAAATGCAGATAAAGAGCTGGAATGAGAAGCTCTTATATACTGAAAAGGACTGTGTAAAGCTCTTTTTGAAAGGTACTATTACAGGTTCTTTTTCCTTTTCCCAGGTTCCGAAAAACGTGAGCAGTATCACAACAAGGAAGATGACTGAAAAAATAACTGCTACTGTGAAATAAAGTCCTGCATTGGTGTTGTCTGTGATGATGATCGTAGGTACAAGTCCAGCGATTATTGCTCCAAGGCTCGAGAACACTGTTCTGATTCCGGAAAAACTTCCGCGCTTGTTGTAATCATCAACCATGTCTGGCAAAAGTCCGTTATAAGGAACCATTACAATGGTGAAGCCTGTGGAAAAGAGCACGTACATTGCTGTGTAGAATATGTACTGATGTCCCATTCCCTTTATTCCAGTGTTCATCCACAGCATGAGGAAAGTGATTGCTGAAACAATGCTTCCAATGAGGATGTAAAATCTTTTTGATCCAAACTTTGATTTGGTTCTGTCTACAATGTTACCCATTATGGGATCTGTTACCGCATCCCATATTTTTCCTATAAGCGGAATAGTTCCTGCAAGTGCAGGTCTCATTCCAAGTGCCTTTGTAAGGAAAACTGTAAAGAATGTACTTATAACTACAAATGCGCCACCGCCATAAATATCAGCAAGTCCGTAGGCGCACTTCGCCCAAAAGCTGTCTTCTCTATTTTTGCTATTACCCATCTTCTTAACCCCATTTATTTTGTAATATTTTTCAGTTCATCAAATTTCTCTGAACCTTTTCGTATGAATACGCAGGGCTCCCCTATTTTTGCATCCACGCTGTGAACGCCTCCCTGATATTCTTTTCCTGAATACAGATGAACCCATGTGTCCTCCGGAAGTCTGACCTCCCTATTGGTCAGTCCCGATTTAAGCACCGGCGCAACAAGAATATCCCTCCCCAGGAAATATTCTGTCGTTTCGGTATAAGCCCATGGTTCATCATAGTGATAAAACACAGGTCTCATAACCGGTGTTCCCTTTTCAGCAGCCTCCTTCACAAGCATTTTTATGTAATCCCCAAGCTTGTTGTGAAGGCGAGTACACATAGCTGTGTGCTGTAAAAGCTCATCATCTGCATCAAACTGCACATCATTTCCCGGCTGATTACCCTCGTGAGTCCTGAAAAGAGGCGAGAAAACATTCATTTCCTCCCATCTCATCAAAAGCTCCTTCGTGCGCCTCATGTGCATGATTGTGGTGTAGCCACCAGCGTCAGAATGAGTAATTCCGTATCCTGACATTGCAAGTGACAAGGTTGCTGGTATCACCGACGGAAGTCCATCATCCACAGACCAGTCAACATGCTGATCCCCTGTCCACATCATCGCAGAATCCTTTATGGTCCCTGTAAATCCCGCTCTGGTAAAGAAGAATACTTCGTCCTGAACCCCACATTCTTCTATGGCTTCCCTATTCATCTTTGCCCAGATAGCAGGCCACTGGTTATGTAGTATCTTTGCATCTCCGTTGAAAAGTACAGCGTCCTCAGGAAGATACTCTCCAAAGTCCGCCATCCAGCCACCCATGCCGATACCTATCATGTTTTCCTTGATAAGTCCCTTATACCAGTCGTAGGCATCTGGATTTGTAAAGTCCACCATTGCTGCAGGAAATGTTGTGATCGTAACCTGGTAGTCATCGCCATTCTGATTCTTTACAAGATACCCCTTCTCTTTTGCAGTCTTGTAAAGGTCCTTCTCCAATGCAATGAATGGATTGATATATCCAAGGAAGCGTACTCCCTTTTTCTTCCACTCCTTGATTTTCAGAGGGAGATTGGGATACTGCTTTTCGTCATAGCGCCAGTTCCACATGACCTGATAGCCAAATCCTGTGCAGCGGCAGCCGCACCAGTCCTGACACCATACGCCATTAACCTTCGCGCCTGCTTTTTCTAGCTCAGCAAGCTTCCTGTCGATATTTCCACATCCATCAAAGCCTTCCTTTACCTGGTCACCGTCCTTGATCCAGTCCTGCATGGCGATGATTCCGCCTTCATATATCCAGTCAGGAAGCTGTCTTTGCTTTCCGAGGTTCTCAGCGATTTTCTCTGAAAGCTCTGTAAAGCTCTCTGCCTTCTCACAAGTAAGATCAGGATACTCCTGGGTGTAGACAACTATTTTGTCAGGCTTTGTAAAATCAAACTCTGCGTATGCATTGGTGTTTACATGCACATAGTACTTATCCGATGCTGTAAAAGTCGGCTGTACATAATATGATTCGTATTTACCAAAGGGAAGCTTCTTATCGGGCTTTGGTCCTCTGATTTTCTCTTTAATTATCTTTTTGGAAATCCTTGAAACATTTTGATGCTCCGCAACCCAGATTCTGACCTTCTGCCCCTTGAGGTCAAACTCAGAATAGGTCTCTCCGCAGCCGTATATGTGCTCATTCTGGTTAGTATCAAAGCTCATCCAAAATCTGTTTATCCGGGAATCCGATCCTGATTCAGAGAAAAGCTTAAGGCTTGTCTTCTGATTTTCTTCGGTAACCTTTAGATGCAGAATTTCACCAGCTTTTTTACACTCATAGATAAGGTCTAATCCATCAGCGGTTTGGGTCTTATCACGCAAGATGCACTCTTCTTTCCAGGCAAATTTCTGCTTGTACTTGAAGCTTCCACGCTTCATTGAAAATCTGTTCTCTCCAACCCCAACTGTCAGATTTATATTTTCAAACTTTATAGCCATTCCCTCCCCCCAATTATTATAAAAAAACAGGGATTGATTAAATCATTTAATCAATCCCTATCATTCTATATGATGCTATATGTTTTCTCAATTGTTAATAAATAAAGAAAAACGTCAGTTTAAATTGTGCATTACTGACCAAATGATAAATGAACAGTAATATACAGATTCTTATTTGGCTACGACCTTACTACCTTTGTGGCGCTTGATTTCTGTATTGCCACCGGATGTAATGGTGTTCTTTACAAAGACGTTCATGATATCCTTGTAGTTCGTTTTTCCATCCTTGTCATAGTGTGATTCCAATGAGCAGAATTCATCATCATCATAGATGATTGCCATGGATGCCCCATCCTCTGTCTTAAGGAGAATGATTGTATTCTTAGCATCTGTGGTAACAGTTGTGAATTCATAATCCTCGCTCTCAAGGAAGTTATCCATATCCGCAACCGCACCCATCATAGCATCAGATGCCTGCTCCATATCGAAGGCTACAGCTTCTGGCTGCTCAAGGTCTACGCTGATTTCATCCATAAGACCATCATCTGAATCCTGACTTTCTTCAGCAGTCTCTGCACCTGCAATATCCAATGTATCACTAAGTGCAGCCTCAAGCTCAGCAATCTCTGCGTCGAGCTTCTGCTCAGCCTTGTCAAAATCAAGGTCAGGAATCTCAAGATCAAGATCCGGAATCTCTATCGATGCCTCTTCAAGCACAGGCTCTTCGGAAGGAATGTCGAGGGTAATCTCCTCTTCCATTGCCATCTCTTCTACCGGGATTTCCTCCATAGCAGGTGCTTCTTCAGCAGGGATATCCATTGTGATTTCTTCTACCGGAATTTCCACTGCAGCTTCTTCCGCAGGCATCTCCATTGTTATCTCTTCTACCGGAGCCTCTGCTACTGGCTCTTCCGCAGGGATGTCTATAGCGATTTCTTCTGCCATTGCTACTTCTTCTGTTGGTATCTCAACAGGAGCTTCCTCTACTGGCATCTCCATTGCTATCTCTTCCACAGGAGCCTCTGCTACTGGCTCTTCCGCAGGGATGTCTATAACGATTTCTTCTGCCATTGCTACTTCTTCTGTTGGTATCTCCATTGCTATCTCTTCCACAGAAGCCTCTGCTACTGGCTCTTCCACAGGAATATCTATAGCGATCTCCTCTGCCATTGCTGCTTCTTCAGCTGGAATCTCAACAGGAGCTTCCTCTGCCGGAATCTCCATTGCTATCTCTTCTGCTGGTATTTCAACTGGCGCTTCTTCTACAGGTGCCTCTGCCACTGGCTCTTCTACAGGAATATCGATGGCAATCTCCTCTGCCATTGCTACTTCTTCTACTGGTATTTCAACTGGAGCTTCCTCTGCTGGAATCTCCATTGCGATTTCTTCTGCTGGAATCTCTACAGGAGCTTCTTCTGTAGGTATCTCCATAGCAATCTCTTCAGCAGGAGCCTCTGCTACTGGCTCTTCCGCAGGAATATCTATTGCAATCTCTTCTGCCATTGCCACTTCTTCTGTTGGTATCTCAACTGGCGCTTCCTCTGTAGGTATCTCCATAGTTATCTCTTCTGCAGGAGCTTCTACTACTGGCTCCTCTGCAGGGATTTCCTTAGCTATCTCCTCTACCGGGGCCTCTGCCACTGGTTCTTCTGCAGGAATATCTATAGCGATCTCCTCTGCCATTGCTGCTTCTTCAGCTGGAATCTCAACAGGAGCTTCCTCTGCCGGAATCTCCATTGCTATCTCTTCTGCTGGTATTTCAACTGGCGCTTCTTCTACAGGTGCCTCTGCCACTGGCTCTTCTACAGGAATATCGATGGCAATCTCCTCTGCCATTGCTACTTCTTCTACTGGAATCTCTACAGAAACTTCCTCTGCAGGAATCTCCATTGCTATTTCTTCTGCTGGAATCTCTACTGGAGCTTCTTCTGTAGGTATCTCCATAGCAATCTCTTCAGCAGGAGCCTCTACTACTGGCTCTTCCACAGGAATATCTATAGCAATTTCTTCTGCCATAGCTACTTCTTCTGTGGGCATCTCAACTGGTGCTTCCTCTGTAGGAATTTCCATTGCTATTTCTTCTGCTGATATTTCAACAGGTGCTTCTTCCATAGGTGCCTCTGCTACTGGCTCTTCCACAGGAATATCTATTGCGATTTCCTCTGCCATTGCTACTTCTTCTACTGGAATCTCTACAGAAACTTCCTCTGCAGGAATTTCCATTGCTATTTCTTCTGCTGGTATTTCAACAGGTGCTTCTTCCATAGGTGCCTCTGCTACTGGTTCTTCTGCTGGTATATCTATTGCGATCCCCTCTGCCATAGCTACTTCCTCTGCTGGAATCTCAGCAGGAGTTTCTTCTGCAGGCGCCTCTGCTATAGGCTCTTCGACAATAAATACACCTGCATTATCAACATCAGCCCCAGGTGCAGGCATATCACCAGCAGCTATCATAGCTTCCATCACAGGATCTATATCTACTGGTGCAGCCGGTGCCTCAGCCACTGCAGGTTCTTCAACCACAGGAATCTCTACGGCAGGTGCCTCTTCTACTGCAGGCTCTTCAACCATAGGAATTTCAACAGTAGGTGCTTCCTCAACTACTGGTTCTGCTTCGGCCGCCGAAGCCTCTTCAACTACAGGAATTTCAACAGCTGGAGCTTCCTCAACTGCAGGCGCTGCCTCGGCAGCTTCCATTGCTTTTGCCATCTCTTCGAGATTTTTATCTACATCATTTGCATTCTGAGCGGAAGCCATTGCAGCAATCATAGCGTCAGCAGACGCAGCAAGTTCATCAACCTTAGCACTTGTAGCTTTGGTTGTCTTTGTCGTCTTTGGCTTTGTTGTTTTAGCAGCTGTTTTGGGCGCAGCCTTAGCCGTTGTTGCTTTTGCTGTTGCAGCCTTTATAGTCTTCTTTGCAGCTTCCTCTACATTTGTATTTTCCATAGAATAATCTCCTTTCGAAGAATAGATGACCTTCAAAATTTCCAAAGAAATACATAATTCTACGCAATATTACAAATATATTATCTATTATTTGAACAGCTATTCACAGTAAACTTTCTATAAAAACACTAAAGAAAAAAGAAAGCTAGGCGTCAGAAGCAAAATATATTTATTTTCACAGTAAGTACTCATCAATCTTACATTTAATGATTTTTGTATTTATTGCATGCTGAGAGGTCTCAAATGTCATTATCATATTTTTTCCTGCGAAAAAGCCGCTTTGCTCATATGCAACTATTTTGTCTACATTTTCATTAGCATAAGCAATATTATCCATCATTCCAAAGTGTTCCCATATGAACTCTTTCCTTGTCCGTACATTTAAGCACAAAAAATCAGGGCGAACCCACCTTCCATCTTTTAGTTTCACAGGAAACTCATATCTATAAGGAATCTTGGTCCTTTCAAGGGCGTTTGCTATAAGTAACTCAGATTTAGACCTGACTCTGATTCCATTATCAGAATAAAATTCCTGTGCACCATCTAAAAAATGTAATGGTTCATATTTTTCCTTTCGCCAACTCTCAACATATCTGTTATCTGGTAGGAATATTGGATTTACGAGAATCCTTTTCCCTGGATGAAGCATCTCATAAATGCTTGTTATCGAACTATTTTCCAGCATCTTTGCATAATCTGAAACTACTCTTAATTCTTTTTTTGCTGCAGAAACCAGTTTCTCATCATAATCCTGTTGTGCTATTCTTACAGCAAGATTTCTTTTACTTAATGGAATATACTTGCCATTTGTATCCTTCGGATCAGTCCTAATAAAATACTGATATCCATTTCCTTTTTTCTGAATTCGCAGCTTACCCTCGCGTTGTTGCTGAAGGCATTTTTCCTTATTACATATTACTTTCTCCAACTGCTCCATTCTCTTATAAACCGCATGTAGTATGTCTTCTCTCCAATTGTAATCATCTAGCTTTAAGCTCATCTAAAATCTCCTTTGAATCTCTTTCTTCTTGTCTCTAATAACTCAATATTCATCTAGCTACAAATCCACTTTCTCTTTTGTCTTTTATATGCTTTTTGCACATCAAATAAGCCAAATATACCTATAATCTTTCTTCATTTGCCTGATATTATAGGTCTCCCTTTCTCTTTTCATTACCCAAGGGCGTATAATACCGATTCTCAAAGGCTCTTTTTTAGCCATTCCTATCAGACTAGTTCATATACGTACCTATATTTACTCCTATTTCATACTCTCTTATAGCACCTGAATCCCATGCCCACATATAAAAAAAGGAATATCTATTCATTTATAGCAGCAAAAATCTCTCTAACCTATAAACATGCACAGAACGCGACCTTTTATAGCAGCAAAATCCTCTCCAACCTATAAACATTCGCAGAACTCATCCTTTATAGCCGCAAATCTAGTACCGTTACCCTAGTACTGTGACGCAATACTGCCCCCTACTGCAGCAACTACGTATAATTCATGAAATAATTTGTACTTTTATATCCAATAAATCCCATGCATAACTACCAGCATATAAAAATACCTAAAATGGATAATTTAGCTGCTTTCGAATTAGCAGCTATTTCAAAATGAACTTTGATAAAGAACTATCTTGAAATGCAAAAACACTATATATCATTAAAGTCAAAATGTAAAGAAAAACATCGCAGCATAGCCACAGACACTATTCCTATGATAAATTCCGCATATCTTACTTTTCCTTTGATGAATTCCGCATATCTTACTTTTCCAATGATGAATTCCGCATATCTTACTTTTCCAATGATGAATTCCGCATATCATAAAAAAGGACGCTAGATGGAGTTTTTTCCATCTAGCGCCCTTCTAGATTATTACCACGCCATTATCTGATATCGTAAACACTTCTAAGTCTTAAGTTAGAAGCATCTCCAGAAATGATATCCACAGTAACTTCTCCTGCGTTCATGTCGAAGTAGTTGTCTGAAAGGACAAGATCTTCGTTGTCGTTGAGGATTTCAACGCCTCTTGCATAAGCAGAAGCCTTAACTGTAATCTTGCCATCATGGACAGTAGCTGTGAGCTGAGGATCCTGATACTTGAAGTACTTAGGCATTGTGAAGATAACTGTTCCAGAAGAAACCTTCTCTCCACCCACCTCAACTGAGTAGCTTACATAGTTGTTAAATCTGTCTGCATCAGCAAAATCAACCTTCTTGGTCCATACGCTTGAAAGTGCAGGAACATGAAGTGTGTCACCATTTGCAGAAGCGCCAGCAACCTTCTCATTTGCTTCCTTATCGAACTCACCGATGCCTTCTCTTAATACCTTTCCTGAAGCATCACGAAGCTCCCATCTTACAATTGCATCGATAGCAAATCTGGTCTCGTTTGCTACGCTGAAGGTTGCCTCCTGCTTAACCTCTCTGGGAAGCCAGTTAAGAGGTGTTCCACAGGTCATCTCGCCCTCTTCCTGACAGGAAACAAGGATAGGAGCGAAGAATCTCTTCTCAGCATAGTGAAGAGCCTTAAGTCTTCCTGTGTAGTCAACACTTGCCCAGGAAGCTACAGGCCAGCAGTCATTGAACTGCCAAACAACAGCACCCATGCAGCGTCCACGATTTCTTCTAAAGTGCTCAACACCGTATCTGATTGCATCTGCCTGAAGCATCTGTGATGCGTAGATAACTGTTGAGAAGTTGTTAGGATAAAGGTATGTCTGCTGCATGTAGTTCATGATCTTACCGTTTGCAGCGCCATTTCTCTGATGCTTCTCCATGACATAGGAGAAAACATTCTTATCTTTTTCATCATCAGTGAAGGTCTCAACAGTCTTCTCAGCAGGGAATGACTGGAATCCGAACTCTGACAGGAATCTGAAGAAGAACTTCCTGTACTCTGAGAAAGGCTGATTTCCATGCCATACTTCCCAGTAATGCACATCTCCTCTGTTCTCATCATTGGGCTCGTCAAAGCATCCGCCTGATGAAGGTGATGCCGGCCAGTAATATACGTCAGGAGCAAATTTCTTCATCATGTTAGGAATGATGTACTCGTACATGATTGTGTAATCGCGCTTTTCAGACTTCTTTGAAACCCATACGCCGTAATCAACGAACATTTCCATCTCGTTGTTTCCGCACATAAGGCCAAGAGATGCATGATGGCGAAGTCTAAGAAGGTTATCTCTAAACTCTGCTCTGATATTTTCCTCAAAATCAGGTGTAAGATCGTAAACACCGCAAGCAAACATGAAGTCTTGCCAAACGAGGATTCCGTACTCGTCGCAGATATCAAAGAACCAGTCTTCCGGATAGTATCCACCGCCCCAAACTCTTATGGAGTTATAGTTTGCAAAAACAGCCTTATCAAGGAGCTTTCTTGTAACCTCAGGGCTTGTTCTTCCAAGAAGGTGATCCTCAGGAATGTAGTCAGCACCCATTGCAAATACTTTTACGCCGTTAACTACGAAGCAGAACTCATTGCCCCACTCGTCTTTTTCTGTGCTGACAGTGCAGGTACGAAGACCGATTCTCTTCTCCCATACATCGAGAACATTTCCGGCTTCGTCCTTTAAGGTAACCTTTACAGTGTAAAGAGGCTGCTTTCCATAGCCGTTAGGCCACCAAAGCTCAGGCTTTTCAATAACTATTTCCTCAGGAATATCCTTTGAATACTCGAGCACATCACCATTAGGAGCTGTTACTTTTACTTCGTAATATACTCCTTCGAGTGCCTCTTCATTTGCCTGAACCTCAGGGTTCCACGCATAGCCAGAGCCTCCGCGGATCTCTCTTCTGGTAAAAATGTTAGCTGCATCGATAATTTCAGGAACAACCCTAAGTCCAACTGTTCCACTCTCGTTGCCCTTTTCATCAATCTTTACATTGTCATGATTCTGTGTTACAAGTACAGACTCAAGTCTTGCCTTGTTGTAGCAAAGAACAGAAATAGGTCTGAAAATACCTGCATCCGGGAGGTGTGCGCCCCAGTCCCAACCGAACATGCAATGAGCTTTTCTCATATAAACAAATCCGGGCATAGCATCTTCACTTCCCTTTGCGGGAGTTTCTCTGCTCTCAAAAGCATCCTTTATAAATTTTGTAGGAGAATGAAAATAAACCTTCAGTTCATTCTCATCCTTCAAAATATCCTTTATGTCAAACTCCCAGGTTCTGTGCATGTTATTCACATTTCCAAGAAGTGTTCCGTTCAAATATAAATCTGCCACGGTATCAAGACCATCGCAGTGAAGCATTACTACATCAGATGTAGCTGCCTCTGCAGGCTTTGCAAAATTGCAAACATACTCATAGTCATCATCCATGAGCTTTAAAGCCTTGTATTCATTGTCCTTCCAGAAAGGGTCTTCCATTTTCCCTTCGCGTAAAAGGTCAGTGTAAACTGATCCGGGAACAACTGCAGGAATAACTTCAGCATCCCCAACTCTGTGCATTGTCCAATTCTTGTTAAGTACCATAACCTTCTCTCCTTATAATGCCTATAATGCACTTAAAATAATACCAAAACTTACAAGAAATGGTACCCGCTTTATTGTACAAAAGAGGTACCATTTCTTAAATTTTTACTGTTTTTTAATTTGCTACTGTATCAAGATCCCACTTCTCGTAGATCTTCGGAACGTCGCTGATAAGTCTCTTTGTGTAGTCTGCCTGAGGATTGATGATAACGTCCTCAGCTGTACCAGATTCTACAAACTTACCATGCTCCATGATGTAAACCTTATCGGAGATGTAGTAAGCAAGACCGATATCATGTGTGATGAAGATGATTGTCATGTTGATCTCATCACGAAGCTTTAAGAGCATATCCAGGATTGTTGCTCTTGAGCAGGCATCGATCATAGATGTAGGCTCGTCGGCCATAAGGATCTTCGGCTTAAGAAGGAAGATTCTGGCGATCATAAGACGCTGCATCTGTCCACCTGAAAGCTCGAAAGGATACTTATTTGTAAGCTCTGCATACTTAAGGTTAACGAAGCTGCAGGCTTCTGTCTTCATCTGAATCTTCTGCTCTTCAGGAAGATTCTTGAAGCCTCTCATGTTAAGGCAGTCATCAAGTACCGCATCAATCTTGTAGAAGATATTGTATGAGGAGAAGGGATCCTGGAAAATAGGCTGGATATTCTTCCAATACTCTTTCTTCTTTGCGTTTGTGCTGATATCACGGGGCTTGCCCTGATACTCGATAGTTCCTTCTGTTGTGCTGATAAGACCAAGAAGCATCTTGGAAAGAGTAGTCTTTCCACTTCCTGACTCACCAACTATAGAAATGATCTCACCTTCGTTGAAATCGAAATCAACATGGTCAACTGCCACAGTCTGTACCTTACCAACACCGAAAACCTTGGTAAGTCCTCTACCTGAGAGGCAAGGCTTTGGTTCAGTCGAATTCTGTTTCGGGCTCTGGTTTTGATTCGTTGCCATTTGCATATACCTCCCTAAGTTTTCTTACTGACATCAGGCAGCGATAACATCTGCCATTCTCAAATTCCTTCTCATCCGGTGCCATAGCTGTACATGTAGGTACTGCGTATGGACATCTGGGTGCAAATCTGCATCCCTTAGGCGGGTTCTTGAGGTTCGGAGGTGTTCCACGAAGAGCTGTAAGCTCGTGTGCCTTCATTCCTTCCTCAGGAACAATGATTGATCCCATAAGACCCTTAGCATAAGGATGAACCGGATCAAATACCATCTCTTTTGCTGTACCAAGTTCTACGAACTGACCAGCGTACATAACAGCGATGTCATCTGTTACGTTATACAAAAGAGGAAGCTCGTGTGTGATGAAGATCATGGACTTGATGTAGCCCTTCTCCATGAGCTGTCTCATCATACGAATAACCATCTTCTGAGATGTAACGTCGAGAGCTGATGAAGGCTCGTCGGCGATAAGTACCTTAGGTGAAAGGATTGTTGAAATAGCAATAACGGTACGCTGTTTCATACCACCGGAGAGCTCTACTGCATGCTTCTCAAGAACCTCTTCAGGAAGTCCAAGTTCAGCAAAACGCTCTCTTGCCATGTCATAAATCTCTTTCTTTGTCATCTTGATTCCATGAGCGTGAATAACGTCCTCGATGAAACGGATGATCTTCTGAGTAGGGTTCAACGCATTCATAGCTGCCTGGGGGATATAAGCGATCTCGTTACCGAGGATCTTACGTCGAACATCATCAGGCTTCATGTTTGATATTGTCTGACCATCTACTATAATGTCTCCACTAATGTAATGAAGCGGAGCGAAATAGTAACCCATGAGTGAAAGTGCAAGTGTTGATTTACCGCATCCGGATTCTCCGGCAATACCAAGTGATTTTCCCTCTTCAACCTTAAGGGAAACACCGTCAACCGCATATACGTCCTCATGGAATCTGGTTACATATTTTGTTTTGAGGTCTTTGACCTCAAGCATTACTTTTCCCATAATTTCCTTTCCTTTCCATTAATCACGCAGCTGCGGGTTAAATACCTGATCCATACCTGTATTCATAAGGTTAAGTGAGAACGAAATAAGTGCGATCAGTATTACTACCGGGAAGTATGCCCACCAGGAACCGTTCAGGTGAGCTGAATACTGCATAGCCCACTGCATCATAAGTCCCAGCGTAGCTGTCTTGGTAGTTGCAGGACCAAGTCCAATCATTGAAAGCTGTGCTTCTGCAAGGATTCCTGATGAAATCTGCAGGATCATAGCCATAACAACGTAGGATGCAATGTAAGGAAGGATATCTGTAAAGATGATCCTGAACATGCTGTGTCCTGACAACTTGGAAAGATTAACGTGATCACGGTTTCTCAGTGAAATAACCTGTGAACGAACCGAACGTGTTGTCCACGGCCAGGATGTAAGTCCGATGATAATACCTACCATCGCAATACCTCTTGCCTTATCACCTACTGAATAGGAAATAAGAATAAGGATTACGAATGAAGGAATAACCGTAAACAGGTTAGTCACGAAAATGATGATATTATCAGCAAGGCCGCCCATATATCCTGCAAGAAGTCCAAGTAAAAGTCCGATAGCCGTAGCAATTATTCCTGCAAGAAGTCCAATCTTCAAAGATGATTTTGTTGCTGCTATAAGTTCTGTCAAAACATCACGTCCAAAGTTATCGGTTCCGAGGACGAAAGTCTTCTTTGATACGTCATTTATATTTACATAATCTGTATCTTTTATAACCTTGCTCTGTGCAAGATTGCCCTCTTCATCCTTTTCGGCAATGATAACACCTGAATCCTTCAATGCTGCTGTTATCTGTCCGTCAAGTCTCTTAAGAGCTTTTCTCTTAGCAGTTGTAAGGCCTGAATACTTAGTATTTGGATCGTAATTAGCCTTCCATAATTCCACAAGGCTGTCAGCATCTGTTACATCGATCTCAGATTCTGCAACGCCGGCTTGATTGATTAGGAACTGCTGAATGTCGGATCGTGTGTCTATATCAAGAACTGCCTCAAGCTTTGAAAACTGCTTGGGAATCTGAAGTGTATAGCTTTTACTTAGTGCTGATTCCTCTATAGATACGTAGGTACCCGGTTTGAAGAAGTTACCCTGTCCTATCATCTGCAGCGGATCGGCTGTAACAAAGATAGGATAGATGATTACTGTCAAAAGGATAGCCATGAAGATACAAAATCCAAAGAGGAATTTTCCTGAATGGAAAACTTGTTTTATTGTGTTTTTCATTTAAAATTCCCCCTTTCTTAATCCATCTGATTAGCCTTAACACGAGGATCAATAACACCATAAAGGAGTTCGACCGCAAGGTTAGCAATAAGTACCATGATTGTAATGATAAGTGTACAAGCTGAAAGAAGAGGATAATCCTGTCCGTTTACAGCTGTAAGAAGTGTCATTCCAAGGCCGGGATAGGAGAATACCATCTCTGCTACAAGAGCGCCACCCATCATAGTTCCAAGTGAAAGAGCAAGACCTGTGATCTGAGGAAGCATAGCATTTCTGAACACATAACCTACGATCTTTCTATCCTTGATACCAAGGAATCTTGAATACTTAACATAATCAGCATTTAACTCGTATATTGACATTGAACGCATACCGATTGCCTGACCACCGATCGTAATAAGAACAATTGACCAGAAAGGCAACTGATAATGCGAAATAATCGATTTAATAAATGTCCAGCTGGCTGCAGGAATAAGATCATATCCGTAACCACCGGATGAAGGTGCGATTCTTAGCTTGATAGCAAACAGGAACAGAAGAACCGTTGCCATACCAAATGCAGGAACATTACCAATGAAAAGGAACAGAGGAAGGATAGCCTTATCGAAAACGCCCTTGATATAAGCTGCAATAGCTCCAAGAATGTTACCAAGGATCCAACCAACGATAATTGCAGGAAGCTGAAGACATACAGTCCACCAAACTGCCTTAGCAATGATATCGGATACAGGTCTGGGATACTGGCTGAAGGATACGCCAAAGTCACCTCTTAGTGCATTTCCCAGCCACATAAAGAACTGCTTGTACATAGGTTCATTTATACCAAATCTCTCGGCATAATCGTTTATAACCTTCTGGATGGCCGTTGAATCCGTCATACCACTTACCGCCTTTGATGCTAGTGCGGAAACAGGATTTCCGGGCATCAGGCGCGGCAGAATAAAGTTGAGGATAACGGCAAAGATGAGGGTCAGAAAATACCAAAACAGCTTCTGACCATAGTATTTTTTATAGCCTTTCAATTGAAAAACCTCCCTTCTGCAATCATACGCCGCTAAAAATGATTGATTATTTTTGCTATTTTTAAGGTAAAATACCTTGATTTTGGGTTAAAAAGGGACTGCCGCGTGTTGCAGCTCGCCATCAGTGGCGATTTTGCCCCCAACGGCAGCCCCCAATCATTTAAATAATCTTATTAAACTAGTAACAATTACTGAACGAGCTCAAGGTCATAAAGAGCTGCGATACCATAACCGTCTGTGCAGTCTGTCGGAGGAATGTTTCTTCCGTCATCAGCTGCAGGATAGTTTGTCCATACAGACTCGTTAACTGCGTAGAACAGTGAAGGACGGTACATAAGTGCAACTGCAGGGCACTCATCAAGAAGGATTCTTGAAAGCTCTGTGTAGTATTCCTTAAGTTTAGCTTCGTCTGTCTCTGTAGGAATTGCCTCCAGGATAGCTTCAGCGTCGTCGTTCATGTAGTGACCAAAGTTACCACTCCAGTTAGAAGGAAGCTTTGCATACTCTTCTGAGAAGTAGAACATACCCTTTGAATAAGGGTTCATAACACCGGCACCGGGTGTTGACCACATGCAGATATCGAAGTTGCAAGTTGTCATATCATCATAGAATGAAGAAGCTTCAGGGAAGTAAGTCTGGATATCAATACCAATCTTCTCACCGGCTGCAGCAACGATTTCCATTGATGCATTCCAGTCTGACCATCCTGTAGGACACTCAGCCTTGAAGGAAAGGTTTGTTCCGTCAACTTCACGGATTCCGTCGCCATCTGTATCAACGATGCCAGCCTCGTCAAGGAGTGCGTTAGCACCATCAACATCAGCGTTATCCCACTGAAGATCAGCGATAGCATCAAAATCAACATACTTTCTCTCGCCGTCTGTAGGTCCAACTACTGATCTCGGATAATCAGCAAATGTAGGTGACTGGCCTGACATAGCTGATGCAATGATCTGCTCATAGTCAACTGCCATAGCGATTGCACGTCTTACTTCTTTCTTATCAAGACCAGGTCTCTCAACGTTGAAGAACATTGAAGGCATAACTTCGCATGCGCCGTAAGGAGCATCATCAAGCCATGTTGAGATCGGAAGTCCATCCTCGAGCCAGAGGTTCTGAACATCTGTGATGAACTGCTGACATACATCAACTTCGCCCTGTGAAAGAGCAACCTGGCCGGCAGCGTTGTCCTTATAAATTGTGTGTGCGATGTACTTCGGAACAGGAAGTTTGCCCCACATTGAAGGAGCCTGTCCCCAGTAGTTGTCATCTCTGATGATAACAGCCTTCTGATCGTTAGAGATGTACGGAGCATAAGGGCCTGAGTGAACCATATCTTCCATGGTATCCTGCTTAACAGCATCAGCATCTTCACCATTTCTCTCTTCTACAGTCTGAAGATAAGCTTTCTGCATGATGTAAACGTTGTTAAGGAATGCAGTAACCTTAAGAGGGTTTACAGCCTTGCCGTCATCACCAAGCTTAGCCTTGATAACAACTGTGCCGTCATCTACTGCTTCGAATGAATCGATGTATGTTGAGTAGTCAGCACCTGTAGATGACTGATACTTAACATGTGTATCGTATGTGTACTTTACATCTTCTGCAGTAACCTGAGTTCCGTCGCTCCACTTAGCATCGGGATTGAGCTTTACTGTAAGTTCTGTCTGCGCATCATCCCAGCTGTACTCTGTTCCAAGAAGAGGATACAGATTGCCGTCAAGAGAGTTGAACATAAACAATGTCTCATAAACAAGAACACGAGACTGCTCGTTAGCTGCCATTGCAAGACCGTTGTTTGAGTTAGCTGACATAGGGTTCCAGTCATTGATAGTTCCCCACTGCTGACCAGCTTCATAAAGGGTCTCGTTTCTGGGTGTTGAATCAGCATCGGATGAAGCTGTCTCGGTAGTTTCCTCAGCTGCCTCTTCTGTTGTCTCCTCAGTTGTCTCTTCAGCTGCTTCTGTAGTCTCCTCAGCTGCAGGTGCTTCTGTGGAAGCTTCTTCTGTAGCTGCAGGAGCCTCAGTTGTTGTGGTTGTGTCTGATCCGCCGCCGCATCCTGCAAGCATTGACAATGTCATTGCAGAAACGCAAAGGAGAGACATAACCTTGCGTAAGTTTTTCTTCATAACTTACCTCCCTTTTTTATTTTTTTGAGCAAAACGCTCAATCAACGTGATAATTTATTTTATATTTTGTTAATAATTCTTTTATATCAAAAATTCCACATCCATAAAAAAATATCCGCATTTGTATAATTTGTACAATATGCCACTTTGAAAACGCTTACATTTGTGTTTAACTAACAAAGGCCGCATAAATACTGTGGCAATTTTTAATAATAAATTTGAATTTTATGTAAATTTAATGTAAACTTTATGTGATAGCAGTCGTTTTGGTATTTCGTTGTATCAAAAAAGGAATCTGATTTATGCAAGCAAACATTACGCTACTAAATTGGAAATTGGAAAAGTATTATGACGAGAAGAAAATTCCCGTCTGGGTTTTTGACTCCAATTATGAACTTTCCTATACAAACTTTACGACCTCTGCTATCCTGAACCTTATGGAGTCCATGCGCCAGATGGCAAGGAGCTTTACATTGGCCCACTCTATAGAAGGTTTTCATTTAAATCTCGACAATCCATACGAGATGTACTTCTTTTTATCTAACGATGTCAGCAGACATCAGGAAAACGTCATCATCATCGGTCCCATAATGTCAATCAAACCCAATGAGAATATATGGAAACAGCTTTCTTTCAGCGGGAATCTGTTCGCTGAGCAAAAGCGTGTGATTTCCCATGCTCTCCCGGTTCTTAGCCTTGAGGACTTTAAATATGAGTTGGCAAACTTCTTTAAAAACATAATTGAAGAGCCTGCTCCCGAATTCTTACATAAATATGATGGTGAGAAGAAAACAGATCCGACTCCTTCCAAAGAAAAGCATTCTGCTAAATCTGAAGGGATTGCAATTGATGACTCCATAGATGAGTTCTTTGATGTAGAAGAGCTTTGCAGACTAGAGTCCCTTTATAAGTTCTATATCATAAATGGTAGCACTTATAAGTTGTATGCTCTGTTCCAGGATGAGGATGCTCTAAGTGTTCTTTTCCCTAATAAGGCATCGCTAAAGGACTGTGGAATCAGAGCTGTTGAACTTTTGACCATTGCCAAAATGGCCTCAATAGAAAGTGGAAATGACAGAAAAAAAAGTCACCTTCGTTTCCACAAATATACAGAGCAGCTAAAAACCTACAAGAGCTATGACAAAATGCTTGCAAGCATAGAAAAAGCATCGATAGAGTTTGCCCGCAACTCTCACGATATCAACATGTACACTCGTGATGAGTACTCACCGATGACAAATAAATGTATCAAACGAATAATAGAAAAGCTTCCAGAAAAGGTGTCTCTTGATGAGTTGGCAAAGGAGCTTAAGATTTCATCCAAGTATCTGTCTGCTCTTTTCAATAAAGAAACCGGTTCATCCATCACTGATTTCATGCAGGACATCAGAGTAAACGAAGCCAAGCATCTGCTTACAGACACAGAGCTTTCCTATTCTGAGATCAGTAACCTGTTAAACTTCAGCTCCCAGAGCTACTTCAACGCTATCTTTAAAAAGAAAACAGGCCTGACCCCCAAGGAATACAGGGAACAGGCCAACCAGCAAAACACAACAGCTTCGCAGTAAACAAACAGCCCAGACCATTTCGGTCTGGGCCTTATTATTTATGATGCGCTTTCTTCGTTATTGTTGAAGCTGACGCCTCTATTGATGTCACCCTTGTGGTTAACACCAAAGTTGTAATCATTTCCAGGAAGGATTGCGTTAAGTGCAATACCAAGAATAGCTGCGATAGCAAGTGATGTAAGTGTGATTGATGTAGAACCAATTGTAAATGTAAGTCCATCTGAGAATCCAAGTCCGGAAACAAGGATTACAGCAGCAACGATAAGGTTACGTGACTTTGTGAAATCAACCTTATTCTCAACCACGTTTCTAACACCGATTGCTGAGATCATTCCGTAAAGCACGAAGCTTATACCACCGATGATAGCTGTAGGCATTGTACCGATTACATCAGCGATCTTAGGAATGAAGCTAACTACGATTGCATAAACAGCAGCGATACGAACAACCTTAGGATCGTAAACCTTTGAAAGTTCAAGTACGCCTGTGTTCTCGCCGTAAGTTGTGTTAGCAGGACCACCGAACAGACCGGCAAGTGCTGTTGCAAGGCCATCACCAAAAAGTGTTCTGTGAAGACCGGGATCTTCGATGAAGTTATTTCCTGTTGTAGCGGAAATAGCTGAAATATCACCAACGTGCTCCATCATTGTTGCAAGAGCGATAGGTGCCATAACAAGGATAGCTGTGATATCGAACTTAGCAATAATGAAAGGAGGAAGTCCTACCCAGCTTGCCTCTGCGATAGGTGCAAAGTTAAGGATTGCACTTCCATCAGCATTTGTGAATCCCATAAGCTGCATAACAACTGCAACTACATAAGAGATTACAACACCCATAAGGATAGGAATGATTCTCCACATGCCCTTACCCCAGATGTTGAATGCAATTACAACCGCAAGAGCTACAAAAGCAAGGAACCAGTTTGCTGAAGCATTGCTTACAGCAGAAGGTGCAAGTGAAAGTCCGATACAGATAATGATAGGACCTGTTACAACCGGAGGAAGGAATCTCATAACCTTCTTAACTCCAACAAGTCTGATAACAACACCAAGAACTAAATACAAAAGACCTGCGATTACGATTCCTCCGCAAGCGTAAGGAAGCTTCTCGCCATAAGTCATATCTGCGAACTTACCGGTTTTAAGTTCAGCAACAGTTGCGAATCCTCCAAGGAATGCGAATGACGAACCAAGGAATGCCGGTACCTTGAACTTAGCAAAAAGGTGGAACAAAAGTGTACCGATTCCAGCAAAGAACAGTGTTACCTGAACTGATAATCCCTCTCCTCCAAAGTAGTTGTTTACCAGGATCGGAACAAGAATTGTTGCACCGAACATAGCAAACATGTGCTGAAGACCGAGAATCATCATCTTGGGCTTACCAAGAGTAGTTGCGTCATAGATGACCTGTCTTTTTTCTCCCATAAGTTTTCTCCTTCCAAGAAATTATTAAATTTTTATAAATTCCTCATGCATTATAACATATCTTCTTGAATTAAACATTCAAGAAGATATAAATCAACCAAGCCATCTTGAATCGACTTCGTCGATGAGGCTTGGTTGACTCTTGAATCATATTCTCACGAAACCCGCAGCGGAGTGCGGATTTCTGAAACTTTTTAGTCAATTTGATAGTAGTCTTCGTAGTTATCTTCGCCGTTGTAATATGTAGTATTTATGCCCATCAGAAGGTTCTCTGACTTCATGAGATTCTCTGCATCCTCAAGTCCGAAGGAGTAGCTTGTGATGACGTCTGCATAAAGCTTAAAGGTAATAACATCTCCGGGCTTTGCCTTGAGGAGTTTCTGATACGCTGTAGCTCCTGCCACGCGGTCAGCGCCATAGGTTCCAATGTATGCCACATTATTACCGTTTAAGTAGAACTCGCCCCACTCATAATCCATCATTCCTGCATCGATGTTTTTCTCTGCAAGCTCATTAGTTACCATCTCACCAAAGTCCTGTTTGCAGACAACTGTCATATCCACCTGGATAAGTTCTTCATCGGGCAAAAGTGTAAGCTTGACGTCTCCGCCTGATTCAAAGCACTCCTCCATGATTCCGTAAAACTGAACATTTTCAGCAGCAATTGTGTTTTCCTTGTTTATAGACTTAAGCCAGGTCTTTGCCTGTGAATCAGTTAAACTGTCATCACTTACCTGATAAGATCTGGTATATCTGTTTAAACTGTTTAAAGCAAGCTTTGGAACAACCACATTGAAGGTTCCTATTCCAAGAAGCAAAAGAACAAGGATTACAAACTTCGCTCCATATCTCTTTTTATGAAGGTCTAAAAGAGCACTTGCCTGAACATCAATCTCATCATAGATTCCCTGGATTGCAGGATCTTCACTTATTGAGAAGGATTTTTCAAAAATCGATGTAGCCTTCTTTTTCCAAAGATTTACCCAGAACGCCATGTAGGAATTCCTGCTGACATTCTCGAGCTGATCGAGCTGACCTTTTATGAAATACAAAGCCTCGAGCGCTGTCTGATTATCATTTGCAAAAACATAGTTCTCAACAATGTTTGCTCTTCTAAATTCATTTGGCTGTAATTTGCTCTTATTGAACTTGTAGGAAGTTGCAAGATGCACGATTGCCATGATCGGGAAAAATAAAACCCAGAGAAGAACATAGCCAAACTTTTTGAAAGGTCCCCAAGCTGACCAAAGTCCTTTGCTAAGATAGCTGATATAGTCCCCATTACTTGTTTCAAGAAGAAGCTTCTCGAATTCTCTTACTGAACCGTTGAAAGATTCCGTAAGCTCATCCGATTCATTCTGATCAGCCACAGGACTGAACTTCGTTTCAGTATCATCATCAATAACAAGCTCAGCCTTAGTTTTTAAAGCTTCAGCTCCAAATACTGAACCACTTACTTTTTCTAATGTAGCATCAAGTCTCTCATCAGCAAATGGAACAACGTTGTCGCTCTCTGATTTAGCTACCATAGCAACTGCCGTTCCACATTCCGGACAAAACTTAATTCCGTTCCCAAGCTTCGTTCCGCAATTCACACAAAATCCCATTGTTTTCTCCCTTTGTTTCCCCTAAAACTTTAACGTCTAAATAACAGACGGTTTCAATCTTTGTAAATTATATCAGCTTTTTGCCCTGTTTTATACCTCAATTCTCTACCTTTAATCATACATATCATCCACTAAACTGCGAATTAGATGTAGTAATTTCCTTCCAAGCCAAAAACACCCGGCTATGACAATCTGTTCATAGCCAGGTGTTTGTAAGCTCTAAATATTCTTCAAGCAAATATTACTGGTTAGACTTGTTCTGTGCGTCAGCAATCATTGCAAGTGTCTGTGAAATATCATTAAGTGTTCCAACCATTATCTGCATGAATGCCTCAAGTCTGGGATTATTAGGATCCTCAGCGAGTCTTTCTTCAACTTCCCTTGTTCTCTGCTGATACAATGCACTTACTTCAGAAACTCTACTCATATTATTAACTCCTTTCAGTAGAATGATTTTTGTATTATAACAATATTCTATCTAAAAGAATATAAAAAATGTATTAAATATAATCAGATTTCAACAAGTGCATAAAATTATGACAGGTTCGATTTGAAGTTTCCAAATATCCTTATATCATTTACTGTGCACATAAGAGCCTGCACAACTCTGTTCATATCAGATCCCATAAGGTCTCCTGTGAACTCTGCAAAGAACATGTACTCCCAGTTGTGCTCAGGAATGGGACGTGACTCAAGTCTTACAAGGTTAAGTCCATAGATTCTGAATACTGTAAGTGCCTCATGAAGAGCACCGGCCTTATGCTGTGTCTTGAAGCTTATGCAGATCTTATCTCTGCCTTCTCTAAGTTCAAGCTTTGGTGAAACCACAACGAATCTTGTGGTGTTGTTAGTGTTTGTATTTATCTCTTTTTCAATTATCTTAAGTCCGTAAATCTCAGCCGCTCTTGAAGAACAGATGGCAGCCTTGGTTTTATCCTTAAGCTCAGCTACCATTCGGGCGCTTCCTGCTGTATCTGCCTGAGGAACTCTCTCCCACTCAGGATGATAATTTAAGAACTGCTCGCACTGGAAGATTCCCTGCTCATGGGAAAAAACTGTGGTTATGTCGGACATTTCAGCTTCTGGCAAAACCATAAGGTTGTGTCTTACTCTGACTGTGGTTTCGCCCACCATATAGCACTCGTACTGTGCAAGAAGGTCGTAAACCTGTCTGATCGCGCCAGTTGAAGAGTTCTCAATAGGAAGAACTGCGTAATCTGCAGTGTGATCCTGAAGCTGTTTAAAGGTATCCTCAAAGTGTACGAGACCTTCACTGTTTACATCTTTTCCAAAGAAATCGATGGCAGCCATTTCGCTGTAAGCACCAGGCTCGCCCTGATATACAACCCTTGGATTTTCAACAGGCTCTCTTTTCCTTGAAAGAGCAAGATCAAGAGGCTCGCAGGCACCACCTGTCTCTCCCAGCTTTCTCTCTACTCTCTCACGAAGCTGCGTAGTATATTTCTCGTTAACAATCTGTATTTCTTCCGGCATCTTTTCCCCAACCTTTTCTAGTGCAAGTAACTACAGTAACAAGTCTCCCCTCGCTTAGTCTTCCTTAGCAAGACTCTGCATTTTTTCGATAATATTCTCTGTGTCCTCAAGGAGCTTTCTTTCAGCAATCTCAAGGATTGGATCCTTAATGTACTTATAAATGAACACTGGATAAGCTGCTGCCCTGAACTCCATGTTGCCCTTGAAGGTCTTTACAAATGCAGGTATTTTCTCAATATCCAGCTTTGCATTGTTGTTCATCTTAAAGACAAGCTCTCCGTCTCCGCCCTTGATTTCAAGAACGTAGAGGCTGTGCGCCTTTTCACGAAGAAGAGATATTCTGATAAGATTCTCCACAGACTCCGGAATATCTCCAAATCTGTCTCTGAGCTCATCCTTCATATCATCTCTGTCGCCCTCGTTTTCTATGCTGGCGATTCTCTTGTAGATTTCAAGCTTCTGCTCTTCGTTTACGATGTAATCGTTAGGAATGAAAGCTGACGCATCGATATCCACGCTTGTTGTGAAGTCCTCCAAAAGAGCATCCTTTGTCTCGCCCTTCTTACGCCTAACTGCCTCACCAAGCATCTTACAGTAAAGGTCATAGCCGACAGAAGCCATGTGCCCGGACTGGCTCTTTCCAAGCATATTTCCGGCACCTCTAATCTCAAGGTCTCTCATGGCAATCTTAAAGCCACTTCCCAAATCTGTAAACTCCCTAATTGCAGAAAGTCGCTTCTCTGCAACCTCTTTGAGCATCTTATTTCGCTTGTACATAAGAAAAGCATAGGCTGTTCTGTCTGATCTTCCAACTCGTCCTCTAAGCTGATAAAGCTGTGAAAGTCCCATCTGATCTGCGTCGTGGATGATCATTGTATTTGCATTTGAGATATCAAGTCCGGTCTCAATGATTGTTGTTGAAACCAGAACATCAATGTCTCCGTCAATGAAATCATACATGATTCTCTCAAGCTCAGATTCCTTCATCTGTCCATGAGCAAAGGAAACATTAACCTCCGGCACAAGCTTCTGGATTCTGGCTGCGACATCCGCGATATCATTTACCCTGTTGTAAACATAGTAAACCTGTCCGCCTCTGCCAACCTCTCTGGCGATGGCTTCTCTTACCATCTCATCATTGTACTCACATACAAAGGTCTGGATCGGGCGTCTGTCATGGGGCGCTTCCTCAAGAACAGACATATCTCTGATACCAACAAGTGACATGTGGAGAGTTCTGGGAATAGGTGTTGCAGACAAAGTAAGAACGTCCACATTTTCTCTAAGCTTCTTAATCTTCTCCTTGTGAGTTACACCAAAACGCTGCTCCTCATCCACTATCAAAAGTCCCAGGTCTTTGTAGGTAACATCCTTGGACAAAAGTCTGTGGGTTCCAATTACTATATCAACAAGACCCTTCCTTAAATCTTCAACTGTCTTTTTCTGTTCAGAGGCTGTGCGGAATCTAGACATCATATCAACCCTTACAGGGAAGTCCTTTAGTCTCTCAGAAAAAGTATTGTAGTGCTGCTGCGCAAGAATAGTTGTAGGCACAAGAACTGCCACCTGTTTTCCATCCTGCACTGCCTTGAAGGCTGCACGAATTGCAACCTCTGTTTTTCCAAAGCCAACATCTCCGCAGATAAGTCTGTCCATGATCCTCTCGGATTCCATGTCATTCTTGGTATCTGCAATTGCTGTCAGCTGATCATCTGTCTCATCAAAAGGAAATGCTTCCTCGAACTCCTGCTGCCAAACAGTGTCCTTACTAAAGGTAAAGCCATTGCTGTTCTGCCTCTTTGCATAAAGCTCGACAAGATCGTCCGCAACTTCCTCAACCGCTGCCTTAACCTTGTTCTTGGTTCTCTTCCAGTCACCACTTCCAAGCTTATTAAGCTTTGGCTTTCTACCCTTACCGTCAGCAGAAACATCTCCGCTTGCGTACTTCTGAATTACGTTAAGACCGGTTGCAAGAACATAAAGATTTCCGCCATCAGCGTAGCTTATCTTGATATAATCTCTTACAACCTTGTCGGTTTCAATCTTTTCAATACCCTGGTAAATTCCAAGGCCGTGATACTCGTGAACAACATAGTCACCAATATTAAGGTCTGAAAATCCTGAGATTTTCTCTCCGCTGTACTTAGCTTTTCTGCGCTTTTTCTTCTTTCTCTCTGAGAAAATATCACTCTCTGAAATAACCGCAAACTTAAGATCAGTGTACTCAAAGCCCTTGAGGATCCTTCCGTAGTAGGTCATGATCTCGCCCTTGGCAAGCTCTCTCATGGGGTTTTCACTGTAAAATGCGGTTATGGAATTATCTCTTAAATCATCAACAAGTCTCTTTGCTCTGGTTCTTGAACCGGACAAAATGAGAACTCTGTAACCATTTTTCACAAAGCCCTTTAGGTCGTGAACAAGGGAATCAAAGCTGTTGTTGTAAGGAGCTATACTTCTTGCGTGAAACTCGAAGGTCTTCTCAGGCTCAAACTTGTTAAGCCCCGAAGGAGCTCCAAGTGAAGCAACAGACACGCGCCTTACGCTTCTCATTCTGGCGATGCACTCATCTGCAGAATACAGAAGGTCCATCTGCCCGGGAAGTGCGTATCCATTCTCGGCTCTGTGGATCATGCTCTCTCTAAACTCATTTTCTACAGCAGATGCATGCTCTAAAACATGCAGGGGCTCATCTATGAATACGCAGGTTTTACCTGCAGGGAAAAGTTCCTGGAAGGTCAGAGTATCCTCAAAGAAATATCTGACATAGCTCTCAAGGTTTACTTCAAGTCCAAGCTCAAGTATCTGTTCCTTAAGTTCTTCATAGCTTGTCTTAATCCTGTGAGCAGCCTCCGTCTTAAACTCATCACGTAGCTTTTCATAAATAGTCTTTGTTTCTTTTTCTATTTTCTTAAGACCTGCTCTTAGCTCATCATCTGTTAAAACAAGCTCTGTAGCAGGATAAATCTCAATTGATTCAAGCTTATCAATCGACCTCTGAGACATGATGTCAAAGCTTCGAAGGTTCTCAACATCATCACCCCAAAGCTCGATTCTGTAAGGATTCTCCTCTGTTAGATCAAAAACATCAATGATGTCTCCGCGAACCGAAAATTCGCCAGGAGCACTAACCTGATAAACTCTGTCGTAGCCTATTCTTACAAGAGCCTTTTCAAGCTCCTTTTCATTTACTGGCTTTCTCTTGTCGATCTTTATAACATTTTTACTTATGACATCAACAGGAATCTGGGGTGTCATAAGACTGGAAAATGTTGTAATAACAGTGACCGGCCTGCCCTCTATAAGACGACGGAGGCACTTGATTCTCTCCTTTACGATTTCCTTTGAATGGACATCTGCCTGATAGAAAATAAGGTCCTTTGCAGGATAAACTGTAACGTTCCTATCATAGAACTTGTAGTCCTCGAAGATTTCCTTCGCACGGATATCAGAGTAAGTCACAATTATTCTGTACTTAAACTCTCCAGCAAGGCCTGAGATCAGATGGAGCTTTTCAGAATCTACGCAGCCGATGGCCTCTGCACAGGCAAATGGCTTTTCAAGATATTTATTCAGTTCGCAAAATGCCTCAAGTTCCTGAAGCGGTGCCTCAATTGCTCTCATCTGTCACTCCTAAATTATGTGTTTAAAGTATCCGCAAAAATATTACTCTTCTGTCTTTCTTTTCACGCCATTCCACTTGTTCATGGCTGCGTTCACGTCTTCTTCCATAATTACGGAAACTGCGTCTGCTGCGTGCTCAATAGCTTCCTTTATATAAGCTGTATCCTCATCATCAAAATGACCAAGTACCCAGTCTGCAAGGTCTATTCTCGGAGGCTTTTTACCAACACCAACTCTGACTCTTGAAAACTTATCATGTCCAAGCTGAGCGATGATGTTTTTAAGTCCGTTGTGTCCACCTGCGCTTCCGCCGGGACGAACTCTTATTACTCCGGGATCAAGCTCTATATCATCGGAGATGACGATAAGCTCTGACTCTGTATCAATCTTAAAATAGTCAGCGACCGGGCGCACTGACTCACCACTTAAATTCATGTAGGTGAGGGGCTTTAAAAGGATTACCTTTTCGTTTCCAATCCTGCCCTTTCCATACATTCCTTTAAACTTCATCTCAGTAAGATCTATATCATATTTTTCTGAGAGATAATCAATAACGCCAAAGCCAACATTGTGGCGTGTTCCGTTATATCTTTTCTCAGGGTTTCCAAGTCCAACTATTAAATACATTTATTTCCTCACGATAAAAACAATTAGATGTTACATCCCCCTAGAAAATATAAGGGAGTGACGAAATTCGTCACTCCCCATAATATCACATTTTAAAGTTATTAAAAGATACTGCCTACACCTGCTGTCTCCGGAACCTCGTCAGCTGGTCTGGAATCGATAACTTCATCTGAAGCCTCGTCGTAAGCTTTAAGAACGATGTCCTGAATCTGCTTTCTTGTGTCGGAGTTAATAGGATGTGCGATATCCCTGTACTCTCCGTCTGCAGATTTCTTACTAGGCATTGCTATGAAAAGTCCTTTATCACCGTCAATAACCTTGATGTCATGGACAACAAATTCATTATCTAAAGTGATAGAAACGATTGCACGCATCTTGCCCTGCTTAGCTACTTTCCTGACTCTAACGTCCGTAATATTCATCGAAATGACCCCCTTTTTCATTGATGACTAAATCACGTATCTCTCATTATTTTCGACTACGATCTTTATATCGTTTTCGCCTTTGTAATACGAGTTGGCCTGAATGGTTCCATGACTCTCGACGATACAGTTCTCAATATGTGTATTGTCTCCGATGTACACGTCATTCAGAATTATTGAGTTTTTGATGTAACAGTTATTTCCTATAAATGCTCCCTTGAAGATTATTGAATCCTCGACAGTACCATTGATAATGCATCCACTTGACACAAGGCTGTTTGAAACCTTAACGCCTACGTTATATTTTGCAGGTGGAAGATCTACAACCTTGGTGTAGATTCCCGGATACTCATTGAAGAAGTAATTCCTTACTTCAGGCTTTAAAAAGTCCATATTGGTTCTATAGTAATCCTCAACGGACGCAATATTATTCCAATAGGTCTTTATCTTGTATCCGTAGATTCTCTTCATATCCTTGTATCTCACAAGAATGTCTCTTACGAAGTCGAATCTCTCTTCTGTCTGTGCCTTCTCAATCAGCTCAATGAGCTGTCTGCGTCTGATAACATATACTCCGCAGGAAACTGTGTTGGATCTTGCAACTACAGGTTTTTCCTCGAATTCTTCGATTCGGCTCTCCTCGTTCATTCGGAGTGTTCCAAATCTCTCGGCATCAATGTCAGGGCCTAAGTCCTTACAAACCACCGTAATGTCTGCCTGCTTCTCTATATGATATTCAAGGAGCTTGTTGTAATCCATCTTGTAAACACAGTCACCAGAAGTTATTACAACATATGGCTCATGACAGCTTTTCAGAAAAGCTATGTTCTGTGCAATGGCATCTGCCGTTCCTCTGTACCACAGATTGCCGTTGGCCTTCGCAGCGGGAGTGAATACATATAAGCCTCCCTGTTTACGTCCGAAATCCCACCACTTGGATGATGAAAGATGGGTGTTAAGACTTCCTGCGTTGTATTGAGTGAAAACCGCCACTGTCTGAATGTGGGAGTTTGTCATATTGCTAAGTGCAAAATCAATACTTCTGTAAAAACCGGCAACAGGCATTGCGCACACTGCTCTGTTTTTTGATAGTTCACGCATGCGGTTGCTTCCACCGCCTGCAAGAATAATTCCAATCGCTCTCACTACCTATCACCTGCCTTATCTAATGTGCGTCCGCTCGCCAATGCGTTGTCCGGATAATCTTTTTCGGTAGTTACGCCGGAGATCATCGTGTTCTTTCCGACGGTTATACCATCAGGAATTACTGATTTTTCTCCGATTGTTACGATTCCGTCCCGGTAAATTCCAGGCTTGGTCTCATTCTCTACTTCCTCGCCATCACCGAGTCTTACGTTATTTCCAATTTTTACATTCTCGGCAATTACTGCCTTTTCAACAGTACAGTTCTCTCCGATTACCGTTCCGTTCATGATGATGGAATGGCTGACGACTGTTCCCTTGCCTATCTTAACTCCGCGTCCGATTACTGAGTTGTGAACCTCACCGTAGATCTCTGCTCCCTCGCCTATGATACATCTGGAGGTTGAGCTGTCAGGTCCAAGGAACTGCGGAGGCTGTACATCATTACTTGTGTATATCTTCCAATATTCCTCGTAAAGGTTGAATTCAGGAACAATGTCGATAAGCTCCATGTTCGCTTCCCAATAGGAAGTAAGTGTTCCAACGTCCTTCCAATAGCCGTCGAACTCGTAAGCGTAAAGTGACTGTCCCTTCTCCTTACAATAAGGAATGATGTGTTTACCAAAGTCCAGTCCGGGCTGATCCTGATTGGTAATGAGGGCTTCCTTAAGTGACTCCCATGAGAAAATATAAATACCCATGGATGCAAGATTGCTTCTGGGCTTCTCGGGTTTCTCCTCAAAGTCTACAATCTTACGGTCCTCATCAGTGATCATGATTCCGAATCTGCTCGCTTCCTCAATGGGCACAGGCATAACTGCAATAGTTACGTCAGCACCATTAGCTTTGTGAAAATCAAGCATGGTCTCGTAATCCATCTTGTATATGTGGTCACCGGAAAGAATAAGAACGTAATCAGGATGATAGTTCTCCATGTACTCCAGATTCTGGAAAATGGCATTCGCCGTACCGGTGTACCATTCACTGTTTGCACTTTTCTCGTATGGAGGAAGAATGCTGACACCGCCGATGTTTCGGTCCAGGTCCCACGGAATACCAATTCCAATATGGGAATTAAGACGCAGTGGTCTATACTGTGTGAGTACTCCCACAGTGTCTACACCTGAATTAATGCAATTGCTCAGCGGAAAGTCGATGATGCGGTATTTACCGCCAAATGAAACTGCTGGTTTTGCCATGTTAGCAGTCAAGACCCCCAATCTACTGCCCTGTCCACCTGCCAGAAGCATGGCAATCATCTCTTTTTTTATCATGTTAAGACCTCGTTGTCATAAGAAAATGTGTTGTTATTTGGTAAGGGCGTTAGCCTTGGCATACATAATAATTGGGTTCGAGTGACGCTTTCGCTCTGTGAAAAACGTAGCGGTTCTAGGTGTCAAAAAACGCCACCAAGAACCGACGTTTTTCAAAGCACCATCACCCAATAATTATGTATGCTAGGGCTAACTCACGTTTACTAAATAACAAAAAAATTATGTCTATCAGAAGTATAACACATAGAAGTGCTTTTGACATCCTATTTAAGCAAGATTATACTTAATAAAAATTAGAAAATAGAAAAAAATTTTGAGAGTTAAAAAATTTTAGTTTTTTATAAAGTAGATTTTGTTAAAAAAGATTTTTATAGAGTATAGAAAAAGAGGGATTTTTACTATGTATAAGATTGATTATGAGAAGCCGATAAGTGTGTATTTTATAGGTATCGGTGGGGTGTCGATGAGTGGCCTTGCCAGGATTTTGGCTGATAGGAAGTTCAGGGTTTGTGGTTCAGACAGAGATGAGTCAGATAATACCAGAGCTTTGGAGGAGGCAGGAATAAAGGTGTTCACTCCTCAGGGTGCTGAGAATTTAGATAAGGCTGGCGATGTTGATCTTGTAGTTTACACAGCAGCAATTCATCCTGATAATCCAGAGTTTGCTCTTGCAAAGGAGAGAAATATACCGATGCTTTCAAGAGCTGAGCTTCTTGGCCAGATGATGACAAACTATAAGCTTCCAGTTGCAGTTGCAGGAACTCATGGTAAGACCACAACAACAGGTATGGTTAGTAAGATCATGCTTGAAGCACAGATGGATCCTACAATTACTATTGGAGGAACTCTTTCAGACATCGGCGGAAATGTTCACGTTGGTACATCGAATTATTTCATTACAGAGGCCTGTGAATATACAAACAGCTTCCTTAGCTTTTTCCCTGGTGTTGGAATTATCCTGAATGTGGATGCTGATCATCTTGATTTCTTCAAGGACCTTGATGATATCAGAAATTCCTTCCACAAGTTCGCACAGCTTATTCCCGCTGGCGGAAGTCTTATTGTTAATGGAGAGATTCCTAACCTTGCTGAGATCACAAAGGATCTTGATTGCAGGATTGTGACCTTTGGTTTCTCAGAGGAGAATGATTATTATCCTACTAATATAAAGTACGATTCACTTGGAAATGCTTCTTTCCATATTAATAGAAGAAACGGTGATTCCTTCGAAGTAGCACTCAAGGTTCCCGGCGAGCACAACATCGGTAATGCTCTTGCTGCTGCCGCTGCCGCTGACTGCTTCGATATTGAAGATAGCCAGATCAAATCAGGACTTGCTTCCTTTACAGGAACAGGCAGACGTTTTGAATACAAGGGAACTGTGGATGGACTTGTTGTTATTGACGACTATGCTCATCATCCCACAGAGATTGCAGCGACCTTGAAGGCTGCCAAGAACTATCCTCACAAAAAGCTCTGGGTAGTTTTCCAGCCTCACACCTTCACAAGAACGAAGGCTCTTATGGATGAGTTTGCTCATGCACTTTTACCTGCTGACAAGCTTATTATCGCTGACATCTACGCAGCCAGAGAAACAGATAACCTTGGCATCAGCTCCAGAACCCTCAAGGAAAAAATCGAGGAGCTTGGCCATGAATGTTATTATTTCCCATCCTTTGATGAAATCGAAAAATTTCTTTTGCAAAATTGCACGAAGGATGACATGTTGATAACAATGGGAGCGGGAAATGTGGTAAATATCGCAAACGATATAGTTGGCAAATAATTTTCCACCTAATCCACTTTCACTCACGAAAAATCAACATTAATCATTGTGGATAAGTATCCGCTGTCCCCAAAGGTAAACTATACTGTAGGACAGCGGTTTTCTTATGGAAACTGATAAGATAATCCACGTTATCCACATTGTCCACAATTTTACCCACAATTGCCAAACGCCCGTTCATTCAGATTTTATCGTCATTTTCACCATTTTCATACAAAAAATCCAATGCTATAATTTGCTTCGATGAAATGAAAAGTGGGTGAAGAAAGATGATGGGGCGAGTTATTATTAATCAAAATTCAGAGATTTCAAGTACTGAGCTTTCCAATATTTTTATTGATGAATATTTATCTGATGCTAATGATGCGGAGATAAAGGTATACCTTTATCTTCTTCGTATGATGTGTGCTGGTCGCGCTACAAGTGTGTCCGACCTTGCAGATAAGTTCAATTACACAGAGAAAGACGTACTTCGTGCTCTTACATACTGGGAGGATCAGGGACTTATGTCCCTTGAATATAGTGCGCGCGGACAGCTTACTGGTATCCATATGCAGGATATCATGCCTAAAAAGCAGTCCAAGGCCACTCTGCACTGTATGCCAGCGCCTTCTGCTGCGCATGTAGAGTCCGAGCACAAGGTTGCTGCTCACAAGGAGCCTGCAAAAAAGGCAGTAAAGCACAACGATAATCCTCAGATGCTCTTTGTTGCTGAGCAGTATTTTGGAAGAACATTAAACACAAACGAGATCAAGACTATCTACTATATCCAGGATGATCTTGAGTTCTCAGAGGACCTTGTTGATTACCTTTTACAGCACTGCGTAACTGCAGGTAAAAAGGACTTCGACTATGTCCGCAAGGTTGCTATCAGCTGGCATGAAAAAGGTATCACAACACCTGAAGCAGCAAGACTTGAGGGCACTGCACACAAGAATGCTTACGCTATAATGCGCGAGCTTGGAATGCAGAATGCTCCTACAAAGACAGAACTTACATATTTTGATCGCTGGCAGAGCGAGTACGGATTCTCAATGCCTATTATCACAGAGGCTTGCAGAAGAACCGTTCTCCAGACACAGAGCAACAGACTTAAGTACTGCGACAGCATTCTCCGCAACTGGCATGAGAATGGTGCTCGCACATTACAGGATATCAAGAATCTCGACGACAAATTTGGAAAGATGACACAGGCTGCGAACGCTTCAAGAACAAATGAGCCTGTTAAGTTTAACAATAAATTCAATCGTTTCAAGCAGAACGATATCAATCTCGATAGTATCGAGGACCAGCTTTTGGATAACTAAGGGAGGAGGGGTTTACTTTGGCACTGACAAATTCTCAATATGATGAAATAATGCACGACTACGAAAAGCGCAGAACCTTTCATCGTAATGAGCTGAACATGAAAATCAAAGAGATTGAAGACCATGTTCCCGGATATCTGGATCTTTCCCAGTCAACCGGAAGTATTAGTGCTGACTTCGGAAGACGGCTGCTTCATGGCGAGAAGCTCAAAAGAGGCAGACTTCATGATCTTTTAAAGGATGTTTCAATTAAGAAGAAACAGCTCCTTAAGGAGGCCGGCTACCCGGATGATTATCTTGACATGAAATATGACTGTCCTATCTGCCATGACACTGGCTACGTGGGCAGCGAGAAGTGTTCCTGCTTTAAGCAGAGGATCATCGACAGGCTTTATGCCCAGTCCAATATCCGCAAGCTTACAGAGGCTGCAAACTTCGATATTATGTCTGAAGAGTACTACAGTGGTGAGGATTTAGAGCGATTTAGAGGAGCTGTCCGAAATTCGAAAGATTTCATTAATAATTTTGAAAGTTCCTACCCAAATTTATTCTTTTATGGTACAGTGGGTACTGGTAAATCGTTCCTGTCTGTTTGCATTGCCAAGGAAATACTGGATGCAGGCCATTCCGTCCTGTATTTTAGTGCGGTTTCCCTGTTTTCACTACTGCAGACAAACTCTTTCGATTTTAAGAAAGCGGACGAGCTTAATGCTCTTTATGAGGACTTATATAACACAGATCTTCTTATTATTGATGACCTTGGTACCGAACATATCACTAACAATTCGATACCTCAGCTATTCAGATGCATCAACGAGAGGTTGATCCGCAATAAGTCAACGATCATTACCACTAATTTTTCTCTGGAGGATGTAAAGTCTATGTATTCTGAGCGTGTATCTTCCAGAATTGCAAGCAACTACAAGCTTTGCAAACTTTCAGGTAATGACATCCGCATGCTCAAAAAATTGCAGTATAAGAATGGAAAGTGAGGAATTCTTGCAAATGCCAAGAAGAGAAGAAAAACGTAACCTTGAAACTATCCCCGTAGGATCTTTGGGAATTATTCCTCTTAAGGGATGCCAGTCACTTGGAGATAAGGTTGATTACTACCTTGTAAAGTGGCGCCAGGAGCGAGAGAACGAGCACAAAGGGAGCCTTGCTTTCACAGGTTATGAGCGTCCATCCTATCTTCTTAACGCTGAGGTTCCGAGATTTGGATCTGGCGAAGCAAAGGGTGTAATCACTCAGTCAGTTCGTGGTGATGACCTTTATATCATGGTAGATGTATGTAACTACTCTCTTACTTACCAGCTTTTTGGTAAAGAGAATCACATGTCTCCCGATGATCATTACCAGGATTTAAAACGTATTATCGCAGCAGTTGGCGGAAAGGCCAGAAGAATCACAGTTATCATGCCTTTCCTTTATGAGAGCAGACAGCACAAGCGTACATCAAGAGAATCTCTTGACTGCGCAATCGCACTTCAGGAGCTCGTAAGCATGGGTGTAGACAACATCATCACCTTCGATGCTCACGATCCCAGAGTACAGAATGCTATCCCGCTCAATGGTTTCGAAACAGTTCGTACAACTTATCAGTTCATTAAGGCTCTTCTTAGAAACGTTCAGGGTCTTAAGATTGATTCAGATCACATGATGGTAATCAGCCCTGATGAAGGCGGAATGGGCAGAGCAATCTATCTTGCCAGCGTTATGGGTCTTGATGTAGGTATGTTCTACAAGCGCCGTGATTACACACAGGTTGTTGACGGACGTAATCCCATCGTATCACATGAGTTCCTTGGTACTTCAGTTGAGGGCAAGGACGTTATCATCGTAGATGATATGATATCTTCTGGTGAGAGTATGATAGATGTTGCCAGAGCTCTTAAAGAGAGAAAGGCAGCTCACATCTACGCATTCTCAACATTTGGTCTCTTCACAAGCGGCCTTGAGATTTTTGATAAAGCTCACGAAGAAGGACTTATAGACAGAGTTCTTACTACTAACCTTATCTATCAGTCACCTGAGCTTCTTTCAAGAGAATGGTATATCAGCTGTGACATGAGTAAGTACATCGCTTACATCATCGACACGCTTAACCATGATGCTTCTATCAGTGATCTTCTTAATCCTGTTGAAAGAATTAACAGCATTATTGCAAGATACAATAGTGGTGAACTTGAGACTGAAAACTAATAAATGAAATAAGATGAGCTCCGAACAGATTTGTTCGGAGCTCTTTTTGCTTACTAATTTCTATCTGATTATTTTCTACTCTACTTACTCACTGATTACTTGCTAACACCCGGCAGATATGTAACGAAGTGATTTCCATTGCTCTCAAAGAGTGCAGCTGTGTCGTTTCTTCCAAGCTTGTAAACCTCTCCCTTAGTGGGCTCAAGAAGAACTGTGTTGAGGTCGTTGAAGCCGATAAGCAAAAGGCTGCTGCCGTCATTTAAGGTTGCCATTACAGGAATGTCCTGATTTACATAGTAGAGCATAGCTTCCATAGGACAGCCTTCAAGCTCAAGTATTCTGGTGTTCATCAGATTGCTTTCGAGAATTTCCAAGGTTGTCTTTCCCTGATCAAGCATAGACTGAACATTTACGCTTATTCCTCTGTGCTGGAGGATAAGGTCAAGGCATACGGCTGTGGAATTCTCCAAAGGCATGTTCTCCCACTCCAGTGCCAGATTTGTTATGTACATGATCTGGTTTGAAGTAAGAAGATTTCCTCTGTACCAAACGTACTGGTTATCATCATTTATAACAACTCCAGGAGCGTTGTAAGCGATGTTCACTGCATCTGCAGGATTATCGTAGATATCCACATCTCCGTTCATCTCATAAACATAATAGTAAGGCTCTGAAGAACTATCTCTGTCAGAAGCAATAGCCACTTCTCTGCTACCCTCATACAAGGTCATGTTAGGAGTAACTCCTCTAAGAGACTTCGTATTGATTGAAGACTTGCAGATGATTTCAAGGATGTTTTTGTAATCCTCTGTAGTAGCTATCTGAAGCTTATTTCCACCAGGCGTTTCCTTGATAGTGCTCATTATCTGATCATCTATCATGCTCTCAAAAAGTCCTGTCTCCTCATTCCATGCGGCTCTGCTAAGTCTGATGACGTTATTCTCAATGGTTGCACCAGTTATAAGTGCACCTGTGGGATTGTAGTTTTCAAGCTGATTTCCATCCTTATCCACAATCCTTATGCTGTGCATTCCGTAAACAGGACTACCCATCTGGTCTATATGTACATCAGAGCTGTGAACAAGCCCATATACCAAATCCTCTCCCATGAAGCCAAGAGTTCTTACAAAATCAGCCCCATCGGCTTTCATCTCAGATTCAGCCTGATTAGCCAAATCCATCATCTTTACGCTCTTCCTGTCCTCATCCTGCCATGCGATAATACTGCCCGAATCAGAGATACAGTATCTGTCGTCTGTCAGATTCTCGATCAGCTTTTTCTGCTCTCTGGTTGCAAGGTTTATCATGTAGACATCGCCCTCAAGCAGGAAGTAAAGCTGTCCCTTGGTATTTGCATAAAGCATCTTGTCATTGTATGCCCTGAGGATATCCTGGTGCATGGTTACAGGAACAAATACCTGCTCCTCTATGGTGTTAAGCTGCGAGTTAAACTCATAAACAGCCATTCCAACATAGCCTTCGTGGTCGCCTCTGCTCATATATCCGGATACAACGAACTCAACATTTCCAGCTTCATCCACATTCAGGATATGGATTGTATTTCCAGGGAAAATTGTTCTCTCGTCGTAATAATCCTCGTTGTAGAAACCAAACACTCTTGCGAGCTTGTTGTCAGTGCTGTTGTAGGCGTAAAGTCTGTTTTCGCTTACAAATGCAAAGGCATTTCCGCCATCACTTTCCTTTAAAGGAATATCGCTTTCAGTAATCCACAGATTTATTACGTTGTCTGTGATATCCTCTTTCTTTCCATTAAAGACATAGTTCATCGTCCTGTCGAAGTTAAGAAGATAAATTCTGTCTGTTGTGTATCTAACACGGTAGCTCTCACTTACGTTGTAGAGCTTCTCCTCGCCGGAAATAGTCTTCTGAGTTACCTGATATCTTACGCCAAAGTTTGCTGTCTGATTGTGAATGTCAGTAAGCTCAATCTCTGGCTCTGTGTGTCCCTGAATATTTAAGCTTCCCCAGGTTACATGATCATAGCTACTGTGGATATTCACATGACTAAAGGATGTATTATCTCCCTCAGAGCTGGATTCAAGATATGTGGAAAGCTCTTCAGAAGCACCATTCTTATCAAAGGTGAGATTGATAAATCTCCTTACAAAATCAAGCTCTTCCTGAACATGATATTTTTCTTTTCCCTCGGTCCAAACAACTCTTGAGTAAAATCTCACAGTCTTCTCTTCAATGTCAGCAAGGACCACCAATATATACTCGCTGTCTGCATCAATCAGGTCCTTTAGCTGGAAAGAGCCTGTGATAATATCACCATCGCGGTTCATGTCAGAAATCTTGGAGCTCTCAACAAGGCTGCTTCCGGATGCCTGTCTGACCTCAAACTGTAGGTTTGACACAGCTGAGCCATAGGTATTCATCTTAAAGGAAACGCTTCTGGTCTCATCTACAGGAAGGACGCTGCTTCTAATGTGGTTGACCTCCATCTCAGTAGCGTAGCCCCTCAAGGTGTTAAGCTCAGTATTTCCTTCATAAAATGTAAGCACAGGGAAAGTGGGCGCCCCCATCTGAGCTGTCATATCCACAGTCTCAGCATTGGTGAAATGCCCAATAACGAATAGAAAGATTATAAAAACTGTAATTGTATATAAAATCTTGAAAATAATTTTCTTCATTGACTAATAACCTGTATCGCGTTAATATTTTTCTAACATTTACAGACTCGTAACGCTTGGCACATCATGTGCAGAATGGGGGAAATTATGGATCACCCAATTCTTTATCGTAAACGTGTTATTCCTAATGAGTGCATCCTTTTAAAGGACGACCTCATTCTTCAGAGTGACGAAAACACAATCGTCACCTCATGGAAGGCCATTCATCCAAGGCCTGACCTTTCACATGGATATTCCTGCTATTATCTCAAACGCGGATATAAAGTAAGTAAATTCTACCGCGCAGATTCCACTTTAATGTACTGGTACTGCGACATTGTGGACTATCAAAAAGGCCCTGAGGAAAATTCTTTAATTGTTCAGGACCTGTTAGCAGACGTTGTCATCTATCCCGACGGAAAAATCCGTATCCTCGACCTCGATGAACTGGCAGAGGCCTTTGAGCAGGGACTAATCGATGAAAAGCTTATGAAGAAATCCCTTATTTCTCTGGGAAATCTGATGGATGCCATCTATGAAAACAGCATTTCTTCACTGGAAGCACCCATAATCAAGGCAATTTCTTCAAGTGTTATGCCATAAAGCCTGAATTTAAAGCTTTATGGCAATATTATTAGTAGAATACATGGCCACCAATCTGAGTTCCCTGTAATCCGGGAATAGGTGTCCTAAAGTAAACACAGTTACCAACATTAGTTGCGCCGCTCATTGCTGCATCAGCCGCCTGATAGCAGGATTCAGTAGCGCTTCCGTTTGCCAGTGCAAGAGCAAGTCTTCCACTGCCAACAGGAGAAAACTGACCTGACTGATAAATAACTCCAACGACTGAGTCAGGATAAACTGAACTCAGCACTCTGTTTATAACAACGGCGCCTACTGCAAGCTTTCCTTCGTAGGGCTCTCCGCCTGCTTCACAATAAATAAGGTTCGCCAGAAGATATCTGTCTCCCTCAGCAAAGGCTACCTCTGAAATGTTTCTCCACGCAGAAGCTTTTGCCAGCTTTGAAAGTCTGATTTCCTCAGCAAGCTTTGCTTCCAATGCCTTTACATCGGCGTTCTGACTCTCAACCTGAGACTCATACTCCCTTGCCTTATCTTCAATAGCCTTAGCCTCTTCCTCGGCGGTGGAAATATTCTGCTTGTACTTACTGATACTTCCACTAGTCTGGCTTACAAGGTCTGAAACTCTGCTCTTTTCATCCTCAGCCTTCTTCTTGCACTCATCAAGCTCGTTCTTTTCGTTGTTCAGCTCAACCTTTTTATTCTCAATATCCTCACAGGTCTGCTGATACTCAAGAAGCATCTTTCTGTCATAGGAAGAAAGAGCCTGAATCATATCCTTCTGATTAAGGAAATCTGCAAAGCTTCCGGTAGTCATGAGCATATCGTAGAGCGCAAAGCTCTGCTTCTCATAGATAAACTGAACTCTCTTTTTCATGGAAGCATACTGCTGATCCTTGGTGTCGATTGCAATCTCAAGCTCAGCCTCAGTATTGCTGATCTCATCAAGCTTGGTATCTATCTGATCCTCAAGATCTGAAAGGTTCTCAGAAACTTCAGAAAGCTGATCGTTTAAGTCATCAAGCTTCGTCTCAAGCTTACCCTTCTCATGATTTAGATTTGTAATGTCTTCTTTTTTGTCGCTAAGCTGATCCTTGGTATCATCAAGCTGATCCTTGGTATCCTCAAGCTTCTCCTTGGCTTCCTCAAGCGCCTTTTTAGTCGCCTCAGTCGCATGAACCTTGTAAGAATGACCAACCGATACTGTTAAAACTGATATCACAAGAAGGCAGCGCAGCGTTCTCCCCAAAAACCTTCTCAAATTAAATCCCCTTTATTCCTTAAATCTCAATATGTATGTTTTTCCCCGAATGAGAATAAGGAAGATATTTTACTCCCGCTGCATCAAACATTCTCTTGGATGCTCTGGTTGCAGCAGAAGATGCGTATTTATCGCTGTCATAGACAACAGTTTTAATCCCTGCCTGAATTATGGCTTTCGCACATTCATTGCAAGGGAAAAGTGACACATAAAGCTTCGAACCCTCGAGACTTCCGCCTCTGTAATTTAAGATAGCGTTAAGCTCACTGTGAGTTACAAAGGGATACTTTGTGCACAGCTCATCCTCTCCGTCTCTCTCCCAGGGGAACTCGTCGTCCTCGCAGCCCTTGGGAAATCCGTTGTAACCCATGGAAAGAATCTTGTTGTCCTCACTTACAATGCAGGTCCCCACCTGCGTGTTCGGATCCTTGGATCTCATGGCTGCAAGCTTTGCAACGCCCATGAAATACTCGTCCCAGGAAATGTAGTCTTCCCTTTTCATACAATTCACCCCTCCATATCGGCGATTTCTCCAATTCTCCTTGAATGCTTCTCAAGACCTGAGAAAGGAGTATTTAAGAATGTCTCAACTATATCGATAGCCATGTCAGGTCCTATAAGAGCTCCGCCCATTGCAAGAACGTTTGCATCATTGTGCTCTCTTGTAAGACGAGCTGAATGAGGCTCAGAGCAAAGAGCGCATCTGATTCCCTTAACCTTATTAGCTACGATTGAAATACCAATTCCAGTTGTGCAGATAACGATTCCCTTCTCGCATTCTCCACTTGCTACAGCCTCTGCTGCCTGCTTTCCAAAAATAGGATAATCACAGGAATCGCTAGTATATGTACCAAAATCCTTGTACTCGATACCCTTCTCCTCAAGGTAAGCAATAACTACCTTCTTAAGGTCCAATCCGCCGTGATCACTTCCAAGTGCTATCATAATATAACTCCTCCAAATAATATGTTATGCCGGGATTATAATCCCAAATTATGCTCTAATTAATATTTCAGACTCTGACAACCTTGTGTCCTGCTGCCTTAAGGAGTCTGTTCATTATTGCCTGTCCAATACCCGTATCATTGAAGCTCTCTGAGAACATAATATCCACATCCTCATCATCGAACTCACGAAGAAGTGTGAAAAGATTTCTTGCTATCTCCTCTTCATCATCTCTTCTGCCGGCTATCTTTGTGACATCCGCATTATATAAAGCCTTAGTCTCCTCTGTTGCGATTACTCCGCACTTTTTGCCTTCTTCTTTTGCCTTTAAAAGCTCTGCGTTTATGTAATCGCAAACTGCGCTGCTCTCGCCCTCAACTATAGTGAGATCGCCCTTTGGTGCGTAGTGTCTGTACTTCATTCCGGGCGCCTTGGGTGCCACCTTTGAAGTAGCATCAAGTATTGTCTTATCAACATCAACGCTTCCAAGAATATCAGCGAGATTTTCCTTAGTAATATATCCAGGTCTAAGGATCATCGGAGTTCCTGATGTTAGGTCTATTATTGTAGACTCAAGCCCAATACCAACAGCACCGCCATCGATTATCATATCAACTCTTCCATCTAAGTCCTCAATGCAGTATTTTGCCTGAGTAGGACTTGGACGCCCTGACAGATTCGCACTGGGAGCAGCAATGTAGCCACCTGAACATCTGATAAGCTCAGCTGCTATCTTGTTACTTGGCATTCTGATTGCTACTGTATCAAGTCCGCCTGTAGTCTCGTAAGGCACAGCGTCTGACTTGTTCATTATCATAGTAAGAGGGCCGGGCCAGTACTTCTCTGCAAGCTTGTATGCTGCATCCGGTATCTCTTTTACTATTTTCTTTATGGATTCCATATCTGCGACATGGACAATAAGCGGATTATCTGAGGGTCTCCCCTTCGCTTCGTATATCTTCTTGGAGGACTTAGGATTTAAACCATCTCCGCCAAGTCCGTAAACTGTCTCTGTGGGAAAAGCCACAATTCCGCCGTTTTTAATGATATCTCCGGCCTTCTTAATTACGCTTTTTGCCCTCTCATCTATATTGTTTTCATCAATTATTTCTACTACTGTTTCCATTTGTATTTCTTCTTTATTGCTATAACCTGGTAAAAGTTAATTACCATCTATTTGTTTCAAAATCTATTACTGTGCCATGTAAGCTGCGATTACATCCCAAATATCAGGAGTCTCAAAACCAAGTGCCCACTCAGCAACACCAGCGCAGTTATGAGCCTGCATAACGCTAAGCTTAGCCTCGATTGAACGAGCTTCCTCATTCCAGATCTGGTAAAGTGTGCCATCCTCGGCAGTCTTCTCGCCATAGTACTGGCAAGCCTCGTCATTCCAGCTCATCTCAAGTCCATACTCATTGATGACATTGGTAGCTCCAGCCATGTGGAGAGCCTTACTCTTAACCTCGCCATCCTTGGTTGTCCAGAATCTGGTATAAAGAGGAATTGCGTTGATAAGCTTCTCAGCCGGAACATCCTCAAGGGCTTTCTCGATACCATCCTTAACATAGTTAAGGGAAGCAACTGATCCAGCCTCGTTTGAACCTGCATAATGCTCATCATATCCCATGATAACTACATAATCGCAGACAACTCCCTGCTCCTTAAGGTCATAGTAGCTGTTGAAATCCATGGGAGCGTAGTCATCAATTGAAAGATAAAGCTGAGCCTCTCTGCACTTAATTGAAAGCTCTCTAAGGAACTGAAGATAATCAGGGCCAAAGCTCTCTTTAATTGTCTCAAAGTCAACGTTTATACCATCAACTCCAAATGTGAGCGCCTGCTCCATAGTCTTTGCAATGAGATTTGCTCTGGATGATTCTCTTGATAAAACCTGCTGAATATCAATATCCGCACCTGAATTAAAGTCATCAAGCACTGCCCAAACCTGAATATTGTTCGCATGAGCTGTTGTCACATAATCATTTGTAGCATAGCTTGTGATGTTTCCATCATTATCATTAACCATGAACCATGTAGGTGCGATTACGTTAAGTGACTTAGCTTCAGAAATCATGCTTGAGACTGTGTCGTTACCAGCGATTCCGCCAATGGGATGGAAGCCCATATTTACCTTGCCTTCGAAGGTCATGGATGTGTAAGCATCCACATCTGTAGGCGCAGGAATGGTTCCAGTCGCTGTCTCAATCGGCTCAAAAATGCTTGTCTCTCCTTCTGATGCTAAAAGAGAATTTTTACCAATAACTTCATTATTAGAAGTGATATCCAATACCTTGTTCTCAACGTATCCGATGTTACCATCCCAGGTGAGAATCCTTGACCACTCATCCATCTGCTCTACAACAAGAGCTGTGCCGCCCTCAACTGTTGTAACAATGGGGCTCTTTCTTCCGCCGAGAGTTCTGATTGCTGTCTTTTTCTTAATCTTAGCAACAGTGCCTTCAAAGCTTCCTGAAATAAGGCGGATTCTTCCGGGATCTGAAAAGCTCTCATACTCCATGTCAGAGAATGCCTTCGCATAGCCAAGAGCTACATAAAGCTCCTCACCCTCAGTAAAAGCAATGGCGAAGCCTGCATCTCCGCTCTCACCATTTGAGGCTGTCCATGTTGAACCACCAACAGTTGCTATATAAGTTGTGGTTGGTGTTGTGTAGAAGAGCGCATTATCAGCAGCTCCGTAATAAAATCTATTGCTAACCAGTGACAAAAGGTCCTCATATTTAAGGTAAATTGTACCATTTACGCTCTTTGCTTTTGTATCAAGAATTTCGTCGTTGTAGGCGATTACTACATCATCAGCACTTTCTATATTATAGTATTCAGTTAAATCGGCTTTCTCCTTTGTATATGAAAAATGCTCGTATGCTATCTGCAGAGCATAAATACCACCTATCAATATAATAAGGGCGATGATTATCACCACCGGAATTATCTTTTTCTTCATCTTATAAACCAGCTCCTTCCAATCGCCCTCAATTATACCATAAATTTCCAACTATTATGCGTTTTTACTAGATTCTTTGCGATTGGTGGGGACCTCCTGCAAATAATGTGTTGACTGATTTTGATCCAGGTACCGGTTTCAGCGTCCGCAAGGAGTTTCAGTGATAATTTCCCAAACCTGCTTTGTCTGAAGAGTACACAAAAACGCATAATAATTGTCCATATGAAATTGGCCTGGTGCCACTGCGGTATCACAAAAATTAAATAAATAGCTTCTTTGTTGTTTGTTGTATTAATTACTTATTAAAAAAATAATTGTGATTTCTCCCGGCGATTGCCGGTTGATACTTGTAAGACATTCCACACAGACTGTGCAGAACATTTGTAAAAAATGCTGTCTATCATGCCTCCTCTCCGATACCGGTCTGACAGAGGCACCACGAGTTGTAACTATACATCATGACAATTATAAAAACAACCCCGTTTTCAGAAATTAATAAAATTATAATTTTTTATCCACATATATGAAATTTTAAAACTAGCCGATACATCTATTGACACACCACTTTGTATACTTTAATATTCAACTAATCAAAGAAACATTTACAAGTGTAAATTTTTATGGAGAACATCGTATGAAAATCGAGCGCGTTAATGATTATCAAATTCGATGCACACTTACAAAAGAAGATCTCGCAAGCAGAGAGCTGAAGATCAGCGAGCTTGCTTATGGAACAGAGAAAGCCAAGGATCTGTTTCGTGATATGATGCAACAGGCCAATTACCAGTTTGGTTTTGAAGCAGAGGATATTCCTCTCATGATAGAAGCTGTTCCAATCAATTCAGAATGTATCGTGCTAATAATTACAAAGGTTGAGGATCCAGAGGAGCTTGATACCAGATTTGCAAACTTCTCACCAGCTCTTCAGAGCGAGGCTACTGGTGGTAACACCGAACTTGATGATTCTGAGGATGATATTTCAGCACTCTTTAAGAAAATCAAGGATACAGAAGCAGCTGCGCAGAATCCCAATCTCGGAAGAGGCGCAAAGAGGAATCCTCCTAAAAAGAGTTCTTCTTCAGAAGCTTCTCAGACAGAGATATTCTTCCTTTTCTCATTTGGAGCAATGCATGACATCATGAAGTTTGCAGCTCTTAATCAGACCAAGGTCACTGTAAAGAACACTCTTTACAAGAGCGACTCAAATGGAAGACTTTATCTTCTGATCCAGCCTGATTCTGAAACAGCTGGCACACTTAAGAGCCTCTGCACACAGCTTTCAGAGTATGGAAGACCTGAGAATTCAAGCTCAATCAGTACACAGTATCTCGATGAGCACTTTAAGGTGATTATTAGAGATAACGCACTGCAGAAATTAACAGACATTTAAAAAAACGCTTCGGACTTACGTCCGAAGCGTTTTTCAATTCTTATTTAGAATAAAGAGTAACGAGCTTGTTCAGATACTCGAGACGCTCCTGAGCGTTCTCCTTAGACTTAGCATAGAGCTTCTGTGCTCTCTCAGGATTCTTGAGCTTGAGTGAAAGGTATCTAACCTCACCATCAAGGAAGTCCTGATACTCCTCTGTAGGAGCCTTGCTGTCAAGAGTGAACTTCTGCTCTGCTGCAGGATTGAATCTGAACATATGCCAGTAACCTGTAGCAACTGCCTTCTTCTCTTCGTCCATAACCTTGTTCATACCGGACTTGAGACCCTGGTTGATACAAGGAGCATAAGCGATGATGAGTGAAGGTCCCGGATATGCCTCAGCCTCAGCGATTGCCTTAAGTGTCTGGTTCATATCAGCACCCATAGCGATCTGAGCAACATATACATAACCATAGCTCATTGCGATAGAAGCGAGATCCTTCTGCTTGATCTCCTTACCGCCTGCTGCGAACTGTGCAACTGCACCTGTAGGTGTAGCCTTAGATGACTGTCCGCCTGTATTTGAGTAAACCTCAGTGTTAACAACGAGAACGTTTACATCCTTACCGGAAGCAAGTACGTGATCGAGACCACCGAATCCGATATCGAATGCCCATCCGTCACCACCGAAGATCCACTGTGACTTCTTAGCTGCGAAGTCCTTATTCTTAAGAACATACTTAGCAGCATCTGAGCTGTCGCTTGCAAGTGCAGCTACGAGCTCTTCTGTAGCAGCTGTGTTTGTAGCGCCGTTAGCGAAAGTATCAAGATACTTCTGAGCAGCGTCCTTAGCAGAACCGCCTGCTGCAACGATCTCTTCTACCTTCTCCTTGATAGCATCACGGAGTGCGTTCTGTGCAAGAACCATACCGAAACCAAACTCAGCGTTATCTTCGAAGAGGGAGTTATCCCATGCAGGACCCTGGCCCTTTTCATTTACTGTGTAAGGTGTTGAAGGTGAGGAGTTACCCCAGATTGATGTACATCCTGTAGCGTTAGCAACGTACATTCTGTCACCAAAGAGCTGAGTAACAAGCTTAACATAAGGTGTCTCACCACAACCTGCGCATGCGCCTGAGAACTCAAGGAGAGGCTGCTTGAACTGTGAACCTCTGATTGTTGTCTCTTTAAGCTTCTCAACAACTTCTGTCTTAACAGGAGTCTTAACAGCATAATCGAAGTACTTCTGCTCATCCTTGTTGTCAGCGATAGCACCCATCTTAAGAGTCTCGCCAGCCTTGTTACCTACGCAGACATTAGCGCAAGATCCGCAACCTGTACAATCAAGTGCAGAGATAACAACTGAGAACTTGTATCCAGGAACTCCGTTGAGATCCTTTGTCTGAAGTCCTTCAGGAGCAGCTGCAACTTCTTCATCTGTAAGAGCAACTGTTCTGATTGCAGCGTGAGGACAAACGAGTGAGCAGAATCCACACTCTACGCACTTTGTAGCATCCCACTTAGGAACGTTAACTGCAATACCTCTCTTCTCGAATGCAGCAGATCCACTAGGTGTAGAACCATCAACATAAGGAAGAAGGTCAGAAACCTTAAGAGTGTTACCTTCCTGAGAGTTAACCTTGGACTGGATGTTGTTAACAAAGTCTACAACGTCCTTACGGTCACCCTTAGCTTCTGTGAACTCAAGGCCTTCATCCTGAGCGTTAGCCCATGATTCAGGAATCTCTACCTTGATGAGGTTCTTAGGATCAGCACCTGCATCGATAGCATCCCAGTTCTTCTTAACGACATCTTCACCCTTACGGCCGTATGTCTTCTGAGCAGCATCCTTCATGAACTTGATTGCATCTTCTTCAGGAATGATCTTTGTGATGTTGAAGAATGCAGACTGAAGGATTGTGTTAATTCTTGTAGGACCCATACCTACTTCAACACCGATCTTAGAACCGTTCATGATGTAGAAGTTGATCTTGTGGTCATACATGAACTTCTTAACCTGACCAGGGATCTCAGCCTCAAGCTGATCTACTGTCCAAGGGCAGTTAAGAAGGAATGATCCTCCATCAACAAGCTCCTGAACCATGTTGAACTTGCGGATGTATGAAGGATTGTGGCAAGCAACGAAGTTTGCCTTCTTGATGAGGTAAGTTGACTTAATAGGTTTCTTACCAAATCTGAGGTGAGACATTGTAACACCACCAGACTTCTTTGAATCATAGTCAAAATATGCCTGAGCGTACATGTCTGTGTTATCACCAATGATCTTAATGGAGTTCTTGTTAGCACCAACAGTACCGTCAGCACCAAGACCCCAGAACTTACAGTTTGTTGTTCCCTCAGGTGTTGTAACAAGGGGAGCACCAGCATCAAGTGAAAGATGTGTAACATCATCATTGATACCGATTGTGAACTGTTCCTTATCTGTGTTGTTAAATACAGCAACGATCTGCTCAGGAGTTGTATCCTTAGAACCAAGACCGTAACGTCCGCACATTACAGGAACTGACTCGAACTTTGTGCCCTTAAGAGCAGCGATAACATCAAGAGCAAGAGGCTCACGATATGAACCAGGCTCCTTTGTTCTATCAAGAACAGCAATTCTCTTAACGCTTGCAGGGATTGCATCAACAAGTGCCTTAGCATCGAAAGGACGATAAAGTCTAACCTTAACTACGCCGACCTTCTGGCCCTTGTTAGCAAGGTAGTCAATTGTCTCCTCAATAGTATCGTTAACTGAACCCATTGCAATGATGATTGTCTCAGCATCAGCTGCGCCGTAGTAGTTAAAGAGCTTGTAATCTGTACCAAGCTTAGCATTTACCTTGTCCATGTACTTCTGAACAATTGCAGGAAGCTCGTCGTAACCTGTGTTGCAAGCCTCTCTAGCCTGGAAGAAAATATCAGGGTTCTGAGCAGAGCCCATCTGACGAGGATGATTCGGGTTAAGTGCGTTAGCCTTGAACTCATCAATTGCCTCGTGATTTACCATCTCGTCGAGATCCTTGTAATCCCAAACTTCGATCTTCTGGATTTCGTGAGAAGTACGGAAACCGTCAAAGAAATTAATGAACGGAAGCCTGCCCTCGATAGCTGCCATATAGGATACAGGTGTAAGATCCATAACCTCCTGTACACTTGAGCTGCAGAGCATAGCTGCGCCCGTCTGGCGACATGCATAGACGTCAGAATGATCACCGAAGATGTTCAGCGCGTGAGAAGCTACACAACGAGCTGATACATTGAACACACCGGGAAGGCGCTCACCAGCTACCTTGTAGATATCAGGGATCATAAGAAGAAGACCCTGTGATGCAGTATAAGTAGATGTAAGTGCACCTGCTACAAGAGATCCGTGTACAGCACCTGCTGCACCTGCCTCTGACTGCATTTCTGTGATCTGTACTGTACGACCGAAGATGTTCTTCTTGCCGGCAGTAGCCCACTCATCAACATGCTCAGGCATAACTGATGAAGGTGTGATCGGATACATGGCAGCAACTTCAGTGAATGCATATGAAGCATAAGCCGCTGCTTCGTTGCCGTCCATGGTTTTCATGTTTCTTGCCATTTACTATTTCCTCCTACCTTTTGATTTGTGATCATAGGGGCGTTGAACCTGCCAGAATCCCATGACCATTAATATGGATTTTTCAGGAATAGGCATGTTAAGCTTTTACACACCTAGCCCCAAGAAACTACACATTTGCGCTCTAGCGCAACTTAAATTCTAACATTGCTGCGGTACAGTGTCAATTCAATAGCAAGCCGTTTTCCCGCATAAATACTAATAATTTTTCTCTCTATGATTATAAAAATATAAAGAAAATAAACGTTTTATAAAATGCTCTCTTATAGGGAAAAGTTATCGTTAATAATCTTGCGAAAAAAAATAAATTATATTATGATAGTCACTGTAGTAGGTAATGTCGATTGGCAACGGCAAATGTCAATCTTTCAAGGCATTACAAACTTTTTATTCAGGAAGGAGATTTTTGATATGGCATACGTTATTAGTGATGGTTGCATCAGCTGCGGTTCTTGTGCAGGTCAGTGCCCTGTTTCTGCTATTTCTCAGGGTGACACACAGTTCAACATCGATCCTGATACATGCATCGATTGCGGTTCTTGTGCAGCTCAGTGTCCTGTTTCAGCTATTTCTCAGGGCTAATTATTATTTGAAAAAGAAAACTCCGAAGCATTTCGCTTCGGAGTTTTTTTGTACCCTTTTTGCAATGATCACAAGTCTGTGAGTAGCAATGTATATCGGAGTGCATGTATATAATGTGAGGGTTTCATCCTCAGTATTGTCGAGTACTGAAAGGTCTGTAGGTTCTACGACCTTGATCTCTTCTACAGTGTACTCGTAGGTGTCATCCAGTGTATCTATGTAGATTGTGTCACCGATCTCAACTTCATTTAAACGGTTGAAATACTTGCCAAAGGTGTAATTCCTGTGGCCAGCGATGACGCAGTTGCCGACTTCACCCGGAAGTGCTGTCTCCGGTTCATGGCCCAGGGAAGCTGCAAGGGCGTTTCTGTCGACACCCTCCTTTACAGGCTCAGTGCAATTGATCTTTGGGATTCTAACAAGGAAATCTGTGATGGAGGCTGGCTTTGATGAAGCTCCTTTACTGTTGTTTGAAGCGTCATCTAATTTTGCCATCCCCTCACCGGATTCAGATGCATCCGAATCCACATCATCTCTTGGCTCGAATAAACTCTCAGCGGCTGTACTGCCCTGAGACTTCCTTTCTTCGAATTCCTTGATTGCTTTACTTTTATTTAGATTTTGTACCACGCTTACGGCGATAGAAACGGCTAGAATCACCGCTCCAAACGCCATAAGGCCGATACCGATTGTGAGTTTTACTTGCTCTTTCAATTCTCTTTTCTCTTTTTAAATGTGATAACTGCGCCGGCAATTATCATAAGAAGACCTACGAGGTAACCATAAAGTGTTCCGAAGAAACCACCTGTCTTTGCAAGCTTTTTGCGTGTTCCAAGCTCATCTCCAGCTTCGTTTGTAGCATTTGCAGCATCTGCATTTGCAAGGTCACCATTCTCTTTGTTCAATGCAGCATCTGTGCTGTTTGTCGCATCTGTAGTTCCATTAGATGTGCTTCCTGAAGCATTGCTGTCATCTGATGAGCTTCCATTTGCATCTGTTGTAGCACCCTCTGAATTGTTGCCAGATGTGTTCTGGTCATTATCAGTGTTGTCGCCACTCTTACTATCCTTGGACTCGTCCTTCTTTTCCTTAGATTCATCCTTCTTTTGCTTGGAATCGTCTTTCTTTTTCTTGGACTTATCATCCTTATTTTTATCAGAGTTATCGCTGTCAGAATCCTTTGTATTCTGAGTCAGATCTTTTCCTTCATCAGCAGAAGTGCCAGGATCAGAAGGCTTTGCGCCTGATTCATCAGAGCCTGAAGGTACAGGCTTGTTGCCTTCATCCTTCTTATCATCTTCTGTCTTTGGCTTCTCATCTGCAGGCTTTTCAGTATTATTTGACTCTGCAGGATCTGTATTGGCAGGCTTCTTATTTTCATCTGCGTTAGTATCAGGATTACCCTGTGATGTACCAGGCTCATTTGATCCACCAGATGTACCAGGAGTGGTAGAATCTCCAGGTGTATTTGAAGGATCATTTACTGGTGTTGTACTCGGATCATTTCCAGGTGCCGGTGTATCAGGCAGCTTTTCAAGCTCTACAGGGAATACAAATCTTCTATTCGCTATTTTTACAGGAATCAATTCTGTATTAAGCTTATAGCCATCCGGAACTTTGACCTGCCTTAAATAGTAAGTCTTGTCTACATCCAAAGTATCCATAAGCTTATCTGAACCGTTATATCCGGTTTTCAATGTAGCTATAGGTGTAGCGCCATCTTCGTCTGTGTCATACACATCATAGGTTACATCTGGTAGTTCCTCGCCTGTTTCTTTATCCTTAACTGTAAGTGTAAACTTCCTAATACTATCACTGTATGCGCTACTAAATGACCCCTTCTTAAATTCTGTGTATGCAGCAGACCCCTGACTGGATTTTGTTGTTCCAATAAGTTCAATATTGTTATGAAAATCTTCATCATTGGAATACTTATCTGCATATTCAGGGCTTGCTGTGTACTTAAGAACAAACGCATCCTTGGTATCATTCTTAAACTTCACTGACAATTCAGTCTTATTGTTTACTATAGCAACTGAAACATCTACATCTTCGTACTCCTTAGTCGTATCGGCTGTAAGTTCGCCTGTCTTTGAGTTTATATTTGCCACGTAAATATGAACTGAACTCATATCAAGCTCATAAGCACGTCCCAATGTATCCTTAATGACTGTACCAGCTGGTATTGTCTGCTTTCCGCCATTTACTTTAACCGTGAAATTAGCATTTGTCTTGTTACTTGCTGAACCTGTTTTGGAAAGAACTAAATTCTTTATTGTTACAGGATCACATGTAAGAGTTTTCTTATCCCCATCGTTTGTGTATACGATTGCAGAGTTAGTAATTGTAGTAGATCCACCATTCCCAAGATTGCTGATTGTTTCATCAGTAACTTTACCAGTAAATGTTATAGTCTTTTGTGTCTTATTTCCAGGGAAATCAAGATTCTTTATTGTAAGGATGCCATCCTTGTATTCATAATCGGTATATGTCTCGCCACCTACCTTTAATGAGCCTTTCTCAAATACAACTCCTTCACCTAATGTATCTGCTACATTTACTTTAGTAACTGAAAGGTTCTCATCAGTAATTGCAATCTTATAGTTTATGCAATGAGTATTGTAGTCATATCCATCTGAAATAAGTGTAGCAGCTGTAGCATTAACTGTGTAATCCGCTGCATCAGATGTTATTTTTGTACCGTTATTATATAAATCAACTGAATTTGTGTACTTTTTATCGGCATTCTTTATTTCCCAGGTGGCACTATCAGTTATCTGTGATACAACAGTAAATTCAATAGTTCTCTTGTTCAGATTATTTCCGAGGTCAAGTGTATAGCTGTTATCACTTGCAAAAGTAGTAACATCCGAAAGTTCTGGATTGGTACTAGCATCTAATACGTCATTTTCACCAGCAGTACATTTTATTCCTTTTATGGCAACAAGTTTTTGACCTTCACCAAGAGTATCTGTGATCTTAGCATTTGTAAGAGCTCTCTTATTCTTGTTTGCTACAACCTTCCAGGTTATCTGATGAGTTTTCGCATCATAGCTTGCTACGGACTTATCTATTCCTGACTTTGTCAGGGTTGTTCCTGTGAGCTTTATATCAGGAGCTGGCTTACTGGTTATCGTTGTACCATTGCCATCATCATATGTTAACCATGCTGAATTCGCCGGAATAGTATGGTTTACTGAAAGGAAATCATCATAGTTTTCAATCTGGGTTGTGTAGGTTACGACGATAGTTTTAACTGTTTCACCATCAATATCACCTAACTCAACCTTAAAATCATACGGATCTCCAGCCCCACCGTTTATATGAGGCTTCACAACACCATCTACCTTAACATCACCAGATAGGATCATGGATGTAGTGCTATCAGTTTTATATTTATCATACAAAACAAGGTTATTATATGAGTATCCATTAGTTTTAATGGTAACTGTCCAATCAGCGTATCCGCCCTCTCTGACAACTCCGCCACCTTTTGTAATCCATGTTTCAAAGGTCTTACTTACAGTTGCTTTTGCTGTTGCTTCACAGACTGTTTCTGTGGTAGTAGCTGCTTTTGCAGAAATATTGAAAGCCTTGCTACTAGGTTGACCTTTAAAAGAGTTCACCATAAATGACTCAGTCTCAGGCTTAGTTTGGAAAGTAAATGTATTATTTGCTTTTACCTGATCAGCCGTAAGAGCTACCGTTAATTTTCCATCACTATTTGTAACCTTAGTCTCATTCAAGGAGGTTCCGTTTAACTTCATAGTGCCTGGCTTATATTCCTGGCCATCCTTTAATTCAATGACAACGTCATATCCGCCTGCATACTCTTTAGCATGCTTTTCATCATTTTTAATTGAAACATTCCAATCTATAAATTCCTGGCCGTCGTAAGTTCCAGAAGCAGTCATTTTCGGTGCGACCTTCTGATTTTCAGAAACAACAAGTGTATAATCTACGCCATTTACAGAGAATGTAACTGTTTCTGCATCCTTTACAGCATCATTCGATTTACTGATAGTTACATCATATCCAAATTCGCCTTTTTGGATTACTCGGTCTTCACCAGCTTGATCATCAATCTGAATTGACACATTGCTAGCCGCCATAGTTACAGTGGCAAACTTATAGCCAGCTGCAACAATATCCTCAGTAATTGTCCCATCAACATAATTCAATAATGAGTTATCTGCGGCGATTGTGAAAGACTGATTGTTTTCAACAAATATCTCTGAACCGTATTTTTCTTTATAAGAATCTTCGTCTCCTTCTGGAACATTTACTCCAATATTATCCTTAAGAGTATATGTAAAATGTACCTTGATATCATTTTTTATACTAACTTGTATATTTGATGGGTCAGTGATTGCATTTCCATTTACAGTAACTACCACGTTATCAATAATTGACTGAACGTCTGGTGTTGTGTAAATTCCAACAGGAATAGGCGCAGTCGGATCTCCCCCAGCATTATTGCTAGTAGGTTCATTTACATCACCTTCGAAGTCGTCTGCTGTGATTCCGTCGTCTGATGTCTCTGTGTCGCTTCCACTTGCTGCGTTGTCGTCTGTGCTTGAAGGGTCTGTGCTGGCGTTGCTGTCAGCGTTGTCTGATGTATCAGATTCGTCTGATGCGCTTGTTGAATCTGATGCATTTGAAGAGTCTGCAGAATCAGAGCTATTTGCAGCGTCTGTCTCATCTGATGAATTTGAAGAATCAGATGTATCTGAACCAGTCTCATTAGAAACCGAGCTGGAATTATTTGAAGAGTCTGCACCCGTCTCGTCTGAAGCAGAACCAGTCTCGTTTGTTATATCTGAAGAGTTTGCTTCACCATTATTATTGGAAGCATCTGATGCGCCAGATTCATTTGATGCACTTGCAGCCTCTGATGCATCTGTGCTTGCATTGTCAGAACTGGTTGATGCGCCAGTTTCGTTTGATGTGCTTGCAAGCTCTGTGCTATTTGAAGAATTAGCATCTGCGCCAATTGTTGTATTATTAGTAGATTCAGGATCAGACACTACATCATCTCCGCCTTCTCCAGTTGTAAGTTCATCTCCATAAGATGCCGCGTATACGCTGTTTGTGCGGATGGGGGCACTTGATCCGATGATGGTTACACATAGTAGTGTAGATATTGCAAGGTTAATTAGTCGTTTTGCTTTCATAGTAGTAATGTCTAGTCCTTTCGTTAGTTTTTTGTATCTGAAAATCTTAATTTGTATATATAAATATGCTCTCATGCGCCTGTCCCCCTAGCTGAGCGCAGCACATTAAAATATACTATGATATTTTATTAATTTCAAAGGATATTTCATGAAAATTTATTGAAAATGAAATATTTTTTCGAAATAAAAAACTGCGAAAGGAAATTTAGTTTCTTTTCGCAGTTTATTAACTGAATATTTGCGAGAAGCGACTTTCCTGTCTGACTATGCGAGTAATTAATCGTAGCTTCTATGCGATTGCTCGAGATTTGCAAATTTTGTATATTCTGGCAGCCATGCAAGCTCGACGGTACCGATCGGACCATTTCTTTGCTTGGCTATGATTATTTCTGATACGCCTTTTCTGTCTGTGTCTTTATTGTAGTAGTCATCACGATAGATGAACATTACCATATCCGCATCCTGCTCGATGGCTCCGGATTCACGAAGGTCTGACATCATAGGTCTGTGGTCAGGTCTTGATTCAACGGCTCGAGAGAGCTGTGAAAGAGCGACTACAGGAACGTTAAGCTCTCTGGCAAGTGCCTTTAGAGCTCTTGAAATCTCTGATACCTCCTGCTGTCTGGACTCAGATGACCTTTTTCCGCTTCCGCTCATGAGCTGTAAGTAGTCGATCATGATGATGTGGAGGTTATGCTCCATCTTGTATTTTCTGCACTTGGACTGGAGCTCCTGGATGGAAATACCTGGTGTATCGTCGATAATAAGGTGTGACCTTCCGATGAGGTCTGCACTTTCGATGAGGTTTTCCCAGTCCATGTCGGTCATGTTACCAGTTCTGATGTGCTGTGAATCAACGTGAGATTCCATGGACATCAGACGGTTAACCAACTGCTCCTTTGACATTTCCAGTGAAAAAATAGCAACGGTCTTATCCTTGTGGAAGGCCATGTGCTGAGCGATGTTAAGAACAAACGCGGTTTTTCCCATGGAAGGACGAGCTGCGATCAGAATAAGGTCTGAAGGCTGGAAGCCCGCTGTCTTGTAATCAAGATCAGTGAAGCCTGTGGGAAGACCTGTAACTGTTCCCTGGAGTTTACTTGCAATCTCAATCTTGTTCAGAGCATTCATGACAATCTCGCTGATCGGCACGTAGTCGCCTGTATCTCGAAGCTGAGTAATTCGGAAAATCTCTTTTTCCGTATCATTCATGAGAGCTTCAAGCTCGTTGTCATCCTGATAGCTGTTGTTGATAATATCCTGACAGGAGTGGATGAGCTCGCGGCGTTTACTTTTTTCAAGGACGATCTCGGCATAGTACTTCACGTTCGCAGATGTGGGAACGCTACTAGCCATGTTCAGGATGTAGTCCATGTTGTAAATCTGCGGCGGAGCGTTTTTCTCCTTGAGGCGGTTCTGCAAGGTGACATTGTCAACAGGTGTTCCCTCCTGATGGAGCTCGACCATTGCCTCGAAGAGCATTCCAAGCTGCTGATTGTAGAAATCATCTTTTGATATCATCTCAGAAGCTATCTGAATCGCATCCCTGTCTATGAGCATGGCGCCGACAACTGACTGCTCAGCCTCCAGGCTGTTTGGCATAGTTCGCTGTACGAGGTTTTCTTCAGGCATACCTTACGCCTCCGTAACAGAAACCTTCAGCGTTGCAGTAACCTGAGGATGAAGCTTTACCTGTACCTCTGTTGTACCAAAATTTCTGATGGGTTCAGGAAGCTGAATCTTTTTTTTGTCGATGTCGAGGCCGAACTGCTTCTTTGCCTCTGTTGCGATTTCTTTAGAAGAAATAGAACCGAAGGCTCTTCCGCCCTCGCCGGCTTTCATGGTAACTCTGATGGTTGCCTTCTCAACTTCCTTAGCATATTCTTTCATTTTCTCGAGGAGATCTGCTGCCTCCTGAGCTTCTTTCTTCTTCTGATTCTTAAGCTGAGTGAGGTTTGCCTTTGTAGCCTCAACGCCAAGCTTTTTAGGAAGGATAAAGTTTGCTGCGTAACCGTCGCTAACCTTTACCACTTCACCCTTTTTACCAAGGGATTTAACATCCTCCAAAAGAATTACTTCCATTTTTCACTCCTCCATTCTCAAATTCTCAAAACAGGCTTTCGCCCATGTAAAAATCATATATTTCAGATTTTGAAATCTGTCCATCACATTATTCTATTTTCAGGACAGCTCGCCCGCCTCTATCATGGTGTCAAGCACACCCTTTACTTTTCCTATAGCTTCGTCAACTGAGATTCCCTCAAACTGACAGCCTGCTGAACTGATATGTCCGCCACCGCCAAGCTTCTCCATGATGACCTGAACGTTGACTTCATCGATTGATCTGGCACTTACGTAAATCTGGTTCTGATACTCAGTGCAGGTAAAGCTTGCCTTTACACCCTTGATGTTAAGGAGCTCGTTAGCAGCCTGAGCCGCAATGATTGTAGGACTCTGAAGGTCGTCACTCGGGCAAACGGAAATCGCATAGGCTCCGCGATAAATCTCAGCCTGGCTGACTGCGTCAGCTTTTGCCTTGTACTCGCCAGCGTCCTCTCTAAAGAGCTTACGTACTCTGGTCACATCAGCACCACTTCTTCTAAGGAAAGCTGCTGCCTCGAAGGTTCTGACACCAGTCTTGTTCATGAAGTTATTGGTGTCGACCATGATTCCTGAATACATGCTGTCAGCCTCTTCGGGTCTGATCTTTACTGTCTCATCAATGTACTGCAAAATCTCAGAAACCATCTCGCAGGCACTTGATGCATAAGGCTCAACATAGGACAGTGTCGCATTCTCGATAACCTCTGTGCCCTGTCTGTGATGATCAAGGACAACGATTGACTTACAGAACTTAAGAAGCTCCGGACACTCAGTAATGCTTGGCTTATTAACGTCAACTACAACTAAAACTGCATTATTTCCAGCAATATCAATTGCCTGCTGGTTGTTGATAATCATATCCTGCTCGTATTCCGGATTATCCTTGAAAAGATCAACCAGTGGCTTCATGGAATTAGTCACATCATTGAGAACTATGTGACACTTCCTGTCGAGTGTCTTGGCAATTCTGTAGATACCAACGGATGAACCGAAGCTGTCTACGTCACCAATTCTGTGACCCATGACAATAACGGTATCTTTACTGTTGATGATTTCCTTAAGAGCATGAGCCTTAACTCTCGCCTTAACTCTGGTGCTCTTTTCAACCTTCTGACTTTTTCCTCCGAAATACATGATCTCGTCGGAGGTCTTAACAACCGCCTGATCGCCGCCTCGTCCAAGGGCAAGGTCAATGGCGTTTCTAGCAAACTCGTAGTTCTGTGAATAGGAAAGTCCGTCGATACCGATACCGATACTAAGGGTAACCGCCATCTCATTTCCTATATTTACAGTCTTAACATCCTCAAGGATATCGAACCTCACTTCCTTAAGGTACTGAGCGGACTTCTTCGGCATTACGATGAAGTACTTGTCCTTCTCGATCTTTTTCGCAATACCATCACAGGTCGCGATGTACTTGTTGATCTTACGGTCGATAAGCGCTGTAAGGAGTGATCTTCTAACCTCCTCGACACTCTCAAGGGCTTCATCATAGTTATCAATGTAAATAAGTCCGGCTGCAAGGCTCTGAGAATCAACCTCTTTAATTGCAAGTCGAAGTGCTGTCTCATCAAATAGATACACAGCAATCAAAAATCCCTCATAGCCGCTGGCGTCGATGATATCACTGTTTGTAGCCATCTCATCAAGAGAAATTCTCTTCATCTTAAGGACGTAAGAGCTCTCCTCGTAGGTGACATCATAGTGAACCTCGTCTTCAACATCTGGAAATTTATCGGGTGTGATCCCAGGGAAAATCGTTGTGATAGATTTGTGATAGCCCTTTTCCTGATGGATTGCCCGCTCAAAAGCAAGGTTCGTCCAGACAACTTTTCCTGTGTCGTCCAAAAGCGCATGAGGAAGGTCGAGCTCCCTTAATAGCTTTTTCTGAATCTGACCGTACTCCGTAGCAAAGCTTACAAGCTCATTCATGATGATCGGCTTGTTGTAAAAATCAAGATAAAGGACTGCCATGAAATATAATAGAGCAAACGCTGCAACAATGAGTCCTGCAGTGAAATCCACCGTCAGAACTGCTATTGTTACAAGCGCTAGCAAAAGTCCAAGATAAATAAAAATATGAAGAAATGTCTTAAGCTTTCCCTTTAATTTAATTCTGGAACTGTGCATATATATCTCCATCCCCCAACGAGATTTTCGCTATTTTATAATTAATTATGATACCACAAATCGGGGATGTTTTGCGAAAGATATTCAAGGTAAAAGGTGGTCGACATTAAGGTAATGCGGAAGGCCGTCTTTGTAGGTAACCTTAGGCTCTCCAATGATGAGGGGCTTAAGATATGTAAGCATCTCATCTGTCACGTCGTTGCCCTCAGCGTTAATCCAACTGTCAGGTACGTTACGCACGTTGTTTGCGCTGTCGTGGATGTCCATGTAGGAAGTCTCCACAGTATAGGGAGCATCACTGGTTCTCTTTAAGGTAACCATAACTCCGCTCTTATTCTCGATTGAAAGGCTGTGGGCCTTTTTACCCTGAGAAACTGATTCATCAAGATCTGTGAGAGATGCAAGGTGGGAAGCACATCTCTGGAGGATGTTCACTTCAACTGAACGAACCTTTACTCCGATGCGGTCAGCTACCATGTACTCTAAAGCTTTTCCTGCTCCGCTAAGCTGATTGTGTCCGAAGTTATCTGCTGATGAGCTGGATGCGCTGATGTAGTTTCCATCCTTGTCGCGTATGCCCTCTGAAACTGCAACAACTACACTGTTGTTGGTTTCAAGAAGTCTCTTTACATCCTCTATGAATTTATCTGAATCAAATGCCCTCTCAGGCAGGTAGATAAGGTGAGGGGCTTTTGAGAACTCATTTCTTGAAAGGGCAGAAGCGGCTGTAAGCCAGCCTGCGTCGCGGCCCATGATCTCAACTATTGTCACTGATTTTACAGGGTAAATGTATGTATCTCTCGCAATCTCAGCAACGGACGCTGCGATATATTTTGCTGCAGAGCCGAAGCCAGGTGTGTGGTCTGTTCCGCAGAGGTCGTTGTCTATAGTCTTGGGAATTCCGATGATTTTTACATCGCTCTCTATTTTCGATGCATAATCAGAGAGCTTCATAACTGTATCCATGGAGTCGTTTCCACCGATGTAGAAAAAAGTATCGATGTCGTATTCTTTGAAAAAGTCAAAAATCTTAGTATAAGTCTCCTCGTCTGTTCCGGCAGCAGGGAGCTTGTATCTGCATGAGCCAAGGTACATTGCAGGTGTAACTTTAAGTTTTTCTATAAAATCCGGGACAGTCTCCTGAAGCTTGGTTAGATTTAGAAGTTTAGAATTAAAAATTCCGGTGATTCCATTGATGGAACCGTAGATAGTGTCAAAGTACTTATTCTCCGCGTTCGCAAGGAGCACTCCTGCAAGAGAAGCGTTAATAGCAACTGTAGGCCCACCTGACTGGGCGATGATACAATTCTTCAAATCAATTTCCTTTCCCACAAATTACCTGTTTATTATTTTGTTACCTAAATCATTTTAGGTAAATGTAAAACGCAGGAGCCTTTATTTTAAAGGCTTCCTGCGCTATTTAAACATAATTTTCAAGAAAAGCAAATTGCAATTTTAAACAAAATTAAAACTCGCATAGCGAAAATCTCTGTTAAGACTTCCGATTTTACAGAGAGGTAAACTTCTCCGTTGTATCGCTAAGCTGCTCAGTGATGGTGTTGTTCTTGTCCATAGCCTTGGAAATCTTCTTGATTCCGCCAACGATCTCAGTTGAGCTGGCTGCCGACATGGAAATCGCAGTTGAGCTCTCGTGAACAGAATTTGTGATTGCCTGGATAGACTCAACCATCTCTGTCATGATGTCGTTGAGGTTCTCAGCCTTGCTGGTGAAGGATGTGAGCATATCATCCATGATATCCGCTGTATGCTCGTACTTTTCTCCAGTTGCAACGAACTCGTCGTAGTCGCCAAGGACTGTTCCATTGATGAAATCAAGAGCACGCTGAGCGTTGGCTGCAAGCTCGCTAACAGCTTCTGTAACCTCATTACTAATATCCTGAATGGTTGCGGCTGTCTGACTACTGTTGTCCGCAAGCTCACTGATCTGAGTTGCAACAACTGAGAAGCCTTTTCCTGCTTCGCCTGCACGAGCAGCCTCGATTGAAGCGTTGAGGGCAAGAAGGTTTGTTCGTTTAGCGATATCAAGGATAACCTTGGTAAGCTCGTTGATCTGTCCAACCTTCTCAGAGTCATGCACTGACTTTGTAAGGGTTTCGGAAAGCTGTGACATCTGATCTCCGGCATCTGTCTTCTTTTCCGTTACCTCTCTCTTTAATACATCAGCCTCCTGCTTGATCTCAGAAGCTGTCTCGGTTCCTTTCTCTGCCTCTTCAGAAATGGCGAGTGCCGCTTCTTTTACATCCTCAACTCTACTATTGATGTGATTCAATGTCTCAGATACTGTCTCCATGTTCGCGGACAGCTCCTCAAGGGCTGCGGAGGTGTTGGTTACGTTGTCATCTGCAATCCTAAGCTCTGAAGTAACCTCTTCAGATGCGGAAATAAGTACATTTGAACCATGCTTTACATCTTTCATGATTCCCTGAAGTGTCTCGATGAAGTGATTGATTCCTGTGGTTATGTACAAAAGCTCTGACTTTGTCTTTGTATGAATTCTGGCTGTAAGGTCACCGTTTCCGTTTTCAATATTCGTGATGATCTCATTAACTTCGTCGCTGATACGGCGGATTTTCCTGACGATGTTCTTATAGCTGATAAAGAAGTTCAAGATAATCAGCGCAATTATTACAAGAATACCGATGCCAGCAGTCATGTTTCCGGACTTAAGAAGCATCTGCATGGTATCTGTTGTGTCGTTAGCTGACTTATTTATCGCCTCATCCAAAACCTTACTGGAATGGAACATGGCAATCTTCTGAATCTCTGCCTTATCAAAAAGGATTGAGTAAGCTGTATCTTTATCGCCAGCATCGCATTTTGCAATCGCCTGATCTACCAGGGCAAGGAAGCGGCTGTACTGCTCACTCATCTCCTGAATCTTCGCCGTTGCCTCCTCATCATTGTAGCCCTTGAAGTTCTCATTAAGCTCTGAAATATCAGTATTTATCTGCTGTTTTGCAACTTCAATCTGAGGAAGGAGAGCTTCTTTGGTCTCTACCGCGTCAGCGGAAACATATCCCGTAACCTGATCATAGAGGGACATAAGGTCAGACTTTAGGCTCGCCTCGTGCTGAGTCAAGGTCATCATGGAATCAAACATCTGAATACTGCTTCTGGTGGAACGTGTCATGGCATTCATGACAAGAACCATGATTGCGATAAACGCAACAAGCATCGCCAGATTCAGAAACGAAATCTGCGCCATGATGGAATCTTTTTTCTTAATATTTACGCTTGAAGGTGTAGTTTTGATTTTTTCATTATTTGCACTCATATCTGACACCCCCTTATAATTTCGAATACCATTCAGCGGTTATGGCCTTCATCTCTTCGATGAAGCCTGCTTCATCAACTTCCCCAGTTGCAAACTTGGAAAAACCAAATGCCAGGCTGTTCTGTCCAAGGCCTTCAGGCATGTCCATCCAGTGCCAGTTAGAAGTTTTGCCGGCAGATATGTAGTTTGAAATAACCTGTGCAAAGGGGTCTGATGCCACATATTTGCAATCAGTGAAAGGACTGATAAACCCAGCTTCCTCAACCAGTGTCTTCTGTGCACTATCCTCAGAGCACCACTGAAGAAAGGCCTTTGACGCCTCAACGTCGCCTTCCTTTATGATTGCCCACCAGGAAGGAGCACTTGTAAGGATAGTGTCCATTCCATCTTCAAAAGCGTAGGGAAGCATTCCAACTTCGAAGTTTCCTGCTGCCGCATAGGCATCAGCAGCATCACCAGTCATGGTCGCGCCAATCCAGGAGCCCTGCGTTACAAAGGCATATTTTCCTGAAGCGAAGCCAAGAACCTGGTCGTTATATGCGCTCTCATTTAAGATTGCGGGATCTGAGTACTGTATAAAAAGTCCCATCATGTCAGCAAAGTGAGTAAAGCGCTCCTCATCATACTGACCGCCGTTGTTCAAAAGATCGATATAGGTGGTATCATCCCTTGCAAGACCCGAATCAATGTAAGCCCCCATGAGATGGTTTCCACTGGACCAGCCAACATCATTGGGCTCAGCACAGTAGCCAACAACCGCTGTAAGGCCAAGCTCATCCTTTTTGGCATCAAGAGTTTCGAAGGCAGACTTCATAGTCTCCGGCCCTGTGATGGTGGCGGGGTCTATACCTGCTTTATTCAGGATGTCTGCGTTATATGCAAGACCAATTGCCTCTGTGGTAAAGGGGAATCCGAGAACTCCATAGGTAGAATCCTTGTAAGCTGCGTCAGTTCTGCTAACCCACGCTTCGCCACTCATATCAACCAGAAGCCCCTCCCAGTTTCCAAAGCCGGAAGCCTCGCAGGCAATGATATCAGGCATCTGGTCAGAGAGGTAATATCCCTTCAAAGTTGCCTGCGCATCAACACCTGCAGGCACGCCAATAACATTCACAGTGACGCCTGTCTCGCTCTGATATTGCTTCGCCAGTGCCTCAATCTGTGAATTTACTTCGCTCTTTGTATTTAATAACGTAATTGTTGCGGGTTCAGTCTGAACATCGGCTTCAGAATCTGCAGCCTGCTTCTGGCCACAGGCACTTAAGATCGTGCACGAAACCAATGTGGATATTACAAATAGTGAAAGAAATTTTTTCATTTATATCCCCTTCCCTCATGAGAAAATCTGAAAAATAGTCCTTAACTAAATTATAGTTTAGTAATTGATGATATTCCAATAAAAAAACCATAAACAAATTGTGAGGGAAGGGGGAATAATTATACTATTCCGCGAATATTTCTAATTCGCTCCCTGATGGCTTCTCCAGCCTTCTCAGGAGACATATTTTCTCTGATCAGCTTAGCTGCTGCGTTCTTCTTATATTCGTAAAATTCCTTGTCATCGTGAAGTCTGCGAATAAAGTCTGCTGCCACATAAACATCCGGATCAGCCCAGTGATTACCCTTATGGTAAGGCGGAGTCTCCTTCTCAATCTCGATGATGTTAACAGGCACCATGCAGCATGCATCCTCTGACATGAACTCAGCATTAGCTGACCAGTTGGTTGCCACAGTCGGAGTGCCAAGGAACATAGCCTCTGCCATAACGAGTCCGAAGCCCTCAGAACGATGTAGGGAAATATGAGCATCTGCACACTTGATGAGGCTGTTGAACTCCTCCTTTGAAAAGCTGTCGGTCAGAATATATACATTTTCATAGCCACTCATGAGCTCACGAAGATGCGCCATCTCTGCTTCTCCTGCATGAGTAGCCTTGATAATAAGTCCTGTATCAGGAAGCTCTGTCGGAAAAGCCTCTCTGTAAGCCGCTATAGAAGCCTCAGGATTTTTCCTGTCAGAATTGCTAAGCCCATCGTAGGACATGAGGTAAAGGAACTTGTCCTTAGGAATTCCAAAATAATCCCTGTCGCACTTCTCCAATGTAGCAGGCTCATTCATCGCATAAGGAACAGTATACACAGGCTTAGTTGTCACCTTGCGAACTGCCTCAGACACGAACTCTGACGGAGTCCAGATCTCATCAAGCATATCAATCTGATAAATCCACTCCTTCGGAAATTCAGGAATCTCCCACAGCCAGAACGCTATATTATATCTGGAATCGAAATAACTCCTGTCCGCTCCCATGGTGAACTTCACCATCTCATTCGGATTTATATGGATCAGATTTACGTTGTATTTAAGCTCCTCCGACTCATACTCTGCGTAAGTCATGTTCGACTCACTGGCGTTTTTATTCTGGAAATAGTTCTTAATGGTAAACGGTATCTTTGAATTCTTGATTGCTTCTGCAACAAGTCTGCAGCTCTCTCCAAGTCCAAAATCCCCACGAGCGTGACCAATCAGGTTGATGCCTGCAGGGTACTTGTGGAAATTGTTATTCTTCCTCTTTATCCTGGGATAATTCACCCTGAAAAGCACACCACGAACGTGCTCCCTGAATATATATGGAAATATCTTTTTTAAAATCTGTCTAACCAAATGTCGTTTACTCCATTCTCCTGCGTCTTGCTTCGGCGGGGTTAATTCCCTCGCGAATTTCTCTGGCTGCTGTTTTTCTGTCGATTATAAGCATGATGGTTCCAAGACCAGCAAAGAAAATGGTTGCAGCAAGGGCTGTGTAAGCAAGATGGCCGACTCTCACTCTCTCCATTCTTGTGAACTTCGGCTTAGTTACAGTAATCTCAGCCCCGGGAGTTGTTGAATAAACGCTAATTTCGGCTGTCTGAGGATGGTTGACTCCCTCGTAAACAAGCTCTCCCTCGATTTCATTTTCGCCCTCTTTAATGCTGGTAGAAAATGAACATGCAGATAAGTCATATCCGTTTGCAGAAAGTCCAACTATCACCTCTGCCTCAGGCACTCCCTGAAGATCAGCATTAAGCTTAATGTGGAAGCCCTCACCTGACATAAGTGATGCAGGTGCATGGAGAACATAGTTGTCCTTTAAAGCCATTGACAGGCTATGATTTCCATAAGGAACATTCTCAATCTCCATGCCATTTACATAGTCCGTAAGAATCAGACTCTCATTATTTCTGATAGGTGCTCTGTTACTTGCGCCAAGACTAAATGCCACAAGGCAAAGATATGCGATAAAGTAGCAAACTGCCACTCTGAATTTTCTTTTACTAATAAGTTCCATTATTAAACTTCCTTCCTTGAACTAACTAATTCAACAAGCTCTGATAGATTATCACAAATCACGCCCCAATTAAACCTCTCTGCGACATAAGCTTTTCCTTTTGCTCCCATCTCGTCGCGGAGCGCATCATCTCCAAGAAGCGCATCAAGCCCGAGCTCAAAGCCTTCATAGTCCACATAATACAGACCGCCACCGCATTTATCGCAGTGTCCCTTCAAGACCTCGCACTCGCCATTTACAAGAACAGGTCTTCCAAGGCTAAAGGACTCAAGCACAACGATGGACAAGCTCTCGAACTTTGAAGGAAGGACGAGAAGCTTAGCTCCAGCCATTCCGTTGAATTTATCCTGCTCACTCACAAATCCAAGCGGCACAATGTCTGGCGAATCCGGAATCTCAATAACAGGCTTACCAATTAGAACTAGCTTCAAATCATCAGCGTGACTCTTTTTATATTTCAGGAAAAACTCAAAGAGCTCCTTACAATTCTTACCATCATCGATACGTCCAGCGTAGATTATGTAGTTATCAAGTCCGTACTTTTTCTTAAAATCGTCCCCATTTACATGGTCTGGCACTTCAACACCAGCGCCGCCGAGCTTATATGGGATGTGCTCATTTTTATACTTATTATAAACGAGGTCCCTCTCCTCCTCTGTCTCGAACAGGAACGCACGAGGGGACAGGAAAACCGGATCAAACACCTTCATCCTAAGAAAAGGCTCGTCATGCGCAAGGGGCAGAACTACTGATTTGTCTGAAACCTCAGGGACGCCCTTCACAATAGGATAATACAGGTATGTCACAAAAACGAACGCATCATAATCGTCCTTGTGCTCTTTGATGTAGTCAATGAGCGCAGGCACGCACGGCCCCTGCTCGATTATCCATCTATTTTCCAAAAAACGAGGGAGTAGCCCCATCATGAATATCTTGTTAATTCCATTAAAAACCTTGATGATCCTCTGCCTGCTCACAGAAAAACGAAGCACATTCACTCCATTTATCTGCTCCACATCAGCAGTGTATTCATTTTTCCAGGTCATATAGTCAACAGCCTTGGTAGTAAGAACGTCAACATCATACCTGCCCACCATTCTCTCAGCCAGGTCGCGGCATAGCGTTTCCGCCCCGCCATTTACCTCTTTACCATATCGCTGTATTACGAAACAAATCTTTTTCATTAGTTAAATCTTTTCCAATCCTTAGTTGCTACGTCGTAGCTATATACATCCGTCAAACCGTTTGCATCTATCCAGGCGCTCACTTCGTCAAGATACCTTGAAGTATAGATATTATAAACCTTACCATACTTTTTGGGTGTGTAACTTCCAAATCCATTAAGCGTAGGCGTATTGTACTTATCTGCAAGAACCCACGCCTGCAAAAAGCCCTGATAATATAGCGGAAATTCTGCCTGTTCAGGAGTTCCTGCAGAGTCAACCACAAAGAAGCTCCTACAATCCTTGGGCGGTGCCACATCAAAACTATTTTCAGAAGAAATAGCAGCATCATATGTCCAGGATGATGGTACACCAATAACGTATCCATTTTCAACAACAAGCCATAAAGCAAGCAAAGTTACAATGATTGGCGCGATTGCTTTTCTCTTTTCCTTAAGTATCACATCGAAAACATGAGCTGCAATTACAGCTATAAGTGGTAGTGCCATAAGCGCAATTCTACATGTAACTCTCATTCCGGACGCCCCAGGGAAAAATTTATAAAACGCCTTCCAAAGGCAAAAGTCGCCAAATCGCATGGGAATAACAAACATCAGCGCAAAAGATATAAAAAGTGCAATATACTGGCGCTCATTGCGTTTGATCAGAACCACCAGGCAAACAATCGCCAAAATCCACATACTCAAAGTAAGGCCTATGGTATTCTCGCCAAATACAAATCCCAGGCTATTTATCCATTTCCCATAGATGAGATTCCCGGTAGAAACATTGAAAACATCCTTTGGCGAAACAAAAAAGTTCGACGCATACTTATATGATCTGGTATTCTCGCTTGCCCAAGGAAAGTATACCTTCATGAACGGAATCATCAAAATGATTCCAATTAGAATTCCGCCTAAAGCTTCAAACCATGCGCTTTTGACATAACTTATGGCACTACAAAAAATCAGCTTTTTATCTCCCAAAACTAAACTGAAAAAGCCGCATATCACTACACTTATTAGCACAAACTCTGCAACGTATGGGCTGGTGTAAAACAACACTACCTCGCAAAGAATCCCTGTTATCATCCAGAAAACTCTCTTGCTACGTTCATCGCTGTTTATATGTTTCAAAAACCAGTAGATCGAAGCCATGATTCCGGGAATCAGACACAGCGCGAGAAACTGACTGTGCATGATTTTGATAATGTAGTAACTTCCAAATGAAAAACATGCAGTTCCGAGAAACGCTGAACTTCTCTCAAATTTGAGTCCAGCATGAAGAAATGCATACATCAGAATAGAGCCCGCAAAATGCAAAACTATCAGCGTTATCTGAAATGCTGCGTATTTATCAACGCCCAGGAACCTAAGTGGACAATAAACAATCGCATGCAAAATATACATATCATTCAGCGCAACAGTATTATTGATAGGAAACATTGAAATCCAGTTGTTCCACTTCTCCAATCCGCAAAGAACCTTGTACCAATGCTCGGTCATAAGCACTGCCAAGAGTCCGTCCGCATCACTTCCTACCAACATGCCCTTGAAAATGATATTTCTAAATGTCCATATCTCGCAAAGAACTATGAGGAGAATGAATATTATATTTTTGACTGCAGGGCTAAATCGAATTTTGTTTTTCATTTCACCTTACAATCTTCTCAAAATCTGCTTTCGGGTGTTTGCAAATCGGACAGATAAAATCATCCGGAAGTTCCTCGCCTACCCACTCGTAACCGCAGATTCTGCAGCGCCAAATTGTCTCCCCCTTAGGAGTTGTACCAACAGCCTCCGGCTTCGGCTTGATGTTTTCCTGATAATAGGTGTAAGTTGCAGAAGGAGCCGCATCGAGAACCACCATAGCTGTGGGCTCACCAATGAAAAGTGTGTGTGAACCAAGATCAACTGTCTGCTTAACATCTATTGAGAAATAAGCGTTTGTTCCTCTTGTGATATAAGGAATCCCATTGTCAGCGTATTTGCAATCCGTGAAATCAGCAAACTTATCAACATCCCTGCCAGACTGAAATCCGAAATGCTTGAAAAGCTCGAAGTCTGCTGCCTCGCTGATAACAGAAATATTGCATTTCTTAGTCTGCATAACCATATCATGAGTGTAATTTGCCTTATTTACAGCAAATGAAATCTGATTTGGCTCGGAGGCTACCTGAATGGCAGTGTTGGTAATACAGCCATTTTCCTTGTCTCCAACCTTAGCTGTGAGAACAAATAAACCGTAGGACAACTTAAACATTGCTTTTGTGTTCATTTCTGACATAATGGGCCTCCTTATAATGTAAAAATTTCAATGGTGATACTATTTATATTTTACACCTAATGGGATGTAAAAGGGAATTTACGTTGTGATTTGGTGGAAATTGCAATTTTCATTTTGAAATTGCAATTTTTCACTTGTAAATTGCTATTTTTATTTTTCAAATTGCAATTTTTAACTCGTAGATTGCTATTTTTATCTTTTAAATTGCAATTTAATACATTGATATTGCAATTTAATAAGATATACTTTGTTTGGCAAATTACTCATAATACTTTAAACACCAACAAATAAGTCAATGTTTATTATAAAAGCCTACTCCTCAGCGGAATAGGCCTTTATCTCTTTATTCAATTTTCATCGATTCTTATCCCTTGGCGGACAGGGATCATTTCCGTAACTGTTGCAAGTACAAAACTTCCCATTTCTTCCCTGAACTCGCATTTCAGAACCATGACTTCATCTATGTTTTATCCACGCATTTATCCACAATATATTGTGGTTTTTTCAACATATCTATCACTGATTGCAGGTTCAGCGGCGACTTATCCACAATCTTTTGAAAATCTAGCGTGCTGATCAATCCCTCAGCTCTATCCCCCTCATGGTATGTATTACCACAAGAACGATATAGGCCTTTCATTTTGGCCTTACCTTTCCTACCCTTTAGCTCATTTGGAATGCTAATATTCAAAAATCTGCAAATGCCATTCAGGTCACACAGCATTATATCTTCTATATCCGCACTTGCAGCAAGATCTATTATCTCCTCAGCCTTAGCTTTCTTTATATCTCCACGAAGCACTTTCCAGTCATCTTGATAAAACTTCGATATATCATCATCGTAATTATCAGTATCGTAACAGAGAAATACTTTCCAAGGAATCTTATATGCTCCGGCACATTTAGTTGAAAACCATTTACCAGAGTTTGATACCTGCGTGACTGCTCCAACCACATTGAACTTTATTAGTATCTTTTCATTACCATTGTCCCAATCAAAATAGATATCTGCATTATTTAGGTCTTCACCTCTTTCAAAAATGCACTGGTTGTTTTCAGAAATCCATTTCAAGAATGACCTATAAAAAACCTTTTCTGTTGTTCCCTCCATAATAAAGGCTATACCCCTTGAATACTCCTCCTTCAAACTCAGTTCACCTCCAGATAACTCTCTAGAATTTTAAATGAATCTGAATCTCCGGACAGCAGTTCAAAAAGATACTCTCCTACAGAAAGGCCAAGATCACGTGCATTAGCCACAATATATTTTACTTTGTTCTTCTGAATTCTTCTAAACTCCGCTACCCCATCATCATTGGGTACACCTATATAAATTTTCTCCGGTTTAATATATTGGACAAGATACGGAGAATGGCTTGAAACAAGCAACGGAGCATTGCCCAATGCCTCATTAATTATCTCAAGCAGATTTTTCATCATTCTAGGATGAATGCTAGTTTCTATTTCCTCGATACCAATAATCCCCGCATTCACCAGATTGGCAACAAAAGCATTAGCTAAAAGCCATACCACTCTCTTAGTTCCCGTAGACATATTCGCCATACTTACAGGCTGATTCATATAAGAGCATTTAACAAAAAGCCTGTATATATGCTCGCGAATCTTAAATGGAATCTCCTCCTGTATACCTTCATCTGATAAAGTTTTCTTCTCCACCTTCAACATAAAATGATCATTATTCTGATCAGATAATGTATACTCATTCAGACTAATCGATGAAAATTCCGGAAATAGAGTATATATAGAATCTTCAAATAATTTATACAGTTCTGGATTTTTCTTTTTCAATATAAACAAGGCTTTAGGAATATCAGAGTCATCAAATCTAATTGCTTCCTCCTCATCCTCTGCATATTCTAAAGGTGACGGCTGATACCTATCCCTTAGATCAAGAGAAGAACATACTCTGAGCGATATATTATGGATATCTTTGATTACATCAGATATATCAATATCATCTATAAGAGTAAGGGCATCAACAGCCAATTGATACTCATCTAGATCTATTTTTCTAAATGCTATTGTATCCTTACCTTTTCTATATTTTCCCTCATCGCGTTTCAGGTAAGATACATATCTCACACTAGTATTCTCTCTAGCTTCTATCCATTCATTAGTAATCACTTCTCCATTATCATCATCACGATGCCACTTGAATGAATACCCATACTTGACATACTGATATGGACCGAGTTTTTCATCATGAAATTCCACTTCAAATAAATACTCCTCATTCTGCATCACTGTGCAAAGCGGAATCCCTTTAATCCAAGACATCATGTTCTTTCGGCCTTTTCTTGAATCGTGGATAAAGTCAAACCCAAAGTCAATTGCTTCTATAAGATTAGACTTTCCATAATTATTTGCAGATATTAACGCGCAAATGCCGTCCAGTTCCAATTTTGTCCTTTTTATATTTTTAAACCCAGCAACCGTTATACTGTTAATCTTCACTTCAGTGCCTCCATTCTTTATCATAAAAATATCATTAATCTAATATGAATTCAATCTTTTAATGTATTTCATTTTATATTATTTATATATTTTGCCTATTTTTAATTATATAAGTTACTTTTAAATATATTTTGTGCGAATAATTAATAAAATAGATGGCATTTTCTTCCGCTAAATATTGTTAATTTTGTATCAATGTATATTTCATTTTCAAATCCCCCTTATTTTTGCCTCTTTTTTGAAATGAATTAAACTTTTGAGGGGCAAAAAGTTTAATTCATTTCAAAAATAGTAATTTCGACTTGCGCAAATAAAAAACGAGTTAAATCATTTTTTTGTTTTAACTCGTCTAAACAAACATATTCAAAATTCACAAGAATATAATCCAGATTCGATTCTTCACCCCTCCGTCTTGAATGCCCAGAACTAATTGATCAAAAAGTTCACCGGCACACTGATGAGGAATGTCACTAGCCATTTTTCATGTGACGCCCAACTAAAAGTTAAAAGTTTTAATCCTCCTCATGAAAATCAAACTCATGAAACAGGTACTTACGGCACAGTAGAAGAGTTGCTATGCAAGCAATTCTGATAAGCTCCTCCAGTGGCTTCTCATGCCCCACCACCAGACCTCTAGCTATTGCAAAGATCAAAACCTCAACAATTGTATTCATAGAATGCTTTATCAGCATACGGATGAACTCGATCACTATAATGGCATTAAATCCTGTCAGCAGAATATCTTCAACACGAAATTGTGAAACATATCCATTTTCTTATTCATATTCTGCCCTCTAATTATGTTTTATGCTTCTTTCCATCCTGCTATATTACGCTTATCTTTTGAAAAGAATCTCTAACTTCTTTATTCGGAAAACGCATTGGATAATATGAATCGCTCAAACCATCCTCTGGGACATCTCCAAGCGTCATATAACCTGTCTGATATAACAACTGTAAAAACTTCTGCTTTCCAATCTGTTTTCTATAGCTTCTATTGTTTAGCTCATCAAATGAGAACGCAAATTCTGTAATATCGAAAACACTGAATGTATCCCTTGAAATAATAGGATTTCTGACATCATCAAGAGTAATATGTATCAACTGCATAGTCTTTGTTAACACTTTTGGTGTTCCTGTTTCAAACCAATAATTTGAAAAGATGCCATCACTTCTAAAAAAGGAACCAATAGAAACAGGATTATATACGCTTTCTTCTCTAGGGAAGAATCTAAAACCATCGTACCATCTTTTCAAAGCCTCAAGAATGCCTTCACGATCTAATAAAATGCGATTCTCATCATAAATCTCTTTTTCTACAAGTTCATCTATATATTCCCCAAAATACTTTTCTATTTCATCCGTAGTATATCCAAACATACAAGCATATTTTTTGTCCATGCTGATATCCGTCAAACTGTTTAGTTTGCTAAATATTGACAGTTTAGCAAATTTAATAACTCCGGTCATAAAGACAAAACGCTCATATTGCTCATATCCCTTAATCATCTGATAAAATGTTTCCATGAAGTTACGAAATGATTCTGCTTCGTTTTCATTTTCCAAATGCTCCATAATAGGCTTATCATATTCATCAATGAGAACGACTACTCCACCTGGATGCTCGTAGTACAATGCTTCTATAAGCTCACCAAAAAGAAGAGCCGGGTCTACATTTTTAACACTCACACCATAACTATCAGCAATATTGTTAAGCGTCTGAACCAACCAAGAAGATAACAAATCAATTTTAGTCAGATTGGCTCTGCCAAAATCCAAATGAATAATAGGATACTCTTCCCAAGAATAATTTGTTTCATTATATATGTAGCAATCCTTGAATAATTCTTTTTGCCCTCTAAATATAGCTTCAATAGTAGATATAGTAAGACTCTTTCCGAATCTTCTAGGACGAGCACAAAAAAACTGTCCCTTGGCAGCTGTGATAATATCGTATAAATATTCCGTCTTATCAACATATATGCAATTATTCTCAATTAAATCCTTAAATGAATATATAGATGTCGATATTTCTTTGCCCATTATTCTGGTCTCCAATTCTTACTGTTCATCTATGTTATTTTTGAAGCAATAGTAGCGTACTCGCATTTAAACCTATAGCTCCAGGTTCTCTGCTATCTTATTCTCATCGCACTCCCAAGTTGCCTCTAGCAGTTCCCTTGACCTATTAAATGCATCAAAAGCATCCACCCATGTATTATCACTTGTTGAGTCCTTGAACACCTCGAGAACTTCAATTACTATTATTACAACACCGCCTCATATAAAATCTTATCTTTGTACTTTACCTCTGATACGCCCTGTTTCTTTTTCTGATTAAAGTTAAAGCTCAGCATGTACCCTATATTTTCCCCGAAATAATCCAGGTATTCTGTCAATTGCTGTTCTCCTGCTTTATTATAGCTATCACCACGCCAAATCTTTAATTCAATAATATAACGCTTTCCAAGGTAATCTACGATAATATCCGTTCTGGTCTGATTTCTTGTCTGAGCTTCTATGTAATAGTTTCCGGCGCCGTTAATGATAGGTTTCAAATACAAAAGGAAATACTCTCTGCCATCCTTCTCTTTGAACTTTTCCTCCAGAGGACCATATACTTCGTTGTATGTCCTGATAAATCCATCTAGTATCTTTGGCATATCAAGCCTGCCATCCACAACGAAATTATTCTTGGCAAGTCCTCCCTCTCTCACGAAGACATTATTCTTCATGATTTCATCAGAAAGGAAAAGGTTATATAAGAAAGTCTCGAAAATCCTATTAGACACCACAACCGTACCATTGTCATTCCTAATGAAGCCATACATCTTCATCTGGGCAAGCTCTTCCTGATAGTTATTGAACGGTATGTTAGAGCCTTCCATAAGGATACTTCTAAGCACAGAACGCAAATCCGGGTAATTCTGCAATTTTCCAGACAAAGATTCAAATAAAGTATTGCTTCCATACAAGATGGCCTTCACAGCTTCATCAACGCCATCCCTTGTCCAAGCATCAGACAAGCTGGCAAATTTGTCCGGAACAAGCCTCTCATCAATTATCTGGCACATTCTGCTAACAAGATATGGATAGCCATTTGTATAGTCGAATATCTCTCTTGCCAAAAAATCGCAGTCAAACTCTATCTCATGATCCTCTTTGTACTCTTCAAGCATTTCTGCAATTCCATCAGGCTTAAGGCTCATATCTACATTGAAATCAGCCGCAATATTCCATGGACTGTTCACTTTATGCTGTTCCTCCGCCCGCAGCTTACTCTTTAAATGTTTTACATCCGTAACCCCAGCTAGAATTACAGATTTAAATGTCGGAACACCTTCTGAATCTCTACGGATATACCCCTCTCTTAATAGTCCGAGAAAATCCATAAAAACCTGATTATTTGTAGCGGTATCAACCTCATCGATAATCATCACCAATTCCTTATCTGAAATGGAGCACCACTCCAAGAATGTATCAAATAATTCTCCAAGCTTCGCCTTATTTTGGGTTCGGGAATCGTAATCCGTCAGCTGCTTGTCTATTTCCACCGGAACCACTAATCCACTGCGCTTTTTCCCCAAAATAAGTCTGGATAACTCCTGAACAAAGGACTGCTCTGTTTTAAACCCTGCATTTCCTATTCCCTGAAAATCTAAGCTGATAACCGTATAATCCGGCTCCAATGCTTTCCTGAGTGCAGTAAGCGTTGTAGTTTTACCATACTGCCTCGCCCTGTTGATTGTGAAATACTTACCGGCATCGACATATTCCCTTATTTCATCTATTCTATTTTTTAAATCTACCATGTAGTGCTTTTCAGGAACGCATACACCGGTAGTATTGAATGATTTGGTCATATTTTGAACCGCCTACAATTTAATCTTTTTATTCATTTACTTATAAAGATGCTTAACTTTCATTAAACAAGAACGCCTAATCCACCTTTCAGGCATACTCCACATACTATTATTATAAATATCTGGGTAGCGTGTCTTATGGTCTCCACCCTCCCGATCTTGAACGCACAGATAATCCCATCATTTTTCTGAAATAGAATTGTCTTATGCCAAAAAGACTTATACAAGTTTATCTAATTCTTTCCAAAATCTGTATTTTGTCATAGCATCATTCTTATATCTTTCATTAACTCGCAATATTGTATAAAAGATTCTTTAATTTCTGTAAATGTCCACTACTCCAATCATACATTCCTCGCTGACCAGCTTCTCCTGCTTTGGCATCAACATATTTGTCATATGAAGATATAAAAAGGTGTAGTCTATTCTTATGTATTCTTGGATAACTTATAGAATATTTTTCTGCGAAATCATTAAGATACTCATCAATATCACTTAATACTTCGTCACGTCTGTCCTCACCTATAATACGAATACATAAGTCTTCCAGAGTTCCAGGCTCATCTCCCTGATCATCACATGAAGGAAATAACATATAAGCTATTTTCAATCCACCCTGCTGTATTACTATCTCCCCAGGACTTGGTGGAGCTGTGAACCCATTATTTTTCAAAGTGCTAAAAATACTATCCTTTGCTCCTTGCGGACTTTTCTCTGCATCTCTGAGAATAACTATCGATTTAACCCTTGAAAAGTCCGGCATCTTCAGCAATTGCCTTAATTGCCTTTTTAAATCAGTAATTCCTCCAAAATCTATAACCTGAAATGTATCAAAAACAGAATCCTGCCCTATTAAATATTGCAAATAATTAACAATAAATGACCATTCATCCTTGCCTTCACACAAAATGATATTAGGACACTTTATTTTATTCTTTTCTATTTTGTGCTCCAATTATCTAACCTCCAGCTCTGCTTCAATGGCCTCAGACATATCCTCATAGTCATAATAAAGCGCAATATTATTCTCATTTCTTTTCTCCAATCGAATATAAGAGTATTCTTTCTCTCTACCGGAATTCTTTGCACCCAAAGTAGATGCAGTAATACTCTCGTAGCTATGTGTTGTTGCTATAATTTGACAATTATTTATCTTTGCAGCTTCAGAAATAACCGTCCACATTTCTTCCAAACACGAATAATGAAGTCCATTCTCTATCTCATCAACTAAAATCACACAGCCCGGCATTGCCAACAATCTCAAAGAAATATCAAGAAGCTTCATGATACCATCTCCTGCATATCTAAAAGGCATAGTCAAACCATTTTTCTTTACATACAGCTGAACTACTCCATTACTCGACAGAAGACTCACATCATCAATATCACGGTCTATAATTCTCAAAATTTTCAAAAGCTTATCTTTACCGTTATTCATCTCCAGCGTACTAAACAAATCAATTAGTCCAGCATCGTCTCTGACAGTACCGTTTGACAAATACACCATATCACCCATAGGTTCTTTGGCTACTTCCTCACCATTGTGCTTATAACTTGCATCCCGCACCATCTGTGTATGATCAATTCCGGCCACATAAACATAGTCAGCCTCTTCTATATAATCGCCCTTTTCGTATGTCATTTTCAAAGCATAGGAAGCCATATTGCTCAAGTAGTCCACTGTCTGCATAGATTTATCGACATCTTTTGAAAAATTAAGTAAAGCCATGCTCTCCTTCGTATAAGTCAGCTTGCTATCTATGCCATTAATTCTAGCATCAATTTCTATTGGCACATCAGTATTCATATTATGAAAAACCGATTCCCATGTATTATAAATGCTTCTATTTGCAAGCTCCCCACGAAGTCTGTTCATCTTAAGAAAAGGCGTGCCATTGCTGTGGTCATACATAAAAAACAACGCCTCTAATACTGATGACTTACCTATATTGTTTTTCCCGGAAATTATAGTTAATGGCTTAATTCCAATAATATCTATTTCCGAGAAACATCTAAAATTTTTAATGTTAATCGCTTCAATCATACGCTATATCTCCCAACTTTTTCTGAATTATTGTTTTGTATCTGTAACATCTATAGCATTGCGCTATATACAACTGAATAAGAATCCGCTGCATTCAATGGTTCAATACCATGGTATTCCATATTATAGAAACCGTCATAAGTATGTAATTCATCATATTGATGATCCAACTCTAAACATATATACCATGGTGCGAAACCATCGCGAATTGCCTCGCTTCTAATATTTTCTGCTGCCGGATCCAGCATCATTTTCCCCTCGTTTGACTTTTTTGCAAAAAACCTCTCGAATAAGTCTTCCATATACCTATATTGTTGTGGATTTACTATCTTTTCAAACTTTCCACCTCTTCTAAAATAGCTCCTATGAACCAATAACGAATGAAAGCAAGCAACTTGATAGCAGTCCTTATCATGATCCTCCAATTTAATTATGTCATCATTAAAATCGAATATGTTGTTAAATGGAGTTACATAAGAATAGTATTCTCTTCTATACCTTAATTCTAGAAAAAACGATATAATATCTTTCGAAAAAATACCATTTCTACCATTGCAATATGCACTTTCAAATATCTTTATTAGCTTACTGTGTGTTATAGAGTCTAACGTATCTATTCTTGCATCGACATCCATAAATTCACAAGCATATATTGCATGAAACAATGAATAATACAAACAAAAATAGTACGAAGAATAGCATCTCGTCTCTAAGCACTTTTTTGCCTCTACCAAAAACTCCGCAGACGTAAATATTTCTCTCATAGATTTGGCACAGCGCAAATCCCATTCAATAGCCTTTTCAGTAGTGATGTCTGCAAACACTTCTTGATACTTCTTCATCCATGCATCATAATAACGTTTTTGATCATCTTCATTACTTATTCTCTTATCCAATCTATCACATTTGAAAATGTACTCCGAAAAAGTGCTAAAGGACATATTATTCTTCTACCCTTTATTATATTTCAACAATAATTATGTGAAGCTGTTCTTAAAACTTATTTCATATCTTTTATCTTCAGAAAAAAATCTATTTCAAAAAATCTTGTTGAATCATAACTAACTGCCATATCAGATTCTGTATAAATAAATTTGTTCTCGCATAGTAATCGGGCTTCTTCAATTTTTCCAGCTCGTTCACTCGCTATACCATATGATAAAAACTCTTGTTCAACTGCGGATATTGAGTTTTCAATCCTAAATAAATCAAAACATGTATCCGTACCTGATTCTATATCATAAGTTGATATAGACGGCACAACATAACATGTATATAATTCCCAGTCATCTTTCTCATACTGATATTTTGATGTCATTTTTACCGATGCATACTTAAGACCAATTATGCCTTTGCTTTTACCCATCTCCAATACATATTCCATCAGAAACTGTGGAAAAACATACTCTGGTTTAAAATAATCAAGGTTATTATTTACCTTTACCGAACACATTGCTATCAGCGGAAATATAGATGCGTACTCATCAACACTATATGGGCTTTTGTGTTTTTTCATCAGTTCAACAAACCTACTCGGCAGCAAACTAATATCCCCAAAAAACAATTCCCTCGTGGCTTCTTCAGGAACAATATATGCAACTTGAACAGTATCATATGGAGGTCTATTTAGCTCTACCCAACATACATATGATGATGCTCCTAAATACAGACATGGCAACCCTGGAAAACTAAATCGTTCTGATTTAACTAGCCCACGCTTAGAAAAAGTATATGCCACATTTCATTTTTATCAAAACAAGTATCCATTTTATCAGATGGCACTATTCTCGCTCTGAAAAAATCTGTCTCTGTTACTTTTTTCTTCAGTAAATCCGGGCTGGCTATAATCTCACTAAAAGCATCCTTGAACTTTAAATACGCCTCATTATGCTTCCCTTGGTAATATAAGTCCATCATCTTAGCATAATTATCTATAAATCCATTCACTCTATCAATGATACTTTGCTTGTATCTGTATTTTTCTAATAACCTTTTGTAATTATCCAGCCAAAGTACTGTACTATCTTTAAAACCTTTAGATTCTTCATAAGCAAATGGTAAAACAATCGTTTCTTCTTTAAATAATTCTTCCTTATCCATATTCATACGCTCCTAGATGTTTGATCTTGACCCGCGGAATAACGACAATTTATGCCCAAAGCATTAGTCTATTTCATCCATAAATAAAAAATATTCATCATCATTACTAAATCTCACTAGGTTAGTAGCATTCTTGTTCTTCTTGTCCTCTTTTATTGACCTTTCTATAATGCTCAACATTTCATTAGCTTTATCATAATCTCTTCTCCCTGCAACATGCGCCACTATCTGCAATGCTTGGTTCCTATCCATCAAATATTCTTTGTAACGATCAAATAAATAGTCTCCCATAATTCCCTCGCCATTTAATTGTACAGAATTGAAATTATACTAATATTCTCGTTGAACCTTTCGACACATCCATTTAAATACATTTCAAATTTTGCATAATTCAAGAAATAGAAAATATCCCTATAGTTTTCAGTATTTTGCACAGAAATACCAAAAGACAGGCAAGGAACATTCTCGTAACAGATATTATAGAATGTATACGTCATGTAATCTTGCCAAGTTGTACTATTAGCGCCATTATACACAGTCGCGGATGGATTAATACTTCTAATAATTGCCCTTTTGCATTCGAATGACTTTTTTATAAGTGATTCTTCGTACGGAATAGGACTCATATGATTAATCAGAAATGGCTTACCACGCTTTCCTGTTATCGCACTTATCATATCAAATGATTTTGTTTCAATATTATAATATCTAAAATGGACTCTCACCTGCGAAGAATTCCCAAATAATGATGACAAAATATTTGTCTCAATATTCATAAGGAAAGCTTCAAACACTTCCTTGTAATTATCTTTTATTTCTCCATTTAATCTTTCCCCAGTATTACTTATATCTTTTGTTGTGTATTGATCAATTGCACTTAAGCAGTTAGCAAAACCATCAAAAAAAGAAGGCATCGTATCTATAAATGATTGATTAAGAAATATTTCTTTTCTATCCGGCAATACAATCTTTAGTCTCTTCTTCCCCTGCTTATGTAAAACCTCTTTGTTTCTTTCTAAATAACATTTTTCCTCTAAAAGAGCATCTTCTCGTATTTTTATTTTCTTTTCTCGTTCCTCCAACAAAACAATTTGTAGTTTTTCATCTATCTGCGCCTTCCGCATTTCATAATACTTAATAATATAATCTTGTTGCCCAAGAAGAATATCCCTAATTCTTAGTAGATCTTTATCATTTTTATCTTTTATTAAATGACATATGCCATATAAAGCTAGCAGCAGAAAAACTATATATGAAATGTAGAAAATTGTAGTTGACCAAAGACGCATATTCTTATCAGTAATGTTATATGCAAAATGAAAGATTGATATTAATCCCCCTGCACCCAAATCAATAATCGTCAATATTAACTTTATAAGCCTATTGTTAAACGATATTAGGAAATAAGCCGAAACAGTTGCAATAACCATTCCCAACACCCCTGAACAAACGTACAATGACACCATTAGTTTATCCTCAATAATATGTCCGAAGTTAATCCTCAATCACACGTACCTTATGATTGTACCAAATTTTTGAGATGATATCCCAAATATCATGTATCGCGCTG
>SVFV01000032.1 GCA_015056655.1 Butyrivibrio sp.
CCTAAATGTGTTTAATTTATGAAAAAGCAAAGCCAAATTTTGCTCATTCATGAACATGGCATACATCCATGTCATGAGTTATAATTCATATTATCAACAATCATTTGGGGGAATCATTATGGGGACACATTCTTTGGAGGATATCTTTCCAAAATTTCTGGCAAAAAGCTATTTTCTGCTTAATCTAATTCCATTGGGCTTATTTTATTTCTTAGACATCGTGTTTAATATTGGCATTAGTCCAATTCGCCCTATTACACCCATAATCTTATTGATTTTAGATATTATCATTGCCCAAAGCATGCAGGACTATCTGCTTTCTTCAATAATACTATGGGTATCATGCGTTGCAGGAGTAATCATCCATACAACCTGGTACTACTACAACGTAAGTAGCGATTTCGAAATCCCGGTTGTAGGGGCATTCATAGCATGCGTCTATGCTGTAGGGATGATTATCCTGACCGCTCTGGGTGCAATTCCTGTATATTTCAAGGTCAAAAAGAATAAAAACTCGCCCCAGTCATCACATTCCGAATAAATTCACCAGAACCAGCTTATCTACTCTTATTTTACACTAATCTTTCTCTATTCCTCCGGAATATTTCCATAAGCTGAAACAGCTTCATCAACTGTCATTTCCCCATTTCCAACAGCATAGATTGCAGCCCTGAATTGTCTGACCGCAGGGTCTAAAAGGCCGGTCTCCTTATCCGTAAAACTTCTGTCATCCGGAATATCTTCCAGTGCAGAATAAAGCTCGTTTGTAGAATAATCATCTACAGGAGTAATAAGGCGCTTTAAGCCAGCCATGTTGTCCAGTTCTTTCTTGCTTATAAGAAAACGCATGAATTCATTGGCCATGTCGATATTTCTGCTGTTTTTATTTATAGAAAAGCAGATACTGACTGAATTAATAAAATATCCACCTTCGTCACCTGCAGGTGCAGCAAAGAATCTGTATTTAAACGGATTTGCTGAAAAAGCGTCAGACTTACTCTCTCTCTTGGCTGTTCCAGACACTACATCACCTGTAGCAAGCATCATCGGCACATCACCCTCAAAAAATCTCATGATTACCGAATCGTATTCATCTGTTATCTCCTCCTGACATTTTGCCACATCTATACAGTCAGAGTTAACAAATTCATAAAGTCTCTCTAACGCCGGGCGCATCAGCTCACCAGATGAAGAATCGAAATTATTTAGAGCATCGACCTTATCACTGTTTTTTATTACATTATATGAAAACATCGGATAAACAAAACAATTAAATAACCCAGATCCACTGAATCTGTCAGTACCCATCACAGGAGATTCATATCCTGCACTTTTAAGCTTTGCACATACATCCATAAGCTGACTAAAGTTAGTCGGAACCTCTAAGCCTTCTTTTTCAAAGATATCCATGTTGACAAGCATTCCGTATGAAGTGGTGAAAATCGGAAGCATAACAACATCACCGGAATCCGTAGTTCTTATCAGCGAATCCCTGATGCAGGAATAGTCAAGGCCAACAGAAGAGTCTGACAAGACTTCACAGGATTCAAACAAAGAATCATACTTTTCATCACCGATCATATAGCTGTTAGTAGTGAAGATGTCTGGTGGCTCACTATTTACAAGCGCACTGGAAATGACGTTATTATAGTCATCCATCGTTACATACTGCATAGTTGCGTTCGGATAGTATTCATAGAAGCGCTCGAACTCTGCTTCAAGGGACTCAAAGTTGCCATAACTACCAGCTACAGTTAATGAAAACTCACTATCTTTGTCATACTTTGGACTAAATGGAACTTCCTCTTTCTTCCCACTGCCACATCCCTGCAAAAGAAGCATAGTAGCCATGCTCAGCGAAAATAACGCCCTAAAGGTCCTCCTCATAAGCATTACCTCCATTCGTATCCTATAAAGCTCTTTGTTACTCAATATCCAGGTCATTCAAGGGTTCAAGATCCTTCGCCAACTGCCTGAATCTTATAATAAAATCACCAAGTTCTTTCTCAGGAATCTCCAAATCGCCATTTTTGCAAGCTTTCTCAAGCCTTTCAGCGAAATCTCCAAGTTCAAGTGCGCCTACTGCGCGAGAAGAACTTTTAAGTCCATGAACTAATATAGTCGTGTTCTCTATGTCTCTTGCAGCCCAGTATTTCTCGACTTCTTCTGCCTTCTTTTCTGAACTATCCAGGTATGTTTTAAGCGCAAACAGATAGTCTTCACTATCTCCACAATATTTAATGCCTGCATCTAGATCCAGTCCCTTCAGATCATACAGGAAATTTGGAAGCTCATTATCTTCTTTATCGTCATTTTCTGACGCAATCGCCACCTTTTCCTTAGGAAGATATTGAAGTAGCATCATCTCCAGACGTTCAGCATCAATTGGCTTCGTAAGATAGTCATCAAATCCGGCATTTGTGTACATCTTGCGCATACCAGATATCGCATTTGCTGTAAGGCAGATTACCGGAGTTCCAATATTCGGAGTATCAGTTATCCCCTTCATCTCAACAAGCGTCTCTATACCATCTTTATCCGGCATCATATGATCCAGGAAAATAACATCATATTTATTTTTCCTAAATAGTACGATACATTCATCACCACTTTCCGCTGTATCTATCTGAAGTTCAGTTCGCTTTAGCAGACTGGCAAACACTGTCAGGTTAACAGGCGTATCATCAACCACGAGCACTCTCGCATCAGGCGCAGTGAACTTCTCCTGGTAGTTTATGCGCTCGCTTGACGCACGCTTGAAGGCCTCCTGGAAATCGCCAATAGGCTCCCATTTTACGACCTTCTGCTCAAGTTCAAAGGAAAAGACCGATCCCTTACCATATTCGCTCTCCACCTCGAGATGACTACCCATCATATCCAAAAACCTCTGAACAATAGTCATACCAAGGCCTGTACCCTCGATGTTCCTGTTTCTTTTCTCTTCAATACGCTGAAAAGCAACGAACAGCTTATCAAGATCTTCCGGTTTTATGCCTATACCGGTGTCTGCAACGCTAACTCTAAGCATGATTGAATCCGGCTTATCCTGAATCTTATTAGCATGTACGGAGAAGGTTATAGAACCCTGTTTGGTATATTTTACGGCATTAGAGAGAATATTGATGATGACCTGTTTGATCCTGATCTCGTCTCCGTAAAGGACCATGGGAATATTTCTGTCTATATCCAGCTTAAGAGAGAGTCCCTTATCTTCCGCTTTCTTTTGCACCATATTTACAAGGTCATTAAGAAGAGAAGCAAAACCGTAATCAACGTTTATAATTTCCATTTTGCCTGCTTCAATTTTGGAGAAATCAAGAATATCATTTATGATGCCAAGGAGCGTACTTCCTGCAGTTCTAATACTCTCTGAATACATTCTGATATTGTTATCATGAGAATCCCTAAGGATCATCTCATTTAGTCCCAATATCGCATTCATAGGCGTACGGATATCATGGGACATGGTGGATAAAAAGTTGGATTTGGCCTCGTTTGCCTGATTTGCCTGCTTCGCAGCCTCTGACAATTCGCGGTTATAAATCATCATGACAATAGAATTGAATATCAGAAGTACTAAAAAGCCAAGAGTCGCTATGCCAAGGAGCAGCCAGTCTATCGATCGGCTTACTACCAGATCCTTCGCCGGAATATAAGCCAGCAGGAACCATGTCGTCATAGTCTCTAGAGGCGTGTGAGACAAAACACAGTCCTCATCCTTAAAATTCTTGATCGTCATGGTGCCTGTTCCCCCGGCTATCTCCTGGATCACATTCGCATATTCCTCTGACGAAGCTACATTGTAGGACTTATAGTACTCAAAGAAATTACTGTTTTTAAAGGATTTACCATGGACAACGTAATTACCTTCCTTGTCCACGATACTTATCTCAACATTCTCATATTCACCCTTGAGGATAACAAGCTTTTGCTCAAGGCGACTTAAAGGAACGACGCGCATCAGAATTCCTTCCTTCTGCTCGCCACTTTCTTTGTCAAAAACGTTCACTTTATTTAAGAATGCAATAGATTGCACTCCATTCATGGGATTTGTATAGGCTCTTGTAAGGCAGACAACATCATTCATAGTATCCAAACTCTCGATATTGTCAAAGATATTTATTTTCGCGTAAGAAACTGTATAGACACTGGGGTCAGACACTCTGGCAGTCGTAGATATACCCCCTCGTTCAGAACTGTCCAGGAAAATCAGATGCCCCTCAATCTCAGAAGAAATTTTAGCTTTTCTGATAAAGGATATCGCTTCCTCGGCTGTCATCGGAGTACCATCCTCCGCTGAACGGTTGATATAGTTCGCCCATATATCACAAAGGTGCTGTTCATCCTCAAGGTAGTTTGCGATGATCTGATTTGTCGTCATTGTCATCTTCTCAAAGGCGATAATCTCATTTTCGTTGCTCTCTTCCGCCTTAGTATTCGCATACCTGATGATAAAGAACAGAATAAACCCCATTATCAAAAGATTTATTGCTAATATCAGTTTTCTTTTCACCCTCTGCCCTCCGGTTTACAGAAAAGAAAATCGCATGCTGTTATAAATATAACTCCCGGCTTCGGATATTCTCTACCACTCACGCCTGATCTTTTCGAAATCGATAGTCTTTCCAACCTTCTTCCATACTAAAAATGTCAGAACTGCATTTATTGCAGCAACTACAAAGTATGTAATAAGGATCCGCACTCCGTCTTCACCTGTATTAATATACGATGAACCTGAGTTTGTTACCGGAACAAACAGTCCTTCTGTATAACCTGCAAAAAAGTCAAACAAGCCATGTGCCAAACCGCAGGCCCATATATTTCTGGTCTTCCAATACAGTATAAGGAGGGCCAGTCCAAAGACGCCTGATTCCAACGTTTTGGCTACCGCCTGTCCCCATGCAATAGCGGAGGTAGCATCAAATTCGCCCACAATATGTGCTGCACCGAATACTAGCGAAGATACTACTGCACTAATGACAAAAACATATTTCTTTTCCCTGAACTTATAGATTATCGCATCGTTTATAACTGCCCTGAAAGCCAGTTCCTCAAAAAGCCCCACGGAAATAAACATAAGAAATACTATGATAAGCCCCAATACCGGGTTATCATTCAAAGGGACCTGCTCTTCTATATTTGATAAGAGTAATACAGAGCCCATGATAAGGGACATCAATAAAAATCCAATGGCGTTCTTGATGACATATCCTGTAGAAACATAGCAGGAGGCAAGCGTCTTATCTCCGGATATCTGGTACAGGAAAAAGCACGACGCTCCGCAGAGCAAAGTCCTCACTATAAAAAACTGGAAATTTGTCTCTGTAGGTACCGTATTGAAACACACAACCACGTATACTATGCAGAGCGCAGCAGTTATCAGTGGCGACTTTTTCATAAATTCAATATATTTTTTAAGCATTGGTATTCTCCTGCTCTGTACTGTTTTCAGCAATGAAGGAAAGCGCTACAAGGTTTGCGGCATTTTTCTTAAGTCGTCTGAATATGTAGAACTGGAAAAAGAATATCGGAATTACCGCAATTAACACCATACCAGCACCAATATATGTTGTTCTTTGTATTTCCGCTGTCATAGTCTCTACATTATCCCCGGCATGTATGAGCATGTTTGCACCAAAAAAATCAAAAACAGTATGCCAAACCACAGGGACAAAAAAAGCAAGAAGATATTCTTTTAATACAGACCCTCTGCCTGTTACTTTGTTATATCTGGCAAGTCCAAGATGTCTTCCCATGGCAAGCCCCAGCATCATATGCACTGTTATACCCGGCAACCTCATCAAGAGAACAGGAAGACTGACACTATATACAAAGTCTTCTATAAGAATAAACCCGAATCCGACAGCACCTGCTATCAGCATATATTCATATACATTTCTAATTTTTTTCCTATAGATGCATAATACAATAAGCGTAATGATAAGTTTTGCCAATTCTTCATTCAGCGCTGCAGAAAAAAGCGCATGATTGAAACTGGCAAGTAATAGAGGTCCATCTGTAGGTACAAATCCGGTTACAGCCCTGAATGTAAGTCCGATTATCAGGAAAAAGACAAATGAAAGCGGCACTGATAATAGTCCAAGTAATACCGGCAATAATGCCTGTCCTCTTGAAATTCTGTAATCTCCTTCCCAGGCAATCATATTCTTATAAAGAATCCCCACAATAATCAAACTTAGAACAAAACTGATAATCGATGTCATATTTTTTCTCCTTTCTATTTCTATAGGTTTTTGTTTTTCCTCTTTTGTCTGCAGGAAGTCATGATTTTATTACCAAACAGAAACTCTGTTTTCCGGAGCAAGATACATTCCATCTCCGCCTTCCAGATTATATGTTTCTGTAAACTCATCAAACTGCTGGACAACTGTATTTACCCTTAGATAATTAAGCGGATGCGGGTTTCCTAAAACCAGTGAGTAACTGTATTCATAAGTAAGAATAAGCTTCCATATCTTTGCATAACTTTCAAAAAACTCCTGATAGTCAAACTCTTCTTCCTTTTCAGCCAATGAGAGCACAACCTTCAAACCGGCCATATCTGCAACGGCCTCGCCCTTAACATTGCTTCCTATGACGTTAACATCACCAAACACCGTTATGCCATCATAGAAGTCAATCAGTTTCGCAGTTCTTTCCTCAAAAGCTGCCAGGTCTTCTTCCGTCCACCAGTCCTTCATATCGCCATTCTTGTCAAAATGAGCGCCTGAAGGGTCAAATGCATGGCTGATCTCATGGCCAATTATTGTTCCTATGGAGGCATATAACTGCTCTTTCGACATGTCGTTTCTATAGAAATCATCGCCCAATATGCCAAGCATAACATTGATAGAGTTATTGGTCGGAGAATAAAAAGCTTCTGTTTCAAGGGTTGATGCAGGCCAGAGATTCTTGTTTACAGTACCGTTTGTATTCCTCAAATCAAGCTCGTGTTCATAATCCTTAATAGCCTTTTGAATATCAAAGTAAGACTGATTATCCAGTTTCAGATCACTGTAATCAAGGTACTCACCCGGCTCGATCACATTGATCTTCATTGCATCAAGCTTCTCTATGGCAAGTTGTTTGGTCTCATCGGAAAGCCACTCCTCCTCTTTTAGCATTTCTCTGTACTTAGCCACAATATCTTTGCATATCTGAGTAAGGGTCTTTTTTGTTTCAGAAGGATCATACTTTTGAATATACATTTTTCCGATAGAGTCCGGCAGAGCTGACCTCACAGCTGTGTATGCGTAGTGCTTGTCGCTAAGGATTCCGGTCGCGCCATTTATATTATTATCGGCTGTTATAGCGGCCTCAAATGCTTGTCTGTCAAGATACTCAGCGCTGGCGATGACTGTATGCACAATCATATACCCCTTGATACCTTCTATGTTGTCCTGAGTGTACATCCCGGATATCTTTTTTAGTGCCTCCGGCTCCGCACTATAGAACCGCTTGGCATTGTCATATCCTCTTCCTTTTATGAATTCTTTCATGGGAAATTCCGAGGTCAGGGCATACATTTCATCCGGTTCATAATAGTTCAGAACCTTGGAATAGATATCCGGCTGCGAATAGTCACTATATGAATATACCGATTCAGCCAGCTGCGTCTCATATTCCATGGAAGCGTCATAGATTTTGTCCGACTCTTCCTGTGAATATCCCATTCTAACCATAATCGATGAAAAGAGCTTCCTGTTTTCATCATCCTGTATCTGTCCGATAGGAGACCTTTCACTATACTCGGATGAATCGCCCAAAAGGAGGTCATTAAACTCTACGGATGTAACATATTTAGTTGAATCCAGCAGATCATTTTTATTTTCGATTTTTATAACTGTGCTAACCAGTTCCGGCCTTTGGGGGCTGCAGGTATACTCCGAAACCGCATCAATATCTGACAGCGCCTCAATGTATTTTACAATAGCCTCCAGCGGTTTCAGGCCATTCTCATTTCTGCTGTCCCAATCAAGAAACGAATGATACATGTAACTGACAAGCTTAGCATCCATACCGGTCAGTGTATCATCTTCCATAGCCGCAATGGCTTTTTCTTCGATTTCAGACCTGAGCACACTTGCACTACTGTAAGATGGTGAGCCTTCCGGAATATCATGCCCCATTATCCAGTCATAGTTGACTGCGATATAATAATCATCCTTCTCAGAAAGGTGTCCCACATTTATAACATTCTCTTTCAGATTCGAGTTAATCCACGGTTTTCCTCCATCGATATCATTTGTATCTACAGCTTCGTCTGTTTGTGTGCTGTTATCAGACGGTGGGGCCTTTTGGGCAGTACATCCTGAAAGCATAAAACCTACAACTAAAAAAATAGCCAATTCTCTTCTGATTCTCATCTTTTCTCCTCAGGCTATCGCATATATAAACCATTTCAGAAATCCAGCTCTTTTTTTCTAAAGAGCAAATATGCCAAAATTATCGAAACAGCGCAGATCTTTGCGACATGCCAAAGCAGTGTAATGATTGCCGTACCTCCGGTAAGCAGCAAATCTACTTTTGCACATTCGAGGGCCTGTGAAAAAAAATGCCTGTCTATATGCCAATGATTGATCACAGGAATGACATTCAGCCCGCTCAGTAGTGTATCTCCCGCAAAAAGAAGGAATGCATCCACGAGTGTTGCATAGGCAACGTTCTTGCTCCAGAAAAGAATGATCATGGATATTGTTGCATAGCCCAGAACAATAAAAGCATTGGTTAGTATCGTGCTATATAAAAAGCTGCTTTCTGCTCCGTTCATCTTCGCTCCCATAATCAGACCTGTAATGGTGATAAAAAGTGTATAGATTCCATATGAAATAAAGGTTACGATTACGCAATTAATGAACTTGGCAATCAGGAGTCTCCTTCTTGAAATCCCTCTTCCAATAAGGCACTGCATCGAATTTGACGTGAACTCATCGGCATATACACTCACGTATATGGCTATTCCTATAAAGAGATTCATTGTGTTTATAGCTGTTCCCTGACTGGAAGCAAATGAAAATCCACTTGGCCCGCCGCTATTGTTTGATTGAATAGTCCAAAAGAGTGAAATAAGGAGGCTAATTCCAAGTACAATCCAATATGACGGTTTTCTCAGGATCCTTTTCACATCTGCAAAAATTAGATTTTTCAAAAGTCAAACTCCTTTCTCCGGAAAAAATAAGTCGTAATCGCCAGTGCTGCGAAAAGATAACAGACAGCTGGCAGAAGCTGCCAGGGGGCCGCTCCCACTTCTATTCCGGTATATGCCCAATCCAGCAACCCGTCAAAGGTATAATCATATAATGAAAGAGAAGAAAAAAATTCTACTATGTTAAACACCAGTTTAAACACAACCGTAAACGCGATACATGCGATAATACCAAGAACTGTAGAACCGGAAATGTACATGATCATGGCGGAAAAAACAATGTAGCCAAAATGTCTAAGCCACCTCAGGATGATATATATAATAAGATTCACCTGTTGTTGCGGACTTAATACGATTGCCGATTCTGTATTTATTACAATAAGAGCCGCTACAATTATGACCAGATAAAGGCAAAGAAGTAAAATGGCAGCATCAAGAAGCTTGGCGATTATGAGCTTGTCCCTGGTAATACCATGACCAAGCACAGTCTGCATCGATTTTGATGATAACTCATGTGCAAAAACAGCATAGAATGTGGGAAAGACTATGAAAAGAGCTATAGGCGCCCCGCTAAGTGATTTCTGCACGCCATTTATCAGTCCGATTGAACCATCATTTACAACACCTTCAAGAACTGTATATGAGATGTAGATCAGCGCAAGCAAAAGACCGACGTAAATAAGGCCAACCCGAAAGATACGTTTCAAATCCGCTCTTAACAAATTTCTCATTCTGCTGATCCTCCAATGAGTTCAAAGTAATAGTCTTCCAGAGTAACTTTCTCTTTTCCTTCCTTTAGGACATCAATACCATTTTCCGCAAGAATACTTTTGGCTCTTTCCAGATTACCGGCAGAAACTGTCAGTTCTACCTCAGGGCGCTTTGCAGAAAGATCATCCTGTGTGATTTCTTTTGCTATAACTCCATTGTGTACTATGCCGAAGCGATCTGCGGTATTTTCCAGTTCACCAAGAATATGGCTCGACACTATGACAGTCATACCAAACTCATCCCTGAATCGCCGTATCATGTGACGGATATCAGCTATACCCTGAGGATCAAGACCGTTGGTCGGCTCGTCAAGGATGAGAATATCAGGATTGCCAAGGATTGCATTGCCTATTCCAAGACGCTGTTTCATTCCAAGGGAATACCCCTTGGCTTTCTGATTTTCCTTACCATCGACGAGACCCACAACCTTCAGAACACGATCCACCTCCTGCTTCAGCGCTTTTCCCTTTATCCCCTTTGCAGCTGCATAGTATTCAAGATTTGCTCTCCCGGAAAGATATCCATAGAAATTGGAGCCTACAAAAAATCCAACCTTTGACCTGTTTTCAAACAGCTCTTTTCGATTCTGCGAGCCGTCTATAGAAACACTGCCGGAAGTGTATTCCGACAATCCAAGAATCATCTTGAATATCGTGGTTTTTCCTGCACCGTTTTTGCCCACGAGACCGTAGATGTCGCCTTTATTAACCTGCATGGTGACGCCTTTTAGTACGTCATGCTTGCCATAGCTCTTGATTATGTTATCAAGCCTTATTGCTGCATTTGAAATCTCTGATCCCATAATTAGACTCCTTCCTGAATAAGACATCACCAAACATTGACTCTTCTTTCCGGGCTTAAGTACATTCCATCTCCCGGCTTAATATCATAGGTTTCGATGAATTCATCATATTGCTGAAGCATAATGTTTATTCTGTAGAATGGAAGGGGATGTATGTCACCTCTCATTGTCCCAAGCTCGTTTTCCTTAGTTGTCTGCTGCGCATATTGCCTTGCAAAGGCTCTGAAAAACTCGTCATAATCAAAATCAGGCCATTCCCTTGCCACATACAGAACTGACTTGATGCCTCCCATATCGGCTATGGCTTCATCTTTTATAATGCTTCCATTCACTTTCTGTTGCCCGGGAATAGGTCTTGCCAGTGAGAAATAACCGGCAAGCTTTGATCCCTTTTCATCCATCTTTGACCTGTCCTCTACAGCCATCCAGTCAATGGCAGTTATATTTTCATCAAACTGCCGCCCATACAGATCAAACTTTGTTCCATTAGAATCAAATCCATGAGTTATCTCATGACCAATAGTAGTTCCTACGATTCCCGCAAACTGCTCAATTGATGAATCCTCTCCGAATGCAGCATCGCACATAGCTAAATAACCTGCCATTATATAGATGCCGTTTTCGGTTGTATAATACACACAGTTAACCTCTGTAGTAGTTCTATCTGCGTCATAAATATCCCACTTGAATCTGTCCCAATCCGGACTCTTACTTATAGCTGCCCTGTGAGCTTCCAATACACGCCTGCCTTCAGCAGCAGCCTCAACAAGGTTGCCTCCTTCTTCGTAGGATTTTATTTCTGCTGATGAATAGTCCGCGACATTATCAGGCTTTATGAGATGCAGCGCCATATTTTGCAATTTTTCTTTTGCAGCGGTTTTTGTATCATCTGACATCCAGTCTTCTTCATCAAGTATTTGTAAATAAGCCTTTATCAGTGCGTCAGTAAATTCTTTTACCTGATCTGTTTTTTCGCTGCCCTTAAAATATTTTTCCAGGTATAAAGTATCTAATAACGGAAGAAAGCCGCAGATAGTCATATCATTTCTAAAAAGGACGCTGCGCTGACCATCTGATAGCCCCTCATGGTTGCCCACGCTTGTGGTATAAAGCGAAACCATCTTTTCATATGATTCGCGGTCATAAAGATACTTGGTCGAATCGATGGTATGAACTATAAGAAATGACTTGATATCCTCAAGATTTTTTTCGGAATAAATACCGGACAGAGCCTTAAGGTATGTATAATCCACATAAAAACTATCGCATCCCGAATAGCCTCTGCTATCCAGTATCTGTAAGAGCGGATAATCCCCTTGTAAGTCACCTATCCCTTCTCTGTTGTTTTGCGCCAGAGTAAACATTTCCCTTACGCCGAAGTTTTCAATATTACTGTTTCTGGCGATAAAAGTTTCTATTCTGTAATTGCCTTTTAAGGTATCTTTGATCTCTTTTTCAGAAAAACCAAGTCTTCCAAGATAATATCCAATTACATCATCGCATCTTTCCTTTGCTGATAATGTGCTACTTGTATATTGCACATATGAAGAGACAGATCCCAGCGAAAGACTTGGAGCCTTAAGATTTAATGTACTCTTGTCCGGGAACTGCAATTGTACTCCTACGGATTCCGGTATTAATAATCCAAGTTCAAAGGGATTTCTCTTAGTGCTTCCCTGATACTCTGTAAGTTCACTTATAGAAGATATGCTCTGTATGTCTGCAATGTATTTTTTTAGTGGTTCTACACCAAGCTTGTTTCTCTCATCCCAATCAGAGTGCAGCTTTACCAAAGCTTTGTATTTTAAAGCATTGTCGTCTGTCATAGTATCATCAGAGGCAATCGCCATACATCTTTCATATACCAGCTTGGATGCATCAAGAACTGTACTGGCCTCTTCATAAGCAGGGTCTATAACTGCAGACAAAATATAGTCTTTATTCGCAGCTGCAGCAAAGTCGTCCTGAAGCCGTATGTTATCTTCCGGCTTGACCATGCCAACAACATCGGAATCAACCCATTTCCCTCCTCCGGGCACTCCGGAAAGATCTGAACTTTCTACTTCCTGAGAAGATATGTCAGAGCCTGCCTTGCTTTCTTTGTTTCCACATCCGGCAGACATTATAGCCAAAGCAGTCAAAAGTATTACTGAAGTAGTTTTTCTAAATGCATTCCATCTTTTGCCTATCATTAGCTGTCCTTCTCCTTTTTGAGTTTAATGTTACTTATAGCTTCATCCATGATGGCCGGAACATCTGCCCCCACAATATCAAGACCGATTGCCTTAATTATTTCCACATTTTTAATCCCGTAAAAAATCTGGGCAAGTGCTTTTATATAGCCAAAGCCAAACTCCCAAGGGACATAATCCCCGCCAGCCGTCATGACATAATAAAGCTCATTTGCATTGCACAGGCCTTTGGGTATTCCTTCAGGTGTATATTCAAAGGTAACTCCGGTTACATTTATGGCTTCGATATACTGTTTCAACTTAGCAGGAAAAGACAGATCCCAGAAAGGTGCAGCAATTACAATTGTATCCGCTGCTGCAAACTGCCTGGCTAAGGCAAACATATCGTTGTCAAACTCGCCGATCGATATCAGCTCATCTCTCTTTTTCAGATAATCCTCGTCTGTCACTGCAAAAGAAATCTTTTCCAATGCTACATGAACAGCCTCTTCATTTAGTTTTGCCAACAGAGCTTCTGCAAGCCTTTTAGTCCTCGAATGCGCTCTAACACAAGCATCTACAAATAGAATCATATTACTCACCCATAATGCATATCCAATGAATACTGCTAACTATCGGCTCCACTTTTCTTTCCAAAGTTCCATGATCTGCGGGTAGTGCTTGGGCGATAACAGGATCAATGCAGTCACTATTCCTATCGCAGATGCCACAAGATTAACCCAATCACTGGCAACCAGCTGTGTCGAAAGACCACCTGTAGAAGAATAGTAAGCGTTAACAAGTCCTGCAAAATCCAGTGTAAAATGTGCGATCATTACAACCCACAGATTAGCAGTGCGTAAATATACCGCACCAAAAATCGCGCCAACTCCGACACAATATAATACCTGAAAAATACCAGCCACAGGATTTCCGGCTGAAAGGATATTGGTTATATGAATCCCGGCAAACAATAATGTTGATAACCAGAATATCTGTTTAATCTGCTTCTCAGATTTGATCGTTCTCATGTAGTTAGCTATACCGAGACCTCTGAATGCTACTTCCTCTGTAAATCCTGGCGAAAGAGCGGATAAAAACGCAACAAGCACATTGCCAAATCCAAATGTATGAAGATCAATAGCGGCACCTACATAATCAGCAATAAGGAAAGGAAGCATAACCACAATGCCCCACAAAAAGCCTCTCACACCAAGAATGCCTTTGAAGTCAGGCCTGAACCAAATTGTAAATATAGTAACTGATATCAGAACCCCTATAGCGGCGCCGATACCGGACACAGATGTCACAGTGGTACCTAATCCTGACATTTCTCTTGCATAACCAGGTATAACGTTTGAAAGCGGTTTATCAATCAGGCTTGCACCAATAGATGAAAAAAGCATAACAAAGATTATAAGAACAAAATATCCGATAATTGAATGATCTAAAATGGTATGTTTTCTAGTCATTGGTCGATTCCTCCTGTAAAAAACATTACGCCAAAAGTTATAAATACTATATTTTAATTGTATTAGATATCGACTGATTAAGTCCACTTTGCAAGATGAATTTAGACTTTTTTCAGAAAAGCTTTATATTGTATTTCGTTTTTTCTTGGGCTTCCGTCCAATACTACAGCCTTCATAAATAATTACGATGAAAACACCAAAAAAACAACTAAATATTGTTGCCACTAACGAATTTGGACCAGCCCCTTTTCCTAGAAGCTGGTCCATCTTTTCAATTGAAATGTGTTCTTATATGAGAGTGTGTGTTCTTTCCAAAGAAGATTCTCATCTCCTCCCGATAGAATAATCATATTCCTCCAACATTAAGATAAGCTTATGGAATGGTGAAAATTCTGTGAACTTAATTGTCACATTATCCCAGGAAATAGTGACACTTCTCCTGATATGAGTTCTTCACCATTACACACACAAGAAGTTACTACAAAATCATAACCTGTAGCAGACATGCGCCTCTGACCTTTGAAAATTAGATGCATCTTCTTATCTTCTGTCATGTACTCTTCCGATGCCATCACTCCAAGATCACTTTGTTCCAGAACTTTTCTAAAATCTCCAAGAAAAGCTGGAATCAAAACGCGGCCTGTTGACTTACCATTTATTCCATATATTTTATCAATTTGTTTTTGAAGGATTTCATGTATATTCATAATATTCATTATATCAAAAAGTTGGCCTCACTTCATTTTGTCTGCAATATTAAAGCCGCCAATATGGCGGCTAAAATTTTGATAGTATGCACCGGTTGTTACATCAAATATATTTTTTTGCAAACTTAACTACTTCGTCCTTGCATCCATCCACTGCCTTACTCTTAAAATACAGAGTATCACTCTCTACAGGAATTCCCTTTTCAGTCAATCCGCTTTTGATAAGGTCAAGTGCATGCTTTGACAGCCAGGATGTTGAAAATACAACCGCTTTACCAACCTTATCGCTTGATATCCCTTTCAAATACTGTTTGAGATTCTCATCTATCCCATAAGCATATAATGCACCACCAATGAAAAGGACATCTACCTTCTCGCTAAGCGCTGCATCCTTAGCATCTACTGAAACAGCGTCTACGCCTGCTGCTTCTGCAATATACTCTGCAACTTTCTGCGTGTTTCCTGATCTTGAATAATATCTGACTGCTACACTCATGATATCCTCCTTGTTTTGCCTATTTATATATTGTATTTTATTATATTTAATTGTGTGCAACCTTAATTATAATACTATACCTAAAAAAATCAAGCCCCCGATCAGAGGCTTATTTTTTGTTACTTGCTTTATAGCAGATCACAATATCCAAGATACCCAAAACAAAGGGTCCAATTACAGATCTAAGTATATCGGCTATGTCAAATATGATAATATTACGCTTAAAGGGATCAGAAATATTCCAAAATGAATGAATACGGAGGTTTTACAGACATGATACTTATTACCGGATTTGAACCCTTCAACAACGACACCGTTAATCCGTCCTATGAGGCAGTAAAGCTTCTAAAAGAATTGTGGAAAGCATGAATGATGCTGGTCTTGATGCTCAGCTCTCCTACTCAGCAGGAACTTTTGTCTGTAACGATACCTTTTACAGAGTAATGGATTTTCTCAAAACCAATAGTCTTCATATACCATGTGGATTCATTCATGTACCAAATCCCAAGGGAATGCCGCAGGGTGCTGATATGGATATGGATAACCTGGCAAGGGGACTTAGGATTGCTATAGAGACAGTGATAGAATCCTCTATGTAATTTGTACAGGGATTTGTAAAAATATCGATAAAAAAGCCGCCATACTGGCGACTGTATTTTAGGGAGGATGCTGTCTGGCTTTTTGCCAGACAGCGTTATGAAAAAGTTATTAACTCTGTTAACAAGAGGTTTGCTCTTCTCTTGATAGTTATATTCTACTTTCAAAAACTTAACTAAGCTTTAAAACCCTTTGAATAGTTTATGAACAATACGAGATTTTTTCTTGAAATTGTTCATAAACTGTTAACAGTAATTAAAGGTTGGATTAAGGTTGCAGGGTTATAGTAATACTATCAAGAGGAACACACTTCTTGATAACCCCCTCATAAGAACACACTTTTCTTCATAACACAAAGCCGGGCTTACGTGACACTAGCCCGGCTTTCCTCGTTTATTTAGATGTATTTTTTTTCTAACAAATGCATATTCTAGTTTCATTATTTTGATGTTCAGGAATTATAGTAATCCTCAAGGCTTTGCCTTACATGATCTGCATCCCTAAGTTCAAACATAGTCGGAATGTAATAATGTTTCTGCGGTTTGCACATCCAACAATTACATCCAAGTCTTGCCTTTGCATACTTTCCATCAGGCAAATACCAGTCACATCCAAAGGCATCCCTCCAGATTCTCTTTTTTCTGATGATTGCCTTGTTTCTTACATATCTTCTGTAAGCTCTGGTCCTTCCCATTTATATCACCACCTTTGATAAGATTTACCCTCCCTGCAGGAAGTATCAAAGGTGTTTTTACCTTCCTACAGGTTAGGCATGTGGTGATATTTCAAGAATACATTTCGCATTTATATTCTCCTCATTATTTAATAATTTTAGCACTTAATAAGGGTGATCTTACATATTAAAAATCAACCAAAAATATACTTATCCTAATTTCTGTATAAGAATTATGGCTTTTGGTATCAATTATCTTTGCCTTAAGAAGTTTTCCGGCATCCATAAGCCTTGCAAAAACAATGTTGTCCTTTTCAGGAACATATCCCAGCTTTTTCTTTTCAGCGTTCAGAACAAGGATAGCGTTACTGTCATACTTATTGTCCTCTCGCTGCAAGATTAGGTTATCTTCTACATTTATGCTTTCAAGCACAGATTTATCCTTAAGATGTGTTGTTCCTGCAATATATGAATCAAACAGGTGAATTTCTTTTATGAGGGGCTTTATAATTTCTCCAAGCTCATGCCCTTCAATTGTCGCTACTGCACCTTGAGTTGGTGTTACTTCAAGCTCATTTGCCATGTTATCTTCACCCCGCTTCCGATTATCCCTTCAAGGACTTCATCAAGCTGATTACTGTATTCTTCATATTCTTTTAGTTCACATCTAAGTTCCTGTCTTTTCTTTTCAACCAGCTCTTTATCATCCAGAAGGAATTTGTACTGGTAAGGATCTGTCTCCATGATAGTTCTTATCTGCTTTTCAATATCTGAAATCTTCTCCTCGATATTGGGGATCATAATATCAGCTTCTTCGAGGCTTGCTGCGCTTACAGCTTTTGTAACTAAGACTTCCAGTTCCTGTAATCCCGTAAGGTCATTACAGTCATAACAGACAACTACCCTGTTCCACAGATCCATCAATTCCTCTGACTTTGCAACAGAAGGGTTCATGTCAGGATGTATCATCTTTACAAGTCTATGGTAAATCCTCTTTATTTCACTAAGCTCTATCTCCGTTAACACAGTTGATGCAAGAGATGCCTTATGTTCTTTGACCATGTTATCAAGCTGCTTATTAAAATCAGCCATCTCCTGCTCCAGATATTCCTGAAGTTTTTCCTGTTCTACCGTTTTCCCATGATTAAGTGATGCCTGACAATATTCTATGGTCTTCTTTTTACGGATACATTCTATCTTTTTTCTGAAAAGCTCGATTATAAGGTCGCCAAATATACTGACATAGGCAGCCTGATACTGAAAAGCCTTTTTCCTAAGGTCATCCCTTCTATTTATAAGTTCCTCATATCGTGTATATGAAGTATTCTGCCCTTTTATGATCTCATTGTTTCCCATGATGAGCCTCCTGCCATGGCTGGTTTCGTGTATTTAAATAAACTTAAAGAGGATACAAAAGCATCCTCCCCAAAAACTCCCCATATTTCATACCATCCATTCATCCAACTGCCAGATTCAGCCCCGTAAACAGATCTCCCATAGAAAATGTAAGTGCCTCTGCTTCTGAATCGTTATGAGCAGTCTCATAATAAGGATTAAGCTTAAACTCCTCTTCTGTTCTTATCTTTGAGAACAAAAGCGCTGTATTATATGCATCCACAAGTCCGTCGTGGGCTTGTCCTTCTGTGATGATGTCAGTTGCTACGAGCGCTTCTTCCAATGAATAACACTTCCTGCTATCGAGTTTTTCCCCAAACTCCTTCTGACAATCGGTCCAGACCTCTGCAACATCTTCAAGATCCGGTATGACAAGGTTCTTTTCAAATGTCTCACTAAGCAGTTGCTTTCTATCACTGTTACTCCAGGATACAGGCACCGCATCATAAGGCAGCCATCTGAAGAATTTGCCGAGTACTGTCTGAATATCAGATGCATCCTTTATGTTGTCGTTGCTGATGCCTGTAAGCTTTTGAATAAACGGATCGATCTTTCCAAAGGAAGGCTTCACATAACTGGAAAACTTATCAATAACCTTGTAATCTTCATCAAGGAGGACCGCTCCAATCTGGATTATTTCCTGTTTAACATTGAATTTCTTTCTCATGTCTTTTGATACACGACACATCTCTAAATCTACTACTACATATCTGCTCATAACGGCCTCCTTTCGCTAGAATATGGCTTGGAGCATGTTTTCTGTTTCATCTTGGTTAAAGGATACACAATAAGGTGTCCAATACGGACACCTGCTCATAGAACATAGTTACTATTCACACTTTCCCAGATATGGTATCTTTCACATAAAGAGTTTTCGGTCATATAAAAATGCCAAGAAGCCAGAAAAATTCTAGCTTTTTTGGCATTTTTTATTGCAATAAATATCTTTATGTGTTATACTATACACATAAAGATAAAGGAGGCAAACTATGGGAATTGTATATCAGACCGACAAAAGATCCGGAATCACATATGCCTATGAAAATCAATCATTCTGGGATCCGGAGCTCAAGCGATCCAAATCCAAAAGAAGGCTGATAGGCCGTGTTGACCCTGAAACAAAAGAGATTATCCCTACCGATGGCAGATGCAAAAAGCGCAGTCCTTCCTATGAAGCAGGAAGTGATGATTACGAAATGCCAAAGACCATGAAAGGTCTCAAGGACGAAGTCAGAAGACTATTAAAAGAGAATCAGGAACTGCGAGAGCAATTAGAAAAATATAAATCAAAATGATTGTTGAGGTTATCGGGGATGGACTTAAAAGAAGCTTATGAAGTTATAAAAAAGGAATGGCACGCTGCCGAGCGAAAGGTAAAAAAGCTTGAAAAAGAACTGGAAAAGCTCAGAAAAGAAGGTGCTTCAGACTCTCGCGTGCAAAAGCTTCTCAGCCAGATCCAAGGCCTCAACAAAAAGATTTCACAATACAAATCCCTCGCTGATCGTTATCAGGAGCTTTATGAAAAAGAGCGCGCCAAAGTTAAGGAACTGGAGAATGATAAGTTCAGCCTTGAACTTGAGAATCAGCATTTAAGGGACAAGTTGGAATTCCTGGAAGAAGCTTCTTCCGAAGAAATCACAGCTTCAAAAGAAGCAGAAGCCCAGATAGCGGCACTTAAGGATGAAGTTGCAAGACTTACAGCAAGACTCAATAATAACGGAACCAATACTGGCACTCCTACATCCAAGACCGCAATCGATCAGAAAAAAGTTATCCCAAACTCTAGAGAAAAATCAGGTCTTCCAAAAGGTGGGCAAACCGGTCATGAGAAGCATGAAATGCCCCAGTTTTCTGATGAAGAAATCACTGACACCATCCCTCATGAGCTTACTGAATGTCCCAAATGCGGCAGCCATAACCTTGAAGAAATTGAAGAATCTTACAAGGATGAGTTCGATTATGAAGTAAAGATCATCAAGCGCAGACACAGGTTTGTCATCTATAAATGTCTTGACTGTGGTGCAACAATCAAAGCTCCTCTCGGTTCTCTTAAGGCTGCAAACCAGTATGGCAAGGTAATCCAGGCAATGGCACTATCGCTCATGGATCTTGGCTTTGTAAGCATTAACCGCACAAGAAAAATACTGACAGGATTTTCTCCTGAACCGCTTACCCTCAGCGAAGGGTATCTTGCAAAACTTCAAAAGCGTTACTCAAAAAGGCTCCATGCTTTTATCGCAGACCTGAAAAATATAATCATAGGACTGCCTCTTATCTACTGGGATGACACTGTAGTCTTTGTAAATACAGCAAGAGCTTGTATGAGGTATTATGGAAATGAACGTATAGCCCTGTATACTGCACATCTACATAAAGACCTTGAAGGAATCCTTGAAGATAACATCCTTCCTGTGCTAAGTTCCGGAACAAAAGTCATGCATGATCATAACACCATCAATTATCATGAAGGCTTTGTCTTCAGAAATGTAGAATGCAATCAACATCTGGAAAGGGATCTGCAGAAGCTGTTCGACTCATCAAGCCACCCTTGGATCAAAACGCTAAAAGAGCTAATCCAGTCCATGATGCATGACCGGAAACATCTGATAGCCGAAGGTGCTACTGCTTTCTCAAAAGAAGCTGTTGAAGCTTTCCTCATGAAAGTGGATTCTCTTTTGGATAGTGGATATAAAGAATACATTGCCGATCTGGGGCATTATTATGAAAGTGATGAAAATGCTCTTCTCAACAGAATCAGAGAATATAAGAGCAACTACTTTGACTGGGTTAAGGACTTTGATATTCCTACAACAAACAACCTCTCTTTATGCGAACCTTTTGTTTATGCGAACTTTCTAAGAGACTGGACAAACAATCTTATGAAGGTATGGAAAAGTTCGCATAAAATGAGAGAATGAAATCACCAGTTGATTCTGTTTCGAAGGAGGTGATTTCATGGATGTTTTCCAGACCAATTCTTCTATTGTTTTGAAATATCTGTCAGAGAATAATGTAAATCCAACTGTATACTGTCTTTCTCATTCTTGCCTCTCAAAGCTTGGAAAATTCCTACATGATACTTCAATTTCATATTCATTGGATGTAGCAAAAGAATGGCTTTCTCAATTATCGCTGTGCGCCAATACAATCCAGACATATGGCAAAGCAATTCGCCAGCTTGATGATGTTTATAAATATGGGCATGTGAGCTTTGCCAATCGAATACACAGTATGATACTCTCAGGGCAGTTCAGTGGTGCTGTTTCCGATTACCTGTCCGACATATCCGGCAAATATAGTAAAAAGCATCTGCCAAATATCCGTATCCGGTGCAAATATTTCCTTGAATACATGCAAGTTGAACATCAGCATTCTGAAATATGTGAAATAACATATACAGACGTTCTTTCGTTTCATGCAACAGCGTTAAAACGACTCTCTAAAGCCGATTATGGTATGTACAAGGGCACCATTGCAAACTTTCTCAGATGGCTTTCAGAGAAAGGAGCCTGCCCTATTGGTTTTTCAATGCTTCTTTTTATGAATCATGCAGAAAAAGTTTTTATGCTCAGGGATTTTTCCAATGGCACTGCATTATATATCAGTGCGGTAGGAGCCTCATGCCTCATGGATTTTTCCCCGGAGGAGTTCTATACTGCATCTTTGGACTTTTGCATGGAATTAGAAAGTCTTGGATATGCAGATACAATGAAAACTACAGCCAGGACAGCGCTTGATCTGCTCTATCTGTTCCTTGACATGAATCGGCTTGGATATGATCCAAAGCTTGTAAACGAATGGTTCCATGAAAAAGGGGATTTTTGCTTCAAGAAAAACAAATATATGGCACGCAGGATATTTGCTCTTTTTGAGGTGTTCACTAAAGAAGGAACTATAATCACAACCCACTATTTCACCTACAGGCCTCTTCTTTGCGATGGACTTCCTGACTGGTGCAGAAGAACTCTTGATCAGTTTTTATTACAGAAAGAACGTGAAAATCTTGCAGCATCTACTGTCTGTATGTATCGCTCATCGATTACAAGATTCTGTTTTTTTATTGTTGATAATGGTATATCTTCTTTTAGTGAGATTACACCAGAATTATTAAAAAGATTCAATATCTCAGATATCCATTCTACCCCGGAGGGCAAGAATGCTTATAATGTAAGAATTCGAAAATTTCTCTTTTATCTTGCTGATAACTGCTATACTGACAACTACTTTCTTGGAAATGCTCTTCCATGCGTTCATGCACCGTCTACAAAAATCGTAAAAACACTTACCCCTGATGAATCGTATGCTTTAGAAAACTACATGGATGAAGATTATTCTCTCGGCCTAAGAAACCAGGCCATTGCATTGATAGGGTTAAAAATGGGTTTAAGAGGCTCTGACATAACCGAACTTACCTTTGAACAGATTGACTGGAGATTAGGAGCAATACGCTTCATACAGAAAAAGACTTCGGTAGAAAGAGTACTGCCAATGCCAGTAGAAGTCGGTAATGCATTATATCGTTACATAACTGAAGGCAGACCGGATAGCAAGAGTAAATATGTATTTATAGTGCATAAAGCTCCTTATGGCAGGGTAAAAAGAAATATCTGTAGAAGAATAATTCAAAAGGTATTTCCAGAGGGGCGTGATGACGGCTATGGTTTTCACATCACACGCAAAACATATGCAACAGAAAGGTTCAGAAATCATGTGGGATACACTGAAGTAGCCTATCTTATAGGACATACAACAGATGAAACTGTTAAAAAATATATATCCCTGGATGAAGAGCGTATGCGCCTTTGTCCTATTTCTCTTTCAGAATCCGGGATTACCATGAAAGGAGGATTCCGAAATGCATAAGGATTATTTAAGAAAAAGTGTCGTGGCGGATTACATTTCCGGATTATTAGAAGAAAAACGTTCTATGGGATTCAGCTATGTATTTGAAGAATACCTGCTAAATGAATTTGATAATTACTGCATTATCCACGGATTAGAAAATCCATGCTTTGACCGAGATTTCCTTGAGGAATGGTTAAAAACTCTCCCTGATGAAAGTCCGAGTTATCATGGTCAACGAATCTCCTTTATCAGACAGCTGGCTCTTTACATGAACGGACTTGGAATAAATGCATATATACCTGTAGAAAGTGTCAGTAAGGGATATCCTGTACCTCATTTTCTCAGTTCGGAAGAGATAAACGATTTCTTCATTTCCCTGGATAATGATACTCCCAAAGTTACTGCTACTTATGCATGGAGAGCATGGAATGAATACAGGGTTATATTCAGACTGTTATATAGCTGTGGCATGCGTAATTCAGAAGCATGCTGCCTAAGAACCGAACACGTTGCTCTCGATAGAGGCTTCCTTGAAATATATCATTCAAAAGGCAGAAAAGATCGTCTTGTTTATCTTACTGACGATATGCAGGAGCTTCTGATACAATACCAGAAATATCTGTTTGACACTCTTGGTTTTATTCCGGATTGGTTTTTTCCATCACCGGATCCCTCAAAGCACATACACAAAGCAACTCTTGATAGTCGCTTCAACAGGGTATGGTCTGGAACTCAGCACGCTGCACACACTAATAAGAAGCCAACGGTACACAGCCTTCGCCATAGCTTTGTGGTGGACAGAATGAACTCATGGCTTGAGTCCGGCCTGTCGTTTGATGAAATGCTCCCTTATCTAAGTAAATACCTTGGTCATAGTGGTGTTGAAGAATCATTGTATTACTATCATTTAAGTGAAGAAGCTAACATTATCATTCGCAGGAAAGACCGCACTGTCGGCAGGGTACTCCCGGAGGTGAGTAAATATGGGGCATAAGGATATTTTACCGGACAGACTGTTTTTCTCAAGAACCTCTGATTTTTTGGATGTTTATCTTGTAAAACAGTGTGGAAGAAGTGAAAAAACAAGGGAATCCTATCGGGATTCACTTACCGTATTCAAAAGATATGTGCTAACAACCGGCAAGGATATTTTAAGCTTTCTATATACTGACTGTACTTATAACTTCCTGCTGGGTTATAAAGAATACTTGTCATCCGAGCTGAAATACGAACCGGCAAGCATAAATCATAGACTTGCGACAATAAAAACATACATAAAGTATTCATACGGATGTGATATCTCTCTACTGCAGACTTATATATCAACTGCATCGGTGCCATTTAGCAAAGTTCCTAAAGTGCAGAGAGACATACTTGATGAAAAGGCTATAAGCTGCCTGCTTGACCAACCACCTGCATCAAAAAAAGGGTTGAGGGATACAATTATCATGTCCCTACTATTTGATGCAGCCATCAGGCTTGAAGAACTTCTGTCTCTGACAAGAGGAGACATTTATCACAATGATGGATTTACATATCTTCTCATACATGGCAAAGGTAACAAAGAAAGAAAAGTTTCGTTGGATCAGAGAACTTCTTCTTTGCTTGAAGCCTACCTGGAACAGTATCATCCTGATAAAAATGACCTGAAAAAACCTCTGATTTATACGACAATCAAGGGAATCACAAAGCCTATGTCTCATAGGAATGTACAGAAGATGATCAAAAAATACGCCGAAAGGCTTTCTGGTAATGATGAGAAATCCATTTCTGTATATCCTCATCTCTTAAGAAGGAGTCGGGCCAGTGGCTTATATCAGAATGGCACTCCTATTGAGCTGGTTTCAAGATTTCTTGGACACAGCTCTGTTGAGACCACCAAAGATCATTATGCATTTCCTTCACTTGAGCAGCTCCGTAACGCAATGGAAGCTGGGACACAATCTGATGCTGACAAGAAGCCATTATGGGTTGGACATGAGGATGAATTAGCAAAACTGTGTGGGTTAAGATAAAAAAATTTATGCGAACTTTTCTGAATGCAATAAAGTTAGTAATTAGTATCAGCAGAAAAGTTCGCATAAACAAAAGGTTCGCATAAGCTTAGTTATGCGGAATTCCGCATAACTAAGCGAGCGCTCACTGAGATTTATTAAAACCAAGGATAAGGTATCCGGCCAGTTCCAGAGCATCGAATACGCATCATATTTCGCAGATATCAGAACCTATCTTGAAACCTGCGCCAGAAATGGTGTCAATGAATTTACTGCTCTTTTGAGACTCACTTCCGGAGAGCCATATGCTGTAGCAGAGCTTTTAGGCGGAGCATAACTCCGCTCTGTTGCTATGCATTCCGGCCGCGGTCCTGTCACTCTCCAAGATAACGATATTCAAGTCCGAAATCGCGATTATCCGCTTCTTCACTCAGATAATCATACCCTTCCTCTGAAACAATCTGAAAGCCACACTTTTCATGGGTTTTCAAAGATGCTGTATTCTTTTTGCTGACACAATCACAAAGCCTGAACGGGCCCTCTTTTTTCAGCTCTTCAGTGACACCTGACAAAAGTAATGCCCCATATCCTTTTTTTCTCTGATCCGGACGCGTCTCGAGCGCTTCGAGATAATATACACCTTTTTGAACCATGCATGTTCTGAGAGCACTGATCCAACATTCATCTTCTGCGAGAATCCAGTATGTAGCTTCAGGTTTCATAAAAAAATCAGTCCTGAGAAAGTCCAAAAAACCCTCTTCAACTTTTTGTACTGCTATACGTTTATCTGTTTCATCCGGAAAGAAACACTCCGTATTCTCATAATTACTTTCCGAATAAACATCCATTAATTTTCTTTCATCCAAATCATCGTATTTCTTTATTCCAAACAGCATGATTCCCTCCATAAACACTGATTAACAGGAATCATTATAATATCAGAGCAAAACAATAGGAAGCCTATAAATATAGACTTCCCACATTAAGTACAAAAACTGTGAATAGTAACAGAACATATGTATCAAAATTTGGCCATTTGCCCCATCAAGAAGCCGTAAAAACCCATCAGAAGGTAATAATCCACCATTTGGCAGCCACTTCGCAGGGAAGTTCTTTATTATCATAGTCTGATCTTAAATCTCTATTTATAAACGGATTTTCCAAGGCATCATATATGTCTGCTTTTGAACTATTCTCCTTATACCAGTCTTCCTCCATTACTGAATCAACCACATCATCAAACCATTCTTCAAAAGACGGATGTCTGTCAAAATATACTCTTTTTCTTATTTCCCATACTAGTTCCCTTCTATGTTTATCTTCCTGATACTCACTAAATGTTTTGAGGCGACTAATATCATGATAATAATCACTTTCCAAAGAATTCTGTCTTTTGAAAATTGCATATATGGTTTTGAAATCTTCGATGAATATTCCCTGATTACCAATTACCGGAGAAAGCTTTATATCCATACAAGCTTGAGTGTATTGTTTAGTATTAATGTCAATGTAATATGACGCATAAATCTTATTTCCTTCTATTGGTAAGTGAATCTCATGAAAACCTTCCTTCTTCAACCATTCAGAGAAACTTTTATTTTTAGTCTGTTTCTTCTTTTCATCTCCATCAAATACATAAAATGCAGCGGCTACATCAAAGGGAAACGTATTATTTTCTCTCATAATTTTTCCTCCTTATGATTTTGACCATAAAAAGAGGCCCATCGGTTGATGAGCCTTGTATACATATGAGACCCATCATACAAGCATTCGCACCTTGCTCACAGGAGTAGGTTGCGGAAGGGTCATTGAGCTTGTCTCTCGCCTTCTCTTTATGGTAATTACATATTATCAAATGGACATAATGGCTTCCATAAAATAATCATTAAATTTCCAGTTATTCATTTTTTAATCAGGCATTCCAGCATAGAACATTTCATATGCACCTAATTCATACATCCTTTGTAAAGGTCGTATTCAATGGACTTGTCACATTGTTTATAAATACTTAATTTGTTTTATTCTCCTTGATGATAACCATTAAACTCATTCAGCCATTTATATGGATACACTATGGCTCCATCAATTATCGAATCTTCATCTTCCAGTCCAACAACAATATTTACAGAAAAAAATGTATTGTCATTTGAGTCTATAACTCTTAAAACAGACGCTTCTTTGTATCCATCCTTCTTGGCATACAGCCCTGCGTCTGTAAGCATCTTCTCCATTTCCTCTGTCGTATAATTCTCTATACCAACCGTGGAAATAAAGAAGGTGATCATAGTTACCCTGTCTCCTGACCAGCACTCAAGAAAATATGGTCTCCTTCCAATAGCGCCACAGTCCCATCCAAGATTAATGTCGCCCAGTTCTTCTTCGCGCCTTGGCCAGAATTTGGATTCATGATCAATCATCGGAAGGTAATAGTCCTTATTGTTCCTATAATGCTGTAAAAATTCTATCGGTTTCATGGCGTCCTCCTTCCCAGGAAGATAAAGCAGATCACATAAGCCTCTTATAGATATCAAGCATACTTTCCATCTGGTATTTAAGAAGCCACGCTGCATTATTGTATTCCGTAGTATCCTTTATGGTCTTTAAAAGTGCAGGATAGTATTCTTCTGTTTCCTTTATCATTCTGTATATCCTATCCCTGCTAAGTCCCCATGACATGGTGGTCAGGTTATTACATCTGTCGATGCATTTTATAAGTGATGCTTTGGGATTTGCTTCGATTTCTTTATAATAGGCGCTGATGATCTCCTCACGGTTCTCCGGTGTTGTCTTTTCGCAGGTAAGAAGTCTTACAAGCTCCTTTGTCTCATCATTCACCGGTAAGTCTTCAATGCTCTTTTTGCAGTCTTCCACCACATCATGGAGCATGCACGCAGCAATGATCTCATCTTCAATTATTCCCATGGAAAGTGCATGACAGGCAAGATTAAGCGGATGATATATGTACGGAACAGCTGACTTTTTCCTCTTTTGACCCTCGTGGGCTTCTACTGCAAAATCAACTGCCTTCAGGGTATTCGACAGCTTAAAGTTCCTGGCTGTGGTTTTCATATATGTTTTCATGTGTTCCCAGTCATATATCGTATCTTTTGTTTTGAATGCCTTATGCTTTTCTTCAGCGATAGCCGATACAGAAACGTCGTAGAACTCGGCAAGCCTTATAAGCTTTTCCGTATCAGGCTTATACTCATCTCTTTCCCATGATGATACTGCCTGGAATGATACTCCCAAAGCTTCCGATACCTGATCCTGGGTCAGGCCTCGTTCCTCTCTTAGATTCTTTAAGTTTGATCCTATGCTCATCTGCATCCTCCTTATGACTTAATAGTAAAGGAGTCTCTACTACTATTCTAGCGAGTACAGATTTAGGTTACAACAAATTATTCAAGCTGTACTTGAGTTGTAGATTGAGTATATCAAAAGCAATACTCTTCCTTCACAATCTCCCTGCATTCACGAAGAAGTGCCATGTTGCTGCACAGGATAAGGACTTCATTCCAGCACATGGAAAGCTCCTCCGGAAGTCTCTCCAGATCCTCGAATGTCCACATAACTGCAAAATCCTCATATTCTCCGCACTCATTGAAGCCATTTATTTCACAGTCGACTGCATCAAATATCTGCTTCCACTCTTCTGCGCAGGTTCCGCAGAAAGCAACATTCTTACAGCCCTTATTAAGCAAGACTTCTGCCAGTTCCTCGATAAGAGTGCTGTCTATTATCTCGTCCGTTACAAGAATAACTGTGTGCTGTGAAAGATCACGAAGATTCTTCTTATTTACAAGGATACTTGATCCAAAGATTCCGTATGTGATCTCAGGGTTTGTTCTGGTATCAATGCAAAAATCAGTCATGTTTAAATCCTCCTATCAAAAACAAAGACGACTATCTTCCTCTCTGATACTAATTTAAACACAGCACATGGGTTATAATTTGTACACATAGAAAAATACACTGCCGCCTTTTCCGTATTTGTTGTATATTAGAGACCGTACACATAATATAATCATTTTCATGAACTAAATTTTTGTTGGGGAACGATATGAATACGAAGTCTACAAGCATAATTTCAAATCAAACTAGTTACTATGACCTTCCACTTATTCGCTATATTGCGATCAATATTGCAGTCCTATTCATAGGGTTGTCTGTAATTCAGCTTATCGCCGCTAATGATTTTAAAGATTATGATACAGCGCCTGCATATATTGACAATGTCACCTCCGAAAGCAGGTACACAAGGAAGGGAGTTCGAACTGAATATACCTTTGATGTTCACTGGACCTATGAAGGTGAAAATCATATAACTACTAAGAAATCATCTATTGATCCACCGGATTATGATCTTGCTGAAGTAAGAGTTGATCCAGAAACAAAAAAGATGACACTTGGAAGCAGCGAGGGAAGCCTTGAAGGAGCACTGCTTACCCTTGGAATAACAGGTATTTCCCTCCTTATATGGCTGGTTTTGTTTATCTTCTCAAAGAATAAAAAGGCTGAAGTAAACGAAAACTGCACTATAGCAATAGGAATCGGAATTGTTGGACTTCCTATTGCTCTCCTTTGCACCTATGGAACTTTTTCAAATAGCAAATATTCCTCAAGCACTCTCCCAATCGTTATGCTGGATATTTGCTTTGGATTGTCACTTATTTTAGGAATTATCATTAAAAAAATGATCAAAGGAAATACTAAAAGAAATACTAACAAATATAGAAGAAGGCGCCGTTGATTTGGCGCCTTCTTCCTTTAATCTATTTCATGCTCTTTCTGGAATTTAACCAGGTCCTCTGTCATGCTCTTGGCTGTTCTAAGATCCAGCCACCAAAGGATAAGATTTACCAGGACATATATGATAACTACGCTAATAGATACACTTATTGCAGCTTTGATAATTTCAGGAGTCAGTTCTCTCCCACCAAACATGAATGCCAGTAATAGCACTATTAAAAGTAGTAATCTCATAACCATTCCGACAATTGTCTGCGGAACAGATAGTTCCTTTTTTTCATCAATGACTATACTCGGTATAGTTCCGATAAGTCCGTATATCAGTGGATACATGAATGCTTCATAGCCAAACTTCTGCTCTGGATGAAGCGTCATTCCAAGTATCAGCATAGCAGCATTTATCAGTGTTACCGATATGAAAAAGCTGCTAAAGATATTTTTAATTCGGTCTTTCATTCTTTCCTCCAAGATAAAGCTTAGCTTTCTTCTTTTCCACTACGCAGTTTTTTCTTGATTTCAGGAACATATTTCCTTGAAATAATGACGTTTTCGCCATTCCTAAGCTGGCATAAGAATCTTCCATTTAGTGCTGGTTTTATGGAAGCTATCTTCATCAGATTAACTATGGACGACTTGGAAATTCTGGCAAAATTTCTATCAGATAGCAGTTCCTCGAACTCATATAAGCGTTTTCTTGACTCGTAACAATCCTTCATCAGGTAAATAAAGGTCTTATCTTCAATCGATTCGATATAGTAAATGTCAGAAAGTGGAAGCTGATAGGTTTTCTCTTCCTTTACCGCCTCAACGCTACCTTGATGTAGCTTCACAAATCGGACGATTTCATTTACCCTCTCGTCCCTTTTGTGACAGCCAATCTCGATATATTCTGTTTCTTCATCCAAAATCATCTTTACCTTGATGTCCATGAATGATTAGTAACTCTCCTCTACTGAAAACTCTCCTGTGTTTTTTAGATAACAATCATAGAAGTTCAGAACTATTCCGTTCATTGTATCAATGCACTCCTCAGCATCAATACTGCCTGTTCCAAGCATATTTGCAAGTGCAGGCGCAAATAACGGAAGATCAGTAAAATTCATGTGTCCGGAGTTCATAAAATATGTCTCATATCCACAGGATGCATTATTTAATATAACATTGTTGACGTATGCATAAGAGTTCTTATCAGCCTCCATTGCCTGTCTGTGATGTTCTTCATTTTCTACAGAAAGAAGAGGTGTTTCATAGGGGGCTTCATTTATCTGAATCTCGCCATCTATAACGCCTGTCTCTTCACCAAGCATTGTTCCATCAAGATCAATTACTGCTGAAACGTCTTCTCTTCTACCTACAGTCACTGCTGTTGCTCCGCCAAGGGAATGTCCCATGAGACCTATTTTATCAAAATCTGTAGCCTTTATGACAGATAAAATTGTTTCCTCATTATTTTCATTAAGATAAAAACTGTCTGTAAGTGAATCTGCTGCTCCAGCTTCTTCCAATGCATCTATAACAAAGTTCATATCATTAACTCGAAGCTCCATCCACTGTGAAGTAACATCAAATATTTCTGCTTCAGGAACATCCTTGCTTCCAATATCCATTGCTGACTGGAAAAATGTAGTATCAACTGTGATGGTTTTACCATCTGTATCCTCTGTAAAGAAGGAATGATATGGATGATCAAGGCTAACTACTACATATCCGTTACTTGCAAGCTCCATATAGGTTGAACTGTTGCTCTGATAATATCCAAATGCGCCATGACTGAAAATTACGAGAGGGAGTGTATCTGCCTGAATCTCAGTTATGTTCTGAGGATAATAGAAATGTACCGGAACCTCTCTATTTGAACCATCAGTTTCAAATTCCTCTACTCTGTTTGCATCCACAAGAATTGCCTGTGTTTCTGCAACTTTATACTCGCCAGTAGTCTCTCTTCCCTTATAATCGCTGAACATAAATGCAGGAATCATACTTATAGCGATTAGTACTATGCTGATCACTGCGCTAGATACCATTGCTACAACCTTCTTCAGGTTCTCATTATTTCTTGCAAAAATAGTTGCCAATGATGCCAGGAAAATTCTGATGACAAGCAGTAATGCAAGTGCCTTAAATCTGAAGGAAAAATCAATTCCGGGAAGAAGTAACAAAACGATGTATGTAAAGAACTCTACTACGTTTACAACGAGTCGCTTTATCTGCCATCTTGTCTTTGTGGGCTTTCTTAAAATCCCTGAGGCTGCAAAGCCTATCTCAATAATTACGAATATTAAAAAAAGAATCAGTGCCATGCTTTTATACCGCCTTTCTTGTTTCTATAGCGAGTATATTACTGGCACTGAGGTCAATCAATATATATAGGGGTAAGATGCATTTTTATGGGGTGAAATGCATTTTACTTTTTTATTGTTATACATTTAGGCAATCTATATTTTAATCAAATGTAAATCTATCAAAAGTGCACTCTGCATCTGCATCTTCATCGAGGAATTCAAAATATACTGCATGCTTTCCGATTACTCCGCATATAAGTTCTGCAGTCTTTTCTTTTTCAGTGCCAGTGAATTTCACAGTAGAGATAACACGTCCATTATATGAATCCAGTCGTACATTTATCTTTACAGGCTTTGCTTCTTCAAGGAGTACAGTTACTTTTTTGGCGGATGTGTTGCCAAACTGGAGGTATCTAAATCCTACAGTTGTGCCCGAAGTGATGTTTACAACAGGAGCAGAAATGCCGTCCTTTTCCTCATACACAGGCCTTACATTTGCATTTTTGCTGCTTCCATAGATATGGCATGCGTAACCTGCAGATATCCACTTATATGCATCAAGGCCATTTATATGCGGTCCCTGAGAGGTCATTTCCACAGGCCTGGATGATACTGGTTCTCCTGCAATATATTTTATATCTCCAATATAAAGCTTTCCGTCCTTGCCAAGTGCAACATCGACCGGTTCCATCATAGCCTGACGGGAGTATTCATCCGTACCTGTCTGTCTATGATAAAAGACATACCACTGTCCTTCTATTTCCATAATTGAGCCATGGTTATTACCCCATCTGTAGGTCATGGTTCCAAGTCCCTGGCTGTCATGAAGAATTTCACCACCATTAAAGCTGATATCTGCGCCATCATGAAAAGGTCCAAATGGCGTGTCACTTATCCGATATGAAAGGAATCCATTACATGGCTCAAATACTCCAAGTTCAGGAACCGGAACTTCATATCGCTTGGAATAGATATATACATACTTTCCCAAAACTTTCCTGGGACTTGAAGCCTCAAAAAAGCCATCTATGAGAGATATGTGTCCATCATCATTCGGATCCCATGGGCATGTGGAATGTCCCATAGGGTTTTCGACAAGTGTTCCTTCTTTAATGGTCGCCATATCATCTTCAAGTTCTGCTATATAACAAGGAGCTGCGCAGCCTCCCCAGTATGCATATACTTTGCCGTCATCATCAACAAGTACTCCGGGATCAAAGCCAAGTTTTGTTTCTATCGGGTTTTCGAACGGTCCCCAGGGGGTCTTGGATGATGCAACTACAACAAGGCTTCCGCATCTTTCAGCAGCATAAAGATAGTAAGTATCTCCTTTTTTTACTACATCAGGTGCATACAACACGGAGTCATAATGTGTCTCATAGGATACTCCGTGATATTTCCAATCTGTAAGGTCATCAACCGGAGCAGACCATACAACATAGTTTCTTCCGCAGTATTTATCCCTTTCTATGTCATGCGAACCATATACATATACTCGCTTTTCTCCATTGTGCTCAAAAACTCTAGGTTCCCCATCCGGTACGTGCTCCCATAATGGAAGGTACGGATTTGCGCCCTTAATAAACTCTTTCATACCATGAACTCCTCTCTTCTAGTAAAGCCTTTGTTGTTTGTCTACAGATTATAGTAATTACATCGCCGTCACAATAATAGTTTTCCTATGTCCTCTGCTGTCTCCTCCCATTTTTTTCACTCCTCTTCATGCATGCTCCGTTGTAGTAGCCTGTTAATACTTAATCTGAAAACTGCTTTCACCCTGTGGTGGAATGGTCGCTTTTGTCATATCAAGTACATCTATATAACGCCCATCCTTTACCTTTTCGATGAACATATCTATCGTATCACTGTCACCCTGAACTTCCACTGTAACAGAGCCGTCCCATTCATTCTTCACCCACCCAGTAAGTCCGTACATGGTTGCCGTGTGATACGCAGTATATCGAAATCCAACGCCCTGCACATATCCTTTAAAGTTCAGATGAGCTCTAATTATTTCTGACATTAAAATCCCTCGTATTTTCTTATTGTTCTTATAACTGCCGGAAGATATGCACTTCCAAAAAGATTCAAATGGTTTGTAAGATGGTAGAGATTATATAGATCTCTCCTGTCCTCATATCCTGGTTCCAATCCCATCACATCGAAATATGAATCGTAGAACCTGCTGTCGAAGCCTCCGAATAGCTCTGTCATTGCTATATCTGCTTCGTTGCAGCCAACATATACCGCAGGATCAATGAGCATGGGATTTCCGTTTTCATCTGCCATAAAATTCCCAGCCCATAAATCACCATGAAGTAAAGACGGGCTTTCCGGTTCAAAAAGGTACTTATCAAGATGATCCATAAGCCAATCTGCAGCTCGTATCGTATCCCTGTCAAAATATCTCTCCGCAAGCTTAAATTGCGGTCTTAATCTACATTCCGCAAAGAATTCTATCCAGTTATTCTTAGGCGCATTTTTCTGATTTCCTGCACCTATGTAGTTGTCTCGATCAAAGCCATACCTTCCGCCTTTTACAAATTGGGAGGTGTCTACCTTATGCATCATAGCAAGTCCAGTCCCTAGCTTTTCCCAGAAGTCACTTTGTGGACGCGCTCTGTCTATAAATTCCATAAGAAGGAATGATCTGTCACCATCTGTTCCATATGCATATATTTGGGGCACTCTAAGAGTCCTTGTAGCGCTGACTGCTGCTATACCTTCAGCTTCTGCCCTGAAAAAATCTGCATTAGAAAGGGCATTTTCTTTTAAAAATGCCCGTCTCCCATCAGAGAGTAAAAGCGCATACGCATCATTTGCATCGCCGCCAATCACTCTCTGCCTATTTCCAATTTTTACATCTTTATCAAAAAATAAAGATATTGCCTCCCTAAGGGATTTACACACAATTATGTTCTCAGAATTCTCTTTTTCCATAGTCTTAAGATACTGTCTTATCTTATTGGTGTTTTATCCAAATAGGCTATCTCTCTTTTGCCCCTTTTCTGGATACAGTTCATTAAAAATAGTATCGACATCATAATCCGGAGAATGCTTCTTTGCCACCTCTACTATCGGAGTTATAGTTTCTACTTCTTCCTCGACCTCGTCGGCTATAGTATTTATATCTTTGCCCTTTTTAAGCTTTTTACAGATCTGCCCAATTAAGCGTTTATCAGCACCTATATCAATTCCTTCTCTAATTCCGTCCAGTTTAAATAATTCGTGTACTTCATCTTCGTTATATTCGGTTAACAGCATAGCAAATACCTCCGATTTGTTGATTTTGAGAAATTGTTTAAGTACAAAATCATCTGGAACTTCATCGATAGATTTGTTGAGCGCATTCTCGATCTTCATGCTTTTCAAATGATATCTGATTCTATCGATAAACCATGAATACTCATACAAAGGTCTGCAAGCTTCCATAAGCTCCTTGTTATGACCATAATTTATATTAAGCATTTTAACCCGAACCTGAACATCGGCTTCATTTCTTTGTGCTTCATCAAACGAATCACTAAGTTTTAATAAGGATTCATCCTCTTTGTTAGTCAATCCGTTATAGAATACCACCAGTTTAGGTACTGGTAATTTAATCAATTCTTTTCCGTATTTATTAAGCTGGTATTTCGTAATATATCCTTCATAAAGACTGCCTAGATATTGTAGCTGTCTTAGTGGCATATTAGGATTGAAGCTGCTTTGATGTTCGTATACGTTCATTATATCCGAGATAAGAAATGAAGTGTCATTGTGCATTCCAAGATATAATGCTTCTTCAATCGTGTTGAACTCAATTGCATTCTCATCTGTGTAATCCGAGCCATTTATCGCATTATATAGGCTCAGTGTCCACTTCCTGTTATCAGGACTTCCGAAAATGAAATTGAATAAACGATCCTTGTACTCATTGTTAACAGTTACTTTGCTTGTTTCTTCTGACATACTATGTCCTCCTGTAAAAATCTGTATCATCAGACCATACAGGACAAGAAAACAGAATAACTGATATCTCTTAAAACGATTATAACCTTACTGCAAAACCTTTACAAACTTTACTAAGTGGAAATAATTGGGGAAATCCCAGATACCTATATGGTCAGATGACCATCGAGAATAATATATGAATATCCCATTCTTGTCAAGAAAAGATATTCTTCCCTTAGTCGTTCTCTTGCTGTTCTTTAGTGCTTCCTTCTCGGTTACAAATTTTACGAACAATAGCGTTTTTAATCATTAGAATTACAAAACCGCCAATGATGAGGTGGATTAGTACAGCCATGTACATAATCATCTCGAAAAAGATATAAAATACAGGTGGAAGGCATCCATGAAAACTCGGATCATCTGCGAATATAGGGACTGAAAATCCAGCTAATAAATTGACTACAGTTATAGTTAGTATGAGCCTTACATATGGATAATAGTTTTCTGTGAAGATAATATCGATTATCAGGATGACAAGAATTGCCAGAACTGACGCAACAGCCTTTTCCATCATATCCCCATCTATAAGCCATGCCGCTGCTGACAAAATGTTTAGTGCCCACAAAGCCTTAAATTCTCGAACTTTCCCAAAGTAATCCAGGATTTTCATATAGTTATCCCCCAAATATGTTTTCCCCTTTTCACCAGTAATATGCCACACACTCCGAATGATATACCCATAAAGATGATGAATGAAGCAGCAATCCTAGCTGTTTCAATCTGTTCAGGTGTTGGATACATCTCAAGCGAACCAGTAAAGAGATATGCTGTCCCAATAATCGTCAGTAATGCTGACAGAACAAATGCTAGTATTGTAGTGATTATTCGCATCCCTTAATTCCCCCAGTTTCTTAATTATCCGCGTCCCCTAATCTTTTTCGGATCTTTAGCATACAATTCTATGTGTCCACATTCCGGACAAACATAGCATTCTACTTCGCTTCTGCATGTCGTCTCAAAAAATCCCTTGTTCTTGTTTTCTAAGATAACGGGAATTGTTGCTGGTATAACACTGCAAATATTTGATGTAAACATTTCTACGTTGCACTTATCGCATTTTATCATATATCTATGCCCTCTTTTCTTTTTATATGTAGATTATATGCGGGTTTTCTAAATAGATATATAACAAACAGGGCGAAAATGCCCCTTCTAATTTGCAAATAAAAAGGAGCAATAGACTTCTCATCCATTACTCCACAAAAGGCACATTTTTCAGTGTTTTCTTAAATATCTGCGCTTCCTAAAGCACTCCTGACACATGTTGTACTTGTAGGACCACTTGAGTTTCTTTCCGCAATATGCGCATGCCTTCATGTTAAGCTCCTGCTTATCCAGGATCTTAAATATCTTTTCTGATATTAAGCGCTTTCCATCAAGGATTTTGCCAAGTTTGTCTGCATTTCCAAATATCCTTGTGAAGGAATATAGAAAATCGTAGACTGCACTTGCTGTTTCAAGCATAAGGAGCGCATTCTTATCGTTCTCATCCACTGTTTCAGCGGAATATTCTGCCATTGTTCTGTAAATATCAGGATAGCCCCCATTTACCAGTATCCTGTAATAATCAAGGAAGACTCCGAAGGTGTCCTTGTTGCCATCATCGATGGGGATCCTTATGAATTTCCTTATTAATTCTCTGTTATCCCTTATCTTTTCAAGGGCTCTCGCAACTATTATCTTCTCTGAGATATCGCCTTTGTTGTAGTACTTTTCAGCAGGGATTTTATTCCATGTTTCAAGTATCTCTGATACCCTGCCATCCTTATGAAGGAAGTCCTCAGGGATATTTATCATGACCTGGCGGAGTGGAACAAGTCTGCTAAAAAGAAGTCCCTCTATGGTCTCGTAGTCATAGTAGGATGTCACATAACCTGTGTCATAGATTCCGTATCTGCCTGCTCTTCCAGCTATCTGCTTCACTTCGGAGGAATTAAGAGGCCTCTCATCCACGCCGTCGAATTTTATTGTCTGAAGGAACACGATTCTTCTGATCGGAAGGTTCATGCCCATGCCGATAGCGTCTGTTGCAACAACTACTTCTGTGTCGCCATCTGCGAATTTCTTAGCTTCCCTGTGCCTTACATCATAAGGAAGTGAGCCATAGACGATACTGCACTTTATGTCATGCTGCTGAAGCTCTGCCGCCACGCTATGTACGTCTTTTCTGGAAAAGACGATAAGTGCATCTCCTCTTTGTACGCCGGAAGGGAAATCAAACTCTTTTGCATTTTCATCCATCACAAGAGGAGTTTTTCTTTCGTGATACTCTACTTCGTAGGAATCCCCACATGACTTAATCATACGGATTAGAAGGTCTTCTGCATCGCCAGATGCGCAGACATGTATAGTCTTTGCCCTTGCTCCAAGGATAGCCGAAGTCCAGTAACCGCCTCTTTGCCTGTCAGCAGCCATCTGCGCTTCATCTATCACTGCCATTTCCCACTCTTCTTCAAGGTCCAGCATCTCTATGGTTGATGACTGATGGAACGATCCCGGCATGAGGATTCTCTCTTCTCCAGTGATCATGGAACATGGCACCCCCTCTTTGTTCATCCTCTCATACTGTTCGTATGCAAGGAGGCGCAGCGGTGCCAGGTATATTCCATTTTTTGCACTTTTTAAATCTTCCATCGCCTGATAGGTTTTTCCTGAGTTTGTAGGCCCTATATGGAGGATAAAGTGTCTCTCCATCTTTCTTGCAAGCGGAAAAAGCTTTGTATAATCATCAGGAGTTGATGTCTCTATGTTCTCAAAAAGAAGCTTTTTTGCTTCCATTATCTTCTGATAACGTCTTGCCACCCTTAGATAGTAGGGATTTTTCATTATCTGCTCAAATATTATCTGCTCGGAAACATTATCTTTGATATAGGCAACTATGTCCTTCAAATGCTTTGAATCCCGAAGATATTTCATTATGATCTTGGACGCTACCTTTTTTCTTCCTGATGAAAGAAATTCCAGAATTTCAGTATTGTCTGATTCCCAGAGCGCATCTACGATAACATGTCCCATCTCAGGCATAATCTGATTAATATATGTACCATTGACCCTTCTTTGAAAATCCCTGCAGAATTTCTCTACACCTGCACTTGATATATCCTGCTTTTCTTTTTTACCAAATTCATTTCGTGCATCTACATAGATTTTTTCAGTGCGTAGTATCTCCAAAAGTGCGCTGTAAACAGCATAAGGAACAGTCGTCTTATCCGTATCGAAGTATTCATCAAATGCCTTTTGCGGAAATCTTTCGACTGCTTCTCTAAGTTCTGTATTGAAGCTCTTCTTTTTTGCTCTGTGATGATCTGTGCGTCTTTTGATCCTTGTCTCGCCCTTTATGAACTACCTCCACCGACTCTGCGTCGGAAGAGGTTTCTGTTATGCCGCAAAGCGGCATGAACCTTTGGGGTGCTTAACGCATCCCAAAGAACAGGGCATGTCCACTATGCCTCTATCCCATTGGGTTACCTTTGGGAATACTTTTCT
>SVFV01000033.1 GCA_015056655.1 Butyrivibrio sp.
CAAGGTACAATTGTTGTTATATTTTATGCGAAAACATCGGCTGAAAAATCAGCCGGTTGTTGAGCATACACTAAATAGCATTCCGGGGTTTTACGTTTATTTCTTTATTTTTCTTACATTCAGCTTTTCATAAGCGCCCTTTATAGTAATACTAGATTTGTCTTTAGCTGATTTTTTCTTGCTTACAGAGCTTGATTTCTTGCAATTAGATACATAGCTGTTTTTAACTTTAAGCTTGTAAGATACATTCTGCTTAGTCGGTTGCTTTATGGAAGCTCCCTTCTGGTTGCACAAAACAGTTATAAAATATGCCTTTTTAGAGCCTTCAGGAATGAATTTCACGCAGGCTCCGTAAGGATATGCACCATAAATACCGGGTGATTTTTTTGTAGAATGACCTGAAACAAATTTGGCAACATCGGCCTTTTTAGATGCAACATTACAAGAGTAAGCGAATGATAAAAAGCTGATTCTTGAATTGGATGCTACATTTTTTCTGCATATAGATGCTACATCAAATCTATTCTGTGTAACAGGAGATTTAAGGCGTCCATCACTTGTCTTTCCTGCAACTACATAAGCTGCAACCATTTCTCTTGCGACTTTTTCAAGAGAAGGGCTGTAAATTACAGGAGATTTATGCGCCTTGGCACGAACCTGATTTAACTGCTCAATACCGGCTTTTCCGGTGCACTCCATGTCGTAGCTTCCTGAAATATTCACATAGGTATAGCCCTGATTATTTTTTGCCTGGACACAGACAGGGGAATTCAGAATTCCGAAAACTAAGAATAATACTAATAAACAACAAAACTTTTTCTTCATGTAAACTCCAAAATCTTTAGTGAATATATATTAAATGATAGTTGGAAGCTTGACAATGCAAATATTGCGGAATTTTTAAAAAAGGCGGACCCTTTTCTTAGGATCCGCCTGAATTTGTCTAAAACGAATTTTGAATTTATTAGTTCTCAAGATACTTGTAAACAACTGCTGCGAGTGCTGCGCCTACAAGAGGACCAACGATGAATACCCAAAGAGCAGCAAGGGGAGCTGTATTTCCAGCGATTGCTGCAACAACAGCGGGGCCAAAGCTTCTTGCAGGATTTACAGAAGTACCTGTAAGACCGATGCCAAGAATATGAACAAGAGTAAGAGTTAATCCAATTACAAGTCCGCCAAAGGAGCCATGACCAGCCTTCTTGGATGTAACACCAAGGATTGTAAGAACGAAAATGAAGGTAAGAACTATCTCAACAATAAGACCAGCAATAGCACTGCCGCCAACGCCTGCAAGTCCGTTTGAACCAAAACCACCTGTCTGATCTGTAACGCCGCCGGTACCAAAGATAAGTGCCAGTATACCTGAACCTACGAGTGCGCCAACACACTGAGAGATTACATAGCCGACCAAATCACCGGTATCTATGCCGCCACTCATGAAAACGCCCAGAGATACTGCAGGATTGATGTGACAACCTGAAATATTTCCTACGCAATATGCCATACCAACGATTGTAAGACCAAAAGCAAGTGCTGTAAGCAGATAGCCACTGCCATTTGCTGCATCACAGCCAACCAGCATAGCTGTACCACAACCGAGTACAACAAGGACACAAGTACCAATACATTCTGCGATATACTTCTTCATACCACAACCTCCTTAGATATAGAAAAATAAATTTATCATCCCTAAATAGCGATGATTAATATACGTTTCACCAATATTATATCACTGAAAATCTACAATTAAACAATATTTTGTTATAATAATCTTTGAAATTTAGCAAAATTTAAAGCTACAAATTTGTGAAAGGCGTATATGATGGAAGTTTATGAATATGGGGATAAATCAGCCAAAATAGTGCTTGTTCAACCAGTCGACGAGCATTCTATTGATATGCTTAAAGAAGAGATAGCAGAGATTAAGAAAAGAACTGATACGGATTTCTTATTGGCAGCTGTTAATGTCACAGATTGGAATAAGGAGCTTTCCCCTTGGAAGGCTAAGGCCGTATTTGGAAATGATGATTTTGGTAATGGAGCTAAGGACACACTGTCTAAGATACTGGAATATTGTACTGATAGCGAGAAAACCTACTATATTGGCGGATATTCACTGGCTGGTCTTTTTGCTCTCTGGTCAGCATACAATACCAATGTATTTAAAGGCGTAGCTGCTGTATCACCTTCCATGTGGTTTCCTGACTTTGATATGTTCATGAAAGAGAATGAAATTAAATGTAATAACGTTTATCTAAGTCTCGGAAACAAGGAAGAAAAGGCAAGAAACCCGGTTATGGCTACAGTTGGGGATAGAATCAGGTCTGCAGAAGCTTTGCTTAAGGACATAGGAGTTAATTGTATTCTCGAATGGAACGAAGGGAACCATTTTAGAGACCCTTCTCTCAGAACAGCCAAGGGATTCTCATGGTTGCTTTAGGAAAGATTCATACAGATTACTTGACTGCTGTCCAAGAGTCCTTGCTCCGTTGCTGTAATAAAAGCATTAAATCTTGTATTCATGCTTAACATCAAACTTTTTTTCCAATGCATTCATCATGATATTCATGGCCAGATTGGCTTTTTTCTCAATATCGTGATGAATGGTTTTGGTTAAGGCTGAATAAATACTTGGAGAAGCATCATTTGTCACTATTACGAGATCTTTACAACCTGCATACTGTGACAAGGTCAGTCCTGATTGAAGGCCAAAAGCCAGAATTTTCTTGTTTTTTACCTTGGAAAAGGCATTTTGTGCTATCTCTGAAAAGAAAAGTATCTGATTGTCAGGAGCAGCAGAAGCTATATAGTCTCTGTAGCCTTCGTTATTGTACTTATCTGTGACGATGTAAAAATCGTCCCCTAAAATATCTTTTGCCTTTGATACTAATGATTCCATGTCTGTATGAATCTGATAGAAAAGGAAATCATTTATTATCATGTCGAGGCAGAGGATGGGGATGAAGTACTGATTGGACATCTGCTTAAATGAAGCGCTTTCAAGATCGATGGCGATTATTCCATCCAGCCCCTGCACTGGCTTTGATAATTCTGCTTCAGATTCAATTGGTATAAGCTGGAAACTAAAGCCGATTCTGATAAATCTCTCCGCGAGCAGATTGATGAGTGACATGATCTCAGTATTTCTTGAAGGAGTATCCGCCTTTAATTCATACATCACTCCAATAGTGTAAACACCTTGCTTTGCATCTACATTCTTATATTTTTCAGGGATGCTGTAGTTTAACAGATTGGCAACCTGAAGAACCTTCTTCCTGGTAGCATCACTGATTTTAGTATCCTTTTTATCATTAAGTACATATGAGACGGTAGCAACTGATACGCCTGCTTTTGCAGCAATGTCGCGTACGGTTGCTTTTTTTTCGTTAGCCATTTTTTGCGTCCTTATTTAATGTATTTTAAGTTAACAAGTTAACCTAATGATAACAGAGCATATTGATGTTGACAAGTGAAAAGTAAAGTGCTATTACTAATTTAACAGTTAAGTTAACAAGTTTAACAAGACAAATTGGAGGATAAAGCTATGAGAAAGAACAATATGACAAAATTGTTTGCTGGAGCACTTGCAACACTTATGGTAATTGGAAGCCTTACAGGCTGCGGCAAAGCCAAGGCGGAGGAGCAGGCTAAGGCTGAGATTACAATCACATTTATGAACCAGGATGAAACCCTCGGAACCGTTAATGCAGTTGCTGGAGAGACAGTTGATACAGCTTTATATGAGGGATATGAGAAGCTCGATGGTGCTGAATTTAACGGATGGTTTGAAACTCCTACATTTGTAGAAGCAAGTAAAAAGGATCCTTCAGCTGATACCTTCGATAAAGATACAACACTGTACGGTGATTTCAGATTTAACAGTGTTACAGAAGATACGAGACACTGGTATATAGCTGGTACTTCAACACAGGGTGCATTACAGCTTAATAACTGGGCTGCAGACCTTAGCGATGAAGAGAAGGCAGAATTTGAGCTTTTACCAACTGGTAACACAAATGAGTTTTCTATTACAATAGACCTTTTTGAAGGAGATCAGTTCCAGATAATTCCTGACTGGTCATGGGATGGTCAGAAGGGATTTGGTAAGTTTACAGAAATAGATGAGACACAGATGGAAAATGCAGGCGGTCTTAGCGGAAGCGATGACAAATCCAATGTACAGGTTCTGGTTGAGGGTAATTATACTATTACACTTACTACCAACCCTGATAATCCGGCTCAGGACACACTCTCAATCGTAAAGAACTAAAAGGGGCAGCATAATGAATCAATTTGCACTATTGCATATAACGGATTCGGCATACTGTTTCCCGACATCTGAACATGAAATTGTCATAAGGCTGCGAACAGCCAGGGATGATATACAGAAAGCATGGATAGTTTTTGAGAGCAAATATGTGATTGGTGAAAGTCAGAAAAAGGAGCTCATGAGAAAAGAACTTAGCGGAGAGCTGTATGACTATTATTCCATTACATTAACGCTTCAGGACACAAGACTTGCTTATATATTCTATCTTTACGATGGAAAAGACTACTATTATTTCTCGGAGGATGGTGCAACAAGTACCTATGACTTTACCAAGGGATACTACAATTTCTTCCAGTATCCGTACATAAATACTGCAGATATTCTGAAAAAAGAAGAATGGCTTTCACAGGCTTGCTTTTACCAGATATTCATCGACAGATTTTTAATGGAAGATAATGACAAGGACAAGAGCTATATCAACCTGAAATGGGGCGATATACCTAATCCAAAGAGCTTTGCAGGTGGGGACATCAAGGGCATCATAAGTAAACTTGATTACATAAAACAGCTTGGATGTGATGCCCTGTATCTTACTCCGATATTTAAATCTCCATCAAATCACAAATATGATATTGTGGATTACTTCGAGATAGACAGGCAGTTTGGAACAAAAGAGGACCTTAAAAGCCTTGTAGAAGAGCTCCATAAAAAAGGAATGCGTATTGTCCTTGATGCGGTGTTTAACCATGTAAGTGAGCTTAACGACAAATTTCAGGATTGCATAGAAAAAGGCAAAGACTCAGAGTATTTTGACTGGTTTGTAATAAAAGGTGACAGGCCTGAGAAAAAGCCCCTTAACTATGAAGTTTTTGCGGGATGTAAGTACATGCCTAAGTGGAATACGTCCAATCCTGATGTGCAGAAATACCTCATATCCATCGCAACATACTATATAAAAGAGTTCGATATAGATGGATGGCGACTGGATGTGTCCGATGAGATCAGCCATGATTTCTGGAGAAGGTTTAGAAAGGAAGTAAAGGCCGTAAAAGAGGACGCTGTAATAATCGGAGAAAACTGGCATGATGCAAGCAATTATCTTCGCGGCGACCAGTATGACAGCATAATGAATTATGCCTTTACAAAAGCAGCCCTTGATTACTTTGCTTATGATAAGTTTGATGCGCAGAGTATGTCGAATAAGCTAAATGATATTCTGGCAAGGAACTCGGATACAGTAAACGACATGATGCTCAATCTCCTGGACAGCCATGATACTGACAGGTTCTTTAGTGAGGTTCATGAAAATAAGGATAGCTTTAAAGCAGCACTTGCGCTTTTGTATCTGTTTCCGGGCTCTCCATCGATTTTTTACGGAACAGAGTGCTATACTGTTGGAGGCTATGATCCTGACTGCAGAAGATGCATGGACTGGGACAAAACGCCAGACAATGAGCTTTCAGAATTAATAAAAAAGCTATCTAATGTCAGGAAAAACAGCAGACTGTCATTTAGTGGAACTAACATTTATGCATCCAGTGACAATAAGCTTTTGTGCATGAAGAGACATGGGCAGGATGCAGACATCGCATTATATATAAATCAGTCAGACAGTTCTGGTCAGGACAATGAGATTATGGTAGAGGCTGGAAAATTCAAGCTGTTTGTAAACGGAGGAGTAGTATTATGAAGTGCATAAATAAGGCGATCAGCCTGTTACTAATTACATCAATGTGTTTAGGGCTAACAGCCTGTGGCAATGGAAGCAGCAAAGCTGCTGAAGCTGAATCCGGTGACGGCGTTATCACTCTTCGCATTTTGGAAAATGATACAGCCAAGGCAGAGGGATATCTGGACGAGCTTATAAATGCTTTTAATGAAGCATATAAGGATAAAGGCATAGTTGCTGTTGATGCAAATATGGATGAATACAGTAATCTTGCAGAAAATGGCCCTTATGGTTATGGCCCTGACGTATTGTATCAGGCCAATGACAAGCTCATGACCTATGCAGAGGACAAGCACATCCTTGCAATCAATAAAGAGGATTTTGAGTGTTCTCAGTATATTCCTGACGAAGCATGGGATGCCTTTGCAATCTCTGTGGATGGCAAACAGTACACCTGTGCAGTTCCTGTAAATGTTCAGGAACCAATGCTGTTTTACAGAAAAGATATGCTGCCGGATAACTGGGAAGCAGACTGGGATAAGGATGGTGATAGTACTCCTGACTTCTTACAGAACTGGAGCAGTTTATATCAGTATTCCCAGCAGATTTATTCTTCTTCAAATGGAGAAAAATATGGTTTGGTTGCGGCTTGCAACGATCTATATATGATGGCTGAGTTCATGTTCTCCTATGGCGGATATGTTTTTGGAAAAGATGGTAACGGAGTATTAAATTCTGAGGATATAGGTTTTGGAAAGGGCGCTTCTGCAAAAGGAATGCTTGGACTTAGGCAGTTTGCAGGTGTTATGAATGAGGAATGTATCGATGACTCTATAGGTCAGAACAGATATTCCAAGGTGGCAGACGGAACATATTTCTGCTCAATATCCACACCGGATACTTATGTCCTGTTCCATGACAGACTTGCAGATGTGTACAAAGAAGAGGGCTTAAGCGAGGCAGAAGCTTCTGATAAGGCAACAGAAAACCTTGGAATGATCGAGCTTCCAAGAACAATGCCTGCTGATGGTAATTTGTCCGAAAACGGAGATACTGTGGATACAGTTGTAATGGGCGGAGTTAATGGCTATGGAATAAGCGCATATACTGAACACAGAGAAGCCTGCATAGAGTTTGTAAACTTTGCAACAAGCAAAGAAATGATCAAGAAGAGAGCAGAGATTCTTGGTATAGCACCTACAAGATCAGATGTAGCAGAGGAGATTGGCGGCGTTACCGAGATGATTTTTGGAAGCCTTAATGAAGGTCACATTGCACTTATGCCTTCAATAAAAGCTGTTGATCAGATCTGGGATCCTATGCGCACACTTCTCAGTGATGTTGCTAAGGATGCATTCAGGGAAAATAAAGGTGAAGCAGTCAAATATGCTGATGAGGCCTCCATGCAGGAAGCTTTGGATAAGGCATCACAGAGCATCTATGATGCAATATACACTCTGTCAAATTAAGGGAGCAGTTTCATGAAGTCGAATAACATAAAAACAAAATGCTCCTACCTGGTAATGGGGCTTGGCCAGTTTCTTTATGGCCAGCGAATAAAAGGTCTGCTATATATGGCAGTACTGGTTTCTTATCTTTGGTATCTGTTTACCGCAGGTATCAGCGATATAACAGGATTCTTTACCCTTGGAACAGTGGAGGGCGATCCCTGGCTTGGAACAGCCGGTGATGATTCCATCATAATGATGCTCAGAGGAATACTGTCATTTCTTATTCTGATAGCAGTTGTAGTCTTTTATCTTTCCAATATTAAGGATATTAAAAATACAGAAAAGCTTGTGGAACAGGGCAAACCTGTTCCCGGCTTTTATGCAGCACTTCTTTCATTCGTAGATAAAAAGTTCTATGTTGTTGCTCTGTTTTTTCCAGTTATTGGAGTTGCAGTATTTAACGTTCTTCCCATCATTTTCATGATTCTGATTGCGTTTACAAACTACGGTGGAGACATAGTTCCTCCAAAGCTTGTGGACTGGATTGGATTTGGAAATTTCAAGCAGATACTGTCTCTTTCAGGTATAAAAGAGACCTTTGTACGAATCCTTGGCTGGAATATTGTGTGGGCAGTACTGGCTACAGCAATTAACTATTTTGGCGGACTTTTCCTGGCACTTCTCCTTAATAAGAAGTGCGTAAAAGGCAAGACCTTCTGGAGAGCTTTCCCTATTCTTGCTTATGCTGTTCCAGGATTTATCACACTTCTGGGCTTCAAGTTCATGTTTTCATACGGTGGCCCGATTAACTTCTATTTGAAGGCATTTGGTCTTCAGGCAGTGGGATTTCTTGACATAGATGCTGGCTGGAAGGCAAGGATTATCGGACTTTTGGTAAATGCATGGATCTCAATACCGACATCCATGCTACTTGCAACAGGTATTCTTTCAAATATGAACAACGAGCTCTACGAGGCTGCCAGCCTTGATGGAGCAGGTAGATGGAAGCAGTTTACAAAGCTTACACTTCCGTTTGTTGTGTTTTCTACAACACCTACGCTTATCACAAGCTTTGTAGGAAACTTCAACAACTTCGGTGTGTTCTATTTCTTAAGAGGAGGCCTTTATCTGGACGATTACTTCCTGGCTAGTGACACAGATTTGCTTATTAACTGGCTCTATAATCTTTCAATTGATAATAACTACTATGGAATAGGCGCTGCTGTCAGCCTTATTATTTTCATTATCACCTCAGTGATATCTTTGACAGCCTATGTGAACTCATCAGCATTTAAAAAGGAGGATACATTCAGATGAAAAAAGAGCGGCTTTCAGAGGCAATCATCACTCATATAATCCTGATTGCTGTCTCATTTATATTCTTCTTTCCGGTGTTGTGGCTGGTGCTTGCTTCATTTTCTGCTTCCGGTTCCATATATGATTATGAGGGATTCTTCCCCAAGAGCTACAGCCTTAGCACCTATATAAAGCTGTTTTCAGACACACAGATGTATGATTACCCAAGCTGGCTTAGAAACACCTTGTTTATTGCAGTGTTTTCATGCGTTCTTTCCACAGTTCTTGTAATTCTGACTGCATATACCATGAGCAGATTCAGGTTCAAAATGAGAAAAACGCTCATGAAGTCCACTCTGGTACTCAGTATGTTCCCAAGCTTTATGGGTATGACGGCTGTGTACCTTATAATGATCAATTTCAATCTCATTAATAACCTGTGGAGCCTTATTCTGGTCTACTCAGCAGGAGCACCTATGGGATATCTGGTTCAGAAGGGATATTTTGACACGATTAGTAATTCAATTTATGAGGCTGCAAGAATTGATGGTGCTTCTAACCCTACGATTTTCTGGAAAGTTACAATGCCACTGTCAAAGCCAATACTGGTATATACAGCTCTGACTTCTTTTGCATGGCCCTGGAGCGATTTCATTCTTCCTAACATGCTACTTAAAAACCGAGACCTTTGGACTGTGGCTGTGGGACTTACTCATCTTGGCGAAACAGAATTCTCAAGATTTGCAGCAGGAGCTATATTCATAGCTGTTCCGATTGTAATTTTGTACTTTTCATTATCCAGGTTCCTTGTAGCTGGTGTATCTGATGGAGCAGTTAAACAATAACTTATGAGAGGGTTTTAATGCCATGAAACCAATTACGAAAAATGATGTAATGTCTGCGCTTTCAGCAGTTGGCCTGAAAAAAGGACAGACTGTAATGGTGCATACATCACTTAGTTCTATAGGATATGTGTGTGGCGGAGCACAGACAATTATCGAAGCACTCATTGAGACTGTAGGTCCTGAAGGAACTATCATGATGCCTACTCAGTCATGGAAAAACTTAGATCCTGAGGATGGCGTTCACTGGACAGTTCCTGAAGAATACTGGCAGGTAATTCGTGATAACTGGCCTGCATACGACAAAAATATCACACCCACCAATACCATGGGTGCAGTAGCTGAAATGTTCAGAAGCTGGCCAGGGGTAATCCGAAGCGACCATCCAGCACGCTCTGTTGCTGCTTGGGGAAAGCATGCGCAGTATCTTACATCTGACCATGATCTTTCAAATATCTTCGGAGCAGGTTCTCCAATTGGAAAGCTATATGAGCTTAACGGCGCTGTGTTACTGATAGGCGTAGATTATGACAAAAATACTTCCATACACCTGGCTGATGTTCGTGCAGAATATCCTTCCAAGCATAACTGTATTGAACATAGTGCAATAATCGAAGATGGCAAGAGAGTATGGAAGGAATACGAGACTCTTTTTGTTGATGGCGAAGACTTTGTCACAATCGGTGAGGCATTTGAAAGGTCTGGCGTAGTAAACAAAGCCAGGCTGGGAGATGCAACGCTCAGATTGATGAGTCAAAAGGCGCTTGTAGATTTTTCTGTTGATTGGATTAATTGCAACAGAAAATAGTGGCACATGCTATGCAGTTGTAAGATGATATACCAAATAGAATAGCATTATCTGGGCAGTACATGATTCGTTATGAATAGTATACTGCCCAGTTTCTTTATATAATTATTTAAATCCTATTTTGCATTTGTGTTGCTGTAGAAAGGAATTTGTTCATGCTTTGCGAGAAAAGTATATAAGATGGAAATATGCATAGAATTTATATACCTTTTTGTAAGCGGTTGAGTGAGGCAAGTATATAAGATAGAAATATAATGGATTCTTATATACTTTTTTCTGTGCTTAATGAGTACATGGGGCGAAATTTGACAGGAAAGGCATATAAAAAGGTATATAAGTTAAATTATTTTATTCAATTTATATACCGAGCGGAAAAGTTACGTAAGAGATAGGTATATAAATTTGGCTTAAAAGCTTTTCTTATATATGTTGTGTAAAAGGAGCAGTAATGTCCATATTATGGTATAAATTCAAAAAATAAATTTAAAAGAGCCAAAAGCATAATACAAATTTTAGGAGCACTTTTGTATAAAGGGCGGTATTTAAAATAAAATCCAGGGAGGAATTTAGCTATGAGTGAACAGAAGACTTTTTGTGAAAATCCAATAATCAAGAATATCTATACGGCAGATCCTGCGCCGATGGTATATGGAGATACGCTTTATCTTTATACAACACATGATGAGGATGAGCTTATAAATGATTTTTATACCATGAAGGATTGGAGATGCTTTTCTACCAAGGATATGGTCAACTGGGAGGATCATGGGGTGATCTTTTCTCTTGATGACATCGATTGGGCTGACGACAGAGCATGGGCACCTCAGGCTGTAGAGAGAAATGGTAAATTCTATCTGTATTGTCCTGTACATAAGAAGGATGGCGGCATGGCTATAGCTGTCGGCGTATCTGATAATCCGGCTGGCCCCTACAAGGACCTCGGCTATCCCCTTGTGGATGAGGGTGACTGGAACGACATTGACCCCACAGTTTTCATTGATGATGATGGACAGGCTTATTTGTATTTTGGAAATCCTGAGCTTAGATACGTTATTTTAAATGAGGACATGATTAGTTATGATGAAAAGGTAGGAATTGTCAGAGTTCCTATGACAGAAGAGTCCTTCGCAAAGGGAAGTCATGACACTGGCACATCCTATGGAGAAGGCCCCTGGTTTTATAAGAGAAATGGCCTTTATTACATGGTTTATGCAGCCTTTGGCGTAGATAAAAAGGATGAACATCTGGCATATTCAACATCAGAAGGTCCCACTGGCCCCTGGAAATACGGCGGTGTTCTCATGACAGAGGAAGGCGGCGTATTCACAAACCATCCAGGAATCGCGGATTTTAAGGGACATTCATATCTCTTTTATCACACTGGAGAGCTTCCGGGAGGCAGTCTGTTCCATAGAAGCGTATGTGTTGCAGAGTTTAAATACAACGAGGATGGTTCGATAAATACTATTCCTAAATGCGAAGGAATTGGTAGAATTTAAGAAAAGCTATTGAAACGCAGGAGGAAATAATTTGAATTATTTTGTTGAGGGATTACAGGGAAGCGGAAAAAGCACTCTGGTACAGACGTTGTCTGAATTGCATCCAGATTATCAGGCTATTCGTGAGGGAGATTACTCCCCAGTGGAGCTTGCCTGGTGCGCCTATGTAACTAAAGAGCAATATGCAGAAATACTGGAAAAATACAGTGAAATCAAGTCCATGATTGAGCCTAAGAGCTTTGAAGAAAATGGAAAGATGGTCATCTGCTATACACAGATACTCACTGATGTTCCCGGTTTTCATAGAGATCTCGAGCAATATGAAATCTACAATGGCAGAAGAGAATATGATGAATTTAAAGAGATTCTGCTAAGCAGATATAGCAGCTGGAACGGAGATAAATCCATTTTTGAATGCTCACTACTTCAGAATACTGTTGAAGATATGATATTGTTCAGGGTTATGACTGATGAAGAGATTCTCTCATTTTATAAAGAGGTGAGAGCTACTCTTGAAGGCAAAGACATGCATATCTATTACCTGAAGACAGAAGATATTGCCGGAAACATAAATGTTATCCGCAAAGAAAGATCTGATGATAAGGGCAATGAGCTCTGGTTCCCGCTTATGATGGGATATTTCAATGATTGTCCTTACGCTAAAAAGCATGGTATTTCAGGGGAAGAAGAGCTTATTAAGCATCTTCAGCACAGACAGGAGCTGGAGCTTAGAATATGTAATGAGATTTTCGGAGATAAATGCACAATCCTGAAATCCAAGGACTATGATAAAAGTTCATTGAAATGAGGTAGATAACACAATGCTTATCGATAGATTCAATAGACATAGCAGGGTGATGACCTTGTTCTTGTGGATGAAATTGAGGCCACACATATAGGATGTGAGTACGGAGAGTACGATTCATGAATTACACATATATAGTAGAATGTGCGGATGGTACGCTGTACTGCGGATGGACAAATGATCTTGAAAAGCGGATTGATGATCATAACGCAGGGAAAGGTGCCAAATATACTAAGCCCAGACTTCCTGTAAAACTGGTATACTATGAAGAGTTTGAGACTAAAGAAGAAGCCATGAGCAGGGAATGGCACATTAAACGACTAACAAGAACTGAGAAATTAAAGCTTATTGAGCAGTTTAATGATTAAAAAATTTGAAGTAAAAGAGGATTTAATGAGTAAGCATTTTTATTTTGTAAGACATGGTGAAACCGTTTGGAACGTGGAAAATAAGATTTGCGGAGCGACTGATATTGCGCTGACAGATAAGGGCCATCAGCAGGCTATAGAAACCGGTGAAAAGATTATTGCAGAAGGCATAAAAGCCGATGAGATACTCACATCTCCGTTAATCAGAGCTTCTGAGACAGCAAGACATATCTCAGAAGTAACCGGAATTCCAATGAGAATAGAACAAAGGCTTATAGAGCAGAATTTCGGAAGATATGAGTCAACACCAAGGGATGGAAAAGAGTTCCACGAAGCCAAAAAGCACATGGCAAGCCGTTTTTCTACAGGTGAATCCATGATGCAGCTTGCTCAGCGCATATACAATCTCCTGGATGATATCAGAGAAGATGAGAAGACTTATATTTTGGTTGCACATAACGGCATAGCCAGAATCGTTGAGTCATATTTCAGAGAAATGGATAACGAAGAGTTTTCAAGCTTTGGAATTAAGAACTGTGAAGTAAGAAGATATGATTTTGACTAATTCTTACTTGCAAGAAGGAAGGCTTACTTTTAATGAATAAGAAAAATCGCAAACTACCGTATATCGTCGCAGGAATACTGGTAGTATTAACATTGATATGCATTGTTTTTGCAATATTGGCAGAACCGGCGGATAAGAATAATGCAGAGGCTGTGGCAGAAGATAACATGGCTGCTGTGGAGAGTATTTCCGAAGAGGAAAATATGGCGGACGCTGATGCTAGCGTGCAAAGCGAGGATATAAGCGCTCAGAATGAGGAATCCGGTTCCGAAAATGAAGATGCAACATCTCCGAGTGAAGAAATCAGCACGGAAGCCACTTCTGATTCCAACGATAAGCCTGATGCAGCGGAAACAGCAAATAGTGAAGAAACTACAGAGTCTGAACTAAATCAGAAGGAATCGTCACAGTCTGAATCTTCAACAGAAACACAACCTGAAACAGAAGCACAATCTGATACTGAGTCACAGCAGGAGAATACATCACAGCCCGAATCTGAGACCGAGCCACAGCCTGAAGCAGAAGCAACATCCCAGCAAGAGGCTACACCCCAGACAGGAGGCCATCTTGTGGTAATAGATCCGGGACATCAATCTCATGGTATGTCAGAGAAAGAGCCTAATGGTCCTGGTTCCGATACAATGAAAGCTAAGGTTACTGGCGGAACTACAGGTAAAACAACCGGGCTGACTGAGTATCAGCTTAATCTCACAGTGGGCCTTAAGCTTAGGGATGAACTGCAAAGCCGCGGTTATACAGTTATCATGACAAGAGAAAGCAATGATGTATCTCTTAGTAATGTGGACAGAGCACAGATTGCCAACAATGCCGGAGCAGAGGCATTTATAAGAATTCATGCGAATGGTTCTGATAACACCTCAACCAATGGCGCTATGACCATTTGCCAGACACCATCAAATCCTTATAACGCAGCCTTTTATTCTGCATCACGTAAGCTTTCAGACTGCGTTCTTGACGCTTTTGTAGCATCAACAGGCTGTAACAAGCAATATGTTTGGGAAACAGATACCATGACTGGCATTAACTGGGCAAATGTTCCATCCACTATTATTGAGATGGGATACATGTCTAATCCTACAGAGGATACCAACATGGCATCAGAGGACTACCAAAGGCTCATGGTCGTAGGTATAGCCAACGGAATAGATAATTATTTCCGATGAGAATGAGAAAAACAAGGTTGGAGTCCAATAAAATTCCCACCACTACATCTTGCGGTTGAAAATTCGAACGTACATTCGTATAATATAGCCACAAGCAGAACAATTGTTCGAAACACTAACAATGGTTTGAAGCAGTGCTATTGCGCATAGGTACTGCATTATGCGAAATGGTAGGTGATAGTAGTGGCTAAGAGAATTGGATTGAAGGTTTATGTAGACACGATTGTCAGATATACAGCGGACGGAATCATAAGACCATTATCAATTGAATGGGAAGATGGCAGAACCTACGAAATCACGAAGGTTATGGATTGCGTGCCCGGAGCCAGCAGGAGGGCTGGAGGGGCTGGTCTTGTATATACCTGTATGATAGAGGGTAAAGAAGTCCATCTGTATTATGAAGACAGCTACAAAGTTCACAAATGGTTCCTTGAATCTAAGGAATGAATATTTATAATGATATATCAAAAGTACTAGGAGAAAAAAGATGACTAGAAGAGAGGCTGCAATGGCTAATTTTTTAAATGGATACAACTGTTCACAGTCAATAATACTGGCGTTTGAGGACATGCTGCCTGTTGATAAGGCTACCATGTCCAAGCTGGCATCATCCTTTGGCGGCGGAATGGGCAGACTTCGCGAGGTATGTGGCAGCGTTAGTGGGATGTTTATGATTGCAGGCCTTTTATATGGCTATGATGGACCGGAGACCGGTCAGGTTAAGGCTGATCACTATGCCAGAATACAGGAGCTTGCACGCAGATTTGAGGAGAAGCACGGCTCAATAGTATGCAGAGAGATGCTTGGACTTGATGTTAAGCATGATGTCCCTGTTCCAGAAGCTCGTACCAATGAGTATTACAAAAAGCGCCCCTGCGCTGAGATAATTGGGGATGCAGCCGAGATTCTTGAACAATACATAAATGAGAATCCGATAAATTAAAAACCAAATGTTGTTCACTAGATAATATAATGACTTGGAGGATACTGGCATGATAAGAAAATTCAGAATTGGTAACCCGATTCCTACAGATTCAGTGGTAAAAGAAATCCCTGTAACACAGGATAACCTTCCTTATTTCGAAAAAAATGATGAAGCGAAGGTGCTGACTTTTTCTCTTAATAAAGAGGATAAAGTTTATGGCCTTGGTGAGACTGTCAGAGGAATGAATAAGAGGGGCTGGCTCTATACCAGCAACAATTCTGATGATCCGAATCATACTGAGAACAAGCACTCACTCTATGCATCACAGAATTTCTTTGTGGTATTTTCAAATGCCAGACAGTTTGGTGTGTATGTAGATACTCCTGGAAAAGTCAGCTTTGACATCGGATATACTTCATACGATAAGCTTTCCATATCCTTCGAGGATTTTGATGCAGATATCTATAATGTTGAAGGCGAGGGAGTCATGGATATTGTCTCGCAGTTCAGAGGAATCATTGGTCGAAGCTATATTCCTCCGAAGTGGGCCTTTGGCTTTGGTCAGAGCAGATGGAGCTACATGACTGCTGATGAAGTCAGAGAAGTCGCTGACAAATATCAGGAAGCCGGAATTCCTCTGGATATGATTTATCTTGATATCGACTACATGGAGAGATACAAGGACTTCACCATAGATGAGAACTCTTTCCCTGAGTTTCCTAAGTTTGTAGAGGAAATGAAGGCGCGCGGCATTCATCTGGTACCTATCATCGATGCAGGCGTGAAAAACGAAGATGGCTACGACGTGTATGAAGAGGGTGTAGAGAAGGATTACTTTGTTAAGAAAGAAAACGGCGAGAACCTGGTAGCTGCTGTATGGCCCGGAAAGGTTCATTTCCCGGATTTCCTTAATGACGAGGCCAGAGCTTGGTTTGGAAACAAGTATAAGGTTCTGATGGATCAGGGTATCGACGGATTCTGGAATGACATGAATGAGCCCGCCATTTTCTATACTGAGGACCATCTGAACGAAGTTTTTGAAAAGCTGGATGACTATAAGGGGAAGAACCTGGATATTAAGTCCTTCTTCGAATTCAAAGATTTAGTGGGTTCTATCGACAATTACCCTGAAGATTACAAGCGTTTCTATCACGATTACAAGGGTATGAAGATAAGACACGATAAGGTGCATAATCTCTTTGGCTACAATATGACAAGAGCCGCAGGAGAGGCATTTGAGAAGCTTTCTCCTGATAAGAGAATACTGATGTTCTCAAGATCCTCCTATATCGGAATGCACCGTTATGGCGGAATCTGGCATGGTGATAATCAGTCCTGGTGGTCACATCTGCTCCTTAATATTCAGCAGATGCCCGCTGTAAATATGTGCGGTTTCCTTTATACAGGTGCGGATATTGGCGGATTTGGAAGCGATACTACAGAAGATTTGCTTTTGAGATGGACTGCGTTTGGTATCTTTACGCCTCTTTTCCGCAATCATTCTGCTATGGGCACGAGACGCCAGGAATTGTATAGATTTGATGCAGTAGATGTATTCAAGAATTTCGTAAGACTCAGATATGCGCTGATTCCATATTTGTACTCTGAGTTTATGAAGGCTGCACTTGGTGATAAGATGTTGTTTAAGCCTTTATGCTTTGAATATAAGGATGAAAGAAGCGCACAGGTAGAAGATCAGCTGCTTCTTGGAGAAAGCATCATGTTAGCTCCGGTTTATACACAGAATGCTTCAGGTCGTTATGTATATCTGCCTGAGGACATGAAGCTGGTACGTTTCCACGCCTTCGATGACTATGATGAAGAGGTGATGAGCGCTGGCGATCACTATGTAAAGGCGGAGCTCAATGAAATCCTGGTATTTGTTCGCAAAGGACGTGTACTGCCACTTGCTAAGCCAGAGAATGGAATCAATACCAAGGATAGTGATATGTCATTTATTTGCTACGAAGCGGATCCTGATTCCTACGAGCTTTATACTGATGATGGAATAAGCCGTATCTGAATGTCTGAAAATGGAGGAAATGCATGGTCATAGCACAATACTTTGTAGAATTGATTTTTTATAGCTTTCTAGGGTGGATCTGGGAATCTATTTACTGCTCCGCAAAAGAAAAAAAGTGGGCAGACAGAGGATTTCTGTTTGGGCCGATATGCCCGATTTATGGTTCCTGTGTCGTAGTAGCTTCAATAGCTTTTCGTTTTATACCATGGCTTTCTGATCAAACATTCCCTGTATGGGGCATCTTTATCGTATGTGCTATAGGAAGTGCCATTGCAGAGTTCTCCACATCCTGGGTTTTGGAAAAACGATTCCACGCAAGATGGTGGGACTATAGCAAAGTGCCGCTTAATCTGCAGGGAAGAATCTGCCTTCCTGTCAGTGTGGCATTTGGAATCGCAGGAATACTTGTTGTGAAGTATCTCATTCCATATATAAATGGTTTGCACAGTCAGATAAATCCATTGTTCTACGAAGTAACAGCAATAATATTTGCAATGGGCTTTGGCGCAGATTTTGCTCTTACCGAAGCAAGTCTTTCTGCATTGCTTAAAGATGTTGAAAGATTCCACGAGGAATTCAATATTCAGGCACAGCAGAACTATGAAAGAGTATCCAGAATATTTGCCACAAGGCTTTCCTTTAACCAGAAACGTATTCTTAAGAATATCGTAAGACTTACAGCTGAAAAGAATAAGACTTTAATTCAGAATGCTAGTAAACAGGCACTTGTAGCGAATTTGAAGGAAATTCTTAGAAAAGAAAAACAGACTTACAGGAGTAATAGACATGAGCGAAATGAAAATTGAAGATATAATGGCTGACCTTTTCAAGCGTGAAAAGAACGATAAACTTGAAAGATATAGACATCTCAACAAATTCGTCAAAAAAGGCCAGATTCTTTTTACTGGTTCATCCCTGATGGAGCAGTTTCCAATTAATGAAATTGCAATGACTAATGGTATTGATGCAATTATCTACAATCGTGGTATTGGCGGGTACACTATCCCGGAAATGCTTGATGCAATGGATGAACAGATATTTGCACTTGAACCATCAAAAATTTTCATCAATATCGGAACAAATGACATAAGTCGTGAAGATGAAACTATTGAAATGCTGATAGATGATTACAGAAAAGTACTCCTTCAGATAAAAGAAAGACTTCCCAAAGCCAAAGTATATATGATGGCTTACTATCCGGTAAATGTAAGTGTTGCCGAAAATCAGCCATGGCAGGGTGCAAAAAGAGCAGCAGAGCTGCGACTTCAAAGACTTGATAAAGCTAACGCTGCTGTAAAGGAACTCGCCGCTGAGTTTGGGTATTTCTTCATAGACGTGAACGATGGACTTACTGATGAGAGCGGACAGACCAAGGCAGAGTATTCCATAGACGGCATACACATGTGGTCAGATGCCTATGAAATTGTGTTTAATAACATGAAGGAATATTTAAATCTTTTATAACCCTTTAAAACGTTTTGAAAGATACAGAGATAAAAATACCAGTCCCAAGGTCTCTGTTACATGATGAATAGTGGATGTCCAGATAAGGTCATCCAGCATATCGGGGCTTGATATATTTTGTTTATTAAGGAAAAGCCGGATTCCACCTTCGAACAGAGCAGTACAGATTTTGGTGACAGCAGTCATCATTATGGCAATAGACAGGATATGCTTTTTGATATTTATGTACATTTTCCCCTCCATTAGTACATCATAGCTATATCATATCACAGACTTAAGAGTAAAGAATGAACGACACAGAGTTTTTTGAAAGATATTTAAGACATTTAAGCAGCCAGCAGCTAGACGCTGTAAGAACAATAGACGGCCCTGTCCTGCTTCTGGCAGTCCCCGGGAGCGGTAAAACCACTGTTCTTGTGAACAGACTAGGATACATGCTCTATTGTAAAGGAATTGATCCGCAGCATGTGCTTACTCTGACTTACACAGTTGCAGCGACAAAAGACATGGCTGAGAGATTTAAGGTAATATTTGGCGAGGATATATCGTATTCGCTGGAATTCAGGACAATAAACGGTATATGTGCAAAGATTATCCAGCATTACGGCAGGCTCATAGGCAAAAAAGCCTATGAGCTTGTGACAGATGAAAAGCTGACAGGAAAGATTCTTACGGACATTTTTATAAAATTGAAGAAGGATTATCCCACAGAAAGCGATATTAAGGGTGTTAGGACGATCATAACATATTGCAAAAACATGATGCTCACAAATGATGAGATAAAAAAGCTCGATCATGACGTGGACATAGATATATTGCCGTTATACGAGGCATACAATGAGGAGCTTAAAAGGCGCGGTCTTATGGACTATGATGACCAGATGATCTACGCCTACAGGATGCTCAAAGGTTCGCCTGACCTCCTTCAGTTCTATAAGGATAAATACAGGTATATTTGTGTAGATGAGGCTCAGGACACCTCTAAAATCCAGCATATGATAATAAGCCTTCTAGCGGGAGAAAACGGGAACCTTTTCATGGTTGGTGATGAAGACCAGAGTATATATGGATTCAGGGCTGCATACCCCGAGGCACTCCTAAATTTTGAAAAGGACCACCCCGGTGCGAAGGTTCTTGTAATGGACCAGAACTTCAGATCAAATGCTGCGATAGTATCAGCGGCTGATGATTTTATCAGACATAATGATATGCGCCATGACAAGCACATGCAGGCTACACGCGAGAAATCATCCGACATAAACTACATTCAGCTTAACAGTAGGAAAAATCAGTATAACTACCTGGCTAAGGTGGTGGCTGATCTAAAAAATCAGACAGCGATTTTATACAGAGACAATGAAAGCATCATTCCACTCGTGGATATCCTTGAAAGACAGGGATTGTCTTATCGTATAAGAAATGCGGATATGGCCTTTTTCACACACAGGGTTATCATGGATATAGAAAGCATAATAAAGTTCTGCATGGATCCCTATGACGAAGAGAGCTTCATGAAGATATACTTTAAATGCCAGACATATCTTAAAAAGGCCCAAGCGGAGAGATTATGCAGGCTTGCCTCCAATTCGGAGCTTCCGATTCTCGATGCAGTAGAAGAAACCGAGATACTGAATGCTCATGTGAAGGCAAAATGCAGATCTCTTAGAACACACCTTGCAAATATGAGGTACGAGCCTCCATTCAAGGCGCTCAACAGAATTGAGCATTACATGGGATATGGCGAATATCTGGAGAACAACCACATAGATTCAAATAAGCTTTTTATTCTGAAGATGATAGCTGGAAATGAGGAGACAATAGACGGCTTCATGAGGAGACTGTCTGAGCTGCAGACTATCTTTAGAGATAAAGAGCCTGACTATAGCTCAAAGGCCATCCTTTCAACCATACATTCAAGTAAGGGACTTGAATATGACGAAGTTTACCTTATGGATGCCTGTGATGGAGTTTTCCCAAGCAAAGTTATAGGAATCAAGCAGTTTGCTGACAAACAGGAGCTTAGGGATTTTGAGGAGGAACGACGGATTTTCTATGTTGGTATGACGAGAGCGAAGAATAAGCTAAACATACTTACATATAATGATGAGGATTCTACTTTTGTAAGCGAGATATCTTCAGTGCCTTCGAAGGACAGTAAAATAGAGCAGACACCAGAAAAGAAGCGCTCCAAGGCGTCAGTAAAGAAGATGCTTCGAACAAATAACTATGCAAAAAGACCTGTAGCTACAAAGGTTGCCGAGTATCCAACAGAGCTTGTAATAGGCCAACAGGTTTCACAGCCCAAATATGGTCGCGGAGTTATTACCGATGTTGATGTGGATGAATTTGACATCCCTACTAAATTTTCAGTGGAATTTGAGGACGGAATAGAGCATAAGTTTATGTATCCTTTCGCCTTCGAAACCGGTATGAAGCTTTTGTAAATATGAATGGTGAAAATGATGAAGAAAGATACTTTTGGAATCAATGTAAAAAAGTGGTGCAATGAGCATGAGGAGGCAGTTTTATCAGATCTTTCCGAAGGAAAAGTTTCGTCGGATTTAATAGAGCTGCATGAAAAGAAGCTTAAATGGCTTCAGCACGAACGCCTCATTCACCTGATTGTAACAGTTATGACCGTTATAATTGAACTATTTGTACTTGATCTGACTCTGCTTCATCCGGAATTAGGGATATATCCAGTATTTTTCATGCTGTTATTTACAATATTGCTGGCTTTTTATTTTTTCCATTACTTTTTCCTGGAAAATACCGTTCAGCGTTGGTACAAACTGGCAGAAGAGCTGCGAAATAAGTGCCAAAGGAAGGATAATAATGATCAATAAGATATGGGAACTATTACACAAGGAAGATACTGTTGTCTTCTTCGATATAGATGGAACACTCACAAGCTACAACTACGGTGAGTACCACGCACATCATGAATTGGATTTCACTCCGGAGTTCAGGGACGTAAATATCTATGCTGATTGCAGACGATTAAAGCCTATTTATGACTATATTAAGGGCCATGACATGGATAGGATATTCTGTATTTCAAGAGAACCTCATGGGCATGAATCCTGGAAATCAGAGATGGTTGAGAGGCTTTACGGCATTCCGGCTTCCCACTGTTACTATACATTAGAAGCATCCGAGAAGCCGGGAATTGTCACAGATGTTGTAAATCGCCTGTTCCCTGACATGGAGCCAAACCAGGTAATATGCATGGATGATAATGATGAAACACTCGGCATGTATATGAAAGAAACACCGTTTTGCACCGCTCATCCCATGATATTTATGGAATACTTGGAAGATTATTCCAAATAAGCTTTTCAGAGTGGGAGATTGAGCCACCAAAATCGTCATCAAAGTAGCAATAATGCTCAGCTCCATGCTTCTCATAAAGCTTGCGGGCGTTATTGTTGCCGCGGACAATGCAGATACTTAGGCCAGACAGGACAATGTAAAGAGAGGGATTTAAATGAACATGTGCAAATTGCTTGTAATATCAGATTCGCATGGCTATTCAAACTTTGCTCGTAAAGCTATAAAAAAGGAATATCCCTTTGATATTCTTGTCCACTGCGGAGATGTACAGGGATCAATAAGCTCTATCGTAGATGATGAATTATCCTATGATGTGAGAGTTGTCAGAGGAAACTGCGACTTTGGAAATAACCTGCCTAAAGAGGAAGAATTTAAAGCCGGCTTCATCAAGGTATGGTTAACTCATGGAAATGACTACAACGTCAAATACGAGGAAGATTTAAAAACCTTGAAAACAGCTGCGATCAGAAATAATGCTGATCTGGTTCTCTTTGGTCACAGCCACTTCGCAGAAATAGTAAGAGATGAAGAAACCGGCATTTTCTTCGTTAACCCCGGAAGCATCTGCTATCCACAGGTTAGTGGCGATAAAGCTACTTATGCAGTAATTACTGTAACTGATGATTACGACATTATTCCGGAGATAAAAGAAGTAGAAGACAACTGACTCTAAGCAACGTCATTGGAACTTACAAAATAAAAATCAGTGCAGAACTGACCGTTTCTAGTGCAAGAAGCGGTCAGTTTCATTATTGGGTTTACATTATTTTCAAAAGGAGGTCGATAATATGGAGAATGAAAGAAACATATTCAAACCAATTTTAGAAAGCAAACTGTTTCCCATTTCCATGGGGCTTCTTTGTTGGATGATATTTGGGCTTTCTTTGCACGATTGGTTACTTGGCTTCTGTTTAGGATTCCAGTGGGCCATAGTATTTGGGCTCTATGAAAAGGGAAATCAAAAAAAACAGGAAGAAAATAAATAATTATCTTTATTTGGAATAATGAAGGGAGTGTTGAGGAATGAAAATAGAGATTTCGAAGGTATCTGCCCTTGCAGCAGTTTTGTTTTATGTTACATCGGTATTTCAAATAGCAGACAATCATATTATTTTAGGCGTTTTGTTCTTTGTATCAGGATCATGTTTCGCAACACAGGCACATCTTTATAGCAAAAAAGAAAAAAGTGAAAAAGAAAGTTAAAAAACAGGCTCTGTTCCATCATATTAGTGAAACAGAGCCTGTTTGTATATAAATTTTTTCGCTAACTGTTATTGTAGTTTTTAGACTATAGAACAACTGCAGTAAGTTCTATGCAGAAGCTGATGGTAACAAGTATTATTCTGAAACTTATTCATTCTGGACTGATTGAGATAATCATATATTTTCAATTGTATATGCATAAAACAGGGGAATTGATATTTATACTTCAACTGTCGTTTTTTCCTGACTGTTAAGAACCCATAATACGATTTCCATACCCAATAATCCCCAATATCATTTATATGTTTTTTTCTTTTTCATGAAATCCTGTATACCAACTATGGCAGTTCCAGGGACGATAAGTAAAGCAAAAATAACGTACATGACAATTGCATCTATTGCACTGTCCGCATACCAAGGTCCATATGTATTTATAAGGACATGAGCAGCAACTGGAATTAGGTATATCATAAGTGCTGCAAATGGTTGCAATAGGTCATGTACATGTCTTACTACGAAGATAAGCGCTCCCCATGTAAAGAAGAAATAGAACACATCAAACAGGTAACATTCAAAGGGCATCGGTTCTCTGAAATGTACTGAAATTCCAAAGTGGATCATGTTTGTATTAAATAGTCTGTTTTCTGTAAATGCTGCTACGAATAGTATGAGAGATGTCACTCCGCATATTATTGTCAGTATCCAGAACAGACTTAGCTTTTTAGTTTTCTTGTTACTTTTCTTTTTTGACATTTATATTTCCTTGCCTTTTCCTATACTTGTGTCCAAATTCATCGAATCCAGGTCCGGAATAATCATAATATTACCATGCTTTTGATTGTATAGCTGCCTTAGCGAAAAGATACTACCTATTTTGCTTTAAAGTCTGCGAAACAGATGGTGTAAATGACAGATTAAACGTCTTATTTTACTTCCGGGGGAAATTATAGATATCAATGTCGCAACTGCGAATATATATCTTATGGCAAAGTAGCCATATACTTATCTCATCAACAAACAAAACAGCTTGTATATATCAGAAAGGAAAAAAGAGATGAGCAAGAGATTATATAAAAGTTATGACAAAAAGATAAGCGGTGTTTGCGCAGGACTTGCTGAGTATTTCGGCATTGATCCTACAATCGTAAGACTTGTGTGGGCACTCTTTACACTTGCAGGTGGTAGCGGCATATTTGCCTATATCCTTGCAGATATCATCATGGAGGAGTCCCCCGCATACGTAAAATGATGGAGGAAATGAACATGGGAAATAACGGAAACAAAAAATTAGCAGGAATAGTAGCAGGATTCGTTGCTGTACTGATGGTCATAACAGTAATTCTAAATAAGGCATCGGTTCAGAGAACATTAAAGTCTATAAACTCTGAGTATGCTGGAGGTCTTGATCGTACAGTTACAGTCTATGACTATTCTGGAAATGAGATAACATCCTATACCGGTAAGATAGATGTCGAGGATTCTGAAACAGGAGGCAAGGTAAAATTTGACCTCGATGGCAAAAGAACCATCATCTATGGCGGTATAGTGATAGTTCAGGAGAATTGATAAAGCGGAGGGATAAAAAATGTTTGGTTTTTGGATTAGCAGTCTTATTTTAAGTCTTCTTTGGGGACTTCTTGCAGGTTACATTGCAACAAGGATCATGGGAGAAAAATCAGGAACACTTAAGAACATGATTCTTGGTGTGCTTGGTAGTGTTGTAGGACATTTTCTTTTTGGACTTATTGGCTTTACAGCAACAGGCTGGATTGGCAGCCTTATCGTTTCAACTGTAGGTGCATGTATCTGCATCTGGCTTGGAAGAAAGCTGGCTTAAGGAGGTGGCAAATATGCTGTTAGTTACAACTGAAACAATATCAGGAAAGAATCTTGAAATGATCGGTCTTGTTAAGGGAAGTACCATACAGACAGTAAATGCTTTTAAGGATATAGGATCAGGCTTAAAGACACTTGTTGGCGGCGAACTTGGAAGCTATAACGAGATGATGACAAAGGCAAGAAACCTTGCAACAGACAGGATGATAAAAGAAGCCGAGGCACTTGGCGCAGATGCCATTGTTGGTGTCAGATATTCATCCTCTTCTGTAATGCAGAGTGCAGCCGAAATAATGGCATACGGAACGGCAGTTAAATTTTCATAAGAAAACAAATAAAGCCTAACTATACGCTCCCTTCTTGGGTAACCCAAGGAGGGAGTTCCACGTTATATGGCATATCCAAAAGGAACTGTTCTTGCTATAATGATTAATTATTAACGGTATGTCAGAGTGAGGAAAGGAATATACAAAGATGCTTATAGGAATCCTTTCAGATACACATGGACTATTAAGGCAGGAAGTCATTGAAGGGCTTAAAGACGTGGATCACATAATCCATGCGGGAGATATAGATAAAAAGGAAGTAATTGACCGCCTTGAAGAGCTAGCCCCTGTAACAGTTGTCAGGGGGAATGCTGATAAGGAATGGGCAGAGTATCTGCCTGAGAATGTAATCCTGGAATTTGCTGGAAAAAAGATCTATATTATCCACAACAAAGGCAAGATCTGTGATGACCTTAAAGATATTGCTGTAGTCATCTATGGTCATAGCCATAAGTACAGCCTTGTAGAGAAGAACGGACAGATTTGGTTTAACCCTGGATGTTGCGGGAAAAGAAAACCCGGACAGGAAGTGTCGTATGCTATTCTTGAGATATCCGAATCAGGGGAGTTTGAGATTAATAAGAAAGTTATTGATAATGCAAGTCAGAATTCAAAGCTTCCAAAAGATATCGACAAAATCATATCCAAAACGATGGTTCTTACTGACAAGGGTAAGACACCAGATGAGATTGCAAAGAGGCTTAAGATATCCGAAGAACTTGCAGAAAGCATCTGTAGGATGTATCTTACTCATCCCGGAGTGGATGTAGCAGGGATTTTACAGAGGATTAGCTGAACTGGTGCAGTCTCCTGTGAAGGTCGTTGAGAAGATACAGTATTTTAAATGAATTAGGTAATTGATTGAGGCGCCTATGAAAATTGAGCTAATAGAATTATCGGAAGGAAATCTTGAGCAGTGTTTTGATTTAAAAGTGGCAAGAGAGCAGACTCAGTATATTGCTTCAAACGCTGATTCCTGGAATACGTCAAAAGAAAATATAGATGTAGCCCGTCCTTTTGCAATATATTGCGATGGAAACATGGTCGGATTTACAATGTTCGCATTTGATGAGAATTATCCAGACCCCAATGACAGATATTGGTTGTGGAGGCTAATGATTGATGAATCTCTGCAGGGAAAAGGATATGGAACAGCGGCATTAGAAGAAATCATCCGGTATTTCAGAGAACATGGAGCTAATAACATTCGACTGTCGACCAAAGAAACAAATGTAAATGCGCTGGCGATGTATCGAAAGGCGGGATTTCGTGAAACGGGAGAGATGAATGACGATGAAATAGTGCTTCAGCTGGATTTATGAATGATGGCTATATGACCAAAAGGTCATATAGCCTTTTTCTTATTCCGAATAAACAGTGCAGGAAGTGTGTTTATTCTGTGAAATCAGAGATTATCGACAGGCACACAGCATTTGTCGTTTATGTCACATACCTTTTTTACTCTTCTTCTGTATTTTTCATCAGTTAGTGCATCTGTATTCAGCCAGGTCTTTACTATCTCCATGGAAATCAGGGTGCCTATAATCTTTGCTCCAAGGCAGAGGATGTTTGAATCCGTATGCTGGCGTGCAAGGGTAGCGCATAAGGGATCCTGACATACAGCGGCGTAACATCCGTTTATCTTATTTGCTATGAGTGCGCTTCCATATCCAACGCCATCGCAGAAGATACCCCTGTCACATTCACCCTTTGCCACAGAAAGAGCAGCGGGGTAAACGAAATCAGACAGGTCGCAGCTTTCTTCGTCATAAGTACCGAAGTCTTCAACTTCATATCCGTTTTCCAGCAGATATTTCTTTATCTCATTTTTCATGGCAGTTCCTGCATGATCATTTGCCATAGCTATTTTCATGGTATGCGCCTCCTTTTCTTTGTGATATCTGGTTCACTATATACATAATAGCACTTATAATAAACAGAGGAAAAAATCCTAATAAAATACTTATTGCCGGTTACAGAATGATAAATTAAGACTGGCAATTTTGTGGTAGAGGAATATTTATGGAACAGGATAAGCTTTTTTACAATATATCCCGTGATACCTGGAACTTTGTAAAAGATTTAAAGAAGCCAGGTAAAGAAATGACAGATGAAGAGTGGAAGAAGGCTGTCACAGAGCTTGAAAACATAACAAACAAGTATAAGAGCCTTGGGGAAAATGAAAGAGATCTTGTCGAAAAGATACTACAGTCGTACCTCGACTATATAGAAAGCCGGTGAATGCGGAAAGGGGATATTAGAACGGAAACAATATGGCGACATACTGTATATCAGACCTGCACGGACAACTTCATATATTTGAAAAGCTCCTCGAAAAGGTTTCCTTTTCAGAAAATGATTTTTTGTATGTTCTGGGGGATGCCATAGACAGGGGAGATGGCGGGATAGACATCCTCTTAAAAGTCATGGAATCTGAGAACATGGACCTTGTTATAGGAAACCATGAGTTCATGATGCTTAATTCCATTGCTTTAGATGGCAGTACAGATGAGCTTCCAGGGAGAAACAAAGACCTGTGGCTGTACAGAAATGGCGGCCTTGTGACCTTTAATGCTTACAGGAATCTATCAGAAGATAAACGAAAAGAGCTCATAGACTGGCTTTTATCCAGGCATCTTACCAAGATGATCGATGTAAATGGAAATGCTTTCTGCCTTACGCATTCATATTTTAATGAAGAATACATAGAGAAAGAATTTAAGGATATTGATTACGATACCATCTGGAATATCGTCTGGAACACTCCTTACAGATACGACATATATGTGCCGGTATCTGACTATGCGGCAAAACCATGGACATTTGTGATAGGTCATGTCCCTGTGCAAAGGATAGCTAAAGAGCCACTTTCAGGGGCATATCATGAAGAGAATATCTATGTCATAGACGGAGGATGCTCATACAGGGAAACGATGAGGATAGGTGAAAATGAGTATGGCGGTATATGCATAAGGCTCGATGATATGAAAGAAACCGTAGTTACATTTGAGGATATCAGATAGTAGCGGCACCACCTTTGGAAGAAGGTGGCTTTTATTGTAATGATCATTCTTACAATACAAAACTTCCATAACTATGCTTTTGCTTAGGGTTATGGAAGAAGTTTTCTCACTGATAAATCATAAAAGCACAGGAACATGGAGGGTTCAAGGATGGACTACTTTTGGAAACAACAGGATGACATCCCTTCAGGGCTGGGTTATCCAGTATTTGGGTCAGTGCACATATTAAGTGTTGGTGTTACGCTTTTAATTACCGGAGTTCTGGTTTATCTGATATGTCATATGAATTTCAACAGGCAGAAAAGGATTCTAAAAGGGATTCCTATTCTGATGCTATGCATGGAACTGTTTAAAGACATATTTCTTATTTCCATACACAGGTTTGGATTGTGGTATCTTCCGTTTCACATATGCAGCATAGGAATCTTCATATTCATATTAAGGGAGTATATCCCATGGCAATGGGCAAAGGATTTCTTTGGTGAACTGTCGTATGTATTGATTTTTCCAGGTTCAGTTATTGCACTGATTTTCCCTGACTGGACAATCTATTATCCTGTTATGAATTTCATGAACCTTTACAGCTACATGTGGCATGGAATGCTGATCGTGTATCCTGTTGCATTAAGGTTAAATGGATATGTACATCCTTCTGCAAGAAGGATGTACTGGATAATACTGTTTCTTGGATGTATTACACCGCTTATGTATGCGTTTGATAAGATCACCGGTTGCAATTTTTTCTTTGTAAATTTCCCAGTACCAAACAGTCCATTGTCATTCATGGCTTCTTTCATGGGGAATCCGGGATATCTTATTGGATATGCGGTGCTTGTGATAACAGTTGTTTTATTGGTTTATGGCATGGATTATCTATGCTCCAAAATCATTTCAAAGGGACGTATCAAAAAGCTGTAATATATTCAAGCATATTTAAGCAAATGTACACACGTTATAAAGCAATGTGTATGATTACTCAAGTGGAGGGTAAAATGCTTCTTACATACAATGAATGCATTGATAAAAAAGGATAATACGAAATTAATTAGCACTCTACTTGACAGAGTGCTAATTTGGTGTTATACCATATATAGAACAAAGGAACAGAGAAGACCATAAGGACTTAAGTTCCCTAGATCTGAACCCTCCGTCCCAATGCTCAAAAATAAATGTTTTTGATGCAAAGGAGGAAAAAATTATGTTAGCACCAAGTATTTTTGAAGAGAGACTTTTTGATGATCTGTTCAACTTCCCGGATTTCAGGGATTTGAACCACATGGAGCGTAAGCTCTACGGACGTCACGCCGACAGGCTGATGAAGACTGATGTTAAGGAAGAGGATAACCAGTATGAGGTCAGCATCGATCTTCCTGGATTCAGCAAAGAAGATATTAACCTCGAACTAAACGAAGGTTATCTTACAATCAGTGCTTCTAAGAACATGAACAATGACAAGAACGATAAGAAAGGTCGTCTTATCAGACAGGAGCGTTACTCAGGATCAATGCAGAGAAGCTTCTATGTAGGTGACCAGATTACTGAAGAGGACATAAAGGCATCCTTCAAACATGGCGTTCTTTCATTGATGATACCTAAGAAGGAGCAGCAAAAGCTTCCTGAAAAGAAACATATAATGATTGCCTAAAGGCATAACAACATAAAACTCCTAATAACAGCGTAACAGATAGCGCCCTGGGAAGAGAAATTCTCCTCGGGGCGCTGCGTTTTTCTGAAAAGAAGAGAGAGCTGATGTGGCTTAAGATAAAGCTTGTGATTAAAACGGTTGCTGTAATTCTTGTGCCAATCGCTTTGATAATTATGATAGCAATCATAAAAAGGAAAACAAAAAAGGAGTAATGGATGAGAAGTCTATTGCTCCTTTTTGCATGCAAATTAGAGGCAGTATTTTCGCCGAGTCCGTCATATATGCACTCTAAAACCTCGCTTATAATCTATATATACAAAGAAAAGAGGGCATGGATATATGATAAGATGTGATAATCACCCTTGATTTTCCATGGGATTTCACCATTTTCCCAATAACATTCTATGTCGTTTTGTAAGTGGTATAATTCTTCTATTACTAGAAGAGGAGAAGCAATTTATGAAAAAGTGGATGAATAGTACATCATTTTTATTTTTAGCATTTATTTTTTATTTTAATGCAGTTGCATGGATTATTAGTGGAAAAAAGGCTTTAGTATGCGTTTGGTTTATTTGTGCAACTGTAGAGTTGATTGTGGGAATCTATTACAGACGTAAGGAAAAGAAGCAGCTTGATGAAGATCATCAAGAATAAGTCATTAGTGGAAGTTTTTCTGATGCTGAATTTAGGGCTTCAGGTTGTTTTTGGACAATCTGAAGTCTTTTTACATAATAGAAATACAGCCCCTTAATTTGCGCCGACGAGAAAATTAAATCTTCTTGACATAAATGCACCTTTCCTATATTATCTTTGTTGGTCAGTCGACCATATAGGTATCTGGGAAATCCCCAATTATTTCCACTTAGTGAAGTTTGTAATGGCATTGCTGTAAGGTTATAATCGTATCTAAGAGATAGTTATTCTGTTTTCTTGTCCTGTATGGTCTGCTGATACAGATCATAATAAAGGAGGACAGTGAATGTCTGAAGAGATAAACAAAGTAACTGTTAACAAAGAGTACAAGGACAGATTATTCAATTTCATTTTTGGAAGTCCTGAGAACAAGAAGTGGACATTGAGTCTATACAATGCGATAAATGGCTCAAATTACACAGATGAGAATGCAATTGAAATAAACACCATTAAAGAGGTCCTGTACCTGGGAATGCACAATGACACATCGTTTCTTTTGTCAGATACGGTGAATGTCTATGAGCATCAGAGCACCTATAATCCAAATATGCCGTTAAGGCAGCTGCAGTACCTTGGAAGCTTGTACGAAGGGTATATTGCGAAGAATAAGTTGAATAAATTTGGTGATGAACTGCTGGAACTTCCGGTTCCAAAGCTGGTAGTATTCTACAATGGGTTAACTGAGAAAGCAGATGAGCGAATCTTGTACTTGAGTGATTCCTTTAAAGGGAAGAACCGGAATGAGGCTGATGTAGAAGTTCGGGTAAAGATGCTCAATATCAATTATGGACATAACAAGGAACTGCTTGAGGCGTGCAGACCACTGTTTGAATATTCCTGGCTGATCGATAAGATAAGACAGTATCTTAAAATAATGGAAAGAGAGAACGCTGTAGGTCGGGCAATCGACGAAGTTCCAGAGGATTTCGTTTTGAAACCATTTCTCAAGGAAAAAAAGGCGGAGGTATTTTCTATGCTGTTAACCGAATATAACGAAGAGGAAGTAATGGAGCTATTTAGGGCTGATGGAGAAAGAAAAGGAAGAAAAGAAGGCGAAAAAATAGGCGATGAAAAGCGCCTTATAGGACTGATATGTAAAAAGCTCAGAAAAGGCAAAGATATTAGTACCATCGCAGATGAGGTTGAAGAGGAAGTTGATGTCATTACGCCGATAGTAGAAGCAGCGAAGAAATATGCACCTGACTATGATGTGGATGCAATTTACGAGGAACTTCATAAAGAAAAAGACTGATAACTAAAAGTACCGCCACGGGATTTTGTCCCAGTGGCGGTATTTTTATATATTCCGAAAAATCAAGGCCGACTTTTACGGTGATAATATCAGCAGCGCGTCACGAGGTTAAACGCGCATGGATTCAGCTCTAAAATCAATTGGTTATTTTGGGCTTGGTGAGTTCATTTATTCGGTCAAATGAAGCCACAAACAAATCTCTGATTTCTTTGTCTGTAATTTTTGTGTAATCACACCAGTGGGTATAATATCTCCATTTTGAGAATATTGCACTGCCAAGAATCACCGGATCTGCACAGAACGTTCATTTACCATTCCGTCTATGGCCTTTTTGCTGGATTTCGCAAGTTTAATCCCGTAATTAAGTCCGAATTCTCTCGTCATAAACCGCTTTTTATATCGGCTTTCCGCTTCAATGATTTCCTTGTCAGAGATATTCTTGGGGAATATATGCAAAATAATGTATTTAAATTTTTCAAAATAGGATGGACCATGGTTATTATATAGCTCTATTAGACTGATATTATTTCCATGGTAAGTATTTGCATATGTGCAGTTTTAGGGTGTTTCTATACTTTTGACACCCACATCATAAGATGAAAAAATTACTATCAGAATAAATGAAGAATCCCATTGATCTGATATGAGCATTGAAGTCTGAACACAGTTGCTGCGTCGTTAAGATCAATGTCTGTAATTTCTGTAATCTTGGTCATCCTGTAATTCATGGTGTTTCTATGTAGGAATAGTGCATCTGCTGTACCCTTTATGGAGCAGGACAAGCTCAGAAAGACCTTTAAGGTTTCAACAAGATCTGAGTCGTGCTCTAGGTCATAACGGTGAAGCTTATATAGAGCGGGATGTATATAGGACTGCAAAAGGCTTATATCCGATACATGGTTAAGAAGATGGTAAAATCTGTAGTCTTCATATCTGTGTACTTTAGACGGATTTCCAATTTGTTTCCCTATACGATATGCCTCTTGAGCATATTGGAAACTCTGAGGGAAAAGAGAAGCCGAATTAAACTCCGGGCTTATTCCTACATCCGATACATTTTTTAGAAGTTCATCGTTATTTTCTATGTCACCTATTATGCCGACATATGAAGAGATAACAACAACAAGTTCTTTGAAGATGAATATTGTGTTCCCGGGTATCATGGAGTCAAGAGTTCTTTTGATAAAAAAGAGCTCATGTCTTGAGTGATGGATTGGCTTTAATACCACACAAAACGTATGCTCAGGTAGTTTGGGCAGCATTTTCTCAGTACTCTTTAAATCTTCCTCACTTCCATCAAGAAGCTTAATATACATATCCGTATCGTCCTTAGACAGATCAGGATATGTATTATGTATATTGATAAAAGCTGACAAAAATTCACTTATCTTTGGCAGATATGTCTTGTGAAATGATGTAAGACCACGGTTGTTATCGAGCAAAACAAGATATGCTACCGGCCTGGTTTCTATGAAAAGCTGTGAAGCCAGTTTCTCTTCTGTAGAGCTGGTGCATGTGACCTGAAAGCAGGCAGAAGTCTTGGGAAGGCTCTGGGCAGGCATAAGTTCATTCATCGCATTAATAAACTCAAAAGTGCAGGATCCTTTTTCTATATATCGCTGCCACAAAGGGTCAGTGATGGATACGGAAGTGGAGTGCGCAAGGATCTTAAATCCTAAATCTGCAAGAACAATGGATCTGTCCAGGAAAAGGGCAGATTTGTTTATGAGCTCCGTTATGGAGGTATTTTCCTTGGACAGCTCTTTCAGATGCCTGAATCTGCTTTCATGGTCAGTAGCTCTGAAAAATGCAGAAGTAAGAGCGTTCATACAGTTCATCATCTCTTTATCTGTTGTATATATAAATGAGATATTTTCAGGAAGTCCTTTTGTTGTTGTGAGAATACAGGGGGATTTTTCAAGGTCACGGATAGTATCAGTATCAACCTTTCCAATATAGAGGCATGAAGGATCATCTAATGGCATTCCATCAGATAAAAATGAAAAGTGCGTAAGTTCCGGATTTGAATTCCCTACGTTTATGCTGCAGTTGCAGCTTTTCTCCATTATTTCAGCTATTTCTTCAAAGTTCATAAAATCCATCTCCATTTGTGTTGTGCATCAAGCACAATATATGCTCATCTGTTTATGCAAGCAAAATCTAGACCATTATTTTATAGCCCAGTAAAATTATTGTATTCATTGATGTTCATGGATGCAACTCTAAATCGAAACATTGTTGTAGTCTATGCACAATAAGTAGCATTTATATGTTTAAAGGAGGTACTTATGGCTTACGAAAAATTGTTTAAAAGCGGGCGTATAGGGGGCGTTCGAATCAAGAACCGCACAGTAATGCCTGCGATGGGAGTTTCGCTGGCAGATCCAACAGGAGAAGCTAACGAGCACATTATCAGATACTACGAAGACCGTGCAAAAGGCGGTGTGGGTCTCATTATCACTGAAATCACAAGAGTAGATGAGGTAGAAGGTATTGGCACACCTAATCAGCTGGGAGCTACAGATTCCAGACATGTTCCTCATCTCGAAAGACTTGCTGAGCGTGTACACAAATATGGAACAAAGATTCTTGTTCAGCTTCAGCATCCAGGAAGAGAAAATAAATCATCCATAATAGGCGGCAGACAGATTGTTGCTCCTTCACCTGTTATGTGTAAGGTTACTAAGGAAATGCCAAGGGAGATGACAACAGAAGAGTGTTCAGCACTTGTAAAGAATTTCATCAAGGGTGCTGTCATCTGCCAGAAGGCCGGTATGGACGGAATCGAGCTTCACGCAGCTCATGGCTACCTTTTAAATGAATTCCTTTCTCCATATACAAATAAGAGAACGGACAGATATGGCGGATCTTTTGACAACAGAATAAGAATTCTTGAAGAGATAATCACAGGTATAAGATACATGTGTGGTCCCAGATTCCTTATTTCAGTGAGAATTTCAGCTGATGAATTTGTAGAAGGCGGATTAAAGCTTGAGGATACAATCAAGATTGCAAGAACACTTGAGAGCTTCGGCATCGACTGCATCAACGTTTCAAGCGGTATCTATGAATCTGCTACAACAATTATCGAGCCTTCTTCATATCCTCAGGGATGGAAGAAACATCTCGCATCCGCTATCAAGAAAAATGTAAAGATTCCGGTAATTGCAACAAATAACATCAAGGATCCTGAAGTTGCAGAAGCACTTCTTGAGGAGGGCGTTTGTGATTATATCGCTCTTGGCCGTGCTCATCTTGCTGATCCCGAATGGGCAAACAAGGCTAAGGAAGGCAGAGGCGATGAGATCAACAAGTGTATCGGATGTCTATACTGCTTCACTGCACTTTCAGACGGAGGACATATCAAATGTGCCGTTAACCCCAAGTGCGGAAGAGAAGTTGACTATAGCTGCGTAGAAAAGACTGGCAATGGCAGAAAGGTTGCTATCATAGGTGGAGGCCCTGCTGGAATGGTTTCAGCACTCACACTTAAGGAGAGAGGTTTTGAGCCTGTAATTTTTGAAAAGGCAGACTCTCTTGGCGGACAGCTTAATATTGCAACAAAGCCTATCATGAAGGAAAAGCTTCAGGCTTATCTTGATTCTCTTGTTTGCAGAATCAAGAGAAACAACATCGAAGTCAGACTTAATACAGAAGGCACTGTAGATGCTGTAAAGGCACTTGATCCCACAGCTGTTTTTGTTGCGACAGGTGGAACACCTATCGTTCCAGGGCTTCCCGGAGTTGATGGCGCTAATGTTATCACTGCTGAAGAATATCTGATGGGCAAAAAGGAAGTAAAAGGCGACGTTGTCGTAATTGGCGGCGGTGTAACAGGTATGGAAACTGCTGAGACTATTGCAACAAGAGGCGGAAATAAAGTTACTCTTGTAGAGATGACAAAAGACATCGGAAGAGGTCTTTACCGCTCTGTGATCGCTGATTTCACCATCAGATTCGGAAAACTTGGTGTAAATGTCATGACAAGACAGCAGTTCATGTCTGCAGATGAAGAATCAGTTGTTGTAATGAATACAGTAACAAGACAGATGACAAAAATTCCTGCTGGTACAGTAGTTCTTGCACTTGGAGTACGCTCAAATGATGTATCAGCACAGTTTGAAGAGAACTTTGACAATGTAATAGTACTCGGCGATGCAAACTTCCCCGGAAGAATTGCGGAAGCTACAACAGATGCACTTGGCAGAGCATCAACACTGTAAAGGGGAGGTTTTCAGATGAAAGAATTCAAGAATAAAGTTGCACTGATAACCGGTGCAGCAAATGGTTTTGGTAAAGAATTTTTAAAAGAAGCATCGAGGAGAGGCATGCGCATCGCTGCTCTTGATATCGAAAAGGACGAAGTCGAAGCAGCTGCCAAGGAAGCAAAAGAGCTTGGAGCTGCAGAGATCTTCACTATCCAGGCAGATGTAACAAAGGTAGAAGACTGTGAGAGAGCGGTTGATGAAGTTATTGAAAAATTCGGCGCAATTGACCTTCTTATGAACAACGCAGGTGTTGTGGTTCCTGGTGATATCTGGGACACACCGGTTCGAGACTGGGAGTGGATCACACACGCTAACTTCCTTAGCCATGTTTACTTCATGCACAAAGTTATTCCGATCATGATGAAGCAGGGTACACACTGCAATATCGTGAACACATGCTCAGTAGCAGGACTTATCACTTCAAATGGAATGCCCGCTTATCACGCTACAAAGCATGCTGCAGTTGCACTTTCTGAAAGTGTTAGCTATGACCTTCAGGCAAAAGGCGCAGATATTTCCATTAGCATATATTGTCCGGGATTTGTTCAAACAGACCTTCACCATGCTGAAAGACACCGCCCTGAGCAGTACAAGGATGCATCTGATCCTTACTACACAAGCAAGGAATTCGCTATGGGTCAGAAAATAGCAGAGCAGGTTATTGTAACAGGTATGCCTATAGATTCTGTGGGAATGAGAGTATTTAATGCTATAGAAGAGGATCAGTTCTATATCCTTACTCACCCTATCTATACGACCCTTATCGGTAAACGTGTGACAGACATGCTTGCAGGAAAAGGACCAAACCTCATGGAACTTCGCGGTAAATAAAAGTAATATACTTTCTTCAAAAATGTAAAACAGGCTCTGTTCCAACAAAAAGATGGTACAGAGCCTGAAGTTTGTAATGAACCTTTGGGAGTAAGTATTCTTGAAATAATGCAATCAGAAAAAATAATAACACCAGATATCTCCAAGGATAATGCATCAGATGTAATAGCGAATGTGATTGATGTTGTTGAATATCAAAGGAAGATTGAAAGAAAAAATATAGTCATTGGGATAGCGTCCACGCTTATTTTGGTAATGCTACTTTTTTTGATCGACCTGATGCATATAGAAGGGTTCATTTTCGTCTGTCTGCCAATAGCCTGCCTATGTATTTCGGCATTGCTTATAGCAATCAGCATTCATAGAAAAAGACAGAAGCTTACCTATGCAAAGACTTTAGCTTTAGGCATTGGATTATTGATTTTGCCAATTGCTGCTTTGATGGTGCTATATTTCTCAATGGTGTTTGGTGGACCAGTACCAAACTAAAACAGATATAACATATAGTGAATGCATACATGGCAGTACATGATTTATTAAATTGTGTACTGCTATTTTTATGAATAATCAGCGAGAAAACCCTTCCGACGGTGTCGGTCGGGGATGAATCGCCGGACTTCAGCGCTTTGCTTTGACATATTTTCGGATTTCTCATATTTTCTTCTGCGGTCATCAGTGCGCTGCTCTTCTATGTATTTTTTAACTGTTTCCATAGATACGGAACCGGTAGTTGCACAGAAATAACTTGCGCTCCAGAATGGAGAATCACCCCAGAGATACTTTTCGATATGCTCTTTGTATCTTAAATGAACCTCTCGTGAAAGTCCGGTCTTTAACGTGTTGATCAGCTTTACCGGTGCCACATCTGGAGCCATTGAGATAAGAAGGTGCATGTGATCCCTGTCTGTTTCAGCTGAGAGCAGGTCACAGTCCATCCTTCCACAGAGATATGCGGCGTGGTTTTTCATGAAATCACCCATCTCGTCTGTGATGACCTTTTTCCTGTATTTTGTAACAAAAATAACGTGGTATGTAAGCAGGTAGACTGAGTGCCTGTTCCTCTTGTAACTGTCCATGAAACCTCCGAATCTAACACAAACAAATGTTTGTATATTTGCCATAAATATGCTATAATACAAAGTATAAGGCTTGGTGAAGGGAATTACAACCGTGTACAGAACAAGGCAGTTCAGAATCAGTAAAAACAACAGACTATATGGTTACTGCAGCGATATCTGCAGAGCTTCAGCCATTCTGTACAACAGGGCTAATTTCATAATCCGTCAGTATTCTTCAGCCGTGGAAGCCATGGCATCCTACAGACCCCTGTATCCCAATCAGATGCAGGTATTCAGGCTTGTGAATGACATCCTTGATGGTACAAAATATCAGGTAAAAGGTTCCTGGCTTTCTTACAATGCCCTTGATTATCTTCTAAAGAGCACCAGGGATAAGGCGTACTATGGTATTCCATCTCAGGCTAACCAGCAGAT
>SVFV01000034.1 GCA_015056655.1 Butyrivibrio sp.
CAAACACCGCGCACCCGCATAGCGGGTGGTTGATATTTCGCACGCTTCGCGAGCTCAACTGGGTCACGACCCATAATTCAAAGGCTTGCCGTAGGCAAGGCTTCCTATTCTGACAAGTTTACGCAGCATTACGCTTTTCACGAGATAAAAATAAAGCCGGAATCCTAGATGTATACTGGGATTGCGGCTTTTTAGGTGTCAAAGATGGGAGTATATCACGTTTTAGTGTGTCGGGATATACAATCATCTGATATTTAGTGTCTTAGTCACTTATTTTTCATATATATTGTATGTTTTATCATTTTATAATCGAAATGTTATATAGGTAACTTTAAAGTTTACAAAATCACGTCATTTGCTATTTTAAATTTCGAATTATTTTAGATTTACTTTATGAATTGTCCATATTCTGTACAAATTTAGTCTATATTATACTCTTAACAGGAGTTAGAACTTCTGACTCCCCCAACAAAACTTTTTTCATACCGGGTTGTTTGGTTCCCCACCAAACAACCCCTCCTCCCAAAAAAACAGGACACGCTCTCGCGTGTCCTTTAATTATTTCTGTATTAGTATCTTGGCATTGTCTTTTCAACCATTCTGACAAATTCCACATTGTTCTTTGTCTTGGCGAACATATTGATGCACTGGTCAACTGCCTCATCTGCCTTCATGCCATTAAAGCCCTTTCTGACAGCATTAACTGCAGCAAGCTCTGCAGGCTGAAGAAGAAGGTCTTCTCTTCTGGTACTTGATTTTGCAATGTTGATTGCAGGGAAGATTCTCTTTTCCTGCATCTTTCTATCAAGAACCATTTCCATATTACCAGTTCCCTTGAACTCCTCGTAGATAACATCGTCCATCTTAGAGCCAGTTTCAATAAGTGCTGTTGCAAGAATTGTAAGGCTTCCGCCCTCTCTCATATTTCTGGCTGCACCGAAGAATCTCTTAGGCATATGAAGCGCAGCAGGATCAAGACCACCGGAAAGAGTTCTTCCTGACGGAGGAACTACGATATTGTATGCTCTTGTAAGTCTTGTTATTGAATCAAGAAGAATCATAACGTCCTTGTTGTGCTCAACAAGACGCTTCGCTCTCTCAATAACCATCTCGGAAACTCTCTTGTGATGTTCAGGGAGTTCATCGAAGGTTGAATAGATAACCTCTGCATTAGGTCCTTCAATACATTCCTTGATATCTGTTACTTCCTCAGGACGCTCATCGATAAGAAGAACGATCAAATGAATATCAGGATTATTTCTACGAACAGAAAGAGCAACATCCTTAAGAAGTGTTGTCTTACCAGCCTTAGGAGGTGAAACTATCATTCCACGCTGTCCCTTACCAATAGGAGAAATAAGGTCCATAATTCTCATAGCAACTGTTGAACCAGGATGCTCAAGAACAATCTGCTGATTAGGGAAAACAGGAGTCATATTTTCAAAGTTCCATCTTCCCATAGCAACCTCAGGCTTATATCCATTTACTGAATTAAGCTGAAGAAGCGCTCCAAACTTATCGTTCTCTTTTTTCTGACGAGCGATACCTGTGAGGATATCACCGGTCTTCAATTTATAATTACGAATCATTCCAGGTGCAACATATACATCATTTTCACCAGGAAGGAAATTTTCACATCTAATAAAGCCAAAGCCATCCTGCATAACTTCAAGTATGCCGTTAGCCTCGACACCATTCTTTATCTCATCAACTTCAGTGTTTTCTTTCTTAGCGGATTCGCCTTCTTCTGCTTTTGATGCTGTATTCTTAGGAGCAGCATTTTTATCAGCTAAAGCTGCATCAGAACTTGGCTTAGCGTTACCTTCGGTAACCACAACCTTTTTCTTCATTGTTTTTCCAGCAGGCTTTTTAGGCTCTTCACTCTTTTCTTTTACTGCTTCCTTCTTTTCTTTTGCTGCAGCTGCTTCTTTCTGTCTTTCTGCAAGTTCTAAAAGTGCATCAATGAGTTCAGACTTCTTCATTGATGTAACACCCTTAATACCATTCTGCTTCGCTAAGTCCTTAAGCGACGCAAGCGTGAGTGTTTCTAACTTCTCTCTCAATTCTTACTTCCTTTCTATAAATAAAAAAAAACTATATATTTACTCTAACTCTTGTGTGGAAATTAAAGTGAAAAACATTAGAAAATTTGACTATAGAAACATTACATCATTTGCAAAGAAAATTCAACAAAAACTTTAGTAAATATTATCTAAACTATTTACTCTGTAGTGCCTTTTCCACTATCAACCATAATACCAATGGCTTCCATTGCTACCTCGTAAAGAGTAGCCATCTGCTTAGCACCTTCATCATCCATTTCACAAAGCTTATTATACTGGGCAGTGAAATAGTTCTTCGCCTGTACAACAGTTGCATTGCTGATTACTCTTCCATTACTCATAATGGTTCCTGTCTCAGCATTATAACGTCCTGTTGTTGTTCTCTTTTGTGCATCGCCCATTCCCATTGACTGTGCAAGTGAATGGATAAGTGCTTCTCTGCCTTTACTATCTGCCATATCAAAATCCTCGTTGCTAAAATTTTTATTCCATGCTTTTGATATACAGTTTATTTTCTGTATACCAAAAGCACAGAAATCATTACATTCTTATCAGTTCTTTATTACTTCCTTGATGGACTCAGCAAGGCCAGCTACGCCTGCAATATTGCTAGGAACAATAATCTTTGTTGCCTGTCCGTTTGCTGCTTTTTCAAAAGCTTCAAGACTCTTGATTGTGAGTACTGACTCATCAGCTCCAGCTTCCTTAAGCATCTGAATACCATCAGCATTAGCCTTCTGAATATTTCTGATAGCCTCAGCATGACCTTCTGCTTCACGAATCTGCTTTTCTTTTTCAGCCTCAGCCTTAAGGATTGTAGCCTGCTTATCAGCTTCAGCCTGAAGGATCTTACTCTGCTTCTCACCTTCTGCAACTGTGATAGCTGACTGCTTTTCACCTTCTGCAAAGAGAATTTTCTCTCTCTTTTCACGCTCAGCCTTCATCTGCTTCTCCATGGCATCACGAATCTGCTCCGGAGGATTGATGTTCTTAAGCTCTACTCTGGTGATCTTGATACCCCAGGGATCAGTAGCTATATCAAGTGCATCCTGCATCTGAGCATTGATCTGATCTCGGCTTGTAAGTGTTTCATCAAGTGTCATTGAACCAATTACATTTCTAAGAGTTGTAGCTGTAAGGTTCTCAATAGCTCCAATAGGATTCCTAACACCATAGGTATATGCCTTAGGGTCTGAAATTCTGAAGAATACAATAGAATCAATCTGCATTGTTACGTTATCCTGTGTAATAACAGGCTGAGGCGGGAAATCACAATACTGTTCCTTCAAATCCACCTTTCTTGCAACCTTATCAATAAAAGGAATCATAAAATGAAGACCTACATCCCAAGTTTCCTTATAAGCTCCAAGTCTTTCTACGATAAATGAATGTGCCTGAGGAACAATCTTGATGTTCATGGCGATGAGAATAAGAATTAAAATAATGACAATAAAATAAGGCATACACTCTTCCTCCTGAAAATAGATTTATTTTGTGACAAATAATTTATTTCCCTCAACTCTGTCTATAACAACTGTCTCGCCCTTAGCGATCACTTCATCATTAACTGATCTGGCATTCCAGACTGTTCCATCCAGAGCAACGGTCCCCTTTTGAGCAATATTATCTATTTCTTTTGTGACTTTTACTTTTCTGCCTATAAGAGAATCGATATTTGTCTTAGTAATGCGATTATTCAAATATTTCATGGAAAAAGGTCTTACAAGCAGTAAAGAAACTACTGAAATAACAATAAAAAGAATGATTTGAGTTGGAATCGACAAACCGGCTAATGCGCCGAAGAAGGCAAATAGCCCTCCCAGCGCAAACCAGATTGTTGTAAGTCCTAATGAAATAATCTCAAATACAGCGAGAATAATAGTTAATATCAACCAGAAAACCATGGGTGCTAATCCGAATAATGACTCACTCATAATGTAATCCTCCATAATGTTCAGGTCTATCTTTATACTATTAGCTTATCTCATTTACATAGATTTGTACACGGCTTTGAATAATATCTGCAACCTCTGCTGCTGTCTTTTGACCACTGAAATATGCAGCTGCTTCTTCAAAGATAATATTTCTTACTGAATCATTGTAGTTACCGATCTGATTGACAGTATCAAGGTAATTAAGCACTGTCTGAATCTCATCATCAGTCATAGGAGAAATAACGATTTCTGTATCTCCAATATAGTATGTATCATCATACTCAACTTCCTTACCAGTTACATCATCAATGTAGAAGGGTTTCTTCTTAGCATTCTCAGCAAGCTTGTCAATCTTGTCCTTACTTACAGGCCATGAAGACTCAATTGTGTTCTGATACTCTTCTGAAAGGAAGTATCTCATGAACTCCCAGCATCCATCCTTAACACTTGAGCTCGCACTCATTGTAAGCTGAAGATTAGGATAAATAGCCGCACCACTTCCGTTATCAGAAGGGAAGCCTACAAGAGAGATATCCTTACCATAAGATCCCTTTGCTTCGTAGTTATAATCTGAGAATGATCCCAGATAGAAACGTGAAGCAATTGACTTACCTTCTCTCCAATAAGAAGATGTATCAGCATAATAGTCATCTTCTGCAAGTTCCTCAGGGAACTCATTTACAAGCTCAAGAAGGTGAATAAATCCTTCTGAGTTATAGCTGCATGTGAGCTTAGACCAGTCAATGAACTGTGATCCACCAAGGCTTAATGCCATTTCAAATACATCATCTCTTGAAAGAGGTCCGAATATATTCTTGTATTCTACGTTCTTTTTCTTAACAAGATTCTCAAGATCATCGATTGTCCAGGTTGTTACGTCACCGACATCCTCTGTTGCTGCTGCAACTGTTTCAATATAGAAGCCAGGAATGAGCTTATACATCTTGCCATCTGTCTTCATAGCTTCCATTACCTTCTCAAGGTAGTGAACCTTCTGAAGATCAGCATCATTCTGGAAGTAGCTTGTCATATCCTCAAACAGCCCCTTTGCAATGTAGCTGTCTACAGGCATATCGTTATCAAGTACAAGAATATCAGGAACATTTCCTGAAACAATATCTGTGCTAAGCTTTGTAGCACCTACTGAATAATCATCTTCTGTATCATACTTAGAATAGTCATTTATTACGATACGATAGTTGTCATTGCTCTTATTAAACTTAACTACATGAGAACGTACATCATAATCAATGTAGTTGCATCCAAGGATGATTGTCTGCTTATCTTTAACGTCCTTAGGATCAACCTTTGTCATCATAGCAAGTGAATATGATTCGTCACCAGGAACGATGCAGAGAATATCCTTATCTGTTACGCTTACAAGCTGATATAGACCGTATGAACTGATGTCTGAATCCACAAAGTTCATAATCATTTTAGGTTCAGTGTCGCCGAAATTATAGCCATAAACTGCTTCTGAATCTGTAAGGAAGAGGTCATAGCCCTTTCCAGCAAAGATCATGTATTTGTACTGAGAAACTGCAGCATTATCAATAGGCTTTACTGAAGCGCCATCTACATCAATATTGTAGAAAAGATAATCCTCATCAGAGCCAAGTGCACCAACAATATTACCGTTATCAAGCTTTAAAAGTGTAAATGAAGAGCCATAATCACTATTTACATACTCTGAGCAATCAATATCCTTAATAAGACTTCCATCCTCAAAGCTATAAAGATGTAATCCCAAAGTATCGGATGTAAGTATTCCCTTATCACCAGCGATCACAATAGAAGAAACCATGAAATACATTTCATCATCTTCAGATCCAGCGATTTCAGCATCCCAGAGCTTGTTACCCTCTGCATCTCTTTTTACAAGGAAGTACTTATCAGAGCCACCATAGTAGTCACTGCCACCAGTTATATCGTAATCTAATGTAGCATCATCTCCTGTACCACCAACAACAATCTCAGTATCATCTGACTCCATCATGTCTTCTCCGCCGTCATCAGATGAATCGGACTCAACATCATCAGATTCAGCAGCTGAAGCATGAGCCTTAGGCATTGCAGGAGTCTGCACTCCCTTGATTGAAGCTGAATCATCAACCTCTGTTTCTTCTGCTTCTGAACCAGCATCTTCGTTAGAATTAGCATCTTCGTTAGAATTAGCATCTTCGTTAGAATTTGCATCTTCGTTAGAATTTGCATCTTCGCCAGAATCAGAGCTTTCAGTATCACCAGACTCAGTAGTTACAGCGCTTCCATCATTGGTGCTTGTTTCAGCGCCATCTGCAGGTGCTGCTTCTGAGCCATCTGCAGGTGCTGCTTCTGAGCCATTATCTTCTTCGATTATTACTCCGGATTCCCCGCCCATAAGGTCGTTGAGGTCGACCTCTCCACCATAGCCACCGCCATAGGAGCTCTCTATTGTGTAAATAGAACCATCATCAGCTATAGCAATATTGCTGAGCATTGCACTAGCATCAAGAGTAAGTTCAACCTTTTTATCAAGTGTACCATCCTGATTAAGGATAAACACATTTGTTGCAGGTGAAGCTGACATGTAGGATGTTCCAGCAGCATAGAGCTTATCGCCAAACTTACCAAGGTAGCTCAGGCTGTCATAGCTTACATCTGCACCAAGATCAAGGTCATTTTCCTTATATACAAATTGTTTTGCATCATGCGCAGCTGAAGAGTCATCGCTAGATGATCCACCCTTCTTGCCACATCCACCACAGCCAACAAGACCAACTGTAAGTACAGCTACAAGTCCGAGGCTTAAGGCGCGATTAAGATATTTCTTTTTCATAATTTACCTCCATTAGTCCTCATAATAAAATCTAGAAATATTTCCATTTATCATTATGCTTTTTTACACCGGATTCTATATCGTATTTCCAGTCAAGGAAACTTTGAACCAAAGCACCCATTCTCCATTTTCTGTGTCTGTAGCTTTGAACTACAAAAATGGCCAGCATAATAAATATCACAATTGCGCATATTGTCTGCAGTAATAAGAAAATAGCAATAATGTTCTCATGCGCTCTTGCGTTATTTTCCCAATAAGGAAAGATTACCGGTTTTAACTGCATTCCCCTGATCTGAAAATTCTTGATTACCTTTGTAAGATTCTTATTTTCATATCTGGCAGTATTATCGACAACCTCTACCACATTTGTATTTATGCCAAGCTTTTCAATCAGGAAATTCTTAGCATAATTCTCAACAGGATTGGGCATAACCACTTCCATACAAACGATTCCAGCAGAGTCAGTATTAACATCTGAATCCTTCTTATCATCCTCATCATCTGTGGATTTTTTCTCGGTTACGCTACCTAATGATCCGTTTGTTGCCAGAACTGAAGCATCTATTGTTCCGTAGGTTGCAAGTGACTCATAGGACAAATAGATAGTCGGGAAGTTTAATCCCGCAGCTTTGACATACTTACCACTATCTCTGGCAACGACACCTGCAATATAATGCGGTACACCTTCAAAAGTGATAGTCTCTCCAACTATGTCGTTAGAACCAAACAGCTGCCATGCAAGCTCCTCATCAAGAATTACATAGTCCTTCATAAGTGAATCAGGATTAATATAATTACCTGAAACCATGTGCATTGGATGGAACTGGAAAAAGTCTCCTCCAATTCCAATAGCTACAGCATCAACAGTTCTTCTGTCTCTTGTAACAGAAATGCTGCCCATTGCACTGTAGCAATCATTCCATACAGCATTCCCATCCGCCTTGGATGCACTTGCATCCTGATAACCATCTGCAATCAGTCCCTTATTTATGTTGTACTCAAATTCAGAGATTTTATCGGTGTTTATTCCGTAGGCCTCACTAAAGAACATTGAAACCTGCCCACACCTTACATCACTTGACCATCTCTGTCCTTCTCTCTGATCATACAGTCCAGAGGTAATATGACTTCTTAGAAGATTAAGCCCTCCAATCATAAGGAACAGTATAATGACTACTGCGAAATATATGATCTGCTTTAGTCGCAGATTTTTAATTTTCCCAAAAATTTTCCCAAAAAACTTACTCATTTTCGTTCGCCAATCTCACCTGATCTCCTGCCTTAATAGGGCTTGTTGCAGTAGTGATGACGTATTCATCTCCCTCCAAGCTTCCGCTGATAGCTGCTGTAGTATCATCAGATGCAAGAACCTCAACATCTACTCTTGAAGCCATATATCTGTTTCCAAGAGGACTGGACTTTGATTTAACAACAAGGATGAACTTACCGTTTGAATCCTCTCTTACAGCTCCTGCAGGAATTGTAAGATCGTATGTATCTGACTTCTGTCCAATCTGCAAGCTTACAGACTGTCCTGCCTGAACTTCAGTACTCTGAATCGAGAAAGTAAGGACCTTCTTAGTATTAGGGTTGGCAGAATCTGCAGAAATAGACTTAAGTGTAGCCTTGAAATCTGTATAATACCAAGCGTTCTGAGGTTCAGCTATATCACCAACCTTTAGATTTTTAGCCTGATCAATTGTAACTGAGAAGCTGGCAACCATGTCCTTGCCATCTACCTGAATAACCGCAACTTCAGTCTCAGCATTAGTCGATTCTCCAGCCTTTAAACCAAGATGAGTAACTGTACCAGCAACAGGAGCTGTTATTTCACCACCTGTTGACTCTTTCTTCAGCTTTTCTACAGTTTCCTGCTGCTCATTGATGTCATCTCTCTGACCATCAAGTTCGATTTCCTTACCTATAGCTGTAAGAAGCTCTGTCTTTTCAGTAGTTGCCTTTTCAAGCTCTGCAGCAGTCTTATTCTTTATGTCCTGAAGAGATGCCATTCTTCTTGTATAGTCAGCATCTACCTGACCAGCCTGAGTTGTGAGCTGTGAACTATTCTTAGTAAGCTCTGCCTGTAATTCCTGAAGATTTTTATACTCATCAGTTTCTGTTTTACCTTCAAGCTCAAGATTTGTTAAGCCCTGAGCTATCTCAGCTTCAACATAATTAGGTGTTGCTTCATCATAATTGTACTGAGCACTTGTATAAGCCTGCTGCTGACTAAGCTCATCTATAGCAGCCTGTGCAAGTTCATCAGCCTCCTTAGCTGCATCATATCTGTCTGTAACTTCCTTAAGCTTTGCCTGATACTGATCCATGGAAGGTGTACCACCACCTCTTACACGATTGATAGCATCGTTATCAAGATCACCTGAAAACAGAGATGTCTTATATGTCTGCATAAGTTCATCAAGCTTGTTCTGAGCCTCTGTGAGTTCTGTGGACTCCTTATCCTCAAGGTAGTAAAGAACATCACCCTTTTCTACGTGATCTCCCTCAGCTACTGCAACACTTTTGATTACTCTCTCCTGAGATACCTTAACGTTATATGGGTTTGATGCCTCAACAGTTCCAGTTCCTCTGATGATGGGAGAAATTGTACCGGAATCCACCTGCTGAATTGCAACCTCAGGCAATGAATAATTCATGATTGTGTTTGAGAAAAATGTAAGCAGCAATAAGATTGAAAGGAAAGCTATCGCAATATCCTTGATTATATCCTTCCTGCTCTTTTTAGTTCTCTCGGTAACTACTTCTGACATACCTCTATTCCTCTTCCTTAAATACTGTTTATTTGAATAATTTCTTTTTTATATATTTAACCCTTAAGTCCGCCCTGATAAGAAATTCCCTCTACAAGATATTCCTCACCATACAGGAATATCAAAAGTGGCGGAACAAGGTAAATAACCGCAACTGCAAACGCCAGGCTTATTTCACCTGAATTGATCTTTGACAAGAATACGGAAAGTGGATGAAGCTCATCATTTGCAAGCAAAATGAGTGGCTGTTCAACCATGTTCCAATAATCTATGAAAACCAGGATCGCAATGGATATAAGTCCGCTCTTACAAAGTGGCATACAAATCTTGGTGAATATCTCCCATTCGCCAGCGCCATCAATTGAAGCCGCTTCCATTACCTCAGCCGGTATACGTCTTATGAACTTGGTCAAAAGATATACCGCAAAGGGTGAGAAGAAACCAGGGAGCCATATTGCCCATCTTGTATCCAGAATATTCAGCCATGAGGATACAAGGTAATTAGGTACAAGCGTAACCTGATAAGGCATCAGCATAAGTACTATGTAGATAAAGAATATTATCTCTCTGACTCTGCCATGATATCTCGCAAATCCATAGGATGCGAGCATCGCTATCATAAGCTGTACTCCCAGAATTGGAACTACATATATTACACTGTTCCAAAACTTTACAAGGTACTCTGGTGATTTAAACAGCACAGTGTAATACTGGCTGAATGAAACAATATCTGGTATGAATTTAAGGTTTACTGTTTTTGAAACGAATACTTTTCCACCAGTCTGGGTGGTTTTGAAAATTACACCATAGTTAGCACTGATTTCTGAAGAACTCATAAACGAGTTGGTTACAGTCAGTATGATTGGTGTCAAAAACAGCACCGCAAATATCGCTGCTATAATAGTCCCAAATACGAGACTATATCTATATATTCTCTTTTTTCTATGTGCCTTTCGAATCGCTCTTTCGTAAAAGACCGTTTCACTCTGAGGCAACTTAAGTCCTGACATCTTAGCCTTCTATATCCCTTCCGTAACGATCTTCCGTAATAAACATAATCAGCATTAGTATGATGATCACAATAGCCATCATTATCGCCGATGCCGATAGCTTTTGGTAATCTACAGAAGCAAACGTATTATTCATAAAGTGTTGCATCATATACAACGTATCGTAAGGATAATCACCTGTTAAAAGATAGATTTCCCTGAATACCTTAAAGGAATTTATGAGAGACATTATCGTAACAAACAAAATAGTTGAAGATAAATATCTCATTTTAATTGACCAGAAAATCTGCATCTCAGTTGCATTCTCAAGTCTTGCAACCTCTAACAGATCCTTGGGTACACTCGAAAGAGCTGCCATAAACAGAATCATGTTATAGCCAAGGTTCTTCCAGAGGAAAAGGATAACAACTACTATCTGGGCCTTATCAGACTTCAACCAGTCAATCTTAGGTCCCCCGAAATACATGGAAATCTCATTGACTATGCCGTTGTAATGGAAAAGCACCTGCCATATCAAAACAATTGAAGCGATAGGAACCATCATAGGGCTTAAGAAAAAGCTTCTGAACTGGCTCTTAAATGGTATGCCTGATTCCATGACAACTGCCAGGAACAAAGATAATGCAACAGCAAGAGGCACAGCAATAATTGAAAACTTAGCTGTATTAAGCGCCGCTAACCTGAAAGCATTATTATTAAATACTCTGACAAAATTGGAAAATCCAACAAACTGTTTTTGGATGGGGTTGTTAACTAATGAATAGAAAACAACTACACAGAATGGTAATACAAAGAAAGTAAGTACACCCAAAAGGCTTGGAGTAAGAAACAGCCACGAAACCACCATTTCCCTTATGGTTTTCTTGGTGGATTTCTTTTTGGCCAGCTTCTTCACATCTGTATCTGTTTGCTCTGCAGCATTTCTTCTCAGATATCTATTTAATTTTTGTGCTTGCCCGGATACCTTTTCGCGGGCTTTCATAATAAGTTCCATACTACTCTCTGTATTAATTCTTAAAACTATGTATTGGTGCAGGAATACGTCCTGTGCGATTTACAAAATTCTCACAGCCAAACTGGTTAACCGGCATAATTGGTCCAAAACCAAGGAGGCCTCCAAAATCAACAGTATCTCCAACCGTCTTGCCGATAACAGGTATAAGTCTGACTGCAGTGGTTTTCTGATTTATCATTCCGATAGCCATCTCATCTGCAATAATTCCAGCAAGGGTTGTCTCTGATGTGTCACCAGGAATAGCTATCATATCAAGACCTACAGAACAAACGCAAGTCATAGCCTCAAGCTTCTCAAGTGTAAGAGCGCCTGCGTTAACAGCGTTTATCATGCCCTGGTCTTCACTAACAGGAATGAAAGCACCTGAAAGTCCGCCTACATAAGAAGAAGCCATAGCTCCTCCCTTTTTAACCTGGTCATTCAAAAGTGCAAGTGCAGCTGTGGTTCCAGGCGCGCCTGCGTGCTCAACACCGATCTCATGAAGAATATCTGCTACACTGTCTCCAATTGCAGGTGTAGGAGCAAGTGAAAGATCAACAATACCAAAGGGAACATCAAGTCTTGCAGATGCTTCCTTTGCAACAAGCTGTCCAACTCTTGTTACCTTGAAGGCAGTCTTTTTAATTGTCTCGCAGAGAACCTCAAAGCTCTCTCCTCTAACCTTTTCAAGGGCTGTCTTTACAACACCGGGGCCACTTACACCGACATTGATAATTCTGTCAGCCTCAGTTACACCGTGGAATGCTCCTGCCATGAAAGGATTGTCATCTGGAGCATTACAGAAAATAACCAGCTTAGTGCATCCAGCAGAATCATTATCCTTTGTAGCAACAGCTGTCTGCTTTATTATGTCACCAAGGAGCCTAACGGCATCCATGTTGATACCTGTCTTAGTTGAGCCTACATTCACAGATGAGCATACAACATCAGTAGTTGCCAAAGCTTCTGGAATAGACTCGATCAAAAGCTTATCAGCTTTAGTCATGCCCTTACTTACAAGAGCACTATATCCACCAAGGAAATTGATTCCAACATCCTTAGCCACTTTATCTAAAGTTTTTGCAATAGTTACAAAATCTGAAGGTGTCTTACATGCGCTTGCACCGATCAGTGCAATAGGTGTAACGGAAATTCTCTTATTAACAATCGGAATGCCAAATTCCTTGGAAATCTCTTCACCAGTGCTTACAAGATTCTTGGCTGATTCGTAAATCTTCTCATAAATGTTTTTATTTAATGTATTAAGATCATCGCTAATACAGTCGAAAAGGCTGATACCCATTGTAATAGTGCGGACATCAAGATTTTCCTTTTCGATCATCTCGTTGGTTTCTGCAACTTCAGTAATATTTATCATTTATCTTCTCCCAAAAGGTGATCATGCATTATTGTGTCTAAACTAGTCCGTTAATCAGATTCTGTGCATTGAATCAAAGATTTCTTCTCTCTGGCATTTAATAACAACTCCGATTTCTTCGCCAAGCTTGTCGAAGTTATCAGATGCCTCTGCAAGGCTGACCTTGCTGCCAGACATATCTACGATCATCATCATATTGAAAAATCCGGAAACAATAGTCTGTGAAATATCAAGAATGTTCATATTGTTTTCCGCAAGATATGTACATACCTTTGCAATGATTCCTACAGTGTCCTTACCAACTACAGTAATAATAACCTTGTTCATACTCTCTCCAGCCTTTCAAAATTCTAGAACCTGTGACAGTTCATTTCTAGCAGCAACCATAATCGGGAAATCTCCTCCATGATAAGGATTATTTCCCATTTCTATTTCAACCCTTACTGTCTCATAAGCAAGTTCAGGAAGATTATTCTCTTTACTGAGATGTCCAAGGAGAATCCCTTTAAGATTATCATGTAATATTCTGCAAAGAAGCTCTCCGCTCTTTTCATTGGACAAGTGTCCTCTCTCACCTAAAATCCTCTTTTTCAGATAATAAGGATATGGTCCTGTCTGTAGCATTCTAACATCGTGATTAGCTTCTATCAAGACTGCGTCCATTCCTCTTAGACAATCAACCGTGTATTCGTTGTAGCAACCAAGGTCAGTTGCAATTCCCAGTTTACTCTTACCACAGCTAATCCTGTAGCCCACTGGTTCAAGTGCATCATGCATTATTGTCATGGGATTTATTGTGAGATCTTTTACTGTAAGCTTTTCATCTGCTTTTATTACGTTAAAATCAACGGAAAGCATTTCCTGTTTTTTATCGCTTTCCTTTATGCCTTCAATCGTTCCCTTTGTTGCAAATACAGGAATCTCATATTTCTTTAATATGGTCTTAAGTCCTGCTATATGGTCTGAATGCTCATGCGTTACAAATATAGCATCTATATCTGAAAGGCCAAGATCGAGTTTTGAAAGACCTTCTTCTATTCTTTTTTTGCTGCATCCTGTATCTACAAGGATGTGTGTGGCATCGGAACCCACATAAATACTGTTTCCGCTACTACCACTAGAGAGGCTTGCCAGTCTCATTCATTATCTCCGTTTCTATACTATCTATCATCTGTGAACAAATTGTGTTCTTAACATTAAATAAACCTTATTATCCACAGCATCACGCATCCGGCTGTTAAACCGGATGCGTGTATTAAAGTCATTACTTCCAGTAAACTTCTATCTTGTCACCCTCTTTTATGGCCTGCATATAATCGGGTGTTCCACCATTAAGGGTTGTCACAATTGATCTGCCGTTTGGCTTACTAAGATCAAAATCAATAACATCAAAAATATCTACAAAGATATAATCAGATTTTCCATGAAGAGTTACAGGTTCATTATTAACAAGCACATGCAAATCTCTTGTAATAACTCTTCGTGAAGGCATCGGTGCTGGCTTTTTCTGAGTATTCTCTCCACCATTTATGCTGATGCTTCCATCTTCATTTTCTACAACATCAAGGTCTCCATCTGCATCATACGCAGATTCTTCATTTTCCTGTTCAATGGCAACCATATCAGCATCTGGGAAGTTCTGGTAATACTCCATCACTGCATCCTTGCCACTCTTGAACTCAACCTTAAAGTTCTCATATACAGGTGTATCTGCTCCAGCCACCTCATTATTTACAGTTATAACTGTATCCTCTGTGAGATCAATGTCAAGTAGGCGTGCAATCTGCTCAGCTGTTTCGTAATCCAGAATCTTAATATCATCTCCGGACTTAATATCATAAAATCCAGTCTGAACCTCGCCGTTGACCTCTGCTGTTCTTGGAACCTCTATAGTCTTTCCATCTACTGAAATATTGAAAGTTCCTTTGAACTCAGGCACATCAGAAAGTTCGCTTTTTCCTTCCTTACCAACTGTTGAGCTTGTAACCTCGATTATATCATTAGCATGAATCTTGGTATGAATATCAGCTGGACTACCATTCAATGTGATAATAGCTGATTCACCAGGTTCACCTCTAACCATTCTCTCCTGCCCGTTTACGGTGAACCTAAGCTCAGCACCGCGCTTGGGGAAAAGATCCTCGTTGGGGAAATCAGCCTGCATAGCTGCATCAACAATGGCAAGTTTACCATTATCATAAATCTTTGTCTGCTGTCCATTAAAGGATACAAATACAAAGTTATTTGACTGCTCATAAAAGCTCACGCAGATACCAAGAGGAGTAACCATAAGAGAATCTCTCTCAACATCCGAGTTCTCATCAAGGAAGCGAATACTCTTCATTACTTCTTCGCCTCTAAGAGCAACTCTCTCCTCGGGTATTTTCATTTCCTTGGCAAGAGCTTTGGTGTAGCCTGGAACACATCCGCCGCCACCTACTACGAACACAGCACTTACCGGCTTATTTCCGTTAAGCTGCTTTATCTGCTGTGTAACCATCTTGGACATCTTATCAACAAGGGGCTTAATGATCTTTGCAACTTCTTTTGCAGTGATTGTCTTCTCAAGTCCCATGATATCGATGTACTTAACTGTATCCATATGACTTGCATCAATCTTAATCTGATCAGCCGTGTTAAAGTCAACAAGGCAGTGCTGAGCAATGATCTCTGTAATTGAATCACCAGCAATAGGAAGCATTCCATAGGATGTAATTGTACCATCATCAGTAATACAAATATCTGATGTTCCGGCTCCAACATCAACAAGTGCCAGATTCAGCATGCGGAACTGAGGCGGAATAGCAACCATCATGGCAGCTATAGGCTCCAGTGTCATATTTGCAACCTGAAGGTTTGCTCTCTCACAGGCCTTATAAAGACCATCTACGCAGTCATCAGGAAGGAATGTAGCTATAAGATCAAGTGCAACTCTTCCAGCATTATGTCCCTCAAGATTAGCTATCTGATAGTCATCCAGATAGTAATGCATTACTGAATAACCAACCAGATAAAACTTCATATCTGACTGATTCTGCTCAAGGAATTCCTGATAAGCCTTCTCAACAGCTTTGGACTCGAGATTGTAAATCTCCTCCTGAGTCATCTCCCTGTTGTCAGTAAACTCCTCTTCATAGTTCGTTTTAACCGTACGAAGTACACGACCAGCGGCAGCTATACATACATCTGTAAGCTCAATTCCTGTCATCTTCTCAAGATTTTCCTTAACGACACGAATAGTCGCTCCAACCTTGCCGATGTCATGAATCTGTCCATCGAGCATTGCTCTGGTCTCATGTTTTTGAACATTCTGAGCAAGTACATTGAATATCTCGCCTTCCATATATCCAACTGTACCTACAACGCTTCTTGTTCCAATATCCAGACCGAATACAACATTTTTATCAGATTGCTTAGCCATAGTTTCCATTAGATTTCCCCCAGCTTTAAATCTATTTGATGGTGCATGGATTCTTCATCACCACTATTATCTATAACAAAATCTGCGTGCTCCCTGAATTTCTCATCCGAGAGCTGTCCTTTAAATATGTCAGAAATTTTCTCGTCTGTGTATCCTCTAGATGCCTTTAATCTCTGCCTTCTCACATCCTCATCGGCATATATATACCACATCTCATCAACTATTTTCCCATAGCCGTTTTCGATAAGAAGTGCCGCCTCTATAAAAAGATAATCAAGCTCATTTCGATTTCTCTCAAGCTCTATCTGTTCGTGAATAAAGCGGTTTACAGCCGGATGAAGAATATCATTAACCTTCTCAAGGAGATTCTTATCTGAAAAGATCATCTTAGCCATTTTGGTCTTATCAATCTCTCCATCCTCTCCAAGCACATCCTTTGACAGAAGTTCTACTATTGGCTCGTAGCAGGGCATTCCCTTTAACTTTATGTCATTAGCAACATTATCAGAAAAAACAATTCTGCACCTGCATACCGTTTCTATGTAGTTTAAAACCGTGCTTTTGCCAGCGCCAACACCGCCGGTTACACCTATTACCTTCATATTATCCGCCTCAGGTGTTTTAGTCATCCACTATTTTGCTTCGAACCAGTCACTGCCCACATGACAGTCAACATCAAGCGGTACAGATAAATCTGCAGCTCTTGCCATCTCTTCTTCAAGTATTCTCTTTACGATATCTTCCTCAGATTTTTTAGTCTCTATAAGAAGTTCATCGTGAATCTGAAGAATCAGTCTGGATTCAAGCTTTTCTTCCATGAGCCTTCTGTAAACACGAATCATAGCCACCTTCATGATATCAGCAGCAGTTCCCTGAATAGGTGCATTCATTGCTACTCTCTCGCCGAACTGTCTCTGCATGAAGTTGCCCGATTTAAGCTCAGGCATGGGGCGGCGTCTGCCATACATTGTTACAGCATAGCCCTTTTCCTTTGCTCCGTTAATTGCATTATCCTGATAAGCCTTAACTCCAGGATATGTAGCAAAGTACTCTTCCATATATTCCTTAGCCTCTGACCTGGAAATACTAAGGTCCTCACTAAGTCCAAAAGCACTGATTCCATAGACTATACCAAAGTTAACTGCCTTAGCATTCCTTCGCTGAAGATCTGTAACCTCATCAAAGGGAGTATGGAAAACCTTAGATGCAGTAATCCTATGGATATCTCTACCTTCATGATATGCATCTATAAGTCCCTGATCCTCTGACATGTGAGCAAGAATTCTAAGCTCAATCTGAGAATAGTCTGCATCTGCAAATACATATCCATCCTTAGGTACGAATACCTTGCGGATAGCTCTTCCAAGCTCAGTTCTCATAGGTATGTTCTGAAGGTTAGGTTCAGTAGAACTGATTCGACCTGTAGCTGTAATTGTCTGATTAAAATTAGTATGAATTCTGTCATCAGCTTCTATGTATGCGGAAAGGCCATCAGCATAAGTGCTCTTTAATTTTGTCAGTCCCCTGTATTCAAGGATGTCAGCTATAATAGGCTGACCGGGAGCAAGCTTTTCAAGTACATCAGCAGCAGTTGAATAGCCTGTCTTTGTCTTCTTTCCTCCAGGAAGCCCCATCTTCTCAAAAAGAATCTCTCCGAGCTGCTTGGGTGAATTTATGTTAAATTCCTCTCCTGCAGCAGTGTGTATGCTCTTTTCAAGTTCAACGATTCTACCTGTAAGTCTCTCACCGTATGCAGCAAGCTCTTCCTTCTTTACAAGAATTCCTTCTCTCTCCATATCGTAGAGAATATATGTAAGAGGCATCTCGATATCTCTCATAAGTGAAAGCATCTCTGTTTCTTTTAATCTGTCCTCAATGATTGGCGCAGCAAGGAAAGAAACAAGAGCCTGATATCCTGCGTATTCTTTTCTGTCATCAACAGATGCCTTTGTAATAGCCGCTTTTCCAAATATCTGAGTTTTGGATCTGATTGTAAGCTGAAGATACTCGCCTGCAACATCCTCAGTCATGTAGTCGTTCTTTAGAGGATTCAAAAGATAGGCACCAATCAGTATGTCAAAGCATCCAGGAAAGCTTCTGTTATAATTTTCTACTTCATCAGGTTTAAAGAAATTGTAAGCGTGCTTAATATCAAAAAATGATAATCTGCAATTCTTAGAAAGATCCTCTAACAACTCTCTTACAAGCTGCTCGGTTATTTCTTCTCCCGCTTCAAAATAGAAGGCTTTTTCTTTATCAATACAAATTGCTCCGCCAACAAGACTATCATCTGCCAAAAGAGAAACACCAATGAATCTGTCCTCTTTGTTTTCAGCAAAGGCCTTGGCCTCGTTTACAATCTGCAAGAACTTTTCTTTACCATCAATGGTCTCAAAGGTCACATCAGTTTTGGTCTGTGTGACATCACCCTCAAATCTGCCAAGAAGATTCTTGAAATTAAGTCTCTTGAACATCTCATAGGCATCTCTTGTGAATATATCTCCAAGAGCTGCATTCTCGAAGCTGTAGTCAAACTCTGCATTTGTGTTGATTGTTGCAAGAATCTTACTTAAATCACAAAGCTCTCTGTTAGCTGCAAGTGACTCTTTAATAGCTTTCTTGGTAATATTCTCCAGATTGTTGTAAATATTCTCAATTGAGCCATACTCAGCCATAAGTCCCATGGCAGTCTTCTCGCCAACCTTTGGAACTCCTGGAATATTATCAGAAGAATCGCCCATAAGAGCCTTGAGTTCAATAAATTGCTCAGGTGTTACGCCATATAGCTCCTTAACATCCTTTGCAAAATAATTCTCAATCTCGGTCTTGCCCTGCTTAGTCTTAGGAATTCTGATACAAATATGCTCGGAAGCTATCTGCAAAAGATCCCTGTCACCAGAAATAAGTCTGACTTCCATGCCTTCGGCTTCACCCTTTTTAGCAAGTGTTCCAAGTATATCGTCAGCCTCAAGTCCAGCCTTCTCCATACGGCAGATTCCCATTGCATCAAGCACTTCCTTTGTAAGAGGCACCTGACTTCTAAGTTCCTCCGGCATAGGCTTTCTTGTGCCCTTGTATTCTTTATATATCTCATGTCTGAATGTAGGAGCATGAACATCAAAAGCCACTGTAAGAAAATCTGGCTGCTCCTCATCGATTAGTCTGAACATAATATTCAAAAAACCATAAACAGCTCCTGTATGGATACCCTCCGCATTTGTAAGATCCGGAAGCCCATAAAAAGCTCTGTTTAGCATACTATGTCCATCAATTAAAAGTAATTTCTTCCCCATTATCCAACCTAACTTTTTAAAATATTATTTTGCCGCACTAGCCAAGTGTCAGTGCCAGAACAATAGCTGTGATGCATTCTATAACAACAAGTATCTGCAAGAAAAAAGCAGTCTTAAGGACTTTCTTCCTAAGGCGAAGCCTTGCCCATGCATCCTTCATCATATTGTCCAGTTCGTCCTTCAAATTAAAGTTCGTACCATCCTCAAGTCTCTTGGTACCAACTTCAACAAGAAATTGAATTGTAAGTTCTTCTCTGCAGCTCTTACAGCTGTCCACATGTCCCAGGAAAACCTCCAGTAAATGGACGTCCAGATTATCATCTAAAAATCCCGGAATCATTCTCTGAAATTCTTTGCAATCCATAGTATCCTCCAACCCCAACATCTAGTATAAACATCCGGATGCAGGGCATACTACCAACCAATATATAGAATACACCAAAACGCCTTTCTATACAATAATTGTCGCTATTTTAATTAATTTAATTATAATAATCTGTTTATAAACAGTTTATACTTTTTCAGCCTCAGTATTATAAGATATATGTATAGTTTCATACTAAAAAACCCTATAAAAAAGGAGAAAATCTATGAAAAAACTTATGAGGTATTTTGCTTTGTCACTGATGTTGTGCTTTATCTTTTTGCCTGCTACCAGGGTAAAGGCAGCCGGTGGAGCATTGTGGGCAACAGAGCATACTAGTAATTCAGTTTCCGTTCAATGGACCCGAGGAGATGAAAATCAGACTCTTCAAACAGACATAAATAATCAAAAATATCGTCAAGGTTCAGTCATTAAATATGAAATCGGAATTGGTTCAGACGATGCCACTTCTAAAACCAACGTAACTGCAGATGTAACAGATAGCAGCAATTATACATTTTCAGGGCTCACTGCAGGAACAAAATATTTTATAAGTCTTAAGTACTATGTTTATGAGCCCGAAGTTATAGATAAGGATAATCCGCAAAACAATAAGCCGGCAGTAACTACTAATACCAGAACAACACTTGGAACAATTCCAGTTATAACAACACCTAGCGTTCCTTCAAATGTTCATGCAACCTTCTGGTCACTTACACAGGATAAACTTAGACTGGAGTGGGATCAGGCAGGTAATTACACAGGATTTGAAGTTCAATACACTGATTCTGACGGCGAAAAACACAAGAAGACTACAACTGAAAAGAAGATTGAACTCTATACTGAGTACACCACATATTTCAAAGTTACAGTTAAGGCTTATGTTGATATAGATGGCAAAAGGGAATACAGTGATTGGTCAGATGAAGCATTCACCTTTGCTCAGCCTCTTATCAATGAGACAGAAGACGGCTTTGATATCTCTATAAAGAACGGAAAAATGAAGATCTCTTGGGAAAAGATTGGTCAGGCTACAGGCTACGAGATTTATGTAGGAACAAAGAAGAACGGTCCTTACAAGATGGTTAAAAAAATCCAGAATAAGGGCACAACAAAGGCTTCCTTCAAGTTTAACGGAAAGAAGTTCAACAAAAATAAAGAATACTATGTATATGTAGTAGCATACAGAACAAAGAACGGAAAAACTTCAAAGTCTACAGCTAATCAGGTCTTCAACTATCGCAAGGGTGACACATACATGACACTCAGAAATAAGAGCTGATTATTCAATAAACTTCTTGGAATATTTTGAGCCGGTGATTATTCACCGGCTCATTTTATGTTTACTCTGAAACTATTTTTTCAAGTGTCTCAATATACAGCTCATGGAACTTCTTCATGGTTTCTTTACTATGAAGTCTGGATGAATACTCAAGCTCTGAATCATACATTCCATCTCCCTGCTCGTTTTCAAGAAGCTCAAGCTCTATACATCCGGCAGCAGCAGAGAATTCATCATCAAGCTCTATAAGCTCAGGATTAAGTTCATCAAGCTCATCTCCGTTAATTCCAAGCTGCAAATTAACCTCAACCCACTCGTTCTTATATGGACTAAGATCCTGCGCAATGCTGTCGTAGGTGTTATGAGCTATACCGAAGGCAACCTGTTCCTTTACAGACAAAAGGATATCCTTTGTACTCTTCATCTCATCCATTCTAATGGCAGCAGGAAGATTCTTTATAAGCATTCCAACGGAATTTTCAGCTTCAGGAGAAAGCCTGTTATTAAAGATCCAGTTTACGCAGACATCATTTTCCCCTGTTATCTTCGACAAGGTCATAAGAGCCGCAGCAATAGCCATGACGGAAATAGTAACTCCAGTCCTTTCTTCTGCCTTTCTGACCATATCAGGATCAAAGGAAAGTCGCTTTAAATAGTTTTCAAGCTCAGCTTCATTTTCATTGCCATCAAACTCAAGAGTCCTGCACCAGTCAACATCTCCATAACGTTCAAATGTAGCCTTTCTATCCTCTTCCATCTTGCCAGAGTTAATTCTGTCCTCTTCAAGAGAAATCAGTGAGAAATAGTAATCCTTTGAAAGCTCTCTGCCATAATATGCATTCACAATATCCGCAAGAACGATACCCAGGGATCCTCCATCCATCAAAAGATGATGAACATCCATAAAGAGATAGCTGCCTTTTTGTCCTTTGAAAACATTAACCTTGCACAGGCATGAGTTCAGTATCTTATCAAATGGCAGTACCAGAATATGCGGCAGTGCTTCCTCAGTAGAAGGAAGAATTTCTTTTACAGAAACCTTTTTCACAAGTCCTGGCTCATATTTCTGCTTAAGCTCGCAGTTCTCATCATAGAAGAACTTAACAGATAAAGCAGGATGATTCTCAATAGCTTTATTTACTGCGTCGCACAGTCTCTGCGCATCTATTTCCTCGCCAAATCTCACAAGGAAATGCAGGTTACTCCACATGGTTGAATCAGGTCTGAACAACTGCAGATCTATCATTTCTACCTGCATAGGAGTAAGTATATGAGCCTCTTTCCTGGCCTCTTCCTCTCTATCATCAAGACTTCCAAGCTTTGACCTCTTTGTAAGCTCAACATCTATATTTCTCGGAGTTCTGAACTGGAATATATCAGCAGCAGTAAGGCCTTCTATCTGCGTTTCAGACAGTGCAATCATTGCCTTAAGCGAATCGCCTCCTAGATCAAAGAAATCATCCAGAACACCAACAGAATTTTCTTCGAGCTTAAGAGCTTTTTCAAACGCTTTACAAAGTGCTATCTCAACCTCTGTCGAAGGAGCAACATACTCTGCCTTCATTTCCTTTATGTCAGGATCAGGAAGTGCTTTTCTGTCAATCTTGCCATTGCTCGTCTGTGGCATCTTTTCAAGCGAAATAAGGATACTGGGAACCATGTATTCAGGAAGTTTTTCCTGCAGATGTTTTCTCAAGGATTCCTCTGATATTTCTTCCATGGCGGTATAATATCCAGCCAGATATTCCAAAGTTCCGCTCTTCTTTACAAGAGCAGCGCTCGATGCAATGCCCGGGTACTCAGAAATTACCTTCTCTATCTCATCAAGCTCAATTCTAAAGCCCCTTAGCTTAATCTGGTTATCAAGTCTTCCAAATATCCTGACTTCGCCATCCTTTGTAAATGCAGCAAGATCGCCGCTGTGATAAGCCCTCATTCCATTGTGCTTAAAAAATGCAGCAGCAGTCTTATCAGGAAGCTTTACATATCCTCGCCCTACCTGGTCTCCGCAGATTATAAGCTCACCCTTCATAAGTGCTGGGAGCTCATTCCCAAAGGAGTCAGCCACATAGAAATATGTATTAGCTATAGGCGGACCTACAGTAACTATCTCACTTCCATCCATAACAACAGCCGAACATCCCATGGTACATTCCGTTGGTCCATATACATTTAGTATCACGCTGTCATCCCTAAGCTCTCTGAGTTTTCCATATAGCTGCGCAGGGAACGCCTCAGCACCTATATCAAAAAATGTAAATTGACCAATAGCCTCTCTACTTTCAGGAATTTCCAGAAGGCTAAGAAGATATGTAGGCGTACAGGTAATACCATTCGCTCCTGTTTCCTTAACAAGACGGGCAAAGTCAGCAGGGTTATGGATTTCCGCTTCAGTTGCCATTACCACAGTATTACCATTGCAAAGAGGAACGAACTCTTCCACCACGGATACATCAAATGAAAAAGCTGCTATGGCAAGATTTACTCTGTCAGGAGCTGCGTAATGCATTATTTCGAGAGATTTCTCATTTCTGTGAACATAGTTTGCTATGTTCAAATGCTCAATCATTACACCCTTAGGCCTTCCCGTGGAGCCAGAGGTATAAATACAGTATGCAAGATCTGTCTTGGCAGAATCAGCAAGAACAGCCTCATCCTTCATACTATCAATAGATTTAAGTATTTCTTCCTGGCTTTCTCCAAACAGCTCTTCTATAGTTAAAATCTTAAAGCCTTGATTCTCTAATTCTCTGCCTGCTACTGCCTCCTTAGTTGTCAGAAGGATTTTGCTATCTGCATCATCCATACAGAATAGGATTCTGTCATCAGGATAATCTGTAATAAACGGAACAAATGCTCCACCAGCTTTAAGTATTGCTATTTCAGCAACGTAAGCCCATACCTGTCTTTCAAACAAAACGCCGACAAGCTTATCAGTGCCCACTCCTTCTCTCTTAAGGATTGACGCAAGTTTACCTGTAACAAGGTCAAGCTCTCTAAAGGTCAGCTTCTTTCCTTCTGCTATAACTGCAAGCTTATCGGGATTTTTTAGCGCAGCTTCATGAATCTGAATGTGTACTGGCGTAAATCCAATATCAATAGCAGTATCATTAAAGCCTTTAAGCTCTTTTTTATCCTCCTCAGTAAGAAGTGAAATCTCCGAAACTTTTCCCGCTGTTAGTAGTCCCTTTGCTACAGTGAAAAGATCCTGAGCAAAGCGTCGTACATATTCCTCCGAGAATCTCTCATTTCTGTATTCAAGTGTCATGTTGTAAAGTCCATCCGTTGAGAAGAACTGAATGGACATACAACCTGTAACCATTCCGGTATGGTAGTTCTCCATAAACCAGGAATCGCCCTCAAGAAGTGATTCTCCAGCCGCTGTTCCCATGTTGTCCGTAAAAAGATCACCCTGATAGATAAATTCCACATCCTCATTAACAGGACAGGTCTTTAAAACCTCATCAAACGAATATATGTCATTAGACATTGACGAGAAAAGCTGCTTACTCATCTTCTTCAGGAATTCTTCAACAGCCATATCCTTACTTAAGTCACCACAAACAGGGATACGCTTTATGAGCGTACCCATTGTGTTATTCATTTCAGGAAGCCCTCTTCCGTTATAGACTGTCGAGAAGGACACACGTCCACTGCTAAGGTACTTTGTCAAAAGGATTGCCATTGCACCCTGGAAAAAGCTACTCTCTGAAATCCTGAGCTTATCACAAAATGCCTTTACCTCTGTAGCCTTAAGCGTCTTTGGATCATATCTTAAGTTCTTACTTACGCCTGGCGTAAGCTGACCATTCAGATCTCCTGTCAGCGCAGGAACATCCTCAAAGTCTTTAAAGAGATCAAGGTAGTAATCCCTTGCCGCGTCATGAGAACCATCAGATAAAAGCTTCTCCTCATACATGCCAACGTGCTGAATAGAGAAATCTTCTCCCAATAATTCCTGTCCAGACAGAGCTCTGTTCATTTCTGAAATGAACAGACTTATAGCTGTGCCATCAAAGAATATAAGGTGAGATTTCAGTGCAAAATAGCACCTTGTGGAGGTTCTGTAAACAGCAAAGTGAAACAACAGCTCATCCATCATAGGAACTACAGGCATAAACTCCTTCATGAAATCCAGCCTGTCTTCATCTGTACCATCAAATACTTTGATTTCAATTTCAGCAGAAGGCTTGATCACCATGTGCGGCATACCACCATTTTCCGCTGTTATAACGTATTTCATATTAGGATGTGCATCTACTACCTTTTTAGCAGCTTCTACAAGCTCATCAGCCGTAACACCCTCTTTAGCCTTTGCAAGATATGATGTGGTATAAGTTTCCTTACTACCACCAGTTATACTTTCAAGGTATATACCCAGCTGTGTTTTTGTAAGAGGATAAAACTCCCTGTTAAGCTCTGGACGCTCCAGCTTGTTATCAGAATTCAAAAACTCAGACAGTGCTCTTGGAGTGGGATTCGCTAAAACATCCTGGAAAGACGCAGCATATCCTTTTTCTCCCAGGATATTGATCAGCAGTGCTGCACTTAAAGAAGTTCCTCCATAATCAAAGAAATCGGCAAGCACACTTACTTTTTCAAGTGAAAGTACATTCTCAAAAGCTTCGCAGACAAACTTTTCAGTTTCAGTAACAGGAGGTTCATACTCGGCAGTAGCTGTACTTATTTCTCTCGCTTTCAAATTCAGATAATCAACCTTACCTCTTTCATTTCTAGGCATTTCATCAAGCAGAATAAAGAAGTCCGGAATCATATAGTCAGGTAAAAACTTTCCTGAATACTCTTTCAGCTTTTCTGGAGACATCTCTTTACCTGTGTAGTAGCAGCAAATATTAGCATTATTATTTACCATCACATCAACGCAGGCTATTTCTTCTACGCCTTCAAAGCCATCTAGTACTTTTTCAATTTCGCCAAGCTCAACACGATAGCCTCTGACCTTGACCATACGGTCTTTTCTTCCATGGAAAATAACGTCCCCAGATTCGTCATAGGCTACATAATCACCGGAATGGAAGTAAATCTTGCCGTTTTTTTCCACAAATTTGGCAGCATTTTCTTCTGGAAGGCCAATATACCCAATCGAAACATAATCACTTGAAACACATAGTTCTCCTATTTCGCCTTCCTTTTTTATTTCATTTCCATCCTCATCAACGAGCATGATATCGATATCATCAGCAGGCTTACCTATAGATCCAGCTTTCCCTTCATATGCTCTGTGAATAAGTGTTGAACCTGTCTCTGTGGAGCCATATACCTCGCACTCAATTTTCCCTTTAATGATACTCTGATCTACCTTCTCGCCACCTAGAATTACATATTTAAGCGGAAGCTCATCATAAAGCTTAGACATCACGCCATACAAAGAAGGTGCCATGAACATGCCAACTATATCCCTCTTAAGTATCAGGCTGTAAAGCATATCCATGTTCTTTCGTTCTACTTCATTTGCAATATAAACGTAACCTCCGCTTGTAATTGAAGGAACCAGATCCACAATGGAAGCAACAAAATTAACCCCTGCTATGCAAAGCGTTCGAACAGGGCCTTTTAAATCCAAGCGCAAATGCTCAAATAACGTAAACGGGAAATTAAGCATAGATTGTTTATGTAATACACCTTTGGGTTTTCCAGTAGAACCAGAGGTATAAAGAATATACCCCTCTATATCTGGATCTGAATTATCTAAGGATAAATCCTTAACATTTTTTTCAGTTATTTTGTCAGCAAAAAGCTCATCAAGCTTAAGTACAGACACACCAGAAAAAGCATCTGCCCTATCGCTGCAGGTTATTAAAATGCGACTACCTGCATTCTCCATGATTGACTTTACTCTTTCAACAGGATATTCACCTTCTATGGGAATAACAACGAAGCCCGCTCTCAAAATACCAAGAAAGGCAATCAAATAATCCTTTGTTCTTGGTATATAAACCGCAACTCTCTTATTCTCCTGATTAGCTGACAATTCAAATAATTTTTCTGCAAGATATGCTGAACGGATATTTAACTCCTTATAGGTATATCCACCCTCAATATCAAGCACTGCCTGATTATCAGGATACTCCTTAACACATTCAAGAAATTTGGAAAAAACTGTTCCCCTCATAAGTCTTTACACCTTTCCTATTAATGCTTTCTATATTTTTATAAAAAAACAGAGCACAAATTCGGAACAAAAATAATAACCTACATAGTTATTGATTTTCATCCGGATTGTGCTCTGTCATAAAAGTCATATAAAATCAGCCCTTCTTAAGCTCATCAATCTTTTTCAATATCATATTTTCATTATACATCAAGAAGAGGCATGCGCCAATAAGACATGTAATTGTTGCAATAACAGCAGAAGCTCTGTAAGAAGCAGGTGTCTTCGCAACTGTTACAGATGTGAATACAACCATAGCTATTGCCTGTCCCATCTTAAATGCAAAGGTTCTTGCAGCAAAGAACATACCTGATCTGTCCTCTCCTGTTTCAAGTCTGTTCCACTCAGCAACGTCTGCAACACAGGCCTGCGGAAGTATTCCAAGGATTGCCATGGGTATTGCAGCTGTCACAGCAATGATGAAGCCCCAGTGAAGTCCCTTTCCGCAAAGTGATGTGATAAGGAATACAGCAGCGTATGAGAAAAAGCCGATAACAATAAGTGTCTTCTTTCCAACCTTAGGTGCAAGCTTATTAACTACAGGATAAAGACATACGCTTATGAATGTCATTGTAGCTGTAAGTACAAAGGTCCAGGTGTCCTCAATCTCCATGAGCTTTGTCTCATAGAATGCAAGACCTGTCTGGAAAAGTGTAAGTGCAAAGAAGTAAATTACATCGCTGTAAACAAATCTTCTAAACTGTCTCACAGAGAATGTCTTAAGCAGTGAGCTGAATGCCTTTGTCTGGCTGGGCTTTGACTCGATGTAGGCTCTCTCATTTATGTAGAATGAAGGAATCAGCATTGCGATGCAAGCAATTCCAGCCATAATAGCAACTGCAAGTCTGATTGAACCAGCCTGGCCTACGGCTCCCTCAAACATTGATGCCACGTTAGGAAGCATGAAGGAAATACTCTGACCAACAATAAATGTAAATGAAATGTATGTTGATACGTTAATTCTGTGCTCCTGTGTATCACCAAGCTCAGCTATAAGAGCATTATAAGGTGTGCAGAAAATTGTCATAAACAGATAGAACACCATAAGGAGAATGAAAAGCACAAGGTCATTTACAACGATATTTCCTGTCTGAGGGAGTGTGAAGAGTCCGATTGTTGCAAGAGCAAACGGAATTGCTACTGCTCTCATGAAAGGAATTCTTCTTCCGCCTTTAAAGTTACTGCCATCAGACCATCCAGCTATAAGCGGATCTGTTATAGCATCAAAAATACGACCAACTGCAAGTACTAGTCCAAAAAGTGTCAGTTTAAACAGAATAGGCTCCTGTGTGATACCTGTAGCAAAAATACCAGTGTTAGGATTATTTGCATCAGGGCTTCCTGTATAGTAGTAAACCATCCAGTTTGACACAACACCTGACAACAGACTCCATCCAAACTGGCCTATGGCAAAGATCCATAAAAGCCCATTAGTTATCTGTTTCTTATTCATTTAAATACCTTCCTCCCATGTCCTTTTTTCAATGAACAAATAAAACATTAAATTATTTTCTGCTGGCGATTTCAGCAGTGATTTCTTCAATCTTTTCATCTGTTAAGATGTATTTCTTTTTAAACCAGAAGATTGCAAATACAACACCAATAATAGGAATAATTGTCATTGTCATGCGAAGTCCCATCTTCTGAACAGCCTCTACCCCAACAGAGTAATCAATCTCAGTTGCTGCTTCTGCAGTATCGTTACTAAGTGAAAGTACCTGAAGTGCAAGGGCTGCTATGAATGCGGATACACCAGAAGCAAGCTTTACAACAAAGGTCTGCATAGAAAAAATAACAGACTCATCTCTACGGTTATTCTTAAGTTCACCATAATCAACAGTGTTTGCAAGGAATACTGTTGTGATTACAGAAAGCATTCCGTTTGCAGCGAAGATAAAGAATCCAGGAATAAAGAGGATGTAAACATTATCCATAGCTGTTGATGCAAGAATAAGAAGTGAAATATAACCTGCAATAGCCATTCCCATGCTGATGAAGTAAATCTTTATTGATGTAAAGAATCTTCTAAGGAATGGATAAAGAATCATCATGGCAAGGATCTGCATTCCACCACCAAAGGTTGAGAACAGTGTATAAGCATCTCTCCACTTAACTCCACCAAAATCGTACTTAAAGAAGTAGATTACAAGATTTGATGTGATGTAGATTGAGCAGTTTACGATTACAATAGCAACAACTACTGCCATAGCCTGATCGTTCTGAATAAGCGCTCTGAACATTTCACCGATAGAAGCAGTCTTCATATCGACTGTTGATTTTTCTTTTACATTGATACAGCAGATTACAGTGAAAACCACAAACAAAACTGCAACTACAAGTGTAAAGTATGAAAATCCAACTCTTTCAATCTCTCTGTCTGTAAGTCCCTGACCGCCAAACATTCTTCCAAGTGCAGCAACAGACATTACAGTAACGATAGAAATGATAGCTGAGCCAACACCAGCGCAGGAACGGGCAAGTGTAGTGAGACCTTCTCTTTCCTTACCACCCTCTGTGAAAGCAGGAATCATTGACCAGTAAGGAATGTCCATCATTGTATATGTAACCCCCCACAGGATATAAGTTACTGCTGCATAAGTTACAAGGCCGCTTCCTGAAAGTGTCGGCGGTGCAGTAAACATAAGATAAAGAACGATTGCATTGGTTACAGTTCCGATTAAAAGCCAGGGTCTGAATTTACCCCATTTTGTTTTTGTCTTACCAACAATTGCTCCCATGACAGGATCATTAAAAGCATCAAATACGCGGGCAACCATAAGGATTACGCCCATAGCTGCTGCACTGACTCCAAGAATATCCTGGAAATAATAAAGTACGTAAGAAGCGGAAAGCATATATACCATGTCTTTTCCTACTGCTCCAAGACCATAAGACGCTTTAGCTGCTCCTGATAATTTGTTATTTTCGCTCATTTATATTACTCTCCCTTTTTCATCCCCATTGCGAGCTCAACAACCTTGTAAGCTCCGTCATAGAGGCCGGCCTTTTTGTTCTCTACGATGCATCCACACATTTCATCAAGAAGATCTGTCTCAAGGAACTGTGATAACATCTGCTCAGTGTGAGGAATGTCTCTGCACTCCAGGGTTCCATCTCCAACCTCTGCTGAGTGAATAGCTCCCCACATCTCATGCTTACCAACTCTTTTGATAAAGAGCTTGGGAACAGGATAAAATGCAAGTTCACTGGGCTTTGTAACAAGTACATCGCAGCTTCTCATGAGAAGGTTTGTGCAATATACTGCTTCAAATATATTTCCATGCCAGAAGCCATGAATTCCTGTAACTTCTGTATTTTCATCAAGTGCGCTTTCTGCAAAAGCCTCGGTATCCTTGAAATCTCCAAGATGCTCATGGATATGGTTTTTCATTTCAGGAATCTCATTCTTAAGATCCTCCCAAACCTGCTTGTAGTCACCTACGTTAACATAAAGGGCAGCCTTATTCTTTTCGATGTAAGGAAGAAGGTACTTTATGATTGCAGCAAAGATTTCCTTCTGCGCTCCTGCTCCACCAATTGTAAGAAGGAATCTCATGGGCTTTCCATTCTTCCTTCTGTTCATTCTTGCTTCGCAGTCAGCCTCAATATTGGATACAAGCTCATGGTCGATGTAGTGACCTGTATAAACAAGTGAATCCTTTGGCATAGGCTTACATACTGTCTTCTTATTCATACCATTAAGGATTCTGTATCCCATATATGCATTTCTACACTGTATTGTGTGAATACTGCCTTCTGAAAGGTGAAGAGCCATGGGCCAGTTATCAGGTATGGCATTTACTACATTTTTCATTCCAGCGTGTATAGCTGCCTGAGCAGGCCATACGTGAGTTGCTATAACAGGAATATCCTTGGGCACATTTCTGTAAACAGGTGCCATAAGCTCAGCATTTTTCTGGTCAGCTGCATTGTAAGACAACGCTCTGAAGCCCTCATAGTTTGTAGGCTCCCACACAAGCTTATTAAAAATAGGATTCTTTGAAAGTCTTGATCCAAGAGAATAAAGATCATTCTGTGCACTAATAACCTTTGTGCAGGTTGTGTGAGGATAGGAATTCAAATCCATCCAGTAGGGTGTATAGCCAAGGTGCTTAGCACAGGAAGCCATAGCCATACTTATGCGGTAGTGACCAAAGCCCATTCTGATATTACCAACGATAAGTCCCTTTTCATTGTCAAAAGGAAAGCTTCCTTCAGTTGATGCATTTTCCTCTAAGACCTCTATGTTCTTAACACCAAGAAGGTCTCCTATGTATTCATTCTTAACCACCTTTACAGGGTAGTTCTTGTTTGTGTCATCCCCAAACTTTCTAATAAACTTCTTCTTTGATTTTTCAGCCTTTGAGTAAACGCTCTCGGGCATGATATTCCCAAATATCTCCTTCGCTCTATCAGACATTAAGGCTATCTCCTTCCTCTACATTAAACGTTATTTCTTTTTTGTACTTCGTACCCACAAACATGGTGATCAAAAGCTTTCCAGTGGAACCCTGGCGTCTCTTTGTTTTCACATAACAGCCTGCCATTCCACCTCTAAGCGCCACATGCTTTGGTCCGATCAGTTCTATAGCTCCTTCTGTCTTAAGCTTTACGGAATCGCTAAAGTACGGGATAACGTTTCCGTTCTGATCTACTGCTCTTATTCTGACTGCCGCTACATCATAGCTTTCGTCATCAACAAGATTAGTGCTGCTGGCAACTGCCTCCAGCCTGACCTTGGATACTGTCTCTTTGGTAACAGTCTTTACAACCTTACCATCCTTAATCGCTTCAAATCTGAAGCTTGTGGCCTCTCCGCCCCAGTCGCCAATATAGCGCTGGTACATATCCACGATGTCCTTAACGGACATTCCATGAAATGCCATCATTCTAAAGCCTGTAACCTTATCTGATGCCTTAAGACCTTCCATTCCATATCTGGCAGCGGTATTCAATGCTTCCTTAACCTTCTCTGCCATGTTTCCAGAGAATTTCTCATTTTCAGCAATCTGGTTTCCAATAAAGTCATCAACCAGAATCGGGCCATTCTTCATATTTTTGAAAGGAGAATCCTCATGCTTGTACTCTTTTATGAAGATGTCATTCTTATACATCTTTACTGAATCAGCATTTGTGAAAATCCAGATGTCTCCACGAATGCACTGTGGATGCTCTCCAATATCCATAGCAGAAGAAAGCTCAAGCACAACATCCTCTTCGCCCTGGGCGGCATATACGCTGGCTGCCATCTTGGGATTTCTGTACATATCCATGACTCCGTGATAGCAGATTCTGTCACCAGAGCCAAAATCCTTGTGGGTATTGTAGTCAAACATACACCAGCCAAATCCGCCTGCAACATCCTCTTCACCTGCTATTGCATCAAGAACCTTTACATGGCGCATAGCATGTTCACATCTGTGCTCTTCATCATCGAAGGTCTTTGTGGGATACATATGTCCATTGTATTCAGTGACAAGATATCCCTTTTCCATATCAGGTGTGGCAGCCTTCTTTTTCATGCAGCCAGGCTTCTTACCATCAAATGAGAAGTCATTGTATGTATAGACATCCTCCAAAAGCTGCATTTTTGCAGAAGCCTTAACACCACCTGTCTGTCTCGAAGGATCAAGCTCATGAGCAAGGGCATTTGTTCTTGTGTAAAACTCCTCATCATCAGCTGACTCGTTAATGCGAACACCCCAGATTATGATTGAAGGATGGTTTCTATACTGAAGTATCATCTCCCTCTCATTTTCAAGCGCCTGTTTTTTCCATTCCTCATCTCCGATGTGCTGCCATCCCGGAATCTCCATGAATACCATGATTCCAAGCCTGTCACACTCATCTATGAAATGCTGTGACTGAGGGTAATGTGAGCATCTAACTGCGTTTACACAAAGCTCCTCTTTAAGGATTCTTGCATCCTCTATCTGCATGCTCTTTGGCATAGCGTAGCCAACATAAGGGAATGACTGATGTCTGTTAAGTCCTCTTATATTCAGCTTTCTGCCATTTAAGTAAAATCCATCTGCTTCAAATACTGCATTTCTAAAGCCAAAGTTTACTTTCTTTTCATCAACGAGCTCGTCGTTTCTGAATATCCTTATTGAAAGCTCATACATTGCCGGATTATCAACATCCCAAAGGACAACAGGAAGTGTATGGTAGTCAAGCTGCATATTAGGCTTAGCTGGCTTTTCTACAAGTTCTTTTTCTTCTTTATATTCATCCGCATAACCGTCAGGAATGTCACCGGATATACGCTTTATGCTTTCCTTTAAAATGCAGCCGTGTAAGTCGCCTAACAGTTCAATTGAAGCATGAATAAATGAGCTGACAGCTTTAGGAGCAAGCTTCTCCTCCAAAGTAATCTCACCAAGTGAAGCTTTTACATCCGTTGTAACCACAACATCGCTAATATATGACTTCTCAGTAATTTCAAAGAAAACGTCTCTATACAAGCCGCCATAGGTCATATAATCAACTACAAATCCAAATGGCGGAACATTTAAGGATTCCCTGCTGTCGAGTTTAACAACAAGCACATTCTCCTCGTTGTATTTAATCTTGTCTGTAATATCAAAAGAAAACGCAGTGTAACCTGAGGAATGCTTTCCAAGAAGCTCTCCATTCAGATATACATAAGCCTCGTGCGCAGCTCCCATAAAGGTAACCGCCACTCTCTTGTCATTCCAGAAAGGCTCTGGTCTGAACTTCTTCCTATAGCAGGTAACCTTTTGATATATCTCATCATTAAAATAATTGAAAGGAGTTACCGAAACGGTATGAGGGATGCGGACATTAGCCATATCAGTGTCCTGATAGTCTGGCTGTATCATCGCATCCTTGAATTCATCAGAATATTTCCAGTCGTTATTTAAATAAAGTATTTTCCTCATATCTTTGCCTCATCCTGGGAAACGTGAAACAGGCCTACGGTTTCTAATCATATACATGGTAACATTCGACTACCATGATATCAAGAAACGCATTAAACAAATTTCGTTTCCCTCATTTGTGCAAAAATACAAAGAACTTAGATTATCTCTTTAATATATACATTCTTAAGTGAGCTAAGATCCACGAAGGAGTCCCCACACTTAACAATAGGCCTTGAAAGGTGATCAGGGTTGATATAGATTATCTCTCCCTCAAGATCATTGCTAAGCCTTACCCTGTTCGCAAGGAAAGATGCAGCAATGTGCCTTAAAAATGTGATAAGCACATCTGGATCATACTTAGTAAAGCCCTCTTTTTCCAAAGCTTCCATAACAATAAAAGGGCTTGCCGGCTCTCTATAGGAGCGCTTTCCTGTCAGATCATCATAAGTATCTGCAACAGCAATTATCTTCGCAAATTCATCAATCTGTTCATTCTTAATTCCAAGAGGATAACCACTTCCATCTGTTCTCTCATGATGCATAAGGACGGCATTTTTAATATGAGTATTTAATGTTTTATCCTTAACAAGCTGGTATCCAAGCTGTGTATGTGACTTATATATATCGAGTTCCCTTTTGGTATGAGGAGTTGTTTTTGTAAGGATTCCCGGAGGAAGTATCATTTTACCTATATCGTGAATAAGTCCTGCCATGGTAATAAGCTGAATATCCTCATCAGACATTCTCATCCATCTGGCAATCATACTTGAAATAATGGCAACATTGACGGAATGCATGTAAATAGAATCATCATACTTGCGCATATTGTGGAGCATGTCAAATACTCCTGCCCCTGTTTCATTGTCCTCAAACAAGGAGAGCACAGGCTGTGTAAGCTTTTCTGTTTTTAATGATTCCTTTTTTTCAAAAGAATCCTTTAATGCCTTTTCAAGACGCTTGGCATCGTTTTCCAGAGTTTTCTTAAACTTCTTAAATTCGTTTGTTGAAAGAAGCTTTTCAGCATAAGACTCATTTTTGGACGGAGTAATAGACTTAACTATATTCTCTGGTTCATCAATAAATACATTAAAAATGGAATAGTTCTTAATGCGCTTAATAGACTTTGAATCAAGCACTGTCCCCTTCGGCAGAACAAGCTGGTCATCAAGAGTATATATATTTTGCGCAATAACCATTCCATCGGTGATCTCATCAACAGGTACTAGATTCATAAAACTTCCTTAACAACAAACAACAACCCCAGGCAACTTTTTTCCAGAAAAAAGGGAATAGCTAACTAAGCTATTCCCCTAAGAACACTATAATGCCGGTGGTGGGACTTGAACCCACACGCCCGTGAGGACAACAGATTTTGAGTCTGCATCGTCTGCCATTCCGACACACCGGCGCATTTTTGCGACTCGTTTATGTTATCACAACAGGCCATGATATTCAAGCAAAATTAAGTCGAATATTTTTATTATGCGTCCCACTCTTCGTATTCAAATTCCATCTGTTCTTTTCTTCCAGCATGCTTTCCAAGAAGATAAAAACAGCCAGCTATAAGAAGCACAAATCCAAATACACAAAGGCCAACTGTTATAGCCTTTTTAGTATCGTCGTCAAGACCATCATAACCAGTTTTAGCCTTACCATAAGCCTTTTTAGCTCCGTCCCCTGTTATCTCAAGAATCTTCTCTGCACTGCTTCTAAGTTCATCAATATCTAAACCTTCAAGGAAATTACTCATAATAAATACCCCCGGATTTCATTCAAATGAATGTTTTTTTCTAGGATAACTGCATGTTCTCCTCTATAAATGATACCATTTCTTTGCCGGCCTTAACAACCTCTTTTCCGTAAAAACCATGGCCTGCATCAGTTATCTGGACTATCTTTGCAGCAGGAAATTTCTTCCTTGCTTCAATGCTATAAGAAAGTGGCACCACCTCATCAATATTGCCATGAAGTATAAGAACGTTGCCCGTAAACCTCACCATATAATCATAGATATTTAAAGAAAAAGCATCCTCGTAATATCTTCTTCCAACAGGAAGCCCAAAAACTGTAGAGCTGTCCTCAATAAGATCATCTGATGGATATTTTCTTCTCGCATCATCAAAAAGCACATAAGCAGGATATAAAAGGACCATTCCCTTTATCTCATCAGGAGCATCTCCTGCAGCAATAGTTGACGCTACGCCGCCCTGGCTGACTCCCATAAGGAAAATATTTTTCCTATCTGCAAAAGGTTCCTTACGGATGCTTTCAACTACAGCCTCAATGTCCTCACTCTCAGTGATTACTGACATATCAGTCATTTTTCCATCGCTCTTGGATGATAAGCCCCCACCACAAAAATCGAAAATGTAGCAGCCTATGCCTTCTTTTACAAGAATCTCTGCATAAGGCCTTGTACCTTCTCTGTCACCGCCGAATCCATGAGCCATTATCACTATCGGATAACGCCCTTTTGAATCATCCGGCAAATATAATTCCCCAGAAATCTGAAAACCTTCTCTCTCCACCGTATATGTTTTTTGCATAAGCGCCTCACATATTTTTCGGATATAAAGAGCCACAATTTACCGATAATAATTTTATCAAAATTTCATTTAATTAACAAGTTTTTGGATACTTTGTGACGGTTAAAAAAACATAAAAAAAATCTTTATTTTTTTAGAATTTTTCCTTGAATTATCCATCATCTGTACTACAATATATAGTAGTTGATGAAGTTCTTTCACAACTATTTGTATGCATTTAAGGGGTTTTACAAGGGTTTAGGGGGTTTTTATGAATTCTATCTTAGAAGACAATCATTCTACGGAGCATTCTGACAACATTATTAACTATTCCTTAATCAGGAACATGCTTAGATCTATAGGCACGCAGCATTGGTCAGTCCTTAAGGCTATGGATGAATATGATATTCCTGCTGATCAGAGAGACATTTACATGGAAACCATTGCAGATAAGTTTTTTGTCAGCTAATAAAGGAGCTGTGAAAAAATGAGATAATCATTTTTTCCAGCTCCCTTTTTATATCATTTTTTGTGAGGTATGCTGTTT
>SVFV01000035.1 GCA_015056655.1 Butyrivibrio sp.
ACCGAGATAATGCATCTGGATAACAGCTTTGACGATCTCTCAAACAGAGACCGCAAGAAACAGCGTCAGCTTGTTTTGCAGGACAAAGTCGATGCTTATTTCGCATGGGTAAAGGTCAAGTACAGCCAGGTTACTCACAATAGCGTCATCGGAAGGGCTTTAGCTTACAGCATTAATCAGGAAGAATATCTCCGGATGTTCCTTGCTGATGGCAAAATCCCAATGGATAATAACTACGCCGAACAGGCAATTAGACCATTTACCATTGCAAGAAAGAACTTCGTGCTGATGGAATCCGATAACGGAGCAAAAGCCAGCGCAATGATCTTCAGCATAGCAGAGACAGCCAAAGCTAATAACCTAAATACTTATGAGTATTTCGAGCTTCTTCTGACAGAGATTCCAAAACATCAAGACGATAAAAATCTCGACTTCATAAACGACCTTCTTCCCTGGGCAAAATCTGTTCAGCAGAAATGCCCCAGCAGGTATAAAAAATCTTAATTCACTTATCAAGGTTCGAATCTATGAAATCGCCAGTAAAATTGCGGTTTCTTTTTTATTTAGTACTCATAAATGAGGGCTTACTAGCTATTTTCCCCTCAAGAATAGTTATTTGTATCTGTAATTCGTTGATATGTTGCTCATTTGTCGCACACTTGATTCAATATGAATTGTTATTATACAAATACTATTATGACCGTTAGATATTATTTTGATCAACAGTTACTGCATTAAGTAAGAGTATTCTTGTCTTGTTATATTCATCAGCTGCTTTTTCATATAACTTATGATTCTTTGCAGATTCTGCTTGTATCTCTTTTAGCATTTTCCCAAAAACGCAATCTCCTGCTCCATGGTTAGGATAGTTTTCATACTTCTTTACTAATGCAAATTCTTTCTCAAAGAGTTGTTTATCTATGTCATCATATCTATCACAATCTTCTTTTGCCTTGTAATACAGTTTAAATATTTCTTCAATTCTCATCCTTATAATTCCCTTTTAAAAAAATCGATTTAGCAAATAGTCTACTTATGTAAGTCTTCGACTATTCAAAAGTCCTCAAACATGGGGGGCTAACCGATTTTCATCCTTTTATAGGTATCATTAGATCTTTGCAATGCAAGCCTAGATTTAAATATATTTGCGATTACTGCAAAATTTTTTGATTTCTGAAAAGCCACATCGATATCATTTATTATGATAATACCAAAGCAAATGATCAAAACCATTACGACTGATATTTGAACCACTTTTTTCTATTATTCCATCAATAGTTCTAATATAATCTACATAATTAAAATCTTTCTTTTTCAAAGCCATGTCACATTTATAAAAATTTTGATATTTTGGAAGAGCAGAAGCAACTACAGAATCATATATTGAATAATTATCCTGTTCTGCTTTACCCTCGAATAAGTAAAAACACATGTAATGACAGAACTTACTAGCAAACGATATATTTTTCCTGGGTCTATACTTTTTCCCACTATTTGATTTCTCTTTTGGATGGGTAGCTTTCCTAATAACTGTTATAAGCTCATAATTGTTTTTCTCAGGATTCTTTAACTCCTCAATAAGTCTGTCCATCCCGAGATTTTTTATTCTGCCTGTTATCTCCTTTCGCCCAACTCCATCTGCATTCAGATGTGTCCCATTCTCAGAATCAATCCTTTCAACTATTTGATCTATCAAATTTGAGCATTTATTATAATCCTTAGATTCCCATGCCTTTTTAAATTCAATTATGCTAAATGCCGAAGAATTCAAATTCCCTTTATCTGATATTTTTACAAATCTTGAATCATTACAAATGATAGCCTCTACACGAGCAACATTATCAACAGATAGTTCCACCAAATCGGGGCAATTACAATTAGGTTTCAAAATATATGCCTCTGACTTACTAATTTCTTCTTCGATAAGATTCATTTTCGTGTTGATCCCCTATGCTTGTCTAAATTCACATTCCATCTTCTGACTTGCTAAAAAAACATCAAGCTCAGCAAATCTTGTTTTACCATATTTTTCTCCGTCTACCTTATTTACAGGTGGCTTCCACTCGAACCCTTTACACGCTTTATAGTACATATCATATATGTATGAGCCTGATCACAACCAATATACGCTCTAGTTTTATCAAATTTTATCAGTTCAGTCATACCAAAATCCTCTTTGCATTTGATTAGCAGAGATTTTGCTGATTTTTTATGTTTCATTTAATATATCAGCCTCAAGCTTGTCTCTCCTCCAAGCCTCCTGAATCATAGCCTCTTCAGCTTCTTCTTTGGTGGCAAATTCGTCTTTTAATGTATAATTTCTATTTACTCGCACTTGATACTTTGCTCTTTCCTTGTCATATTCAACTGACATATCAAAATTAATTGTCAAAATATCTTTTATTACTATATCACCATAATTATCCCTTAAATATATATTCATTACTAAACCTCCGTACCACTTATAAGCGTCTTCAAACTCATTTTTGTAACACATTTCTTCCCAAGCTTATTATTGTGCTTTCTCCTAAGTCGTTGATAGTATATTTGCATCTTCCTTTTATCAAAGGGTTCCTTTTGATAACCATTTTGAAGCATTTTCTTTTCGGAATCTATCTTTTCAAATATTATTTTTTTGTTAACAACCCTAGCAGCATCAAAAATATCATCTGGCATAACAGTAATTGCACTATTCTTATATTTTCTCTTATGCTTCAATTCTTCAACAATTGATTCAAGATTATGTGCCAACCCTTCTTGCAACATAGCAGTGTTTCTAGACTTAGCCAAACGACCACTTCGTGTTGCCAAACAAATATCCTTTGACTTCTCAAATTCACAATTGAATAATATGCTTATAGCACAACATATACTATCAAACCTATTTCTTATCATCCTGAATTTCCCTCTTAGCCTGAGCGGTATAGTTCTCCCCAACCCAGTTACCTTTTACGTTTACATATTTATAAACTGTTCTATTAGTCTCGTCTAATAAACCAAATGAATCCATTGTCTTAAAACAAAACTGATCAAAACATCCATTAAATTTTATTTTTTCAATCGCCTTATCGTGTGTTATTATCCCCATTCTATACTTTAATAATATTTCATCAAGTGGATATTCTGTTCTTAGTCCATCTGCCATCCTATCATATATCAAATCATAGCCATCTGATTCAGAACTATCCCCATCTCTATTCTTACATACAAAGTCCAACCACTCTTTATCATATCTTAACAATTGATGTTCTTTGAGTCCCACTCTATATACAAAAGGATATTGAAAAACATAGGCTTGTCGTTTCGTTTTCCCCTTCCTTTTCGCCCATTCAAATGCTTGTTTTGGATATGATGTAAAATAAACGCCTTTACCAAAATCTTTATCTTGATGAGAATGTTCTAGGTCAAGTTTTCCAAATAGAACATCTGAGCCATGATATAAGTATTTAATTCTACAAATTCCATTTTCATCCATAAATTCCTATATGCCACATTTCAGGCACACCTTATAATTCCAAATCTCAATTCTAATCATAACATGCTACTATCTTGTCAAACGTCCTAATTTCTGGATCCCCATTTTGTATTATGAAAAACTCATAACAAAATTCTATGACTAAATTATATTGCCAAGCATTTGATGATATATTAAGCACATATAAAATTTTTATAAACAAAAGTCATTTTAAATTAGCTCTCATTTCCTAAATCCTATCCGTTAATTTCTCACTAGTGTAATGTCTTGTTGATATTTAATCATTTTACCTGTAATTACCATTAAAGAATTCCATATGCCTTTAATAAATCTCTTGCTTTCAAGAATTGAGTTGTAAATCAGAAGACCATTTCCTTTAGTGCGTAAACTCATTTTAACGAATTATCATGTCTTCAACATTTATCTTTTCATTTTCTATAGCATGTTCTAGACATGAAGACTTCCCATTCACACTTGATCCCATGATTGACAAAGCATATTTCGCTCTCGATGAAGCTAGATATAATTGATTAAATGCCATGTAGCGCACATAATGTTGCGAAATCTCTGATACTCCAGTAATCTGAGGAACTCTTCCCTCGTCAACGCCAAGTAGTATTACCCCCTTAAACTCCAATCCATTAATCCCATAAGGAGTAAGCAACACATATCCTTCGCACTTCATCACATCCATACTATTATCGATAAAAGCAATATTTTTATCGATCTTTTTCGATAGCATTCTAGCAAAATCATCATTAGAATATTTGTCATCAAAAACAATTATCGCTATATCATTAGCTTTACATTGTACTGTCTTATGTATGCATTCCAATTGCTTTTTTAAGCCATCAAGCATTGATTCTTCATCTGGATACATAAATAGCGAAGGAGGTAAACACTTTTTCTCGTCACTTGTTGTAAATGCCGTTTGAACATAGTCATTATATGGATTTACAAAATCCGTTTGAAACATCAATGTACCTGATGCAGCAATTGCAGCACAAAAATCTGCTATCTCAGGAGAATTTCTGAACACCGTTGCTAAGCTATTATTAATTGAACTTCCAAAGCCATTAAAAGCATAGTCATTTTCCGTTTCTCCATAGTCTCCAAAAGCTTGTGCATAATCAATGGCAAAGCAAATTGGTATATCTTTTAAATTGAAGTCCCTTGTTAAATAGTGGAATACACTCTGCTCATTTCTGTTAAACAGATGCATCTCATCAACGATAATATAGTCAAAACCATCATAAAGTCGTTGTCTTCTCCAGACGGGCGCATTGAGCCTAGAAAGTGCCTCAATAACAACATCATCTACATCAAAATTCCCCCACTCGCTAAGATGTTTTTGATAATTAGAATACAATGCCTAGATAAGTTCTTTATCTTTTTGAATCTCACAACATATACCATTTTTGATTGAAGTAAGTGTTAAATACTGTTCTAATGTTCCATCTGTGCGTCCTTTTATTTGAATACTGAACTCGTGTTGTAGCATTTTGCATAATAGCCCCCTTCCAACCTTATCAGTATTAAATATATCCTTAACCCCTTGCGATAGTAATGGTGGCTCTTGCCTCTCCCTTTTTTAATCGAGTAATATCATATAATTCTGGGAAATTTACTCCCAACATCAATATTTATAACACAAAAGTGATTTTCTATTACTTCATTTGTTCTATCTTATCGGCCAATTTCTCACTTGCTCTACCATCAAACACAAGCCCAATCTTGTCATGAAACTCATCAAGACATGCTTCGTAGCTTTTCGCATCAAATCTGTCTATGAGCTCGTCCATCTCATCATTATTCGTTGCTATAGGGAACGGGAATACCAAATCCATGTTTGGATGAGCTGTTTTATTATTTGTCACATGGTCATGGGGATCAGTAGCCAGATTCCAATACAGACTTCCTCTGTCATTTGAGTACTTGTCTATATCATCTGCATATATAAATGACGGTATTTTGGCAAATCCAGCTTCAAATACTGCACTGGAATAGTCCGTTATATATGCATCCATTCCTGCTAGGATTTCATAAAAGTCATCCGCCTGGCTTTCGTCAATTATCTTTCCCTTCAGCTTTTCATCCTTATATTCAGCAAAAGTAGGCGCAAGCTGAGGATGAACTCTTACACAGATATACCAATCCCCACCAAACTTACTCTCAAGTTTTTTAATCAGACGCTCAAAATCTATTGACCAGACTTCAGAGTAAACAGATCTCACTCCGTCTTTTGCTCCCTCTCTAAAGGTAGGTGCAAACATTAAGACTTTGCCATCATCTGGGATCCCATGCTTTTTTCTGAATTTTAGTTTCTGCTCTGTTCTATCTCCATAGAGTACATCGCATCTAGGCGCACCGGTTTTCAACATATGTCCGTCATAGACAAGTGCCTTGTCAAAGCATTCTTCACACCACTTAGAGTCTATAACAAGCTCGTCTATCATGTCTGAATCATTTTTGCTGACAATATATGCCATCTTGGAGAAGCCATCGCCTCTAAGCAGTCCTGTACACTTAATTCCCAAAGTATAATGATTCACATTAATATATATCTGCCCTTTTCTCTTAACTGTTCCGAGAGGCTTTCTGTAATTGTCTATCCACACCTTGGATCTGGTAAGCCAATATGCTCTGCTCCAAAGTGATGAATTCCTGACCTTCTTGATATATGACGGAAACTCCTTTTCCCAGGACTCATCATTTACTAGCCATACAAATTTGTAGTCAGGATTTCGCCTGTGAAGTTCCTCTGCTATGTATTTGGGATTACAACCAAAGCCTCCCTTTCCTTCAAAGGTGCAGAGGCTTATAAGGTTTTTATCTATAGGAAACAGCCTGCAGGTGTAGAATGCCAGGCTGTTCAGAAATCCTTTTATTTTGCGATAGCGAATGTAGTTTTGTTCGTTCATAATTTATTATTCCAATACCTTTTCAGATTCTTTAGCAATGACTTCGATAAGCATAGTCCTTATTGCTTCCAAATTCATTTTAAGATTTCTCACCTCGTCAATATTCCTCGGAGGACATGTATTGGCAGCGGCAATAAGAGGATCATCTTTTTTAATATCATCATATGTATCTTGTGCATACTTTTCAATTTGCAGAAAATCCGCAGTTGATACCGCATTGGTCTCAATAGCAGAAATATACCTATTACATTGCTCTAGTTGTCGTTTATGTTTTTTCAAGGACTGCCCATCGTAGAGCTTTTGTATAATTTCTAATTCAGTCATAATCTCCTACCTGTAAACAGCAATAATGATATATTTTCTTTCCCAAATAAGTCTCATACTATCTAAGAATGTCTTTGGCGCTCTGTAAGTCCTCCACCATTCGTACCCGTCCATTGTAGCAAAAATCCGAGGCAAAATTCTTTACTCCTATTACCTATCCAAACTACTATATACTTATTTATGTGCAATCCCCTAAGCTGATACTCGTTCAATATCGGAATTATCTTTACCTTTTAGGAGCATTTTTTATGACAAAATATGTCATACTTGAAATCGGTTGTCCATCCTTCTCATATCTCCCGAATCCCCAGACTTTATCTTTACGCTTCATTAAATAGTCAAATACTGTATCAGTCCAATCATGCCCTGGAATCCAACCTGCAGTGCTTATATCATCCTCCCCGATCTTATCATATAGTGCTTCTAATATCTTTTGATATTCATCGTCTGATAACCTTTTCATCCATTTATCAAACTCCTTCTGATGAGGGACATGATCTACATACTTACATGAGTCAACCGAATACAACATAGTCAAATCCTCCGACCTTCAAATTTATATTTTTTCTCCATTTAACTAATCAGTAGTCTCACAAATTATAGATGCTCCTAATCTTAATCCATCTTTTGATGCCCATAAAGCTTGATTTATTTCTCTACGATTTTTCAATGCATCACCAAACGCTTCTGTAGGCTGCTCTTTGTACTTCTTATACTAAACCTTGCTCCATATTTCATGTATATATTAACTGCAGCTACAACTTTCTGCCCTATATCTGACAAAATGTGCCTTCCAAAACAATTCACTATATCCCCATCTGTTCTGGAATCACTCGTCTTCCATCGTATTAGAGTTACAACATCCGCAGGTTCTAGTTCTCTCCCTTTCGGATTATTCGAAGTATCTTTTCTTCCTTCTCTTTAATATTTTGTGGGTAATCTTCAAAATACTTTTTTTGAATAGATGTCTATGAAGTCTTCAGTATTACAAGTCCCGTTTCCATCAGGTAAATACATGATATATGCCATATGATTTTTACTCCCTTCTCTACTAACCTTTATAAAGACTGGATTTATATGTCATTATAGAAATACACTTTAACCTGATAATTAAATTAGCTTTAAAGTTTCCTGAATTTTCATTTGGCTCCCAGTACATCGTCATAGGAAAGGCTTTAGCCTACAGCATCAACCAGGAAGAATACCTTTGCAGGTTCCTTTCTGATGGCAAGATTCCTATGGACAACAACTACGTAGAGCAAGCCATAAGGTCATTTGCCATCACCAGAAAGAACTTTGTGCTGATGGAATCCGATAACGGTGCCAATGCGAGTGCCATGATTTTCAGCATAGCCGAGACCGCTAAAGCTAATAACCTTAACACCTACGAGTATTTCGAGCTTCTGTTATCTGAGATTCCAAAGCATCAGGATGATAAAGATCTAAAGTTCCTGGATGATCTTCTGCCATGGTTAAAAGCTGTTCAGAAAAAAATGTCCCAGCAGAATTAAAAAGTCTAAAATTTTCAAAGTGCATATATTTATATCAAAACCTCACTGAAAATGCGGGGGTTATTGATATCCAGTACGCATGTATGAGGGCTTACGAATGATGAAATAGTACCATTCCTGCATGGACAAGAATTCTATATTTTTCCTTCAAATATTTCAGGTATAAATCTCTTAAAATCAATTGCAGAAGTGGAGATTTTGCTTTTAGGCATCCCATATTTCTCTGACAAAATGTCCAACCTCTCTTGCAAAAATGGAACCTGCGAATATATATCCCTATCTTTAGGACCAAGAATCACTTCCTTTATATGAAATCTACTTTCAGATTTTACATAAAGCATAGGTATCTCATCGTCCTCAGTATCTGTATGAAGAATCCGTCCATCCCTATCTGAGGAAACGTTAATAATAATTCGTTTTTCCTTTTCATGTGCATATGCATCACTTTTAAACAAAAATAAAACATCTCCTATTATCTGCTCAAAGGCATACAATAGCTGCTCATCTTTTGATAGCGATTTATAACATATCCTTAGCTCTGAGATAGCTTTATTTATTAGATTGATATTCTTCTTTACCTCATTATTATTAATTGCATCCGCTTCATGTGTTTTATCATTAATGTAGCATATATTAAAAAGAGACACGTCTCCACTTCCACCGCTAGAAAAATCAAATACTACACAACAGCCCTTGCTTTTATCGCCGTACATTTCCCACATAGGAAGATCATCAATCTGTGGCGTAAAGCATTTCAAAAAAACATATGGATATCTCATAGACTTACGTTTTTCACCCATATGCCATTCCTTATTGTCCGAAAGTGCATTCTTGAGAGTTTTTCCTTCATTAAACTAATATATTTGACCATTCATAACAAAACGCTCACCCCTCAATATACGGCAAGTCAAATGGTGCTAACCCGCTTCTGACAATGATGTCTGATATTATTGGTCTGGCATAAGAAACAAGTATCTTCGTTCCTTTATCCTCAATTATCTTCTTTATTTCATCTTCAGCTGCTTCTATTTTGAAAGTTGCTGAAATAAGCAAGCTAAGGTTAATCGGAGATTGCTCTCCGGATATGTCAATCTTAATTCCATATAAATAAGCACCATTCTCCGTGCTTATTAACGTTGATTTTTTTATAGCGATCTCAACATTTATTTCTACATTAGCTATGACAAATCCTGTTTTCTTTTCAAACTTTATAGAATCTACTACCGGAGTTGTGAATTGAATTCCGCTCATTATCTGATACTCTCCTTATGCCAACATGTATCTGTTCATCTGCTCTGTTCTTAATCTATCTGCCATCCACGCATTGTTACTAATTTTAATATCTGTACCCCTTTTAAAATCTGGTAAAGTACCATAAGATACAGTAGTTATTTCCTTTTCCTCAGAATTTCTTATTGATATGTTCATCCGTGATACAAATGTGTCACTTTCATATTTGGCACGCTGCCGTTCTATGCTTTCAATACATAGATATAACGCAACTGTATACCTGTATTCATCTATACTGCTATTATGAACGGTAAAGAATGTGCCTTCATCAGGTAAATCTTCATCGTCCACAAATTTGGGATCAACTTTCTCAGCAACGTACTCGTTCTCTGTAAAATCATAGCTAACCCAAAACAATTCATTAGTTTCAGTTATCACTTTTCTCAAATCTAAAGACCCTGTTAGAATTTTAAGTATCTTGTTATATGTAACTTTGGCCATCAAAAAAAGGCCATCTTCATCATCCAGACAGCAAACCATGTATCTTTTGTTTTTTATAGCAACTATAAACAATAAAGGATAGTCAAGTTTGATTAATTCTTTCTCTATATATACATCTCCTAAACCACTAATCGTTGTCCATTTTCTCATTCTTCTACCACCTCGAATCCTTCTGAAAGAGTGACTCCCTCATATATAAAACACATAAAATGAGAATTCCCCTGCCCTCTTTGAAGCATTCCATATTTTGAATATATGATTCCTTTAGCAATTCCCTTATTCTTTCTAGGTAACTTAAGAACCAGCTTCATAATATTTTCATCATTGAAAAAAGAACACCCATAATTTCCAATATCACTCTTATCAAAATCACTTCTTTGCGCAATAGCTGGTATCTCCGCCTGTGTTCTAAAATCATCCTCAGTAATCACTGTTTTTTCTGTGTTTAGTTTTATCATTCTGTAGGCATCTTCGACTGGTTCATAATCGGCTTCTACATTTTCCGGCAAGCAAACCAGCCCCTCTTCTAGTGCCTTTTGAAGGGTCTCCCTAAATCTCATAATTAAAGACCTCTATCTAAATTATAAAATCATACATTTGAAGCCATGTTAAATCCTTATTAATTTTTTATAAACCAAAAGTGATTTTAAAATAACTTCATTTCCTCAATCCTGTCAGCCAACTACTCGCTAGCTCTACCATCAAATAAAAGCCATATTTTTCAAAGAAGTTTATTCCTCTTCCTGGAAATCAAAATCATGGAACAGGTATTTACGGCACACAAGAAGTGTTGCAATGCATGCAATTCTGATAAGCTCCTCCAGTGGTTTCTCATGCCCTACCACCAGTCCTCTGGCTATAGCAAAGATTAAGACCTCGACAATTGTATTCATGGAATGCTTAATCAGCATTCGAATGAACTCAATCACTATAATGGCGTTAAAACCAGTTAGCAGAATATCCTCGACGTACTCGTTAAAAGCCAAATCTGAAAAAGATAATACATGCAGTCCAAGTTGAACACAGCTGTATATCACTCCCACTAACAGTATAGCTGCCACTACCTTCTCTAAAAACCGCGGCATCTTCAGCACAAAACTATGAAATGCATCCTTTTTCTTATTCATATGCTTTCCTCTCACTAATTGTCATATCCGACATCCGGATAATTTGTAATCACCGCATCCACGTTCTTCTCTTCACACATCCTCATCTGTTCTTCAGTATTCACAGTCCACACATGAATTTTCATGCCCTTTGCATGAGTTTCCTCGATCAAATTCTCATACTTAAGATTATTAACAGATGGATGAAGTGCTATTGCTCCGACACTGGAAGCGTAGTCATAGGGCTTGTATATTCCATCCACATACAGGATGCCGGTTCTGAGATTATTCCTCATGGAATTAAGCCTACTGATAGTATAGTGGTTGAAGGAGGAATACCATATTCTGTCCTGCATCCCCATGTACTCAGTAAGCTCTAGCACTCGCTCTTCGATATGGTCATAGAATATCACACCGGTCTTGAGTTCAACGTTTATCTCAAGATTAGTATCCTTTAGAAGCTCGTATACTTCCTTAAGTGTTGGTATCTCTGCCCTTCCGCACTCAGGATGTGTTTTGCTAAAGTCAAAGTGCTTCAATTCTCCCAGAGTATAGTCTCTTACAGATCCTGTTCCATCACTAACTCTGTCAATCTTCTCATCATGGATTACAACCAACTGTCCATCCCTCGTCATCTGAACGTCCAGTTCCACGCCGTCAGCGCCCATATCAACAGCCATCTGAAAAGCTTTTATTGTGTTTTCAGGAGCATATCCTGATGCCCCACGGTGAGCCCATATCTTCAAAGTGAAATACCCCTGTCTTCTCCTGCTCCAAAACGCACAAAACTCAGCTTGTTCTTTGAAGGAGTAATGATAAGTCCATCCCACAAATCCTGAGAAACTGTGCCAAGTTCTCTCTTGTAGGTTGTTGCGCCTTCAGGCTTATAGTCTGTGAAATATTCAATCTTATTGCAGCCAACAGAAACAATAGGGAAGCCATGCTCTGTATTTATCTGATCACAGTGGCTGTGTCCATGAACATATCCCAATATTCGTCCTGTCTCATCATTGGCAGTTTTAAGAATATCCAGCACCTTATCAGCATTTCTTATATCCTTACTCCAATAATGCATTTCTGGAAGCAACGGGATGTGCGCAAAAACGATAACTTTTAATTCTTCAGGCGTGCTTCCTAGCGTACTTTCAAGCCAAGCCACCTCTTCATCATCGAATCCATATCTGACCTTCTGCTTAGGATCAAATGAGCTTAAAAATATCATTCTAAGCCCTGTCTTATGATCATCAATGAAATACCATGATCTATCACCACTCTGCACAGACCTATAATATAGCTTCACCTGCTCATTTGCGGACATCACCTCTGGATTACCCTTAAAGTAGTTAGTATCATGATTACCAATGACAGGATACACAGGAACTCCTAAGCTCTCCATATCCTCTAATACTTTATTTGCATAATCCTCAGTAAGAGCCTTTGTTCCAAGTCCGTCTGTGAAATCTCCAAGGTGTATAATAGCATCGAAATGCACCTGTTCATTCACTGCTCTCAGGTTATTAACAGTATCATCCCAGGTCCCACCTGCAACATAATGAGTATCAGCAAGAAGCGCCAAGGTGATACTCTCATTTTTATCCTCTTCCTTTTTGGAGAGAATCTCTGTAGCCGTATCTCTTATCTCATCAGCAAAATAGTCTTTGCACTGGAACTATTCGCCATTTGAACCTGATTCAACCTTTCTGATAATCTTTATCAGATTTTCATTTTCTGCTTCAGGTGGTATCTCGCCGTTATCCAATCTCTTAACCTGAAATCTTAGATATCTTTCATCCTTTGCTTTATAACGACGTGCATATCCGGTTTCTTCATCCAGATCATGATTATATGATGTCCAGTTCTCCTCCGGCTGGTAGCAATAGGTATAGATTAACTGTCCATCGATATCACCTGAATATGTTCCCACACAGAATTCATAATCAGTATTAGTGACTTCTACAACATCTCCTTTTTCAACATGATAGAGCTTATAGGTTGTCATTACATTTTTGCCGCTATCAGTTAGAAGCCCCGTAGCATCATCGATTCTTTTCCCTATTCCTGCCCCATGGAAGTCGACAAACTCTATTTCCTCTATTCTCGTGTCCACCTGCTTTTTTTCAAGGCGCTCCGGGAAAAGGGTTTGATCAAGTACCCTTAAATTCTCTGCGTACAGATAATAATCTTCAATTCCCATCTCCTCGAGCTGCTTCAATATCTCGCGGTAGTATATGTTACATACTATTACTCTTAGCTTATCTTTGGGAATTGTAAGAAGCTTATCCGGGGAATAAACCATCATACCATTAAAAGTAGTTCCCCACTTTCCCTTTCCATTGTCAACAATGAATTCCGGTCTATACTTATCTCCGTACTCTGAGAGGTAGCTATTTACCATGTTCCCAGCCCCAAAGAGAACTATTATCTTGCCCTCAGCATCTTCAAATAAGTCCATAAGTCTATGCTGGTAGTCTGTATAAGGAGTCTCCGGATCCATTATGCTACCATCCCAAACATCCTGATTGTATGCAGGCTTTAGGTTATTGTAATCGCCATAGTACATGGAAAGTAAGCGCTCATAGCCTTTAGGCGCTTTTATAGTGGTATTTTCGAATTTTAAATCAACTGTTTCTTCTATATCTGAAGTGAAAAAGGTTTTCAAAGCAGCCGGATTAAATCTACTGTGGAGTCTACAGATCAGACCGGTTTTGCCCGCTTCTTTATAGCACATCCTGCATGCTTCATCATATCCTGACACTATTGCATTTCTCACCTGATCATCAGAATAACTATCTGCCCCTGATTGCTTGTAGTGATTAATGAGTTCTACATACCATCTGACTTTGCCTGTTTGCTCAGTCCTTCTTTTCTCATCTTCATATACGTAGTCAAGACATACTATATCTATCCATATTCCCCAGTTGCTTCGTCTTGATAAATCATTTACCTCTACGCCTGTAGTTCTGCTATCCCTGATTCTAATTTTGGATCCCAAGAACACGTCAGAATCCGTTTCATGGCACTGGGCAAAATAAGGTTCTGTAATCTCGTCCTTTATAAGCTCTGAGAATTTATCAAAATCTTCTCTGGGCATTGCAAAGTCCATGTCACTGTCCCAAGGAATAAAACCACCGTGCCTAACTGCTCCTAAAAGGGTCCCTGCCCATGCAAAATATCGAAGATTATATCTGTCGCATATATCTATAAATTTTTCAGCCAGTGAGAGCTCTACTTCCCATATTTTTCTTGTTCTATCACTAACTACATAGTTTTCTACGTCTGCTTTTCTTAGCATTTCTATTGTCCCATCAATTACTAGATTTCACTCTTTTTGATAGCTCCTACTCGTTTTCTCCACTTTAGGAACTTATCCATTATGTCTGCTATAGCTTCGGAGTCTTCCTTTGTAAGCTTGTACTCTCCCTTATCAAATCCATTGATAGCAGAGACAAAATCGCTAAGCTCATAACGAAGACCGTCCCCCAAAAACTTGGTATATACCTTTTCATTTTGCTGGAAGTCTTCATAGCATATCTCAAATTCAGTAGTCTTCCACCATGGAGCAGGCACAAAAATATATCCCTTCGTACCGGATATGAGAAGGTGCCCATCAGACTTAACCTTAAGGCCTGTCTTGGATGTCGCCATCGCATTGTCATACCTAAAAAAGGCTTTTGCATACACATCAACGCCATTTGGAGCAGAGTAAAATTCAAATCTTATGCCTTTATAGTCAGGGCCAAGAAGCTTAACTATGGGAAGAAGTGTATAGCTTCCAAACTCTGTAAAGCTTCCGCCATACTCTGTATCTGTCATTTCTCTAAGATTATCAGGAGTAAGTCTGGTAAAGCATGACTCCACATCCCTTATTTCACCTATAACTCCTGTTTCAACAAGACTAAGAAGTCTTATAAATCCAGGTGCATATGCCGTTTTTATCGCCTCCATCAGAATCAGGTGCTTTTCTTCAGCAATCTTATATAGTTCCTCTGCCTGTGACTTCTTTAATACCATTGGTTTTTCACATAGGACATGCTTTCCATGCTCCAAAGCATTTTTAATATACTGATAATGAGTTTCGTGGGGCGTAGCTATGTTTACAGCATCGACCTTTTGGTAGAACAATTCTTCATCATCTGTATAGAATCCCAGTTCATGCATGTCTGCAAAGGCTTTTGCACTCTCAATATGCGGATTATAAACTGCATAAGCATCCAATCCACTTACATACTTTGCTTCCGGGATAAATCTGTGAGCTATTCTACCTGAACCCATTATACCCAGGCGAACTATCTCATAATTCTTAGCTCTCTTCTGTGTGCTGGACACTCCCTTTGTTCTCTCAAGGTATACTACGTCACAATATTTCTTTAGATAATCAAACTGCCCAAGCCAGTCTGTTCCAATTGCAAATACATCTATATGGTACTTCTGAATATCCTCTATCTTTTGACCAACGTGATCTTCAACAATTATCTCATCAGCAAATCCGGTCTTCCTTACATCATCAATCCTCTCCATAAGTGAGTTGACAATATTTAGCTTCCCTCTTGTGGCATCATAGCTCTCCGTCGTAACTCCAACTATAAGATAGTCTCCAAGTGCCTTTGCTCTTTGGAGAATTCTATAATGTCCTTCATGAAATAAATCAAATGATCCGTAGGTAATTACTTTTTTCAAATTTATCCTCTTTCTATGCAAACTATTATTCTGAATTATTGTCATAATTGTGCAATTTATTATATCATAATAGTTGTTGATTTCCATTAGTAATGACATGTTAAGCTGAAGGCGAAAGGGATTTTATTAAATGAAATATAAACCTAAATTCTTTGTCTTTTTAGGCTATGGCGGAGAAAACTCCATCATGCCTTTGTATGAATATTTTACTAGTAGGGGTGCCGAGACTCTTTTAGTCGATGACCACCGCGTTCCTTATGAACGAGAGGAGATGCTTCAGAGGTTAGCTGAGATATCAAACACTCACTCCATAACCCTGATCACATCATCTCATCTGTGGTTTGATTGCAAGACTTATGAATTCTACAATCATTTCTATGATCCAAATATCATAGCTCCTCTGGAGTTTCTTGATCAATTTCATCCAGATATGACTGTATATTATCCACATGATATGGGTGTCTTCATGCACGAGAGTGAGATTCCATTTATAGACCAGTTCGATCTGATACTTGTTCCCTATAGGAACAATATGTATTACAAGCTCTTAAATACATGTAAGCAGGTCGAGGTTGTTGGATGGATAAAGAAAAGGCAAGAGACTTCTATACCAGAAGGAATTCAGGGCTGTAAACCTGTATTTTTCCCAAGCAATGTCCCTAATCTATATAACAAGCTTGGCGTAGATGGCTTTGCTCAGTGGTTTAGAGACTATATTGGTCCTGAAATACCAATCAAGATGGCCTTTGGCGATAATGGAATAATGCCAATCCTTTCACAGGAGGGCTACACCTTCCTTGATTCATCAGTCAGTGTTTATGACGCCATAGCTTCCCACAATATGGTAATAGGTAGTGGTAATTCTTCTATCATATTTGAAGCTGCCTATAGCGGTATTCCAACAGTTGCACTTTTAGATGGCATTATGCCTGATGAAGAGAACCTGAAGGAATTAAAGGGTATTCCTGGGGTATATCCTCTTCACCCAGAGGAACTTCAGGACTTTATCAAGTCTGTTAACGCTGGCAAGAGAACACTCCACGCTGGTCCTAACGTTCTTATTCCTTTTGAATTCGAGCGTGTATTTGATTTGTTGAATGCTGAAAACTAATACCGCACTTTGAGTTTGTTTACTGCATTCAATTCCACCTGAAAAAAACGATAATAACTAAAACTATTAGAGGAGTTATTGATATGTCTGACAATATGAAGGATATAAGTTATCTTCTTAATCCTAATAAATATGCTAATGATTCCGATTTCATTGTGGCATGCTATGAATGTTTATTCGAACGTGCTCCCGGGATTGATGAGCTATTTGATGCCATCACACTTATTTCTAATGGTCTGCCTAGAAAGATATACTTCTACAATCTGCTTATTTCTCCTGAATTTGGTAATCGCTTTCAGGTTGTGGATTACGATAATTATATCAATGAATTAAACATATATAATACTCCTCCGGCTCCAGTAGAGCCTGAAGAGCCAGAAATCGTTGAAGAAACAGCGGATGGAAGAATTTCATCTGTTTTATCAAGGCTTTTTAAAAGATTCACTCCACATAATACAGAGGAATCATCATCCCCTGCTGTTGAATCAGAGGAAATCATTGATACCTCAAATTTGAATGATACTGAAGAACACGCTGAATGTCCTGATCCATGTGATACATCATATCATTTTGATTTTGCCTTTATAAAACAGGATAATGCCCCCGTTTCGTTGGTGCCTGATGAAGATTCGGAGTTTTCTGCCCTGTCTAACTGTCAGATTGACACATTAAGGCAATATTTAGAAGGTAACTATAAAAGCACTAACACATGCCATATAGGCGAGTTTGCTAAACATTTATTACCTGCTTCAGTTAATGGCATATCCAGCCCTACTGACAATCTTCTTATTACTTCGCCTTCATATATTGGATCCTTTTTTAAAAATGGCTGTTTTTCTTCAGTTACAAAAGCTGTTGCAGATTCTTTACTGTTTACTATGCCTGTTTTACCTGATTCCGATAAGCCTGTAGCTGTTGTATGGGATAAGCACTGGAGAGCCTTTAACCCTATAGGCAGACATTTTGAAAGATACTCAACAGGCCCTGCGTCAGCTGGGATTTACTTTATAAACAATGCAGACGATACACTTAAGGTACATCTTTCTTTTGATTTAATTTGTTACAAGACATCCTCTGTCATTATTTCTTTTGGAAGTGTAAGCTACGAAGTTAATCTTAATAAGCCTTCAACAGAGGTTTCTGTTAGCTTGTATCTCTTACCCGGTCTTAACATTATGAACCTAAGCTTTATTGGAACGCCTTATGTTTCAGCGTCTACTGGCGGAGAGCCTGTTCGCTTTTCTGTTCGTAATATGACCGTTTCAATTGACGGTGACCCATTTGTTCTTGATAAGGCTGATGCTTATAAACATGACACCATGACTCTTGGCGATGGATATTATCAATATATCTATACTGACAGGCATATAAGATTTATGCTTCATGAGAATGGTTTCTTTGAAGTGAGTAGTGTCAGATTCTTTAATGATTACTCTATCGTAACGGAAGACACTACCAGATATCTTGAATACAGATATGGTGACCTTGATACCAATTATCAGATACATAAAAAAGCCCCTGATGCAGCTATCGATGCATCAAGAGCTTCTGTAAGATTATATATTGCTAAGCGGACAGGAAAGATTTAACAATCTCGATAAAATCACTTTTGACTTTATCAGCAGAGAAGGTTTTTAATCTTTCCTTTTCTGCTTCCAGGAAGCTGTTTCTAAGTTCATCATCCTTCATGATTCTGTCTATGGCCTCTGCTACCAGTCTGGGATCCTTGTTGTTTAAGAGTATTCCTGCATCTCCAAGGGTCTCACCCACAGCAGTGCTATTATAAGCAATTATAGGCTTTCCAAAATACATAGCCTCCACAAGAGGAACGCAGAATCCTTCATGCTCGCTAAGCACTACGAATACATCCGCCAGGTGATAATATGCAAGTATCTCATCGAAAGGAATATGGCCTGTCATTATCACATCATTGAGCTCCAGCTCTTTTATATATTTCTTAAGCTTTCTTGCGTATATATCTTCCTTCTGATATGATCCGGCAAGTATAAGTCTTGATTTAGGATTTATATATGTCTTATAGCAGTAGAATGCCTTTATTATATCTTCCTGCTTCTTATTTGGAGCGATTCTGCCCGTAAAGAGAATATTTGTATATCCATCTCCTGAGTATTTCTTGATTATTCCAGCATTTGGTTTCTTATCATAGTCGCCAAACTGCATAAGGATAGGCAATACCTTAATATCGCAGTTATATCCTAGCTTTATCAGGTCCTGCTTGTTAAACTCAGAATCAGCAATACACAATGCCGGAGTTTTAGAAAGCATTTTTACTGCTTCTATTCCATCTCTGCAAAGCATCTGACTTTGTATGCTATATGGTGCGAAGAATTCCTCAGGAGTAACATTGTGATACACAATAAGAACCTTCGCCTTATATCCCATGATCCTTTTGTTAATCTCACCACCAATAGATAAGTGATAGATTATAAAATCAGCGTCATCCTTGTATTCATCAATTCTAAAGATAAATCCCTTTGGAAGCTTATCTCCTATATTCTGTGCATATATAGCAGTATCAAAACCTGCTTCTTTAAGAGCATGGTAGAATGCTACAGTCTCGTTACTGACTGCATCACCCATGGTTATTGTAGGAAGAATCTGTACTATTCTCATTCCACTTCTCCGTCTAAAACATCTGTATCAACATATTCAATGAGCTCTGCAAGCTTTCCGCAGATTATACTCCATCTAAATCTGGTATTAACGTACTTGCGACCCTTTTTGCCCATTTCATCTCTGAGCTCTGGATTTCTAAGGAGCTGTAACATCTTGGATTCAAAGCCGTAGTAGTTAGTGTAATAGAAACCGCCTCTACACTTCTCACAGTGTCCCTTAAGAACCTCGCACAGACCATTTACCAGCACAGGTATACCAAGGCTAAAGGCTTCAAGCACTACAATTGATAAGCTCTCAAATTTGGATGGAAGAACCAGGAATTTTGATCCGGCTATTCCGTCGAACTTATCCTGCTCACTGACAAATCCAAGTGATACTATATCGTCCGACTTAGGTATATCTATTATCGGCTTTCCAATAAGAACCAGCTTCAGGTCATCCTTGTGCTGTTTCTTATATTTGAGGAAGAAATCGAAAAGCTCCTGGCAGTTCTTTCCTTCATCTATTCTACCGGCATAGATTATATAGTTATCAAGACCATATTTCTTCTTAAAGTCTTCGCCACTTACTCTTTCAGGAACATCTACTCCTGCTCCGCCAAGGCGGTAAGGAATGTTGTAATTCTGATACTTTCTGCGAACCAGCTCTCTCTCTTCATCCGTCTCAAAGAGAAAAGCCTTGGGTTTTAAGAATATAGAATCAAATATCTTCATTTTAAGGAAGGGCTCATCATGAGCAAGAGGAAGAACTATAGCTTTATCAGCCACCTCCTCAACGCCCTTTACAATCGGATAATATAGATATGTCAGGAAAATGAACGCATTATATTCATCCTTGTGCTCTCTGATATAATCAATAAGCTCTGTGACATAGGGACCTTGTTCAATGAGCCATCTATCCTCAAGATCAGCTGGCAATATTCTATGTAAGAATACCCAGTTAATTACATTGAAAATTTGAATATTTCTTTTCTTATTAACTGAAAAACGGCGAATTTTAACGCCGTTTATAGTCTCCTCATCTGCAGTATATTCATCTTTCCAGGTCATGTAGTCGATAGCCTTGGTTGTAAGGACACTGACATCATATCTGTCAGTCATCCTCTCAGCCAATTGCTTGCAGAGAGTCTCTGCACCACCATTGACCTCGTCTCCATACCTTTGTATTACAAAACAAATCTTTTTCATTTCTTACTTCTCTTCAAGCGATAGGAGTCTTGTTGACAGTTCCTCTTCTTCTTTTTCAATTTCATCAAGCCTTTTGTAGATGTCTGTCATATTCATCTTATCACCTTGATCATTAGATATTTTTAAAGCATTTCCATTATTCTCAATGTATAAAAATATCTGATTAAGGCACTGAACTACAGCCGCATTAAAAGCTACCTGCTGCTCATTCATCGGTCTGATAACTGGAAGGAAAATTTTTCGCAAAGCTCTCTTGATAAATCTCTTTATTTTTCCTCCTGGCACAGGAGTATCAAGTGAAACGCAATAAGTTCTATTTATTTCTTCTATAAGTTGTTTCAAGCGTTCATAACTGTATGTATCATCCAGTGATATCTCTTCGCCACCTACTTCGATATCATTAAAGTCCAGAAATTCCTCTGAATATCCTCGTTCTTTTTCGCTTTCTTCGAGCTGTTTTATAAGCTCTTCCAGGTTTATTTTATTACTCATTATTACTCCATTTAATTGATTAGATTCCATGTAGTATCGTAGTGTATAACACCAGACTCGCTATTTGGATTAGCAACACTGATCTTGCAGTATTCTCTATAGTAATCAAGTGGACTTCTGCTCATATCTGTAATAGACAGTTGCAGTCTATAATTTCCAGTAAGAAGGTTAAGAGGCGCACAGTCAATTTCCAAAGTTCCAGGGCCTATAGCTTCTCCTGAAAGGTGCAGATTCTTGTTAGTTGAATCAATTCCAAAAATACATCTCTGGTCACCATCAAAAATATTATAGCCGAATATAAATTCCTTTATAGGCTTCATTACATTGTACTTAAGCCTAATCTTGTAATTCTCAGAATAATTTAGAGAAGTTGTCACTTCACCATTGGAATTAATTATTTCACAAGACTCGATTGTAACCTCGCCACTTCCATAATGGTTAGAATCTGTGTTCTGCTGAACTGTTTTTCCTTCTGCCTTTGCTCTCTCAGCATTCATATATGCAAGATATTCATCTACAACAGGGTTAGATTCACCTTCCGCCCTGATTTCTCCACCATGAATCCAGATAGCTCTATCGCAGAAGCTTCTAACTGTTCCATGAGCATGTGTAACAATTACAATTGTAACACCCTTATCCTTAAGGCCTCTCATGTAGTCATAGCACTTTGCCTGGAAGTTAGCATCACCAACTGCCAAAATTTCATCAACAAGAAGAATGTCTGCATCTACGTTAACTGATACAGCAAATGCAAGACGTGTGTACATACCTGATGAGTAAGATCTTACAGGCTGATCAATAAAATCTCCTAGCTCAGAGAATGCAATTATATCATTAACTCTTTTATCTATTTCCTTTTTTGTAAGTCCATATATAGACGCATTATTATATATGTTTTCCCTACCTGTCATATCGGGATGAAATCCAGCTCCAAGTTCCAAAAGGCTGGACACTCTACCACGCATGGTAATGCTTCCCTGATCAGGATAGAGAATTTTTGTAAGAAGCTTTAGTGTTGTACTCTTACCGCAACCATTGTGTCCAATAAGAGCAATAGCTTCTCCCTTCTTTACATTAAAGCTGATGTTATTAAGAACAGTCATTTTTTCGTAGGTTCTGCGTTTTTTAAACAGAGACATTTCTTTTAATGTCTGCCCTCTATCGTGATACAGCTTAAATTCTTTTGTTACATTTTTTACTTCAATAGCGTATTCTTCGCTCATATTATCCTTACCGTTTAATATATATTTACATTATCCATTTAAGAAACTGCTTACATCTGTTCTGCAAAGCCTCTCTGAAGCCTTTCAAACAAAAACCATCCGACAACGAGTGAGCCTACACCCATAGCACATGCAATTCCAAGTGTATCAAGTTCAGGTGTCTGCTGATAGAACAGAATATCTCTATATGCAACGATTACTGATGTCATCGGGTTCATATAGAATATCTTTATAAGATTAGGCGGAAGCATGTCCACCGAATACATAATAGGAGTCAGAAACTGCCATGCCATACATAAGATTCCCATTATATATTTAACATCTCTAAGGTAAACATTCCATGCGCATAGTATGAATGTAAATCCTAAGGCCATAGCATACTCAATGAGCATTATCAACGGAAGATACACATAAACTATCGGATTTGTAAATCTTCCATCCACCCACAATGCTGCAAAAACTACGATAAAGCAGAAAAGCATATTAACAAACTGGCTTGTTACATAGGAAATCGGAATAACCTCTCTTGGGAAATAAATCTTTTTTACGATACCCTCTGAGTCTCGTATACATCCACTTCCCTCATTCATACATGTACTAAAGAAAATCCAGGGCACAAGTGCCACAAACAAATGAAGATAATAATCCTCGATATTACTTCTCATGATTACTGAAAACAGGAGTGTATATACAAGGAGCTGGAACAGAGGATTCAAAAATGTCCACATAAATCCCAGAACTGATCCCTTATATCTTCCACGCAGATCTCTGTGTACAGTACTTAGAATCATCTGCCTGTAATCATATATTTCCTGAATTCTATCCATTGTCTTAGCCAAAACATTACCTCTTTATCAATTACGAAATTATAGTCCACTTACTGTCTTTAGTACTTCATAGGACTGTTTCATCACTTATACACAGTAACACCCTCAAGCTGCTTAGTCTTGAAAATGGCGTACTGCTCATTAACAAATCTACTTAACCTCTCACGGAATATGCTCTCGTCAAATTCCATAGCGTGTTCCCTAAGTTTGCTCTTATCAAAAGTTAATTTCTCAAATCTGTGAATTGCATCAAGTAAAGATTCAGGAGTGGGTTCATCAAAGAACACACCTGTCTCATTCTCAATAACTGTCTCCAAGATTCCGCCCTTTCCAAGGGCAATTACAGGTCTTCCACTCGCCTGAGCTTCAAGAGGAGTAATACCAAAGTCCTCTACGCCAGGGAATATCAGTGCCTTACATTTAGCATAGTAATCAAGAAGCTGATCATCTGGCACAAACCCCAAGAATTTAACCGTAGGTCCTGCCATAGCTTCAAGCTTCTCACGCATAGGGCCTGTTCCAATTACATACAGAGAGAGATTTTCCTTAGTGCATGCCTTTACAGCAAGCTCTATTCCCTTATATTCCTGAAGTCTGGATACACAAAGATAGTAATTGCCATCCTCTTCAGATGTGTGGAACATGTTCATACGTACTGGGCAGTGTATTACATAGGCATCTCGTCTGTAGTGCTTATGAATACGCCTAGCCACATTAACAGAATTCGCAACAAAGACATCCACACGTCCAGCTGTCGCATAATCCCATACACGCATGAATGTCATAAAGTAAGAAATCATTTTGTTTTTAAAGGCCCCCTTGCCCACAAGGGGACCAATGTAGTTGTATCTCTGCTCCCAGGCATATCTCATGGGAGTATTGCAATAACAGATATGGAGTGTGTCGGGACCAGTGATTACACTCTTACCCACACTTGTACTACTACTAATTACTACATCATAGCCATTGAGGTTGATACTCTCCATAGCTGTTGGAAGAAAAGGAAAAAGTTTCCTGTGATTTAAGGGTTTCTTGTTAGTCTTCTGAAGATGAGTAGTGCGTATATCAGCTTCTCTAAGAGCCCCTGTCATATTCATCCTGTTACAGATGGATGTATAAATAGGTGCGTCAGGAAACGCTTCATGCATATTTATTATTACGTTTTCGGCGCCTCCCATAAACGGAAGCCAGTCATGTACAATAGCTACTCTCATCAGTTCCTCATTTACCCTTAATCAAAGGAATCTTTTAACGATTCTTTTCAATGTTTAAGTAATAATCAAAAAGTTCTTTTGCAGTATCGAAAATGTTGTATTCTGGCTCCCAACCAAGATCTCTTGTAATCTTGCTATGGTCACACCAGATAACAGGATTCTCAACTGGACGAACCAGCTTGGGATCTGTCTCAACAGTTATAGGCTGATCAGAAAGTTTGGTTATATAATCAAGGAGGTCCTTAAGAAGAACCGGCTGACCATTACCTACGTTATATATCTCTTTGCAGTTATCGCTTTCAATAATCATGCGGTATGCTCTAACCACATCCTTAACATTACTAAAGTCGCGCTTAACTTCAAGGTTACCAACTCTCATAACACCCGGCTTACCACTATATGCTATTTCAGCAGCCTGTTTACACCAGGAGGGAATTACGAAGTTATCACTCTGTCCAACACCTGTATGGTTGAAAGCTCTAACATGATACACCTTCATATTGTAGTAATCACGATAAACCTCTGAGAACTGCTCAAGCATTACCTTGGAAATACCGTAAGGGTTACTAGCGTTGAGCTTGGTATTCTCATCCATGGGGCCTTCTTTAATGTCATACTCTTCGCTTGAGCCAATGAGAAGGACCTTAGTATCAAGATCATTATCTCGGACTGCCTCAAGGATATTGAGAGCGCCACTGACATTAACCTCTACCGTGGTTCTCGGGATTTTCCATGACAGTCCAACGTTACTGATAGCAGCAAGGTTTACGATATGTGTAGGGCGTACTGCTGCCACAATGGACTTAACTCTGTCAGTATCGCTTAAGTCACTAACATAGGTTCCGTCCATGTTAGGAGAATCCTGGATTCCTACCCTGTCACTTCCGTAAACATCATATCCATTATTCTTAAATTCAGCGGCAAGGTAGCTTCCTACGAAGCCACCTACACCGAAAATTAGTACTTTTTTCATATTACACCCTCATCCGTCCGCTTCTTGGACGCTTTCCATCTTTCTATGGAGAAGGCTTTTAGTTATGCTCTTGTCTTCTTCTCCTGCTTAGCAAGCTCTCTGTCGTGCTTAGCCATGATCTCTACAAGCTGCTCATAGCTTGTCTTCTGAGGATTCCAGCCAAGTACTGTCTTAGCCTTTGTAGGATCACCCCAAAGGTTATCAACGTCTGTAGGACGAAGCCACTCTGCGTTTACGCATACGAGCATCTTACCTGTTTCAGCATCATAGCCCTTCTCATCTGCGCCTGTGCCTTCCCAACGAATCTTGATGCCGTTTGCAGCGAATGCCTTCTCTGTGAAGTCTCTAACTGTGTGCTGAACACCTGTTGCGATAACGAAGTCATCAGGTGTCTCCTGCTGCATGATGAGCCACATGCACTCAACATAATCCTTTGCATAACCCCAGTCACGCTTAGAGTCAAGGTTACCAAGCTCAAGGTGATCCTGAAGTCCCTCAGCGATACGGCCTGCTGCCAATGTGATCTTACGTGTAACGAAGTTCTCACCACGGCGCTCTGACTCATGGTTGAAGAGGATACCATTAACAGCGAACATATCATAAGCCTCACGATACTCCTTGATCATCCAGAAGCCGTACTGCTTAGCTACAGCATAAGGGCTGTAAGGGTGGAAAGGAGTTGTCTCCTTCTGAGGAAGCTCCTCAACCTTACCATAAAGCTCTGATGTAGATGCCTGATATACCTTAGTCTTCTTTGTAAGTCCAAGTGCACGAACTGCCTCAAGGATTCTAAGAACACCGATAGCATCAACCTCACCTGTGTACTCAGGTGCATCGAATGAAACCTGAACATGTGACTGAGCTGCAAGGTTGTAGATTTCATCGGGTTCAATCTCATGAACAAGTCTGAAAAGTGAAGATGAATCAGACATATCTGCATCATGAACTTTAATCTTGTTAGCTGCAAGAAGATGATCAATCTTTGCAGTGTTAGATATAGATGAGCGACGAACAGTTCCGTGAACCTCATATCCCTTCTCAAGAAGGAACTCTGCAAGATATGAACCATCCTGTCCATTGATACCTGTGATAAGTGCCTTTTTCATTATAAATCTCCTTTAATTTAATCAAAATTGTTATTGTTTTTACTTTTTAGTTAATACATAGTTAGACAGTTTAATATAATAACTCATTTTGCCCATTTTGAAAAGGGTGTTATTGTATCGATATAAGATTTATTCACCTACTCTCTATAAGCCATTTTTGACGTACATTTCGTTTATTATAGCTGTAAAAAATGTCTTTATATCTTCCGGTCTTGTTATATAGCACTCGCTAGGCGCTTCACATTTTTGTGAGTGTAGCTTTTGTTCAATTATTTTTTTTATCTTTATTGGATCACTGCATCTTATAATTACTTGTACTCGAGGCCATTCTATATTCGTCCTTCCAATTATCTCTTGCAATTTATCCAGTGGAGATACTCCTTCAGCTACCTCAATTATAATAGGATAGCTAGCGTCCGGCTTAATATAATTTGGATACGTATAAAAAAAGACTGAACTATTAGCACATTCACTACCATTAGAATTTATTAACGCACCTTCTTCAATTACAATTTTATTTGTTCCGCCTATTGCTGCATCACCAGTCCCGCACTGTTGTTTTGACATCAACTCCTGCCTTTTTTCTTTTATGGTTTCAATTTCCGATTCATCACAACCAATTTTAATTGGGGAAGCATTGTAATTCCCAAACTACTATATCGACTCGTACCTTTTAAAGAGTCTTTTCGAATAAAGTACACATATTGATAATTGTGTACTTTTCTGATATAATACAGTCAGAAGCTATATCAACAAATTTCTGCAGAGGAGGTGCGTATGAATTAATGAACACAAATACACCTGATCCAAATGGATATTGCCCGAAGGATATTGTTTATTTCTTTTTTTATCCAGCATCCCTTATTCCAAGAGGAATAGAGAATGCACCAAGCGAAAAATGTGAGCTATATATTAAACTAACATGGCCTGAAGAACAAAACAATTTTCTTTTAATTATTTCATTTCACGATTAAGATTGAGATCAAAACATTACCGCGCATGAAATATACATGTGCGGTGGATGTTTCAATATAAATAAAACACGAGCAACAAAAAGCTCAAAATAACCACAAGGAGAATAACAAATGGAAAAATTTCTGGACAAAGTTCTTTGTGCAGAATGCAGAAGCCTACAGTCCTATGAAATACGTACAGAGCAGCACAAAAGAGAATGGAACGGAAAAATATATACATATAACAAGCGTGTGGCAATATGTCGAAATTGTGGTCAGCAAGTGACTGTACCGGGTCTGGACGATCTTAATGAGAGCGAATTCGAAACAAAATGCCGCGGAGAATGCGACTACATTCTTGTAGATGAAATAAATGATATACTAATTAAATATGATGTAGAAAAGCGCCCTTTATCCAAGGTTCTTGGACTCGGAGAGCATACCATAGAGAATTATTTAAAAGGACAGCTACCTAGTAAACGCTATTCTGACATGCTTAGACGAGTGCTTGCCAGTTATTCGTATATGCAGTCTTTCTTTAATGATAATAAAGAAAAAATGAATAAACTAGCCGCTGAAAAAATAGAAAACAAATTAAAATACTATAGTTACATCAATTCTCATAATTCCCCAATCGAATCTATTGCCTTATATATTCTCAATTCAAAATATGAGATTACAAATATGTCCTTGCAAAAGCTTCTCTACTACATTGAAGCCTTTGCACAAGTACTCTTGCATGAACGGGCTTTTGATAATAGATGTGAAGCTTGGACCTACGGACCAGTCTACCCAGAAATATATGAAAAATATAAATCCTTTGGTCGGTCACAGATTATCGTAGATCAAATAGATTTATCTGATGATCTTGATCCCCAAATGCGGGAGGTTATAGATTTTGTACTTACTAATTTTGCAATTTATAATGGCGTAACCTTGAAAGATTTGAGCCATTCTGAAGCCCCTTGGCAAAACGCGCATAGTGGTTACAGCGAAAAAGAACACTGCACCGAACTCATCTCTCACGAAGCAATTACTGAGTATTTCTCCTCAGTTCATCAAAAGTACGATTTAAGCAAGGAAATAGGTGTTAAACGCTATATTGAGTCTCTTGGAGTTATATAATCCACAGGTCCAGCGTTTTTGTCATATAGTCACAGAAAGCCGGATAGAAACACTTCAGAACATGAATATGACCATCATACACGATGTCAAGTAGCTATCAAAAAAAATTGACATAAGTTCATTTTTCAGCAAAAAACAGTATACAAGCCATGGTATGAAAAGCCTCATCTCATTGTTTTATATATATTTTTTGCTGAGTTATTCCATGTGTACCTATTTCTATAGAACGCCTTTACTTCCTCTGTTATGCCAATAGATTTTGCGGTTACTTTCTTATCTATACGGTCCAGTCTGTCCATATCGAAGCTGTCCACATTCTTTGGATCAAAGAAGTAACAGCCTCTTGTATATATCTCCCTGAGTACCGGTATGTCTGCAAGGGCTATTCTCTGTACCCCTGAAACTATCGCCTCCATGGGAGGTATTCCGAAGCCTTCATATAATGAAGGGAAGATGAAAGCGTAGGCGTTTCTGTAGAGAACGCGAAGGTCTTCGTCAGAGATGTAGCCGGTGAGAATTAGGTTTGGTTCATCCTCCATCAAATCTCCAGACGCCCCAAAGGATCTCTGGCTGCTGCCTCCTGCCACAACGAACTTCCTGTCTGGATATTTCTTAGCAAGCTTCTTGATGAACTTCTGGTTTTTGTGTAGGTTCTTACTTCCTACGCTGAGGTAGTATGGTTCATTCTCCTTTAAGCCCCATTTAGCGAGTGTGTCATTTATTGATGTGTTCTCATTTTGTTTGTAATTAGTGTTTTGTTCTCGGTCTTTGTTATTTGTTACATTCCTGTTGGATGCTTTGTCGTCCTCCAGATCCCTTACCACCTGCTCCGCGGAGTTTCCTGCGATTGTGAATCTGCTCTTATCCAGCTGATAGAATTCAATCAGCTCATCCCTGCTGAACTTAGAGATTGTGATTATCCCCTTACATCTATATAAGGTAAGAAGATATCCTATTCTATAGGTAAGTCTGAATGCCTTGCCGTAGGATTCCGGGTATCGCATGAAGGATATGTCGTGAGTAGCGATGTAGTCAGGCTTTATTACTGGTGCTATTCCTGCAAGGCTCAATATTGTTCCCTTTTTCTTAAATGCGAACATTGGAAGATGAAACTGCGTCCATTTATTTCCGTTTCCTTTGCCTATAACCTCTGTCTTGATGTTCTTAAACTCTGGCTCAGTCTGCAGCTCTCCCTGCGGAAGTGCCAGGATCACTTCTCCTGGCTTAACCATCTTATCGATCTGCTTTATTATCTCTATTCCATAGCGCTGAACGCCTGTAACGCTCTGAGCGTAGATTCTTCCATTTATTATAAGTGGATGTTTTTTGCTTATTTTACGATGTGAGTATTTCTTATTTGCAAGCTTAATTCCCAGGATTACAAAGAGTGCAAACTCTATCGAGTAAACATAAGGTGCTGCTTTTCCAAGAAGTGATTTATGAATGGCCTCCGTTACTCCTGCTGGAATAGTCTTATGTGGCACTATCTCAAGCACCCACCATGCAAGCCCTGCAACCATCAGTACCTTTATAAATGCATCTACCTTCTGTGGTACGCTATCTAGGATTTTCTTGTATTTTTTTCCATAGAGAAATCCTGTATATGTCAGGAAGTACACCACAAATTCTTTGGTATGGATAAACCCATCTCCACTGATATGGGTTATCTGATGCAGAAAGGTAATAATTGCTGCCAGTGTCAGCGGCCAATATCTGATGAGGAATTCTCTAACATGCAGTGTCCTGTATATAGCAAATAGTGTTGCTATAAAGATTGCTATCATTATGGTGATAATAAGGTATACGCTGCTGATAACTGGAGTTGTTCCAATACCTGCAGAAATCAGCTTTATTTTTGCGATTTCCGCTGCTGTTACCAATATCAGTCCCCACAGGGGATAATATTTCATGATTTTATCAATAATCTTTCGAATAGACATTATGTTTCTCCGTTTATTCGTATCATATTATTTCGTTTGCGAATTTTTTTTATATCGTATTATTGCGCAGGTACAGGGTTTCCGTCCATATCAAACAGCTTCTCCGCAAGGACTGCCCCTGCCTCATCATATTCGTACTCGATCATCCAGCATCCGTATTCAGTCATAACTTTGTTTCCATCTGCGTCATAGAACTTGATTCTGGATATTTGCTTATTCTCGTTGTACTCATATTCAATGATGGAGCATCCCGGAAAGACTATCGCAGGGTTGCCATTAAAGTCGTAGTATTCGCTTCTTATGACCTGTCCGTAGAAGTTGATGGTGTTCCTAACGTCAACGTCTGGGGTCTGAGCATATTTACATTCCTCTATCTGAACCTTGTAGCCTTCTTCGTTCTTTAATGAAAGCTTTACTGAGTTCTCAACGCCGCGAGTAAACTCCATGGTTATCTCGGCATTGCCCTCTTCATCAAAGTCAGATCTAAGAACCTGCACTGATGCGAGTTCTTCAATAGTACTTAGAACTCCCTCTTCGCCCGCATCAAGCTGAGCACCGATTTCTTCCGGAGTTTTTACCATCTCCGTTTCTACTTTGATGGTACATGCAATTGGAATTTCTGTTGCTGTGTTCTCTGCCACTTCATTTAGACTATTTTCTGTATGCTGCTCATCGTCAGGTTCTTTTTTTAGGTGCAGCTTCCAATATGTCGTATATTTTCCAGCCTGAAGCCTTATCTTGGCTATTTTCTTCTTATCTGTGACAACTGCGTTCCTTTTTGAGCTGTAGAATCCTGTCACATGGTAGCCTGCAGCAGAAAGTGCATCGCTGACTGACTTATCGTTAGTGTACACCCCTGTATAATCCGATATCTGGCAATACAAGAATCCTCTTGAGAAGTAAAGCGAAGCCTCTTTCTGACAGTCCATAAGTACTGTGCAGACTTCAGTCCTTGCATGATCTTCTCCAAAATATATGTCCTTTTTAAAGCCTCCAAATTTCTTGTAATACACAGTTGGCAGCATATCTGTATATACAGGTGCTTTTGCAGCTTCAAGTATTGTTTCAACAGCCCTTTCATCGGCCTGAACTATTGTCTGAACAGAGATTTTCTTTTCTTTGTAGCCAATCTTCTGATATTCGGTTCTTACTCCCGCCAATAGGTGCGGAACAAACACTATAAGGATCAGTGTTGTCACAAGTATTGCTGCCATCTGAGCTGCGGCTCTTTTTCCGTTGGTGTTATTATATTTCCGAACTGACTTAGAATTATCTTCATTTTCTATTCTTTCAGGCAGAGACACCGGTGTGAATCTGGTCAGGGCAAGTATGAACAACGGGTTATATCTGACATCCGCGAAGTGGTGTTCTTCTATGGACTGGGCCGTTATGAGCAGCATCAAAAGAAGAAGTCTTCTGTCTCCGGCCTTCAGTGCCTTACGCGCAGAGAGAATCCATAGAGCTGCATATATTACAAATATGATGATTCCGTATCTAACCAGGATATTTATGTATGACGAATCCAGATAGAAGTATTTATAAGCGTTATCGACGCTTCCACCGCCAAATCCGTACATTTTGAAGTATGTACCAAGGAGTTTTATTCCGTAGCTGGAAATGCCCGTATATGACTCAGAAATGCGCAGGTCGATTATGCCATCCACTTTTCTGGCAAGTGCGCTTCCTTTTCCATAAAGATATGCAAAGCCAACAAGCATAGCCGTACCCATGGGAATTGCTACGGTGATGAGCCAGAAAACGATGGTGTTCCAAATGTCTCTTTTTTGTGAGCCTTTTTCTCTTATCCCTTTGAAGAAGTTTCTTTTTGATTTATTGTTGGAATCGGTATTTAGATTATTGTTATTTGCTTTATCGATGATTTGTTCAGAAGTATTGCTCTTTTTCTCCATAAACATATCGAAGATTATGAAGATTAACATAATCCCGGCGCATAATACCGCTGTCTGGCCATTATGGTAGAAATAAAAAAGCGCCATGGCTGCCATAACAATAAGTATCATGGCTTCGTCGGTTATTTTTCTCCAAACCGCCCAAATATAGCCTATTGCAAAGAGTATCCATGTAGCACTATCCGTCGCAAATACCGTGCCTAAAGATCCCCTCACTCTGTATCCATAGTCCCTGAAGGATATGTAGGTATAATTAGCAATAACACCGCTAAATGCCATGAATGCAGCGGCTATGATCACCGCTCCTACTACCGCTGTCCATACCTTAAGAATTCTGTCTGTCTTTACGTCAATGGCTCCTGCAATTAGTAACCCTGCATGCAGAACATCAATATATGTATTATGTTTATATGCCGCGACAGAAGCCGCCAATACAATGGCAGCTATGATTATGCCTTTAATATTGTCCAAATGAGTAATTATCTGCGCTCCCAGCACAATACTGAACATCACAATAAAGAACCTGTCCGTCTTCCCAATAAAGGACAGGTCAAAGGTTGTGTTCTTTAGCGCACGATATAAGAGATACAGTGCCATTGCTGCAATATATAGCCACTCTGTCACTGGCTTTATTTTATTTATGTTATCTGCATAGAATTTATTCATAATACTGTATTATAGCATATTCATGGGATTATTTAGATAAATGAACACTTACAGTGTATATTTTTACACAATGAAAACAGAGCGGCATCACATAATTATCAGTAATCGCAAAAATGTCTGCGGTAGCACTAGACTACCGCAGACCAACTATAGCTGAAATAATTACATTTTTTCATTATGACATGCTTTCGAGAAAAACATTTTAGGATAATTTTCTTATGAGTATTAACAAAATCGTTCATTATCACCTTGTATGATTCATGAATATCCTATAGGACTGTTGCAACATATCTAACTAGCACAAAAATACCGCAGCAGTTCCTGCTATCATATCGTGCTTTTGATATAATCAGCAACGTCATCGATTTCCGGATACACTTTTGCCTTGTTTATTCGCATATCGTCTAATTCTCTTAGTATTTCCTCTTTATTATTTATCACGCATATTATGGTTTTGCCTTCAGATTTCAATCTCAATTCAGATACCTTATTATTCTTTGCTTCGCCGTATACATTATCAATAAGTCCGCAAACAATAAAAGCGCCCTCTTGATTATCAATCCTGCGATTCCTTTTGGGCGGAATACATATTGTCACATCGCTTAAATCCTGTGGCTTGATCTCTGACTTAAAGCCTGGACGTTCCATTCTTACTTCGTAAACCAGGCCCTCTATAATCTGCGCAAAATGAGCGGGATCCTCTTCTCCCTTTTTGACAGCATTATAGAATAATATCTGATCTTTCTTTGTAAAAAGCGGAAGCGATGTGAGCATTGCAATTTTATCACTTTGCGCATACTTAACTTTTGATTCCTCCGCTTCAAACATAATCACCTCTCCATGATAATCACTGTTTGTCTCACAGGCGAAATATAGCGCTACAAGCGGATTCATTGTAATATCAAGCAATCTGGTCGGAAGTCCATAATGTTGCATTTCTGCGAGCTTATCAATATGAGTGTCCAAGTTTTCAAAATCTTGTGGACACCTTGCCATAAGCTCCATATACATTTTCTTTTCATTATCAAGCCATGTATCTTTCCTAAATAACGAAGGAAGTAATTCGTAAGAAATCATACTATGTCCACGGAAAAATCTCTGCCCAGTACCATTTCTTATCAATTCCAGCAGCTTTACATACTCTGAAATTGATGAAATAACTCGCAAGTCAATGTTATCAGCATCATAGACAATACCATCTTTTTCTTCTATTCTCGGAACATCTTTATTGTCAGGACGCCATTTTTCATATAGCATCATGATTTTCTCAAGCTTACGTACCTTAGTCCCATAAAGCTGAAGAATATACCATACCAAAGCAAAATTCTCATAGTTGCTTAATTTTTGTATCTCTGGATTTTTCCCTTTTATATCATCCAGAATTGGTAACAACACCTCTGCCAATTCCCACTCGTCCTTTGCAAATTTTCTCGCGAATAGGTTATCAAGCGGAGATCCTTCATCCTTCAGCCTATCATGAATATCTTTTTTCGAATATTGTGGTCTTCCCAATAATGGATTAATATCACAATAGCCTTCCGTGCATAATTTCTGAAATAGAACATCTTGAAATGCTGCCTGTACTAATTCATTGTTATTTAATTGATCATTATCAAAACTAAAGAAAAAGAAGAAGATAATCACCCCCCTAAACAAGCATCACATATATCCATATTATCATAAATAAGTGACTGCAGCACCTCGCCTCCCATACCTCTCAACATTGTCGTTACAACGACACAAGAATTCTCTTCAAGCTCATATAGAACCTATATATCCTTCAAGAGAAGATCGTATCTTTAGTCAATATGCAATATATTAACTATTGTCATCTATGATTTGTCGTGATATTGCATCTTTTATATTAACCACTAGGAGGAATATGAAATGTACAGAGAGCTACTCAAATCAATTGGTCAAAACGTAAGGATTCGAAGAAAAGCACAGGGGTTATCTATTCTTGATTTATCCCATAAATCCGGTGTATCCTTCTCTACTCTATCAGCGCTTGAAAATGAACATTCTAATAATATAAGTGTAAAAGTATTATATGAACTTGCGTCTGCTTTAAATACAGACTTTCTTTCGCTTGTTACGCCTATAATTTCGCAGGACGAATATATTATTTCACCCAACCAATTTGATGAGGAAGACTGTATTAACAGTATTGCAAAATCAGACATAAAAAAAACATATTATCCACCCATCATGCGTCATCATCAAATATCTTCTATGCTCGAATTAGCCATCATCTTACCATTATTAAATCCAAATGATTTATTTGATGTCCATTATCGAATTTTGGGTGCTGCCATAGGCTATGAAGATTACATTTCTGAAAAATTTGATTGGCTTTGGAATTCCGTTCCGGATTCACCCTCTAAACGATATGTGCAAAAAGAATTGGACAAAATACATTCCATTCGAAATGGTATAGATTACGTTGAAGATTTTATAGACACTTCTAATGAAGAGCTTGATGCTTTACAAGAAACTTTGGAAAACAAGAGAACGTTCCTTACTATGCTAAGAGATACCATAAATGCTAATTGTATGTTTAACACGTATAATCATAAAATGTAAAAAGGCTAGAAAAGCTGAGCAGGTCTGGCGTTTAATTTAGACATGCTCAGCTTATCATTATGTTATCGTACTACATTATTCCCCTATCTTTTCATTTATTGCTTCAATCCACTGAATATTGTCTGTCCCAAGTTTTTCTAATAGCTTCACAAAATTACTTGAGCCATCAATATGATCGTTCTGCTCCATGCACTGTAAGCGCTAAATAATTAGGCGGATAGCAGCCGCCACTAGACAAGTTCATAATGGATTCAACAATGAACATTTTACT
>SVFV01000036.1 GCA_015056655.1 Butyrivibrio sp.
AATAACAAATGTGACTAGCCAAGGAGAAAAGCTAGAAATAGTTTTCACTCTTGACAACGGTCACTTCATAACAGGGATTCGTATTGAAGAAGATTTTATTGGGGATTATTAAACTTATTATTTTTCAGGCTGCCATTATGGGCAGCCTTATCTTAGTTGATTGGATATTTATGCCGCTTTGGCTTACAGATACAATCGCGTTTTCTTTACTTGGAATAGGGTCTATTCTTTTTATAGTTGCAAGTGTTTTCAGGTCAAAAGCAAAAGGGCAAAACAATGAAAACGTACAGCGTGATGCTGAGGTTAAGCCAAGAGTTCATAAAACTAATAAGCGTAAAACGGTATTAGTAGCTGCTTTTACACTTGCTATTGTAAGCGCTGTTTTATTTGTGGGCGTTACATGTTTTCATAGAAAACCGGTGATAGAAACTGTTCCTGAGAATGTAGTGGAATTTGGTGAAAAGTATCCTGAAGCAAGGGAATATGTACAGGATTTCATGGAGCTTAAGGACGTAGATTTTGACATGGATGTTACTGCAGATATGTCAGAGAAGAAGATCCCCTTGTTCATTCAGTGGGATAAGCGATGGGGATACCGGGACTATGGCGTTAATTATATAGGCGTGGCTGGCTGCGGACCAACATGTGTTGCAATGGTAGCCTGCGGATTGAAGCAGGATTCATCCATAAATCCGTACGTTGTCGGTAATTATGCAGCGGAGCAGGGACTATATACTTATGGGCAGGGGACATCCTGGGATATCATGACAACAGGAGCCGAGCATTATGGTCTTACTGTATATGATGGTAGCGTTTCTGCGCAGTATATCAGAGGTAATCTTTCAGACGATTCTCCTATGATATGCTCGATGAAGCCCGGAGATTTCACATATACCGGTCATTTCATTGTTTTGACAGGGATTGACGAGAATGGACTTGTGGTGGTGAATGACCCGAACAGTCCCAAAAACAGCGCTAAGAAGTGGGAGGTGGACACTCTGGTTTCTCAGATGAAGGCTGTATGGATGTACAGATTATAAAAAGTTTTAAGGGTGAGAATGATGGAAGAGCAGACAGAGTTTGAAGATACAGGAATCATAGGTGGAGCCGATGGTCCATCCGCCATATTTTTTGCGGATAAAACACATAAGCCAACGCTACTGCAGAGAGTGCAGCGTTTTTTCAGCAGGACAAAAAGACATTTCATCGAGAAAAGAATAGTGCCTGGAACTCATACCATAGAAGAGGTCGAGGAGTATCTTAAAAGCAGATATGGTTTTGTTGAAGCAGATAGGACGGATTCGCTTTTTATTGAAGAATATGAGCAGATGCGTACGAGTTTTCTTTTCGAGCACAGGCCAGATCTGGTAGAAGGGCAGGAAATTGATTTTGATCTTGATCCATCAGAGGACTCTGCGGTGATTATGAGAAAGCTCCAGGAGAAATCTGATAAAGAGCGTGAAATAGCTGAGAGTATACCTTGGGAAGTGTTTGATATCGATTACCATAGATACATCAAGACAGGAAAAGATATCAATGATTCAATGGATATCATAATTGAGCGCAACTACGCCTATTTTGGCGGCAATGCCCAGGGGCGTAATGGTTATATCAGAAAGTGGCGCAAAATCAATAAGGATGTCTATAAATACTATGGGGTTTCAGAAGAGGATATCAAAAATAAGACACAGCGATATAAGGATCTGATTTTAGAACTCAGTATGTAAGACAGAGTGGAGATGGTATATATGAAGAATAGATGTTTTCCGGTGGTATGTGCATTGGCTCTGATATTGGCGCTTTCCGGATGCGGAAACATGGTGACAGAAGAAATATACTTGATATAGTGTATTGGACTAAGTATAGATTTGTTCTGAATTATAATATGTATAAATAATTATCATGATGCCTAAGGCTAAGCCCCAAATCTTACTGATTCGGAACTTAGTCTTGTTTAAGGTTATAGTTTGTTTTTTATCTCATCCCAGTATTCTTTAGCGGGTTTCATTTTTTTAGTTATTTTATCAGGCATAGGGCTTGTTGGATTCGGATCCTGGGAGAATAGTGAGTCAATGCTCTGAACTGCACCGGCACCGAGTTCATCATATAATATTGGTTTATAATCCGCTACAGCATGCCAAAATCGAATTTTTCCAGCGAGACCGTTAACGGGAGATTTATCATACTTCAAAGCAAGTTTGTAGGCATCATCGATGCACAGGCGCATGTTTTCATATTCACCAAGACATGAAAGTACCATCCCTTTTAATATCAGTAAAACAGCCTGCATCTTCGTTAAATAGCTTATATTGTTGTCAGCTGTGTTTTCATACAGTTTAATGCACCAGTCCAGCACGTCCCGGGCTTCAATGAGGTTTCCCTTTTTGCCTGTTTTTAAAAGCACTATAGCCACACTGCTCGAATATTGCAAGCTTTTTATGAGTATAGATACCAGAACTCTTGTGAATCTGTCCATGGATTCATCAAATCTATCTAAATCATTCAGAATTCTTGCGATATGTATGTCTGCGATTCCCATGTAATTGATTTTTTTAAACTCTTCAAGGGCTTCCTCAGGGCTGTGCTGACTCTTCAATTCAGCTATGCATAGTCTTATTGAAAACTCATCAATGTCCGGATCGGTATTTTGGGATATTAATCGTAGGGATGATTCGTACAGTTCGATTGCTTTATTCAGATGCTTTTTGAATGCGCAAGCAGCAGTGACTACATTATAGGTTTTAGCGCTTTCTAAGACTATCTTAAAGTTTGCAGGATATCTAATGAGGGCTTTATCTGCTTCTGATATTGCTTCGTCATATTTTGCTTCCTTAAGGAGTGTATTAATCTTTTGGGTTATGTCATCTATGCTTTTTGATGAAATGCTGTAACCTAGCAGTACATCCACGGAAATATTGAAGAAATCGGCAAGTTCTATAAGAGTCATTATGTCAGGAATGGTACTTCCGCTTTCCCATTTTGACACTGCACCTATTGTGATTCCAAAGGCTTCAGCAAGCTCCTCCTGGGTAAGCCCCATTTCCTTGCGATATTTTTTTATATTGTCACTCAAATTAAGCTGCATCAGTTATTTCCTTCCCATTCTCTAAAACCGGTCTGCTTATTAGTGTTACTGCTAAAACAATTCCGGCAAAAATCGATCCGAATAACATTATTTTATCTGTTGCTATGCGTGATACCAAAGCACTGACTATTAGTGATCCTACCGGTATTGCTGCTGTGGAAAAAGCGTTAAATACAGCGGATGCCCTTGCCATATATTTTTTATCAACAGATTTCATAAATTGTATTCCAATGACACCTCCAATCAGAGTAGCGGCAAGTACCATAGTAAAGAAGCATACACTTACAACTATATAGCACAAGACTGCATTACCACTCACAACACCACCCATGGCTATTCCTGTAAGACCTAAACCAAGGGCTGCAGTTCCCAGGCAGATGATCTGTAACGGGGTCAGCTTTTTAGAAAACACAGGTAAAAGTGCTGCTCCTGCGATACCTCCAAGAGAAGCAAATACTCCGCCAAAGCTGAGGAGTTCACCGCCCATCTTAAATATTTCTTCAGCCATAGGTGCCTGAAGAGCGTTTATAGGAACAAGCATGAAGTTTATGGCAACGCAAAGTAAACAAAAATTCCTGACTATCGGTGTTTTAACTACATATTTTATCCCGTCTGCAAAAAGTATGATGAACTTTTCAGAATGATCTCCTTTATCAGTTTCGTCGGACGATTTATCTGTTGCATCGTCAGTTGATAATCTGTTATCTGCAGGATCTTCATTTTTCATCATTAAGACAAGGACTGCAGCAATGACAAAAGTAGAAATATCAATTAGCATGGCAGGAACGGCTCCCCATGCGGCGATAATGACACCAGCTATTCCTGTTCCCACCATTGATGCGGCATTTGTAAGCATTTTCGAAAGACTCATTCCGCATGTCAGGTGTTCCTTCTTTATGACACTCGCAGTAAAGGCAGAGTCTGCAGGCAGATTGAAGGATTCTATAGTGGTAATGATAAGTGTGAGTAATGCCATAATAGGCGCATTGACAAGCCCAAGTGTATACAGGACTGAAAACAATGCTATGACAGCAGCTCTTAATATGTAAGTAAAGATTATAACTTTCTTTTTGTTCTTCTTTTCAACTATGGCACCAGCAAATGGCTGAACTATTACATTTGGCAGCATGTTTAGTGCAAATACTATCGCAGACCACATTGCGCTTCCGGTTATCTGATATACCAGCCATGTAAATGCGAGAGCATCTACGGAGTCGCCAAAACGGTCAATCATCCTGGAGAATAGAAGTTTTCTATAGTTGTTTATCTTTATAATATCTTTGTAAGTAATGCTGCTTTGTTCCATATGAAGCCTCCTGATTGTTTCTTTATCTGGCTTCATTGTATATGGATCTTATACTTAGTATAATACACTGATGGTATTGATAGTATAATTAAAACTTTCTTGGCAAGAAAGTTTTAGGTAGTAGATCAGGTTTGTATACTATCGTACTTTGCGGATCCTGATATGGAGTATTGCAGTTAAGCAGCGCTCCAATTTTTTTGTTGACATATATCGGTTATCGATATAGTATATAGGCAGGCAATATATAGACAATCTATATAAAGGAGGACAACCATGGCTGTTGATAAATCTCTACTAACAGGAAGCATGACCATGCTGATATTAAAGCTTTTGTCAGAGAAAGATATGTACGGATATGAGATGATCGATACTTTAAGGCAAAAGTCCCAGAATGTCTTTGAACTTAAAGCCGGTACTTTGTATCCGCTTCTTCACGGACTGGAAGATAAGGGGATGCTTACTGTATACGAGCAGGAGTTTTTGGGGAAGACAAGAAAATACTACAGCATTACCAAAGAGGGAAAAAAGCTTTTAAAAAGTAAAACAGAAGAGTGGAATGTATATTCAGGGGCAATAATGAATGTGCTGGCGCTGGAGGTGTGACAATGGAGGAGTATATCAAAAAGCTTCTTGAACAGGTGCGCTTCAAGAAGGCTCACAGGGGAATTGCAGAAGAAATAAGAGCACATATAGAAGACCAGATTGAAGATAACATGGCTGCCGGAATGGACAGAGAAGCTGCTGAAAAAGCGGCTATAGCGGATATGGGAGATCCGGTAGAAGTTGGAATTTCCATGGATAGGGTACACAGACCTCAGATTGCATGGACAATGGTGCTTGGGGCAGTAGTTGTTGGAATTATCGGCTGTGTAATACATATGCTATTGATGTACAACGCAAAAGTTTTAGGAGCAGAAGGTTATGCTACCGTAGCTGGTAAGACCTTAACTTTTTCACTTTTTACGATTTTGGGAATAATAACAATGCTACTTGTATATTTTATGGACTATACAGTTATAGCCAGATTTTCCAAGATCATAGCAATTGCCTTATTTGCCCTGGTGATGATTGGAGAAGATGAACTTGGAATTTTTGCTGTCGTTGGACATAATGCTATTCTTTCATCATCACTTTTACTTCTTATGGTTCCCTTATATGGAGGAATCATTTATAAGTACAAAGGTGGCGGAGTGGGTGCTTTGATTAAATCTTTGCTGTGGATAATAATTCCATGCAGTATAGTATTTCTTGATCATATGAAAATGCCCGCTGCAATCATGGCTATCAGTATGCTCTTGCAGCTTACGATTGCAATTGTAAAGGGGTGGATAAAAGTCCCAAAGATTCCGGTAATTGCAGGCATGTGGTCCGTATTTATCCTGTCACCGATTCTTCTGGTATGGGGAATGTATTCTTTAGGAGCACTTGCTGAGTATCAGATGGCAAGGCTTGAGCATATGCTAAATGCTGATTCAGATGCATATTTTCAACTAAGAGTAGTTAGGGAACTTACCAGATCATCCGGATTACTGGGTGGTGGATTTGATGATATTTTATGTAGATTACCAAACCCAGACAGTGATTATGTCCTTACATATATCTCATCCACATGGGGAACAGTTGCTGTACTTGCTGTCATAGCTGCAGTAGGGGGACTGCTCGTTGCAGGATTTATCGCTTCATCAAAAACAAAGAATCAGCTTGGCATGGTAATGGGAAGTGGCTGCATGATGGCTCTTTTAGCAAGTGCCCTTGTAAATATGGGTGCAGCTTTTGGAATCATTCCGTTCTTTTCATCATTCTTCCCATTCATATCGGCAGGCGGCAGTAATCTGTTGGTCTCATATGCTTTTCTTGGAATAATAATGAGTATTTACAAATATAAAACAGCTTATCCGCAGCATATGGATATTGATATCCGCGGAAAGATAAAGCTTGGGAAAATAGAATTCATCAAGAATTAAAACAAGAAAAATCAACCATTAAGTGGGAATGTTCACTGCTGCGGCAATGGCATTCCCACTTTATCGTGTATTCTGTTATTATCATTTCATGGCAGTGAGATTTGAGCAGAAGGATGAAGAATGGTTTGAGTATAAAATCGTGGCGCGATTCCCTGTTTGCGCACCAAACAGATATCAGTAACATTGCTGGAAATGTGTAATTTTTTCATTATATGGGATTATAGTTAAAGGCATAATATTCATATTAGTAATGCATATATGAGGAAGATTTTGTCGGAATATCGTTTGAAACATAAGGTTTTATACACTGGATTTAGCAGAGTGCAGCTTTTATTAAGGTATGCGTCCACTACTTACATATTCAACTTGTTTTTGTTCTGTGATAGAATATCAATAAATTAGATGAACCTTTTCTTTATAAGGCGTTCAGAAAGGAGGATGACATGGCTAAAATTAAATCTGTTCAAGACATTAAGGATTATCTTAAGGAGAATAGAGATTTATTGCACAAAAATGCTGTTAGAATTGAAGACCTTCCTCCAGATGATGATTGGATTCTAGACGATGAGTGGGATGAAATATATAAGCAAGAGGTTTTGAAAAATGGGAAAGTATAACGTTGGTGAGGTGTGGTGGATTCACTTTCCTTATGGGGATAAGGATGTTGAAAAGAGAAGACCTGCTATAGTTGTAGATGATGATACTATTGCTATTTTAGCAATGTATGTTACAAGTAAAGATAAAGATAATCCATATAGTATAGAGATAGAAGATTGGAAAGAAGCAGGGCTTTCTAAACCGTCCTGGACTAGAATAGATAGGATAGTTAGCATAAGTGAGTGGTTCATGGATAGAAAGATCGGTGATTTATCCAGTCGAGATTTTTCGAAAATAATGGAGTTAGTCACGGAGATTAATTCTAAAAAGTTCCATGAGTTTAGCCTTCTCGCTATAAAAAATAGTAAGAACCAATACTTGCAGATTTATGATGAAAGATGGCAATGTTGGCTGTTTCCATATGTAAGAAGTACTGATGATAACAAGTCAAATGTTGATGCTTATGCAGAAGAGCTGCTTAAGGAACCAGTAAAGACTACTTATGTAACAGTGGCAAAGCATTGCAAATATTCAGTAAGTGACCAGGTTTATAAGATTTATAATCATAAACTCTATAAGGCATTGGTAGAGTCCGAATTGCTTCAGGTGACAGAAAATGATTCCAAATATAAATGGATGACTATAGAAGATTTGGAGTCAGATGAGGTAATTATGGAGAAAAATGATGATATAGTAGCATTTGTGAAGACCAAGTGTAAGTAATTGCTATAGAATTTTTCGATATTTAATGGGTAATCAAAGTTCGTGAGGGTTTAATATATCAAGGATTGCCAAATATCAATGAATGGATTCTGTTCATTGATATCTGGCTTTTTTGTTGATTAAAAAACATAATTTATAAAAAATACGAGCCCAGGAACTCCAAAAGGCAGGAGATTATACATATTAATGTAAATTTTATAAGCAGTTTTGGGAGCCCTACTGGCGAAAAGGAATGTTACGAGCTGCGTCATGCGACGTGGCTTGTTTTTGGCGCTTTATGAGCTTCCCAATTTTTAAAAAATATAAAAGAAGAGAGATGAATGCATGGCATGTTTTGTATTAAAATAGATAATAAGAGTTTTTTGCGGGGTAGTCTCATGAGATTTTGAGACTACTGTGAGACTGAGTTTTTGTTTAAAAAGCATATCATCGCGGGAATGCCATAAAATAGGCATGTGAGAGCAATGAACTTTCGCACACTAAAGTATCATAGTCTCAAATATGATGTGAGACTGGACGAGGTGGGGCTTGTATATATCCCTGAAGATATTAAAAAGACCGGGGAAGAATGACAAAATACAAGAATAAATAATCAACCTCAGGTTGTACCGACTTGAAAACTGCGTCATTGTGGGCAATACGACTATATTCTACAATTATTCTTGTAAGAACTGAAATGAAGCTTCGTTTCTTCAAAATCATATAAGGAGACGCGAAAATGAATATTGGGAACAAAATTAAGGCACTTCGTTTAAAGTCTAGTACAACGCAGGAGGCTCTTGCAGATGCGCTAGGAGTAAGCAGTCAGTCTATATCTAAGTGGGAGAACAATGTGTGTGCTCCGGATATATCACTGCTCCCGTCCATATCGGAATTCTTTGGGGTTACGATTGATGAACTGTTTGATCTATCTGTAGAGCAGAAGCTCCACCGTATCGAAAACATGCTTGATTATGAAAATGAGCTCACGGATGAAGCGTTTAATAATACAAAGGAGTTCCTGCTGGATATAAAAGATGAGTATGATGAGAGTCATCCTGACAGGATGGATGGCAGGATTTATACATTTCTGGCCCATCTTTATCATCACAGAATAGTTAGTGACAGCAGATATGTTAGCCTGTATGCCAGAAAGGCTATGAATTTTCATCCTAATGCAAAGGAGGATCAGTGGCTCCTGCAAAAGAGTGAAGGAGCTGTAGTCTGGGACTGGAACGCAAGGCAGCATAACAGCACTATAGAGTTTTTCAAGGATTTAGTAGAAAAACATCCTGAAATTGGCAGGAATTATCTATTTCTTATGGATAACCTTATTGCGGATCATCGCACTAAAGAGGCTGCAGATTATCTGACTTCATATTCAGAGCTTCCGGATCATAAGGATGTACTTGTTCCTGTATATGAAGCATATATTGCTTTTGCTGAGTATCGTGCTGAGGATGCATGGAAAAAAGTATCTGATATTGAGGAAGAGTTCCGTGACAGCTATGATGCGATATTTGAAGTAGCAGGCATTTATGCATCTAATGCAAGATATGAGGAGGCTTTGGAAAGATATCACAAAGCTGAGGAAATATATGTAACTAACCACAAGGAGCATATTTGCATGGATCATCTCCAGGCACAGGCAAGAATTTATGAAATACTTGGAAAATATGAAGATGCCATCAGGTATGTTGAGCTTCAGATCAAGTATCTGGAAGAAGAATGGAACATCACTGAAGGCGCGGATGTTGACGCTCTTTGCGAGGAAAAGAGAAGACTGATAGACAAGATAAAATAACATTAAAGGATATAAAACCTTTCGGCCGAAGGGTATTTCATGAGGGAGTTAATGGAGGAAATCATCATGGATACCCAGACAATAATAAAAGCAAAATATGGAATAAGTAAAAGAGATTTGCATACTGTTCCAACATGGGCGAAAAATGAACAATTGGCACGCACTGTGCCACTCACGGAAATGTGGCAGATGGGAGACACAGTTGTAAAGAAGTGGGACAAGTACTCTCTGAGCAACTTGAAAGCTATATTTAAAGGACTTTTCAGACAGTATATATTCCAGGCGAACAGAGTGAAAATTGGGAGTTTTCCTTTATGCCGGACTCAGGGGACGGAGCATGCTTCTGATTAAGAAATAGACGCATAGTGGTGGGTACCAGTGTTTTGCTGGTACCTACTTTTTTATGGAAAATAAGAGATGGCGCATCTGAGTATGACGTTACTTTTGAACATGTTACAAGTATGCTTGATTACCTTATAGATAATCCATAAATAATCTATATGATACCTGATGGCAATGCTGATCCGGATACACTCAGATCATATAAGAAGCATATTGAAGCAAACGGACTTTATGTCTATGGCTTTGTGTGTGCAGATAATAAAGAAGGATTTGAAAGAATGCAAAATCTTGATGAAGTGGCACATATAGTCGTGGATGTTGAATAACGCATAATATATAATTTCCTAAATAAAGCCATTTTTAATATTTCAGAGGACATATGAGCTGATTATTGTCTTGAACTGATCAGAAAAGAAAATGAAATATACTTTGATTATGTAAATGCTGCTTGTCAGCCAAGGACTGTGAAGGATACAATTGATATTAGAAAATTGAAGAATAAAAAGCACAGAATATGGAGGGACCTATGAAAAAAGAGAGAAGGATATTGCATAAGCTGTTTGTTGTTTTAGGACTTTGGATTATCGTGTTTGACTTGCTTTGCCCATTTCCGTCAATGCTGGGAGTTTCAGGTCTGACATGGAGGCTAATAATCGGATTGGCAAGCGGTGTGATGATATTTATTTGTATATGGAAGATGTTTAGAACAGATAGTAAAGAATGCGTATAAAAAAGTTATTTTGGGGATTATAAAACTTTTTTATTCAGGCTACCATTATATTCTATGTTCCCGCTGTAGTTCAGGAATTTATTGATATTTTGGATAACACAACCATGATTGCTCAGTAGAAATATATGTAGTGAATAATGCATGGTACTTGTAGGCTGTGCTGAATGAATTATTAGAAAATGTAGCTTATATAAAAACTGAATTGCTATGAACAGACCTCTTTACTTGGTGCCATCAGAAATGCATTCTTGGTTCTATCTGTTTAAGCGAAATATCGAATTATACGAATATAGAATTAAACTGACAGAAGCTGCGAAAGAATAAATATCTTTCGCAGTTTTTTGAGTGAACATAGCGGTTTTAGCCTTCCTTTATATTGCGCAAAATACTTGTTTTTGGTAATATTAGCGCATAGAACAACAAGAGCAGTATTTAACAGCCTTTCGGAGGGATTATGGGCAAGAATTCCAAGTATTATAAGGATTTGCAAAAAGCCAAGACAGCAAAGATCAGGGAAATCCAGGATCAATTGCCTTTATATACAGGCGGATACATTGACTCATGTATAAGAAAACACCGGATCAATACTGCATACGAATATGCCAGTGACGTTTTATTATTTTTCCGGTTCTTAACAGCCCAAAATCCCAAATGCAAAAATAAAAAAACAAATGAAATCCCGCTGGACATACTGGATGCGCTTAATTGTGAGGATATCAATGAATTTCAGAGTTATATGAAAGCATCTGACGGGATTAGATCTCATATGGTAAGCGACCGAACGCTGGCTAGAAAAATGGCCAGCATGCGAAGTTTTTTCGCATATATGGCAGAAAAAGAATTCATATCAGATAATCCCACATTAAAAGCCGATAAAAACAAGAAACTTGTTGAAAATGATATCAAACGCCTGAGCACTAACGAAGCAAACAGGCTTATAAATGCAGTAAAAGAAACAAAAGCAGCTACAAACCGCGGTTCAGCGAGATCAAGAAACGTTTCAAAGAGGGATCTTGCCATAGTAACGTTGTTCCTGAATACAGGGATTAGAGTCTCAGAATGCGTTGGAATGGATGTTTCTGACGTGGATTTCGTTAAAAACACCATAAAAATCGTCAGAAAAGGCGGCAAGGAAACTCATCTTTACATGAATAAAAATGTCAAGGAAACATTGCGTGATTATATACAGAATGAACGTCCATTTTTAACAGATGATCCGAAGGAAAAAGCTCTGTTCCTGTCATTAAAGCGTAACCGTATTGCTGTACGCAGCATTGAAGCCATGCTCAAGAAATTCAAAACCAGCGCAGGTATTTCAGAAAATGTCTCCCCACATACGCTCCGCAGGACTTATGGAACCACGCTATATAACAAAACTGGTGATATTTACATGGTTGCTGATGTCCTCGGGCATAAAGACGTAAATACTACTGTAAAACATTACGCTGCCATGGATGAGGAACACAAGAAATCTGCTGCAGAAGTTGATCTGTATGACGAAAATTAATTACCTCTAAACAGTCGGTATTTTATGGCAAAAACTATGTAAATCCGCCATGAAATGGCAAGAATAATGTAAAAATATCGTCACCTTTTGGCAAAAACTATGTAAAACCGTCAGTAATTGGCAAAATCCATGTAAAAAAGAGCACTCTCCTATTGCTAAATTGTGTAGGAAAAGTGCTCAATAATCGTTATTGGCAAAAGTAATGTAAATAAATTGGCAAACAAAGTGTAAAAGGACAGTAACTGCATATGCGTGCGTTAAGTTTTGCAGTAATGCAGTTAATTATTCATATAACATTTTACGTGCATTTTCGATTGTGTTTTTCGTTAAATTAGGATTTAGCGAAATAATATTATGCCAAACTGGTGTTCACTGCTATTTCACTGGCTTTATCACGATTTTTGAAAAACTTAACGCGACTTTTGAGCTCCTGGCGAGGACAAAAAGTCGCGTTTACTATTGTTACTTTGAATAAAAAGTGAATTTATCTGACTTTTGTTGTGATTAATTCAATTTTATTCATATATTTTTATTGCATTCCTTAATAGTTTCAATTTCTTCCTGGTCATACGGTCTAAAATCGTCATAAAATATATCATGCATCCACAGTCTTGTATCAATATCCGGAAGTTTCTTAATGAATTCCCATACATAATTAAATTGGGATTTTCCATTTACAAAACCAAAGAAATAACTTCCGATATTGTTTTTCTTCCACAATGGCATATGTGTCTGAATAATGCTTCTATATGGTCTGTGCATCCACTCAGTATTGATCAAGGGCCTCTCATATTTTTCCAATTTCTCTATATATTGCCTTGCATGCTCATAATCCCCATAGAAATGAAACGTTATAATATCAGATAATTCTATGGCTTTTTCCTCGCATTCATGGTAAATACCGGGATTATTCAACCATCCGTAAGGATGATCAGCTCCCGCTCCCCATACATCGGCAGTCAGAGGCTGTGACACATCTTCTTCTCTAAACCATGAAAAGACCTTTTCCATCATTGGAACCGACAATGATAATCTACCTGAATTGCCGATTTCGTTCCAGACATTCCAAATAAGTATCCTCTTGTCATCGCGATACCTTCTGGCAAGTTCACGAACATAGCCTTCCGCCACCACTTCCATCTCGGGTTCATCAATTATATTATAACCTATAACTCCGCCTCCCTGCGTATCATCATCAAACGGCGTAATACTGCTTCCTCCGAAATAACCGGGCTCCGGTTCCGGTTGTGGCCCCAATTCAGGTTCTTTATAATGATTTTTAGGAACACAGCAATCGTTAAAAATAACCGGCATCATAGTCATGTTATATGAATCCAGCAAATCTAAAAATTCGTCTAAGTTTTTCAGAAAACTCTCATGCTGAACCCTCCAAAGATAAAATGGCAAAAATACTCTCACACTGTTAAAGTTTAGAGATGCTGCAAGTGCAATTTCCTTGGCGGCATCTCTGAATGCATTTTCATGATCATATTCCTGCAACATATAGACTATGCCTTCAATGGCACCACTTGGAATAAAGTTAAATCCACTTATCCAGGGTCTGGCGTTATACCATTCCCATATCTCTGCCTTTGACCATTTACTTTTCATACCTGTTTATCCCCTCTTAATTTCTCATTCAAGAAACTGATTATCTGATCGTAATATTTTGGGCCTACAAAAAAGCCATGTCCCTGCCCTTCTACGGTAACGAAAGCAGCATCATTTCCGGCAGATTTTAGCGCGTCATAATACCTGCAGGACTCCTCATACGGAACAAGGTCATCGACATCCCCATGGAACAGCAAAAATGGTGGATTTTGCCCCGAAGCATAAGTTATAGGACTCGCTTCCTCCCATTTTCTGCGTCCTTCCTTCAAAGAAACTCCTAAAAAGTCCTCTTCAATTCCGCCCTGTCCGTCCGTGTCTTTTCTCTGAAAAATCAGATCACTTGGACAATAAAATGAAACAACCGCCTGAATGTCTGCTCCTTGTGTATTATTGAAGTTACTTCCGGCCATACATGCGATATAGGCTCCGGCAGATTCTCCCCATAAAGCAATCTTGCTAGAATCAATATTTAGCTCTTTTGCATGTTCCTTGATATAAAGAATAGCCTTCTGGCAATCCTCAATGCATGCAGGATATGGCGCATGCTGTAACAACCTATACTCTATGCAGGCGATAAAATATCCCTGCTTGGCAAGTCTGGCGATAGTCTCTTCATGTCTATATGACGAGGTAAGGTTTTCATCACTGAATCCACCTCCATGAATCCAAATAACTACCGGCATATTTCCGTTTCCACTTCTATATATGCATTCCATATACTGCCTTGGATGCTCCCTGCAGTATTGAATTCTTGAAATATAAGACAAGCCTTCTCTACAAAAATCAACTCGCTTAAGGTCATATAAAAAATCATACTCTCCCATTTTTATCCCCTTTTTATGACTTAACTGCTCCGGCAGTCATACCTTCAACGATATACTTCTGAGCAAGAAAATATACAATAACTGTTGGAATCATTGCTATCAAAGCTGCCGCAAATGCCATATTTATCTCATTTGAATACTCTCCAAAGAAATAGAACTGCATCAAAGGTAGTGTTCTTGCTGTTTCCTTTTGGCACATAATCATTGGAAGGAAGAAGTCATTCCATGATGCCAGAAAACATAAAACAATAACAGTCATTGTTATAGGTTTAAGCAGCGGAAATACAATCTTATAAAAAATCTGGAATCTGTTACATCCATCAATACTTGCAGCCTCTTCAAGAGCTATCGGAACACCTTTTATGAATCCTGTATAAAGGAAAACATAATATCCCATATATACTCCAATTTCTGTAAATATCAGCCCCCATATTGTATTTAGTGCATGCATAGATGATATTTCCTTGTAAAGAGGAAACATTATTGTCTGAAAAGGAATAAGTATGACCATCTGAAATACATAAAAGATAAAATTATATACTCTATTATTTTTTCTTATTATGATATATGCACTCATGGAGCAGATAAATACAATAAAGAACACTACAAAAGCAGCTACGATCACGCTATTTTTTACTGAATTAAAATAATTCTTAAGCGCAAAGGCCGATCTGAAGTTTTCCAGATATACAGATGTCGGAAAAGCCAACCTGGTCTTAGCAAATTCTGACTTGGATTTAAATGCATAACAAATTGCGACATAAAACGGTGCAAGGCATATCAGTGAAAATATGCAAAGAACCATAACTCTTGCTGCGGTAGAGACTCTTCTTTTCATTTTCTTATTCATTACATCTCTACCTCCCTCTTTCTAAGTAATCTGGTAATTATATTGGATACGACAATGCAAAATATCAGATATATTACAGCCATAGTCTGACCATATCCAACCTTGTTAAAGGGAAATAGATACTGATATATGTAGAATGCCATGGATTCACTTGCATGCGCAGGTCCCCCACTTGTGGCAATATATGAATAGTCATACATCCTGAATCCACCTGCAATCCATAAAGGAATACAGTATGTGAATGCCGGTGCGATCATTGGAATTGTTATATTCCAGAATTTCTGAAAAAAGTTAGCTCCATCAATTGTTGCAGCCTCATAAAAATCCGATGATACCCCTTTAAGAGCTGCCAGATATATCATCATTGCAAGGCCTATTTCTTTCCAGATAGCCATTGCACAAAGTCCCATCAATACAGTCTTGGCAGAGATTAGCGGGCTGCTCCATCCAAACAGACTAAAGAAATCATTATAGACGTACATCCACATATAGGACACCAGGACAAGACTTACTACAAGGGGTATAAAAATAATACTTTTTATGATATTTACCCCCTTAAATTCGTGCTCAACAAGTAATGCAAGTCCAAGTCCAAGCACATTTATGGCCACCATAGTAACTATTGTAAATATCATTGTGTTTCTGATTGGCAAAATAAGATTTTTATCCGAAAACAGCTTTATATAATTTTTTAATCCAACCGGATTCATAACCTTGCTCATACCATTCCAATCGGTAAATGTATATTTAAATCCGCTAATCAGAGGAATGATTATGATAATAGTAAAAATTATTATTGCCGGAAAAACAAATATAAAATCCAATAATTCCGCTTTAATCTTTCTTATTTGTTTACTCCCCATTTAAAAATCCACCCTTTTTCTCTTTTCGTCCGATATAAAAGGGGAATCAATCCTGATTCCCCTTATACTGATTATTTATCTTGCTGCTGCAAATTCATTATCAAACTGTTCTATGTACTCTTCCGGTGTTCTGTTATCATCCATAGCAAAATCCCTGTTACAGTTTGCATATGCAGTATCAAACTGACCAACGAATGTTGCTATTGATGCCCATGCAGAGCCGGGCTTATTAGCTATCTCATTTGCTATATCTATAGCAGCAGGAGGAAGTGTATCACACTCTACATCTTTAAGAGCACTAAGCTGTGAACAATCACCACACCAGGTTGCATTTGCTTCTTTTGTTGTTGCATACTCGAGGAATAACAGTGCATTTTCCTCATTTGCAGAATCCTTAGCAACCATCCAGCAATCATCTATAGCCACCGGTACAGAAACATCAGCGGCATTTGATTCAGAAGGATAAGCAAATCCACCAAAATTGCCATCAGGATTGTAATCCATAATTGCTCCAAGTCCCCATGTTCCGATGATGATCATTGCAGTCTCGCCATTTGCAAACATCTGCTCTGCAGTGGCTGTATCTACCTGTTTTCTGTCATCATTCTGATAATTGTTCATTATTGTTCGCCACTGTTCCAAAGCCTGTGCATATTCGGGAAAATCAGCAAGAGATGCTCCTTCCATAAGATCTTTACTACTTGTAGGATGGTTTAAATACTTTGTTCCATAGAAGATTGTGTACCAGTTAGCTCCAAAAGAAATGTTATCCTGATATCCGGCTGCGCAAGGAGTTATGCCGGCAGCCTTGAGTTTTTCACATGTATCTATGAACTCTTCATATGTTGTGGGAACAGAAAGTCCCTGTGCTTCGAAAATGTCCTTATTATAGAAAACAACATTTGCCATCTGATCAAGTGGAATTCCATAAATACCGTTATCGATCGTTACACTCTGCTTTGATGAATCAAGTAGAGCATCTACAAATGGCTGATCACTAAGATCTCTGATAAGTCCTGAGCCAACAAGATCTGAAAAAGTCTTGGGCTGTCCGAAAATAATATCGGGCTGTTCTCCTGTAGAAAATCTTAACTTTACAACATCGGAATAATTATCCATCGGCATAGATTCTGCATTAACTTTTATGTCAGGGTGAGCAGCTTCAAATCCTGCTACAAGATCATCAAAAGCTTTTAATTTTGCAGTTTCTGTCAGATAATGAACAATCGTGATCTCTTTTGTAGCTTCTGTTGTCTCCGCTTTTGCGGTCTCTTCATCAGCTACAGTTTCCTCTGATCCTTCAGATACCTCTTCAGTAGCTTTGTCAGTACTGTTATCCGGCTGTGCCTCGGCACTCTCCCCACCTGTCTGGCCGCATCCTGCTAACAGGCTTATAGTCATAGCCGAGCAGCACAAAATACTGATTAGTTTCTTTTTCATATCATCCCTCCTATTTATGAAATGTATCAACTACATGTATAATGTTAATCTGCTTTTTAATGATAATAAATTCCATAATCTAATCAGTTTATATAAAATAAAGATGCTAAGATTTTAACAAAACATATCAAAATCTTAGCATCTGTTTTATATACTGTCTTTTGAAAAATAATCCGTTGGAGATATCCCGGTCTCTTTCTTAAACAGCTGATAGAAATATGCATAATTGCTAAACCCGGTCAATTCAGCGATTTCATAAACTTTTAGCTTACCTTCTTTTAAAAAAATAATTGCCTGCTTTATCCGAATCTTGTTCAGTATATTTGTAAATGTTTCACCCATTTCTTTTTTCAAAATTCTGCATATGTGTATCGATGAAATATCAACAGCATCAGCCACATCCTGCAAAGTGATTTTCTCCATGTAGTGACTGTTTAGATAATCCAATACATGAATTACATTAGGTGAATACATTGTCTTCTCTTTAGCCTTAACAAAACTAATATATGACCTTACATATTCAACACAATATTCATATACTTCCTTAATACTTCTGGCTTCTGTGATATCCCTGCTTATCTCATTTATTGATTTCATAAAAGAATAATCATAATCAAAATGGTTTGCGGAGCATACACTGTTAACCATGATGCAGGCATGTATGAACAATGTTTTTACGTATTCAGTATCATAATAATCCGATGTAATAATCTGTTCATATACCCTATCAAGAGAATCATACGCTGCCTCCGGTTCGTTCTTCAGGCAACCGTAAAAATGGTCTATTTCAGATATCAGATTATGATCATTAGAAAAACTTTTACTCTCAAAAAAATCATGATGAATTATGTTTTTGTTTTCTACGAAAAACCTTGTATTAAAAGTCAGCTCAGCCTCTTCGTATGCTTTGCATATAGAAGAAATCTGTTTGTGAAAGCTACTGATACAAATAATTATATCGTCACTTTCCCTAATTACCATGTCGCGAATGCAGTTGGCCAAATAAATAGAATGCGTATCATATTCTTTATTTAAAAGTACCCCTTTATGAAGTACCAGGACAATTATTGTCTTGTCCATAATTGCATAGACCAACCTTGTCTGCTGGTCTATTATTCGTTTTAATGCCTTTTTTGAAACCTCAACAAACATGTTCAGGTCAGAATTGTCATCCATCCTGCTTATCTGAAAAATGAAAAAGCCCGAGTAGCTACCGTAATTTTCATGAATCAGTTCATCTAATTCAACTGCAGACTTGTTATATCCGCTCACTGAGTCCAAAAGAAGGTTCTTCATATATTTCAAAGAAGCTTCCTGTTTCTCTTTAAGCAGCTCCTCTTTCTTTTCCTGCAGTGTACATATTGCCTCTTTTCTTTCATGTATGAAAACAAGTTCCCTTTGTATCTTCCTGATTACATCTACTACTTCCTGTGATTCAACAGGTTTAAGCAGATAATCACTCACACCCAAATGAATGCATTCCTTAACATAATCAAATTCATCATATCCGGTAATTATGACTGTTCTGCATAATATCCCTTTTTCCTTTATCTTTTTAGTTATCTCAATTCCGGAAAATCCGGGCATGCGAATATCCAAAAATGCCATGTCAGGCTGTAATAACAATATGTCCTTTAAAGCTTTATCGCCGTCTCCCGCTTCACCAACTATTTCGCAATCATATTCCTCCCAAGGAAAACTTTTTACTAATGATTGCTTAAACAGTTCATTATCATCTGCTATATATACCCTATATTTCATACTTTTTCCCACCAAAAGACACTAAATATGATATGGCATTCTCAGAACAACATTTGTACCTTCCTCCAAAGTGCTTTCGATATCTATGCCATATTCATCTCCATATAAAATCTGTAACCTTCTCTTTACGCTATTTAACCCTATGTGATACTTCTCATAATCTCTTGAATTGTTTAGAATCTCCGACAAAGTTTCTTCGGACATACCCTTTCCATTATCTGAGATTTTTATAATAAGATTATTACCCTCCCGACTCCCTATTATGCAAAGAAATCCGTCCCTGAGTTTTTCTTCCAAACCGTATTTTATGGAATTCTCCACTATAGGCTGCAAAATAAGCTTCGGAACAAGCGCATCTTTTACTGTATCATCTACTTCAATTACCCAGTCAATTCTGTCGCCCATTATCATATTTTGCAATGACAGATACTGTTCAATATAAGTCGTCTCATCCAAAAGTGTTATTTCCTGATTTTCTCCATATATGGATGTTCTTAAAATCCTTGCAAGCTTTGTGATACATTTAGATATCTCATCCTCACCATGCAATTTTGCTATTGAATTTATACTTTCCAGCGTATTATATAAAAAATGCGGATTCATCTGTGCTACAAGAGCATTTAGTTCAGACCGTTCAGTAAGGACTGTGCTCTCAGCAAGCTTATTTATATAATTATTAAGCTCTCTGTTCATCTCATTAAATTTCTCACAGAGAATTGTTGTCTCATCATTAGCACGCGGGATTATATCTTCTGCTTTCTCCCCAATCTTTATGCGCTCAAAATTTTTTATTATTGACGTAATATTGCCAGTCATAGTAGCAGATAAACCATATGTTATCATGCCCATTATTATTATTATGGCGACTTCAACCAACATAAATGTTCTCATGAATTCATGAATAGCACTGTCCAGAACATCACCGGCAATAAATGTCGCAAGCGTCCATGATTTTGATTTAATCTTCGCCTCAGTAACATAATAATCTTTTACTGTAGTTCCTGAATTAGGAACGTATGCCTTTGCTACGTTTATAAAACCCTTTCCACATGTAAGAAGATTATTTTCCTTATCATAAATAACAATATTATTATTTAGATCCTTTTCGATACTTGCACACTGGTCAATTAAGTATTCTTTTCCAACCTCTACGCACAATATTCCCTTATATTTACAATCCTCGGGGTCTAATACTGTTTTGACCATATATAATGTATCTGCTTCCTCATCCAAGGCCAGCCATATTGTTTTCCCTTTATGTGAGATCAGTTCATCCTTGTTTTCTTTAATGTATCTGTATATATCGAAGGATTTGAAATCTTCTAAGCTTAATCCATTTTTGTCATAGTAAAATGAACATCCAAAAGGATCATATAAATATAACGAATGCGTCGGTAAATGGACTGAATCGAGCATAACGCCAAGCCCTTTTAACCTATGGCTTACGTCATGTTTTGATGCCAGGTCTATATTGTCCTGATAGGAAAAAATATTGCTATCTTTTAAGACATAAACTACTCTCTCTTCAAGCGTTTGCAGATTTTTTGACATATTTTCCGCCATCTGCTCTGTCATCTGCTTACTGTATGAGATAACCTGTTTTGTCATTCTTTTCCCTACAAAATAGTATACCGTAGCAGATACTACACAAATTAGCAAAAGCTGTACAATAACATATGAAATAAACACTTTAGCTCTAATCGATAAATACTTCGCTTGTCCCATTCAGGGTCTGCCTCCGTAATTTTTTCCATAACCTTTCGCGATAATTCCGGAATAGAACCATTCGCTCAAATTGAGATTGGGGATGGATAATTCTCAAGAGTTTTATAGCTCAATGGTATAAAATTATGTGGTTCTTCATATCGCATTTAACAAAACTAACAGCCAAGATCATGCGTTTTTCATATTTATAATCCTTTCAAACTCCGCTTTGTATAATGCAATTACAGGGGTATTTTACCTCAAACTGATAGAAATTCAAAATCAAACCTCTATCTCTGCGATGATTTAGCAATGAATCATATTTGTTAGTATTACCTGCACTTTGGCCATCATATCATTATCTTCAATAGCCATGACAGGATGTGGCAGTGCAGCAAGTAAACCCGTGTCAGATTTTAACCTTGAAGTTAATAGGACCATACATACCGATAGCGGATGGTATATTATGAAGCAAAATGATCACGATACAGTTAAACTGTATATGCACAGCAATGATTGGGATAAAGTCCCCACCTATTGTATCGCGTTTAATGTTTTTTCTACATATTTTATTTTTTTACGGATTTCCTGTATTTTATCGGTGTAATATCCTCATATTTCCTAAATGCGCTAATTAGTCCTCTTACATCTGAAAAGCCACAGTCCATGGCAATGTCAGTTACACAGCGATCCGTTCCCAATAGTTGCTGCTTTGCAGCTGTTAATCTTGTCTTAGTAAGGTATTCTTTATAAGAAATATCTGTATATTTTTTGAACACTCTGGAAAAATAGGTTGGAGTAAACCCAAACTTGCCTGCCAGAGACACTTCATCAATTGGATTTCTGAAGTTGTTCTCAATGTAAGCCATTACTCTCCTCATATTCTCAACATTTCTGCTTTCAGCATCTGATATTATGTCTTTTTTGAGAACCAGGTCTTCTTTGCACATATGATAAACAAGTTCATATACAAGAGAAGTGATGTGTATATGCTCATATTTCCCTAATTGAGAATCCGGATAGCCATACTTTGATAACTCATATGCTATTTCTTTGGGTCTTTCTGTCTCCGGGTGCCAGATTGGTTTAAACTTGAGTAGATCAAAATTGGGCAATGCTTTTCTGAATACGGTGTCACTTATCCTGAGGCATACTCCAATGAATCGTGGTTTCCCCTCTATAAAAGGAATTTTTGAAAATGTATTTCCATGAATACTTCCGGGATTTATTATCAGGAATTCATCCCTTTCTGTCTCTACTCTTTTACCGTCCATCTGTGTCACCAGACTTCCATCAACACAGACATTGATTTCAACATCGTTATGCCAGTGGAGAGGTACCATAAAATCTGCGCCTTTATGAAAAAGAGGTTCTCCATCATAATAAATGCTTATTATATTACACGGGATTTCGTTATAGTATTCCACTATTTCGTTTACAATCTTCTCTTCTGTATTTTTCATTTCATGCTCCGCTAAAACCTAGTGCAAATTTTTGCAATACTCAAAGTCAAATAACGTAAAGACATTCTCTTAAATTTCAAATATGATACCAATATGTTCGCAGGATTGCAATAATTAATCACAATTGTTGTACAAATTTTTGCAATTTCTGTATTAGTATTTCATAACAGTGGGAGGAAAAAATGAAAACAAATGTAATGGGTAAATTAGGGAAAATCAGTTACGCCGTGTATTTCGCAGGTCAGATATGCTTCTATTGCCTTGTTGGCATGTTTGTAAGCACCTTCATGACAGATATTGGCATATCACTCGCGGCTGTAAGCATGATTCTGGTAATTGCCAGGATATGGGATGCGATCAACGATCCTATCTTTGGTGTGATTGTTGATAAAACAAAATGGAAAAGCGGCAGAAAATATCTTCCTTGGATCAAAATATCCACAGGTCTTATCACTGCTTTTTCAATTGCTGTATTCTTCTGTCCTGCATCACTTCCGTCAGGCATGAAAACAGTCTGGGTGGGAATTGCATACATATGCTGGGGCATGAGCTATACCATGTGTGACATTCCGATATATGCACTGCCTACAGCGATGACCGATGATACAAAAGAAAGATCCGTGATCATTTCCTATGGTCGTATCGCTTGCACAATAGCTGGAGGATTCATCACGCTGCTCTTTCCTATTATGAGATCAACTTTGGGATGGACAGCAACTGGACTTATTTTCTCAGTTGTTGGAGGCCTTTTGATGATCCCTGCAGCATTTAACATCAAGGAAACCGGCACCAAAGCATCTTCAGAGAGCGTGAAATTTTCAGAAATGATCGCCTGCGTAGTAAAGAATAAATATCTACTTATCTACTACGGCGCATTTATTGCATCCGGATGCTTGAATTTTGCAAATGTAACAGGTCTTTACTTTGCAAGATATTGCCTTGGAAATGAAGCAAAAGCATCATTAGTATCACTGTGTACTATGATTCCTTCATTCATCGTAATGTTTATTGTTCCCTTGGTAATAAGGAAACTTGATAAATTTAGTATTTATCATGCCTGCCTCATAATGTCTGCTCTACTTGGCATAATTCGTTTTGCAGCAGGCTATGAAAACACCGCTATTTTCTACACTCTTCTTGTGGGACAGGGAATCTTTACAGCAGTCACAGGTATTTTGATGTATATGTTCACACCTGATATCGTTGAGTATGGCAACTTTGCTAATGGCTCAGGCGGAGCCGGAATAATGTTCTCAATCCAGACTTTCTCGGCTAAGCTGACATCTGCTATAAGTGGTGCTTTAGGTATCTCAATGCTCGGCATGTTCGGATTCCAGACTGGTGAAAATGCTGTTCAGAGCGCATCAGCAGTAAACGGCATCTGGATCTGTACATCTCTCATTCCGGCAATTGGGATCGGATTATCAGCTGTCATTCTTCTTTTCTACAAATTGAGAGATAAAAATGTACAGATTATGGCAGAGGCAAACAGTGGAAGAATATCAAGAGCTGCTGCAATTGAAAGTCTTAGAAAAAATGGTTGGAAAGAATCTATTGCGCCTATGTTGGATAATTCAGCTGTTTATGTCAAAGATATCGCTTAAGCAGATATAACAAATAATCAGGAGTAATGTAAAAATGAGAACTATAAAAACTAAATATGGAATAATCAAAGGTGTGGATTGTGGAAGCTATATGGTTTACCGTGGAATCCCATATGCCAAAGCCCCTGTCGGAGATCTTAGATGGAAAGCGCCGCAGGAACCAGATGTATATACCGGTGTATTTCATGCAGACAGATTTTCTGATATCGCACCGCAAAGAATCCAAAGTCCTGATGGTCCTCAGATGGGATTCAATTACGGAAAAGAATTTTATGCGGATAAAGAGTTTTTAAGAAATATGTCTGAAGACTGCCTTTATCTCAATATATGGACCCCTGCTGATGTTATGCCTGATGCAAAACTTCCTGTTGCATTTTATATCCATGGAGGCGCTTTCATGGGCGGATACAGTTCCGAGGAGGAATTTGACGGAGAAAGTTATGCCAGGAAGGGTGTAATTCTGGTTACTATAGCATATCGTCTTGGGGCGCTTGGCTTTCTGGCTCACCCATGGCTGTCAGAAGAAAACCACGATAGCATTTCCGGTAACTACGGTATTCTGGATCAGATCGCTGCACTTAAATGGGTATATGAGAACATACCCTCTTTCGGAGGAAATCCTGAAAATATCACAGTTTTCGGTCAGTCTGCAGGATGTATGAGCACACAGGTTCTAATATCCAGTGCCCTTACCGGCGAAATGATAAACAAAGCTATTCTTCAGAGCGGAGTTACATGCGAATCGGACTTTTTACTTACGCCGTCTCTTGATGAAGAAATGGCTTATGGTGAAAAATTTGTACAGCTGACAGGTGCATCTTCTCTAAAGGAATTAAGAGATATCCCTTTTGAAAAGCTTTTGGAATATCAGGATATGTTTATTTCAGAATGCTTCCAGTCCGGGATTGGACTTGCACTTGTTCCCTGCATCGACGGTCATATCCTTAAGAAAAGTGTAAGAGATATCTATCAAAATGGACAGATGAGAAAAATCCCATATATGACTGGCTTTGTTGCAAATGATATCGGACAGACTCAGGAAGACAAAGAAAACAAGAAGGCAGGCCTACTTGAAGATGAATGTAAAAGATGGTGCCTAAAAACACAGGAAATGACAGGAATCCCCTCTTATCTTTACTCTTTTGTCCATGATCTTCCAGGTGACGACAGTGGAGCATTTCATTCAGCAGAATTGTGGTACATGTTTGGGACCCTGGGAAGATGCTGGAGACCTATGAACAATGAAGATGTAAAACTGTCCGAGAAGATGGTTACCTACTGGACCAATTTTATGAAGAATGGTCGTCCATCTGACGAAGCCGCGTGGCGTCCTTATATAAGAGAAGATGAATACATAGAAGTATTCTGTTAATGGACACAACATAAGTCCTATGACTTTTGCAATAGTAATGTCGAAAGTCATAGGACTTTTTGTAAACATTAAAAATCAATCGAGTATAATACTTCTTCAGTATCAAAAGCTGACTTCGAAATACCTGTAAATGAAAATCCTTTCGATTCATAGAATGCTCTGGCGCGGGTATTATCTCTAAATACCCATAAAATGGCATAAGAATACCCTGCATTTTTAATATCGCATAGAACATGATCCATCATCAGGCTACCATAGCCTTTATTCCAATTGTCGGGAAGGCTGTGGATACAGATGAGTTCTGCTTTTTCCGCATATTCTTTGTTGCGTGCTGCATCCCAGTATGCTATACAATGAGGCTTGTCATTTGCCGTAAGTATATATCCATTTCCAAAATTCTCAGCTAAGAGCTGCTTATACATTGCAGTTGCTTTATTGATATCGGTACATTTATCTAATATTTCAGGGCTGAGTATTTTATTAAAGGCTGCCTTCCAGCTTTCTGTCTGGATATGTGCCAAGACATTTTCATCCCCTGGCTGGACTTTTCTTATTGTTGCACATAGAGCTTTCATTTTCATCCCATGCACTGCCGTATACAACTCACTTATTTCAGTTATTTTTGTCTTTTGTACAGGTTTATTCCAATCGTGATCATGTATAAGTTGTATAATCAGACTACCTTTGGGGTCCATCTCCGGGTACCATCCAATATCAATGACATATCCATTTTCATACTCTACTTGGACCAGATCCTCATTAAGGCGGTCCTCTTGCTGACTAAATGGAATATCAAAAGCGATGTTGAAGCTGTTGTAAGTCACATTTCCGGGTTTAAATATCTTATCATTAAGATTGATATTATATTGTCTCTGCTGTATTCTTGTCATACCATTTATACTCTATTCCGGCCAACTAGATCCCACGTTTAGCCCGTTATCATCAAGAAATTCATCTTCAACAGAAACAAATTTCTCGGTGCCCTTTTCATTGATTAATGTAACAGACACTTTCGGCTTTTGACCGGGAAGTAATTCCTCGCAGCCATAATCTCCATCATATATTTGCTTTATCTTCCACATAGTTACTGCTCTCCTATATGAATTATATTGTATTCGATTAGCAGCCCTATTATATCAAAATACTAACTGATAAACGAAAAGAGAGCTGAATATTTTGGGGTTCAACTCTCTTTTCAATAGATGTAACAAAAGGTATTTTAATATTATTTGGTTTATCGGAAGAAATCCATTAGAGCTTTACTCCAGATTCTTTGAATTAAGATGAATCTCTTCTCAAAATCAGTCGCGGGACGGAGTATATTTTGTCCATCTGTCATATCCTAATTCTTGCATTTCACCTTTAAAATTTCGCCACTTACCTAAGATGTAAGGACAGGTCCATGGGAATATTGTATGATTGCATCATCAAAGAAAGGAGCACACTTCATGAAGGTTAACGTAGATATATCTCCACAATACAAGGATCCATATGCTGTGATATACACAGAAAGGGTAACTCCGGACATACAGCGTATGATCGATATGCTCGGCTCATATGACAGCCCGATTACAGCTTTGCAAAGCAACGGAGACATAGTGATCCTGCAGCCTGCAGAAATCTATATGGTCAGGGTGGAAAACACAGAAACCATAATCTATACGGAAAGGAAGCAGTACAGGTCACGAAAAAGACTCTACGAGATCGGCGAACAGCTTGGCAACCAGTTCATGCAGATATCAAAATCCACCCTCATAAATCTCTCATGCATGGACAGCATAGAGCCCGGCTTTAGCGGAACGCTCCTATTAAAGTTAAAAAATGGCTGTAAAGATTATGTTTCAAGAAAGTATCTGTCAGAATTTAAAAAATATCTAGGACTATAAAAGGAGAAAAATAATGAAAGAAGTTGTAAAAAGAGCAGTTCTTGGAATAGGTATCGCAATGTTATTCTTTTGTATCTCAGGAATCATTTTCGACATAAACGGCGGCGGAACATTTACGCTTACCAACTACCAGTTCACCAAAATGGTGCTTGGATGCATAATCGTAGGCATAGGATTTGGTGTCCCGACAATAGTTTATGATGCTGAAAACATCCCCATGCCCTTAAGAGTACTGATCCATATGGGCATTGGCTGCATAATCTATACCATAGTGGCATTCAATGTTGGCTGGGTAAACGCATCAACACCTGCCCAGGGCATAATTGTGATCGGAGCACAGCTCCTTGTTGCCTTTATCACCTGGTTCCTCTTCATGAGACATTACAGCGCTGAGGCAAAAAAGATGAATGACAGAATTCAGGCATTAAAATAAATTCTTAGAACAATAATTAAAAACATCTGTTATTATTCAAAAAACGTTTGGGAGGTTTCTGACTTCTCAAACGTTTTTATGTTCCTTATGAATTTAAGAAATATCTGTATAACAGGAAAAAACGCTGTGTTATAGTAGTATCTATGCATGTAAAAGCATTTTGACATGCCCAAAATGGCTAATGTAAAAGCCTTTTGATGGCAACAAATTCAATATCTCGATATTCTGAGGTGGAAAGAGAGACAGACACATATGGAACTTGGAAACAGACTTAAGGAATTACGGAAAAGCCAAAATATCAATCAGGACGAATTGGCAGAGAAGCTTTTCGTAACATATGGGATATTTTGGCAAAATAGAAGGATGCTTTTCTCGGGACCGGGCATATACTTCGATATGTGTGTGTTATAAGATTGTTACATCATTAATCACACATGAAAAGAGGTAATAGAACTAATGAAATGTCCAAAATGCGGAAATGAGATGATAAAAGGAAAAATCGGATTAAGTGCGTTTTCAAAAGGGATGCCTGGTTTGTATTGGGCTCCCGAAGAAGTTTTTAATCGACTGATTCCTCAGACAATAACTATTAAAAAGGCCGTTTCAGAGGGTGGAGCACACATCAAACTTGGAAATGGACTTACTGACAATAGAACAAATGGGTATATTTGCAAGCACTGCAATTGCGTGCTGTTAGAGGATGCTATTGAGGATTGAGGGAGAAATGACGGATTTGAACCTTCGGTCTTCGCTCCGGTACGAATAAGGTCGCAGGCACAAGATAAGATTCATACACGCAAATGTATATGCCGCTTTCATCTCCATCCGCGCTTTACCATACATCTGTGTATATCTGAATCCATGGTTTTCCTTGATTATTGAAGAAACACCATGAGCTTATTAGCACTCACTCACTAAGAAGTTTATCCATAATATCAGACAATACCTGCTTCTCCTCGTCACTAAGCTTAGAGAAGATGGCAGCAAAGAATTCCTTCCTCTCATCTTCTACTTCTAAGGCGCGTGCTGAGCCTTTTTCTGTAAGGAATAAAAGTGTAGCCCTCTTATCTGTAGGATCAACCTTTCTCTCCACATATCTGTCATTCTCAAGCTTGTTTATAAGCTCAGAAACTGAAGACTATCCTATACCTGCCTTCTCCATAAGAGCCTTCTGTCTTATTCCTTCAGGTTCCTCACTTATAAGGACAAGTAGATGCTCCCTTGAAAGCGGAGGCTTCCTCATGGGGTGAGGACCGGGATGACCCAGCGGGCAAAACGGGGGCATATCACCATGAGGACCGGGCTCATCAAAGCCTGGCTTCGGTGGCCTTTCAAAATGAGGTTCTCCCATAGGCGGTATATTAGGAGGAAGCTTATCCAATCCTTCAGGAGTAAAATCATGCTTTCCAGGTCCCATGGGATGTTTTTTTCTGGTAAACTTCAGGATCTTTTTCATGAGTTCCATATCATCTATCTTATTCATATAGTTTGTCACCCCCCATTACAAGAGATAAAGACAGGAAAAAATCTGTTTTCCTATCACTTTTTTCATGTACCTATCTCCTCGTTTTATAACCATTCCTGAGCCCAGGATCTTAATTCATCCTCAGATGCGTCGTTTTCAAAGCGTTTTCCATGCACAATCTTTGCTCTTTTGGCAATCTCCTGCATATTTTTAGCGGACTCTTCTATATCGCTTCCCCCGGATGTGGCAAAAGGAATCACTGTCTTTCCGGTAAAATCATAGCTTTCCATGAATGTATCTATGATCGATGGCTCTCTGTACCACCATACGGGAAATCCAACAAATATAACATCATAGTCTGCCATATTATCCTTTTTTGCTGAAATACCGGGTCTTGAGGATTTATCCTGCATTTCAATGCTGCTTCTGCTCTTATCGTTCTGCCAGTCAAGATCTTCATCTGTATATTTCTTTTCAGGTACTATCTCAAATAACTCAGCTCCGATTGCTGCTGCAAGTTTTTGTGACAGTGTAGCCGTTACTCCGCTTGCAGAAAAATAAGCGACTAGTGGTTTACTCATGTCCTGTTATCCTCCTTATATCTTTCCACAAATTATATACATTGATTTCTCCGTAACGCTCTAGTGAGGATATATATGGAATCAAATTAATTATCTCATGGGGGACTTAATATCATGTAAATTAATTCTTAAATAAAGATTAACTATATTAAGCCATGACAAACGAAAAGAGAACGGGATGGGGGTCCTGCTCTCTTTTCAATAAGATGTAACTTGTGGAGTTTTATGTTATTCAGTCTATATTTGTATCATAATACGTTAATCAGTGCGGCGTCAAATATGCTCACTTTACTTCGTCTGTAGAACCGTCTTTTTTCACTACTTCGAGCCTACATCCAAGTCCAAATGCTGCTGCACAAGTTGCCATAAGCCCCCAGGGTGCAACCGCAAAACCAAGGATACCGCCGATGATTCCGGCATTTACAGGTACGCTGATGATTACCTCATCGCCCTTCTTTACCTGAATCCTGTCAAACCTTGGTAGTGTCCTTTAATTGAACTGTTATGCTTTTGCTACACTTACAATAAGTGCAATTACACCTGCTATGATAAGAAGCGGGAATGCTATTGCAATCAGTCCGCTAAATACTAGTGATATAAGGACTATCGGGAAAACAACTGCTCCAAAGATCACTTTAATAAGCCCCCACGAAAATTTAAATGCAAAGCCTAAAAACTTTCCGATAAATCCAAACAACAGGGCAAGGAATAATATAGTTAGTAACATATTGATCACCATCCTTTACAAAACATACTCATCCGTCTCTTCCTGACGTCTATTAACTTTATGTGTTTCTATTTTTTTCTTTACGAAGTTCTTAACCGGAAACACATAGCATGTACCGACTATAGTCAGGAGTATCGCCTCCAACATGAACATTGCGTTTGCCTCCTGAACTGCTTCCCATGTAAGTGCCACACCGATCACCATTCCAATAGCACCTAAATATCTTTTATTGTTCATCAGTAACACCTCTTAAGTCGCTACCAGAGTATTCATCAATGGTTTTAAAGAGTAAAACCTTTGATCTCTTCAGTATCTGAGCCAAGCTTAAAACCAACAGGCTCGCCGGATTCATTCTCAAACGTTACAGGAGCGCTGCTTTTATACTCAATGTATCCTCTGTAGCTGTTTTCATTTGCAGGAGCTTCATCCATAACGATAGCTGCGATAATATAGGGGAGTAATCCGATTCCTGAACACATAAGAAGGAGCACATATACAAGTCTTACGAATGAAGTATCGATTCCAAAGTATTCAGCTATACCTGCGCATACTCCACAAACCATTTTGTTATTACTTTTTGTTAATCTCTTTGTTCTCATAACCTTTCCTCTTTTCATCAACTGAAACAATTCTCTGTTGATATAACGATTGTATGACCAAAATGTCTTCAGATAAATGTCAGCCTATGCAAAAATAGTATGCTTATTTCTCTTTCCACGTACATTTTTAATCTTTAATTGGAACTATCCTATCACTAATATACTCATTCAATCCTTAAACACTGATATATTTCTCATTTACACGGATTTATTTGCTATATGCAGCAAAAATTTACCGGAATAGACTTTGATACAGTCGATGGAGAGGACTTGCTGTAGAAATATTGATAAAAAAAGCCGCCATACTGGCGACTGTAGTTTTTGGGAGGATGCTGTCTGGCTTTTTGCCAGACAGCGTTATGAAAAAGTTATTAACTCTGTTAACAAGAGGTTTGCTCTTCTCTTGATAGTTATATTCTACTTTCAAAAACTTAACTAAGCTTTAAAACCCTTTGAATAGTTTATGAACAATACGAGATTTTTTCTTGAAATTGTTCATAAACTGTTAACAGTAATTAAAGGTTGGATTAAGGTTGCAGGGTTATAGTAATACTATCAAGAGGAACACACTTCTTGATAACCCCCTCATAAGAACACACTTTTCTTCATAACAAAAAGCCGGGCTTACGTGACAATAGCCCGGCTTTCCCATTAAAGCATTCGTATAGCTTTTAGAAGTTAATTACATCTAGTCAGCGATGAGCCACCTCTATACGCATCTGGGAATTCATCATCATTCCATGTCTCGTAATACTCGAGTACATCCTTATCGCCTTCAGGTGTCTGTAATGTATACTTTTCACCACCCTCAGTTTCTACCTGTATTTTGTACATTCCTGCTGAGAATTCATCAAGAAGAGAAATCTCGTCAACATGATCTGTGATGAACTCCCCATCCTTCATGTGCCCATACAGAACCTGTAGATTTGCGAACCGCACATAATACTCAGGCTGCATCTCGCCCTCAGCCTCATATCCTATGGAAGCTGTCTGCCATGTCCCAGAAAGCACATCCTTCTGATTTTCCGAAGCCATATCTCTTCTTTCCATGTCAAATCCCATATGTCCGGTATCATACCCATAGTCAATGGGGACTGTTCTTGTCTCAATTCCATTGTCTGTCTGAACAGGATATGTGAAGCAAAGTCTTTCATCTTCCCATTTAAATTCAGGCTTATCTTCTGCTTTTGCCGTATAAGCCCAGGCTTCATAAGCATAATTGGCGTTGTCATCCGTTCCGTCTATGGTATCATCAAGAATAATTCCGTAGCAGCCTGCCTCTTTACTGATAATACCAAGTGCCTTATATCTTCCTGTTGAATCCATTGCCAGGGAAACGACAGCATCTGTTTCTCCCTTAAGGTCAATTGAAGTTCCCCATTCCTGACCATCAAATCCATATTCTTCAAGTATCCGGTCCATTACCTCATAATACACATCACCATCGACCGGGTCAGCATATCTAAACTCTTCCTCATCAGAAGATGGTGCAAGGTAGATTGAAGTCGGTCCATCTGCACCACCTATTATCGAAACGTTATCATCTTTCTTTTCCCCGCATCCTGATGCTCCTATCGCAAGAGCCAGAATCAAAGCGTTAACTACTACTTTTTTCATATTCTATTCTCCACTTTCTGCCTTTTTCTTTTCTTCATTGTAACGCTTGAAGTTCATAACAATTGTAATTATGATAGTGCCCAAAAACAGACCAAATCCAACTACCAAAATCTTCTGTTTGTTCAATATCTGGTTTATTACTTAAATGAACTACCTCCACCAACTCTGCGTCGGAAGAGGTTTCTCGCTGATACATCATAAAAGAATTCATTTTCAAGTGTTACTGAAACCTTTGGCCTTTCTCCGAGTGCGAGCTCCTCGCAGCCAAAGTCTCCATCAAATATCTGCTTTATCTTCCACATGAGTATTCCTCAAATTCTTCGTTTATCAGATCTTCGCTTGCTGCCATAGCCTGAAGAGTCATGGTAAGCAGCTTATCAAGTTCCCAGCCAAGCTGCTGCGCGCCTCGCTCAATTACTTCTCTGGAGCAGCCTGCGGCAAAGCCCTTGCTCTTGTACTTTTTCTTGAGAGACTTAAGTTCCATATCCTTGGTGCTCTTGGACGGTCTCATGAGCGCCGCTGCCCAGATAAGTCCGGTAAGCTCATCTGCTGCAAAAAGAACTTTCTCCATTTCGTGAATGGGTTCCACATCTATAGTTGTCCCGCATCCAACAGTTATTCCATAGCCATGCGAGCATACAGAGTGAATAATGTCGTCACTGACACCACCTTCTCTTAGGAGTTCAGGAGCCTTCAGGCAGTGCTCTTCTGGATACAGTTCAAAGTCTATATCATGCAAAAGACCTACAATCCCCCAGTACTCTGCTTCATCAGAGTATCCCAGTTCATTTGCATACCACTTCATAACAGCCTCAACTGTCAATGAATGCTGGATATGAAATGGATCCTTGTTATATTTCTTTAAAAGTTCAAATGCCTCATCCCTTGTGATCATACAGTTCCTCCTCACTTCTTTTTCTTTGGAGCCGGAAGTTCATCATACATTGCTTCAAAAAGCTCTTTCAGAAACTCCTTATTATCAACATCATCCACAAGCAGCATCTCTTTTGCCCCTTCGTAAGGAAGTTCAAGATCTGCTTCGGGCATCTTGTCCGCAGCAGCCTTAACATTTTTTACAAGAAAGCGGTCATCATAAATTCCGCCAACGATCTTGCCACGATAATAGATGATGTACTCGCCCATCATTGCCTTATATGTTATCTCATCCAGCTCAGAGAGCTGTTCTAATATGAATTCCAGATACTTTTTAGTTGATGCCATGAATTGGTATAATCCCTTCTTCGACTTCAAGATTGTACCCAGGCTTTCTTGAAAACAGTTCTATCATCACAGGATATCCATCAATCGGCTCAGTGAATCTGTAAAAATGCATTTTATCACTGTTTTTCCAGCCGCATTTGTATTTGCCTTCCTTGATATATTCCCAAAAGGTTTTTGCAAACTCTTCCTTTTTATCCTCTAAGATCAGAATCATATCAATATCTTTGGTCAGCCTGAAATCAATATCAGCCTCCGACATAAGAATATCGCAGGCTGCTCCTCCAATGACTGTGTAGCAATCTTCAAATCCTCTGAATTTATCTCTAAAAGAATCAATTCCCGCTAC
>SVFV01000037.1 GCA_015056655.1 Butyrivibrio sp.
CAATACACAACATTCAAATTTGCGCAAAAAATAAAGCCATCACTGGCTTCTGAGGATTTTGGGTGTCAAACTTCCGAAACAACCCGGTATGAAAAAAGTTTTGTTGGGGGAGTCAGAAGTTCTAACTCCTGTTAAGAGTATAATATAGACTAAATTTGTACAGAATATGGACAATTCATAAAGTAAATCTAAAATAATTCGAAATTTAAAATAGCAAATGACGTGATTTTGTAAACTTTAAAGTTACCTATATAACATTTCGATTATAAAATGATAAAACATACAATATATATGAAAAATAAGTGACTAAGACACTAAATATCAGATGATTGTATATCCCGACACACTAAAACGTGATATACTAAATACAGTGAAAACTTGTATTTAAATGGGAGTGAGATTTGGATATGATGCCAAATGTTCGAAGAAATGAGATGGGGGTCTCAAACCTTTCGGGGTTATCAGGAGGTGCACTTTGTTCTGCAGCTGCCAAAGCTGCTGTGTCATCTCTTTTATTGCGAATAAATTTTGATAGCGTTGAATTCAAAAGGATGGATGACAGTATAGTTGATATACCCGTTAAGCTTATTCCACATCCTGAGAATACCGCTATGAGGGAATATGCCGTTGTTTGTAATGGCGTCAACTCGCCAGGACTTGAACATGCGTCAGAAATTCATGTTTCTGTTGAACGTGTTAAGAGACTTTCTGATATTCCTGAAAAAGCATACATTAAGCCACAATATATAAATCTTTATCTTGATGGTGGCGAGGGAATAGAAATCATATCTTCAATAAGCGAGATTGGCCCTTTTGATCATGCTGCTATTGATAAAGTGGCAAGAAATCTGATTTTTAATACAGTTGCAGATACAGTAAGATTTGCAGATGTTATGCCTCTGTTGTTGATTAAGGTTTCGGCTGTATCCTTTAAGAATAATACTGAAGAATTTTGCCAGATTCTTGGCAATGACGGTGATATTATTCCTGTTTCTCAGAATGATATCATGGTTGAAATAGCGAAAGCGCTTGAAACCCAGTATGATAAGGGAATCAGAAATATAATTGTTGTTCCTGGAAATGCTGGGCATAAGTATATTCAGGATGAAGTTCACATTTCAATGACACATTGCATCAGATGCAGAAATTATATAGGTAACACCATAGATATGGCTGCTGCAATTGGAATGGAGAATTTTCTTCTGGTAGGTAATGCAGCAAAGATCATTAGACTTGCTGCTGGTATCATGGATACACATAGCTGGGCTGCTGATGGCCGAAGAGAAGTACTATCACTTCATACAGTACTTGCAGGAGGCACTATTTCTCAGGCGAGAATAATACAGGATCTTGCGACAACTGACCAGATGCTTTCCAAGCTTACCGAGTGGGGCATCAGAGATGCTGTAATGACAAGTGTATGTTCTAAGATTAGTGATTATATGAAAATTCGAATAGGTGGAAAGACGATGAACTTTGGCGTGATGCCTATTCACCAGGAGTATGGAATACTTGGTCAGACGCCAGGAATATCGCCAGTTTTAGCTGCTGTAAGCAGGGAGCAGTTTGCTCTATCTATTAAAAAACAATAGGGATTCTGTTATAATTAGTGTTAAGAACAGGGACTTATGACTAAATATGGAGGCTTTAAATGAAAAATATTCTTTTTGTAGCATCTGAGGGAGTTCCTTTTATAAAAACAGGAGGACTTGCTGACGTAGTTGGCTCTCTTCCAAAGGACATTGATCCCAGATATTTTGACGTGAGAGTTGTCCTTCCTAAGTACACCTGCATTTCTCAGGAGATGAAGGACAAGCTTGAGTATGTCTCCAATTTCTATATGGATTTCCACTGGAAAAGTGAATATGTAGGAATATTCTATGCTGAGGTTGATGGCATAAAGTATTACTTTATTGATAATGAGTACTTCTTTAGCGGAATGGCTCCTTATGGTGGTGACGTTATTTGGGAGATTGAGAAATTTGCTTACTTCAGCAAAGCAGCACTTTCAATCCTTCCAGTTATTGGATTCAGACCTGATATCATCCACTGCCATGACTGGCAGACAGGACTTATTCCTGTTTACCTTAAAGAGAGATTTCAGGGAAATGAATTCTTCCGAGGAATCAAATCCATAATGACTATCCATAACCTTAAGTTCCAGGGAAAATGGGACGCAAAGGATGTTCAGGATATTACAGGACTTCCGGATTATTACTTTACTCCGGACAAGCTTGGCTATTACAAGGATGCAAATCTCTTAAAGGGTGGTATTGTTTATGCTGATGCAATCACTACTGTAAGTAGTACTTACGCAGAAGAGATTAAGACTGAGTTCTATGGCGAGGGTCTTGATGGACTTCTTCGTGCAAGAACCAATGACCTTAGAGGTATTGTAAACGGAATTGATTATACTGAGTTCAATCCGGAGACAGATAAGTTCCTTGACTATCAGTATAATGCAATCAACTTCCGTAAGGAGAAGGCAAAGAATAAGAGAGCGCTTCAGAGAGAGCTTGGTCTTCCTGAGGATGATAAGATTATGATGATCGGTATCATTTCACGTCTTACAGATCAGAAGGGCTTTGATCTCATTGCTTACGTACTTGATGAGCTTTGCCAGGATTCCATACAGATAGTTGTTCTTGGAACAGGTGAAGAGCAGTATGAGAACATGTTCAGACATTTTGCCTGGAAGTATTCAGACAAGGTTTCTGCAAACATTTATTATTCAAATCCTTTATCACATAAGATTTATGCAGCATCAGATGCATTCCTTATGCCTTCACTCTTTGAACCCTGCGGATTGTCACAGCTTATGGCGCTTCGTTATGGTTCAATCCCGATTGTAAGACAGACCGGTGGACTTACTGATACAGTTGAGCCTTATAATCAGTATGAGAGTAAGGGAACAGGATTCGGATTCCTTAACTATAATGCGCATGAAATGATGCGTACCGTTCGTGAAGCTGAGAGAGTATACTACGATCAGAAGCGTGAATGGAATAAGATGATCGATAGAGCCATGGCTGTAGATTTCTCATGGAAGGTATCGGCATCTAAATATCAGGAGATGTACGACTGGCTTAGACCGTAACGTAATTAGAAAGATGAGTAAAAAGAAAAGCATTTTATTGCAAGGTGGTATCCTTGCAATAGCAGGAATAATATCCAGGATTATAGGGCTTCTATATCGAAGCCCTGTAACAGCCATCATCGGAGATGAAGGTAACGGATATTACAGTACTGCATATTATATCTATTCAATAGTATTGTTGATTTCATCTTATAGCATTCCCTCTGCGATGAGTAAGATAATCTCGCAGAGGCTTGCTGTACATGAGTATCGCAACGCACAGCGGATTTTTCACTGTGCGCTTATTTATGTTTGCATAGTGGGCGGTATAGGAAGCCTGTTTACCTTTTTTGGAGCAGGCTTTTTAGTTGACGGATACTCTGTACCAGTACTTCGTGTGTTTGCACCTTTTATCTTTATTTTTGGACCTCTTGGAGTGCTTAGAGGATATTTTCAGGCACACAGAACAATGATTCCCACAAGTGTATCACAGCTTGTTGAGCAGTTTTTGAATGCATTTGTTTCTGTGGGAGGTGCAGCACTTTTAGTAAGCTTTGCCGCAAAGAGAACAGATGATCCTTCTGTAAAAGCGATGTACGGGGCTATGGGAAGTGCTCTTGGAACAGGATCGGGCGTTGTTATAGCACTTTTGTTTATGTTTTTTGTTTACAACTTAAACAAGGATTTCATCAAGCGTAAGGTTATTCATGATCATCATGAGGATCTTGAATACAAAGAGATATTTAAACTTATTTTGTTGATAGTAACTCCTTTTATTCTTAGTACCTTTATTTATAATTTTTCATCAACACTTAATTCCACGTTGTTTTCAAAAATTATGACCTACAATAGAGGCCTTCCTCATAACGAAGTCATAACGAGATTTGGAGTATATTCAAGTAAAGCTATGGTTATTTCTAACTTCCCTATAGCTTTTTCTGCTGCAGCTGCATCTGCAATAATGCCAAATATCTCTACGAGCTTTGCAAGAAAAGATTATGAAGGCACGAAAGAACTTATTTATAAGGTAAATAGAATAATTATGATGATCTCTATGCCTTCAGCTGTAGGCTTATTTGCTTTATCTCAGCCTATAATAATGCTTCTTTTCCCGCAAAAAGCAACTCTGGCGGAGGCAGGAGTACTGTTACAGTTCCTTGCTATAACTGTTGTGTTTTACTCTATATCAACAGTGTCCAACGCAATTCTTCAGGGTGTTGGAAGAGTGAATGCTCCTGTTAAGAATGCAACAATAGCCTTGATTGTGCAGACAGTATTGCTTATTCCGCTTTTACTTTATACAGATCTTGGTAATAAGGCTCTAGCTATAGTGACGATCGCCTACTCACTTATGATGTGCATTCTCAATGAGCTGAGTATTAAGAAGGTCCTCAATATTAAGCAGGAATGGAAAAAGACCTATATTATTCCGTTCATAGTTTCTGCAATTATGGGTGTTATTGCCTTCCTGGTATATATGGGTGTGTCCTTTGTTATTGGAAAGATTCTGGCATCTGCTTATTTTGTGAATCTTTTAAGCGTAGCCGTATCCATATTTGTGGCAGTGACTGTATATGCGATAGGAATGGTTAGAGGCGGCGGAGTTACAGAAAGTGATCTCTATTCATTAAAGGGTGGTACTAAGATAATCGGCATTTTAAAAAAGACACACATAATGAAGTAAGAATATTAGCTGTAATAATCGGTTTTAACACAGAGGAAATAAATACATGGCATTTGATGGTATTACAGTTGCCAATATAGTCAGGGATTTAAACAAAGAACTAATTGGTGGACGAATTTATAAAATTGCTCAGACTGAAAAGGATGAGCTGCTACTTACAATAAGGCGCGCAGTAGAATGTGGCGGAGGACAGACAAGACTTTATATGTCTGCAGATGCTTCACTTCCCCTGGTATATCTTACAGATGAGAGTAAGCAGAGCCCTATGACAGCGCCAAATTTCTGCATGCTCCTTAGAAAACATGTTCAGAATGGCAAGATTATTGGCATTTATCAGCCTTCTCTTGAGAGAATAATCAGAATTGAAATTGAACATCTCGACGAGATGGGAGATCTTAGACACAAGACCCTCCTTATTGAGCTTATGGGTAAATACAGCAACATTATTTTTGTTGATGAGGATAATAAGATAATTGATTCCATAAAGCATATTCCTTCATCAATAAGCTCAGTCAGAGAGGTTCTTCCGGGTAGAGATTATTTTATCCCGGAAACTCAGGACAAGCTTGATCCCCTTAAGACAACTAGGGATGAGTTCATGAGCATCATTCCTTCAAAGGGAATGCCGGTTTTTAAGGCTTTATACACAAGCTATACAGGGCTTTCACCTATCATTTCTCAGGAGATTTGTTACCTGGCTGATATTGATAGTGATAAGTCAGCGATAGCTCTTGATGGAAAAGAGCTCGAAAAGATATGGAACAGCTTTGATAAGGTGTCTGGTGCTGTAAGAGACGGAGACTTTACCCCAGAGCTTGTTTATTTGGGAGAAAAGCCCAAAGAATATGCAGCGATTCCACTTAGCTTATTCCATGATACTCCTGATTCTGAAATCAGAAGCTATGAGAGCATTTCTGAGCTTTTGCATGATTTCTATTCAGAGAAAAATACAGTTACTAAAATAAGACAGAAATCAGCAGATCTTAGAAAAGTGGTTCAGACAGTTCTTGAGAGAAATATTCGCACCTTGGATTTGCAGACGAACCAGCTTAAGGATACAGAGAAGAAGGATAAGTACAGAATTTATGGCGAACTTCTGACAGTCTATGGTTACAGTGCAGAACCTGATGCTAAGTCAATTACTGTAAATGACTATAATACAGGAAAAGATGTGACTATTCCTTTGGATAACACTCTGACAATAGCTCAGAATGCAAAGAAGTACTTTGATAAATACACTAAGCTTAAGAGAACAGCAGAAGCTTTGGAAACTCAGATAGAAGAGGTGTCTCAGACTGTTTCTCACCTTGAGTCCATTTCCGCATCACTTGATATAGCAAGAGATGAGTCTGACTTAACAGATATCAGACGTGAACTCATTGAGGGTGGTTACATCAAAGGAAGCGCTGCTGATCGCATATCAGGCAAAAAAGGCAACAAGACAGCCAAGGCTCTTAAGTCAAAAAGTAAGCCCTTCCACTATATCAGTAGTGACGGATTCCACATCTATGTTGGTAAGAACAACTACCAGAATGATGAGCTTACCTTCAAGGTTGCAAACGGTGGTGACTGGTGGTTCCATGCAAAGAAAATTCCCGGATCTCACGTTGTTCTTATAACTGAAGGAAGAGAAGTACCGGACAGAGCTTTCGAAGAGGCTGCAGCCCTCGCTGCTTACTACTCCAAGGGCAAAGACCAGGACAAGGTAGAAATCGACTACCTTAAACGTAAGGATGTAAAAAAGCCTGGAGGAGCCAAGCCAGGATTTGTGGTGTACTACACCAATTATTCTATGGTCATTGGAACAGATATTTCTTCATTAAAAGAAGTGGAATGATGCTCAATGTTAAACATTGACTAAAATACGCTTAAGACCGTATTATTATAGAGGATATTTCTACAAGAATTTGAAGACATAAAGATAGAAATATCTGAAATAAAAAATCTGATAAAGCCCCAATAGATGGGCGGATTGTGAGGGAATATGGTCTGCAGTATGACTGGCTACGGAAGATGTGAAGTGGCCGAAGAAAAATGCAAGTTTACAGTCGAGATGAAATCTGTAAACAACAGATATCTTGATATCAACATCAAGATGCCTAAGAAGTTCAATGCACTGGAATCTAAGATAAGAACTGAGCTTAAGAAGTTCATCAAAAGAGGTAAGGTTGATGTATTCATTTCTTACGAGGACTTTTCCGAGACAGATGCAAGGGTTAAGTACAATAAAGAGATAGCAGCAGAGTATCTTGGATATTTAAGACAGATGTCTGTGGACTTTGGAATTGATAATGATATCAGAGTTTCTTCTCTTTCCAAGTATCCTGATGTTTTCAGTATGGAAGACGCTGAGCTTGACGAAGAGGAAATGTGGTCAATACTTAAGAAAGCTGTCGATGGAGCAGGCGAAGAATTCGCAGCAGCAAGAGCAAGAGAAGGTCAGTTCCTTAAGGAGGACCTCACCCAGAAGCTTTCTGGAATGATGGACAGTGTAGAGTTTATCACTGAGAGATCACCCATAATTATAGAAGAATATAGAACACGCCTCAGAGATAAGGTTAAGGAACTCCTTGAGGATAAGGCCGTTGACGAGAACAGACTTATCATGGAGGTTACACTTTATGCTGATAAGGTAAGTGTTGATGAGGAGCTTGTAAGACTTCGCAGCCACATCAAGGCAATGAAGGATGAGCTTGAAAAGGGTGATGATAAAGATGGAATTGGTAGAAAGCTTGACTTCCTTGCTCAGGAGATGAACAGAGAGTCCAACACAATTCTTTCAAAGTCCACAGATCTTGAAATCTCTGACAGAGGAATCATGTTAAAGACTGATGTTGAGAAGGTCAGAGAGCAGATCCAGAACATCGAATAAATTTTGTTTTGATATCTGTAAATTTTTACTTGTTGCACCTAAGTGATATGTGTTATCATAGGCTCTATTGCGGGCAAAATAACACTCTCAGGAAGGCATTTTATGAATAATAAAGGTATTATCGTAGTTGTATCAGGATTTTCAGGCGCCGGAAAAGGTACTCTTATGAAGGAGCTTCTTAGCAGGTATGATAATTATGCTCTTTCAATATCTGCAACCACAAGAAATCCCAGACCTGGCGAGGAGAATGGCAGAGAGTATTTCTTTGTTACCAAGGATGAGTTCGAAAAGCTTATAGCTGAGGACGGCCTTGTAGAGTATGCAAACTACGTTGGTAATTACTATGGCACACCTAAGAAATTTGTGCAGGAAAAGCTTGATCAGGGAAAAGATGTTATCCTTGAAATCGAGATTCAGGGAGCACTTCAGATAAAGAAGAAATTCCCTCAGGCACTTCTTTTGTTTGTAATGCCACCTTCAGTCGAGGAGCTTGAGAAGAGACTTCGCGGCAGAGGAACTGAAACTGATGAAGTTATTCATGGCAGACTTCTTCGCGCAAAGGAGGAGGGACAAGGTATTGACGAATATGATAATATAGTAATCAATGATAACCTTGATGATTGCGTAAAGGAAATGCATGAAATTATTCAGTCATCTCATTATACTCCCGAGAGAAATCGCGAGTTTATTGATACGATAAAGAAGCAGTTATCTGAGCTTAACTAATTTTAGGAGGAAGAAAATGATACATCCGTCTTATGTAGATCTTATGAAGGTAGTTAATAAGGACGTTGAGGAGGGCAATGAGCCTATAATCAGTTCAAGATATTCAATCGTTATGGCAACAGCTAAGAGAGCCAGACAGCTTATCGCTGGTGACGAGCCTATGGTTAAGGTAAAGGATAAGGAGAAGTTCCTTTCAATCGCTGTTGACGAGCTTAACGAGGATAAGCTTCGTATTCTTACAGATGAAGAGAAGGAAGCTCTTCTTGATGTTAACGAAGATGCTGCTTCTGAAGAGGAGTAATACTAATATAATTTATGAAGATATTATTTGTTTCCCTTGGCTGTGACAAGAACAGAGTAGATTCCGAGGTTATGCTTGGACTACTCTCACAGCATGGATATGAGATAACAGATGATGAATCCCAAGCCGAAGCAGCAGTGGTAAACACATGCTGCTTTATTGGTGATGCGAAGGAAGAAAGCATTAACACAATATTAGAGCTTGCGGAATACAGAGTCAGAGGGCAGTACAGGGCCCTTATAGTTACCGGATGTCTTGCTCAAAGATATCAGGATGAAGTTCTTAAAGAAATCCCGGAAATTGACAGAATACTTGGTATAGCATCTATAGAGCACATAGTTGAGGCTCTTGATTCTGTCCTTGCAGAAAATGAGAATAAAGAAACTAACCCTATTAAGTCTTATATAGATGATCTTTCTAAAAAGCCTTATGGCAATATGAAGAGAATCCAGACTACAGGAGGTCAGTTTAACTATCTCAAGATTGCAGAGGGCTGTAATAAGAACTGTACCTACTGTGTAATCCCCTCTGTAAGAGGAAGATATCGCTCCGTTCCAATGGAGGATATTGTAGAAGAGGCAAAGGCACTTACAAGTCAGGGAGTCACAGAACTTATTCTGGTTGCTCAGGAGACTACACTTTACGGTGTTGATATCTATGGAGAAAAAAGACTTCCAGAGCTTCTTAAAAAGCTGAGCGATATTGATGATCTTAAGTGGATCAGAATTATGTATTGCTATCCTGAGGAGATAACTGACGACCTTATAGAGACTATCAAGGAACTTCCTAAGGTTTGTAACTATCTTGATATTCCTATTCAGAGTGGATCTGATCACATCTTAAGACAGATGGGTAGGAAGACAAACAGAAAAGAAATAGAAGAGCGAATTGAATTTATCAGAGAACAGATTCCTGATATATGCTTACGAACAACTCTGATTGCTGGCTTCCCAGGAGAAACTGATGAAGATCATCAGGAGACTCTCGAATTTGTCAGAAAGATGAAATTCGACAGACTGGGATGCTTTACATATTCCCAGGAAGAGGATACAGTAGCTGCCGCACTTCCAGATCAGGTTCCTGAAGAGATTAAGCAAAAGCGCAGGGATGAGATTATGGAGCTCCAGCAGGAGATTGCATTTAAGGCAGCTAAGGAGAAGGTTGGAAAGAAAGTGTCCTGTGTCATCGAAGGAAGAATAGCAGATGATGACGAAGAAGAGTACGGATATACTTATGTGGCTCGTACATACATGGATGCTCCCGATGTTGATGGATATCTTTTCATAATGGATGTTCCATACGACCTTATGAGTGGACAGTTTGTAGATGTACTTATAACCGGTTCAAATGATTACGACCTAGTTGGGGAACTTTTTGAGGAGGGTGATGAAGATGAATTTGCCGAATAAGCTTACTGTTTTAAGAGTTATTATGATTCCGTTTTTTGTATGGTTTATGCTGGTTCCTGTGTTTGGGGATAACAGCAAATGGGTTGCAGTAGCAATATTTATTATTGCATCTCTTACAGATCTTCTTGACGGAAAGATCGCAAGGAAATATAATCTTGTAACAGACTTTGGAAAATTCATGGATCCGCTGGCAGATAAATTACTTGTCTGCAGTGCAATGATATGCCTTGTAGGACTTCAAAAGCTTCCTTCATGGATTGTGGTTGTGATCATTGCCAGAGAGTTCATTATTAGTGGATTCAGACTTATTGCAGTTGAGAACGGAAGAGTTATCGCTGCAAGCTACTGGGGGAAGTTTAAGACAACCTTCCAGATGATCATGGTCATTCTTATGATTGTCGATATACCGCAGCTTTCACTTATTACTACAATAATTATGTATGTAGCGCTTATCCTGACAATCATTTCACTCGTTGATTACATCGTAAAAAATAAGGATGTAATGAGTGGAGATATGTAACACTTATAATTTTAATGCTATTGGGGTCAGCATTTTTACAGTGCTGTCCCTTTTTCTGTGCAAAGGTAAGCTGCGCAGACAAGAACTGAAATGAGGTAATATGTTAGAAATTAAAACAAAAAGACTTGAGGAAACTGACAACATAGAAGAGAAGAAGGAAGAGAGAATCCGTTACGACGAGGCTGAAGGCATCGATGAGAGAGTCCTTAGAGCTGTTACAGAGATGGGCTTTGAATATATGTCTCCTATCCAGGCAGCTGCTATCCCTGTAATGATGAAGGGTGTTGATATCATAGGACAGGCTCAGACAGGAACAGGTAAGACAGCGGCTTTTGGAATTCCTACTCTTCAGTGCGTTGATCCTGGTAATAAACATCTTCAGGCAGTTATTCTCTGCCCTACAAGAGAGCTTGCAATGCAGGCAGCTGATGACCTTAGAAGCTTTGGTAAATATATGCATGGTATAAAGGTTCTCGCTGTATATGGTGGTCAGGATATTTCAAGACAGATAAGAGCACTTTCAGCTGGAGTTCAGATCGTTGTTGGTACACCTGGTCGTGTTATGGACCACATGAGACGCCATACAATGAAGATGAAGGATGTAAAGATCCTCGTACTTGATGAAGCTGATGAGATGCTTGATATGGGCTTTAGAGAGGATATAGAGACTATCCTTGATGGCATGCCAGAGGAGAGACAGACAGCTCTTTTCTCAGCTACAATGCCTGAACCCATCCTTCAGATTACAAAGAAGTATCAGCATGATGCTGAATATATAAAGATGACTCCCAAGGAGATCACAGTTAAGGCTATTGAGCAGAGCTACTATGTTGTGCCTATGGTTTATAAGGAGGAAGCTCTTACAAGACTTATCGAGTACAATCAGCCTAAGCGCAGTCTTATTTTCTGTAATACAAAGAGAAAGGTTGATGAGCTTACATCAAACCTTAAGAAAAAAGGCTACAGGGTAGAGGGACTTCACGGAGACCTTTCTCAGTATCAGAGAGACACAGTTATGAACCTCTTTAGGTTTGGCCAGGCTGATTTCCTTATTGCGACAGACGTTGCTGCCAGAGGAATTGACGTAAGCGGAGTGACAGCAGTATTTAACTACGATATCCCTGAGGACATCGAGTACTACGTACACAGAATCGGAAGAACAGGACGCGCAGGAAAAAGCGGAAGCTCATACACTCTTGTTTCTCCTAAGGAAATGTACAAGCTCAGAGAGATCGAGAAGATCTGTCACACAAGAATTGAAGAAAATGATGTTCCTTCTGTAAAGGAAGTTAAGAGAGCAAAGGCAAGAAAGGTATTCTCTCAGGTTATCGACCTCATCGAGGAGAAGCAGATTGATGACACCCTTGAATATGTAATGAAGAAGGTTGATGAGGGCGAGTACACAACTGATCAGCTCGCAGCAGGTCTTCTTAAGCTCTGTATGGGTAAGGATCCTGAAAACATTGATTTCAACGCTCTTAAAAAGGAGAGAAGATCAAAGAGATCATCTGATAGAGGACCTAGAAGAGACGGATCAAAGGATTCAAGAGACTTTAGAGGCAGAAAATCAAAGGAATCCGGAGATAAGTTCGGCAGACGCTCTGATCGTTTTGGATTAAATAAGGGACGTGAGAAGGATTCTAAAAAGGGTGGCTTCTTAACTGATGCAGTTAGAGGAAAGCATAAGAAGGCTTCCGCAGATAAGTTCAGAAGAAATACCAGACCTAAGACAGAAAAGCTTGGAGCTACAAGAAGAGAAAACTAATACTTTCGTGCTCAAAATGTTGAAAAACAGATACAACTTATCTATCTTCATGGAAGTGGTGCATAATCTACGATAAAATAACCTTGCACATAAAATATTGTGTATTTATTCAACTGGTATTTAGTGGAGGGTTATGAAATGAAGATAGGTCTTATTAACGAAAACAGCCAGGCTGCAAAGAATTCAGTTATCTATGATTCACTTAAAAAAGTAGCTGATGGCTATGGATTTGAAGTTTTTAACTATGGCATGTACTCAGCTGAGGACGAGGCACAGCTTACCTACGTACAGAATGGTATTCTTGCAGCTGTTCTCCTTAATTCAGGAGCAGTTGATTATGTTATTACAGGCTGTGGAACTGGTGAAGGAGCTATGCTTGCATTAAACAGCTTCCCCGGTGTTATCTGCGGACATGTTGAGGATGCACTTGATGCATATACCTTTGCTCAGATAAATGATGGAAATGCTATTTCACTTCCTTTTGCAAAAGGATACGGATGGGGCGGAGATCTGAATCTCCAGTACATCTTTGAGAAGCTTTTCTGTGAGCCAAGCGGACAGGGTTATCCCAGAGAAAGAGCTGTTCCGGAGCAGAGAAACAAAAAGATTCTTGATGAAGTAAAGAAGGTTACTTATGTTCAGGACCTTACAGAAATTCTTTCAAAGCTTGATCAGGACCTTGTAAAGGGAGCACTTGCAGGAGAACACTTCCTTGAGCTGTTCAACGCAAATGCTAAGGATGAGAAAATAAAGAATTATATCAACGATTTGTTGAAATAAGGCTTTTGTAAATCTAAAATAGTACTTGTGTAGAAAGTATGATGCTTTCACATAAGTACTATTTTTTATTGCAGAAATTTTCTGCTGTAAGAGATTAAATATATAAATGTTTTGTAAGGAGAATAAAAATTGGATTATAGGAGATTTGAAGAAATCTATAAGAAATGTGCAGATAATGCAAAGGTATACAATAGTGAAATTAGTACTGCCTACAGGCTTTATGCTTACGAATTATTCACAGATGAGCAGGGGTTTGATGGTGATATAGAACATATTAAAGACATGGTCGAGGCTACAAGTCACGAGCTGGAAGCTCTTTATCAGCTGCAGAATGACAATGGCTCTGTGGGCGAAGGTGATTATGAGACTGTTATCACAAAGGCATCTGTATTTGCGGCCCTTTTATGCATTGCATCAAGAATATATGAAAACCTTGATCCTGTTTTTTCAAGAGACCTTATTCACGCAAGCCTCGAAGCAGCCCATTACCTTATGGTTGGTCAGTTTAAAACAGGAGAGGAAGCTGACGAAGGTCAGAACGAAAGAGTAAGCGTTATGAGAATGAACAGCAGAGATGATGAGCTTTCAGAAGCTGCGCTTGCTGCTCAGTTTTGGGCTTTTTCTGAACTTTTAAGAACAGATGAGGATGTTAGAAATGCTTATGATCATTCTCTGATGGCAGGTATGCCGCAGAAAATGTCCAGACAAAAGCGCTACAGGATAAGGCTTTCTGACCTCTTTAGAAAAGTATTTAATACCGACAATTTTGATGAGCTTAAGGTTTTTTTTGAATCCGGAAAGACACAGCCCCTAACGGACTATGTACTTTTTAGTGCTATAGCCATTCTTCTTGATGAAAAGGAGAATGCTTCTGAGGAAATAAGAAAGAATGTGGAGCAGCTTATCATGGATTATGATGAGGTAACGCCCAAGTCCTATCTTGTCCTTGCACTATTATCAAATCTTTTGACACTTAAGAAGGATGCTAATATAAAGAATGATGGATCACAGCTTATAAAGGTCATCGAATACAATGTAATAAATGACAACAGAAAGAAGCTTTCTGAAGAAGAAAAAGCAAGGATAAACGATAGAATTACAGAGCTTGAAGAAATGATTAAAAGTCTATAAACAACTGCTCTAAGGTATATGTAAAACCTCGTTGGTGTAGTAAAATTAATTGAAAATCGTTCACATTATAACGTTTTGTAGGGGAGGGAAGCATTTGAATACTATTGAAGAATTCATGGACTCTTTAGAGAAAAGCATAGAAGAGCTGTTTGGTGAAACCCATATTAAGAGCGGAGTAATCAGAAGTCTTCCCGGAAATCTTGGAGTAACTGCTGCTAATGTTATATTTGAAGCTGCGATGGAAGAAGGCTTTAACCCTGAAAATCCATATCCGGTACTTCATTTTCATGTGACTCTTGCAAAGGATATAGAGGATTCAATTGTTTCCAAGGTGCTTGAGGGACTTAATGAATTAAATACAACTATTTCAGCCGGATCCTTTCCTGGTTTTGGATGTTTTGGATATTATCCGCCCCTCAGGCAGGTTTACCTAAGCTACAGAATGCCTATAAATCCGGATGCTTTGGATAAGGATTTTGATAATGTACTTTATTATCTTGGAACATTATATGAGCAGCTTGATATTTTCGTAGATTTTGTGCTTTTCCTGTGCGATGATCCTGAGAAGATATCCCTTAAGGACTATATGAATTACCTTGACTCTATTGCTGACCTTAATAATATGGAAGAGCGAATAAATGAACTTGAAAAGCGCTTTGAAGAATTAGAAAAAGAGACAAAGGACGTTTGAGCTAATTAAAGAACTACCTGATTGGCTCAGAAAGAGACGGGGAAAACTATGCCAAGGCAAAAGTTTGAAAGTGGTTATGTTGCTGATACCGGTACCCTCGAAAATGACCAACGAATAGATAATAGATCCTTCATGGACAAAGGTGAATCAGTCTTTGCAAATGATGCAGGAAGAGAAAATGTGGCACAAGGTGTAAGGAACACGCTTCTTGCTAAAATGAGAGATATAAATGCCAAGTCACTAACTAATGCCGATGCTATGGCACGGGAGCATACCAGTTTTGAAGAACGGCAGATGCTTCCTCTTATTGCTACGGCCAAAAAAAAGGTAAGAGATTCAAATATCGCTTACGCTGAATATCTTGTTGCAAAAAGCAGAGAATCCTCTGAATCTGCATTATCTGTCAGGCAGGAGATGCAGCAGCTTTTGACTAATGGAAGTCTGATGACCGGTCAGGGAGCTGCGGTAGAAAATCCCATACAAAACAATCAGGAAAATCAAATAATAGAAAACAGACAACAGATGCAAAATCAGGAAGATAATGAAAGCGTAGATTCTTCTTCAGATGAACATGATATTTCTGTTTCCAACGATGGCAGTGAAGATGGTGGAAATGGACAGGAAAACAACCAAGGCAATAATCCTGGAAATAACGCAGAGAATCAACCTGAAAATGCCAATTTGGCAAACCCGGGTAATGGCGCAGAAGTAATTCAGGAGGATACTGAACTCAGAAATCAGGATATCCAAAGACTACAGAGGCTTTCAAATGAAATTAATGCTAATGCAGGAAGAAACAGGTGGGCTGTTACCAAGCTTGTAACATTTGTCGGAAAAAAGAAACGAAATGCTGAAAGGAAAAAGAATCAGGCAATAGCAGAAGCTCAGGCTATGGGTGATCAAATCCGTCAGGCTGCAGTCAGATGGGATAATATAAGAAAAAATCATCGCAGAGGTTCATTTAGGCAGCTTTATCGTCAGTATGATAACCTTGCCATGAAGTACTATGCCTTTAGCAGAGGTGTTAATGCTGATGATAGAAGACTTGGGGAATTCATTGCAAATGGAGGTGGCAATGCTGCAAAAAGAATAGCTGAGTACACAGGAGTTTTTGACCTTGACCAGTTAAATACTCTTATTACAGATGCTATTAACAGACCTTATACTCCCCCTCCGCGACTTAGGCATAAAATGTATAAGGAAACGAATGCTGGCTCTTTAAATGAAACCGATACTGGTAGAAATATCAAATATCATAAGGCAATTACCGTAGCGGGTTTTGCGGATGGAATTACAAACAAGGTGGATGAAAAAGAAGCAGGAAATCCTATTGCAAGACGATATAAGCTCCTTTCGGATTTTAAAGGCTATGAAGCTAAAAGGCAGTTCACAAATAACAGACAGACCGCAGTTAATGATACTGGCAGAACAGCGGATGAAAGAGGAAAAACTGCCGCCAGAAATAATGAAGGAAGAGAAGCTTCTCAAATGAACCTTAAAATAGATGAGAAGGGAACCAACGGAGCATACCTTTTTTCTGAGAAATCCGCCAAAATATATGAGGCAAAGACAAAAGGTTTTTTTAGAAAAGAGACAGTCCATGGATTTTACATGGGGAACGAATTTATTTCTGATGATTATTCAATGATACAAAGTAACGAACAAGTAGGTTCCATAAAAGGAACGAATCTTGAAGATGCTGCTCTGGAGGAAAGTCTTAGACTGGCTATTCGAAGATCTGATTTTTTCAGGCATGTTAATGCTGCAACAATACAGTATTACTCTTCTTATCAGGCAAATGATATAGCGAATCCGGACGACATCAAAACAAGAATCAAGCATAGAGTGCGCGGACAAAATGGACAACAGCAGGCAGATGATGCCCATGATAATGCAGATGAGCAGGAACAGAACAATCAGCCGCAGAATGAACAAGCGGGGGGACCCCAGGGAGAAAATCAGAACAATCCAGTAGTACAGCAGGATCAGGCTGCAATAAATGCTGCCTGGGAAGCGCAACCTGCTTCCTACAAACTTATGCAGCTTATTGATGCTGTTATGGATCCTAACAGTCAGCAGGCTCAGGTTTTAAATGCAGGAAATGATGATAATACAAAAGGAAGAATAAGAACTATATTCCGGGATATGCTGGCAGAAGACACAAAACGGGAAGCATCAAGAGAAATCTTAATGATCATGCTTTCTGAAGAAAACACATCGCTGTGGGATATGGCAAGAGAATTTGCAATTTCCATGGGAGGACGATTTAAAACAAGAGTCAACAGATTACCGGATGCAGGAGAGCTTATGAGAATCGGGCTCTTGGAGGAAGTTGCTAATGACAGGAAGTTTGACTTATCAGATATAGGAGGAAGTCTTTTGCCGACCTCGCTCCAGATGCATAAGGAGGATTTGAAAGCCAAGCGAGACGGATTTTTCTCATTTACAAATATCAGGCAAAGCTTCTGGGATGGAAGTCTCTTATCTCCGATCACCGGGACTTTTTCTGCTGTTACAGGAGACCTGAAAAGCTATAAGTATAACGGAGATATAAGGTATGCGTGTAATACCTTTAACAAAAACTATGCCGAGGTTGCTGAAAGTGCAAGCACGAACTTTGGTCTGGTTCTGGCGCCAATACCTGCTATTGTTGGTATTACGACAGGTGGTACGATAAAGGGACTTGATGATGAAGGGGAAGCGGAGATAAATGAAAAAGCTGAAAATTCACTTTCTGCTGTGGGTACGCTTTATTCAGCTGTTGAGTTTATAGAAAATGTATATAGCCTGGTGAAAAAGGTTCAGGATCTTATCAAAAAGGGCTCTGATAAAAAAGCATTACTTTTGGATTGTCTGAAGCTCCTTGTGGAAATTCTGACAAACATAGTTGATATCATATACTGGTGGCTGGATAAACCATTTATAAAAACTGCGTTATCAGCTTTGGGATTTATAAAAAATGCACTTGATCTTGTTAAGGATGCTATAACTATTTATAGGACGTCCAAGGAAATCAATAAGATCAAGGCATCTGATGAAGACATAAATACAGCAATGACGGAATATCAGGAATGGAAAAGGCTGCATCAGGGAAATGAAGAAGTCTCAGAAAATAATATGCAAAGTAAAGCACAAAAAATGGGACTTGCAAATAGCAAAAACTCTCAAGGGCAGTATTTCCTCGCACTGGCAAAATCAAGAGCAAGGCGCCAGAGAAAGATGGCCTGGTTTGATGCAGGTAAAAACGTTGTGTCCGGAACAGGTAATTTTATTAAATGGTTTGCACTCCCTGTATCCTTTGCATTTAAGACAGCAGCGAAGGTTATATCATTTATAGGCTGGTGTGTTGGCAAATCTCACGACAATACGCATTTTACTGAAAATATTGCCAATATGCTGGGCAATAAACAATATGCGGATTATCCTAATTTCTCATCTGTTCTAAAAAGAGAGACAGGAATAAAGAACAAGCATTACCTTGTGGATCTTGCTAGAATATTTATGGCAATAGATACCCATCATTTTGTTACTAAACCGGATAAAACAGAGGGAGAAACAGCACTTGTCATAAGCCTTATGCAGCCATATCTTAAGCTTACAGGAGGCGATAATGAGAATAAAGAAAAACTTAAAGGAGTGGAGTTTGGGAAACTTTTGTCAGCCGTAGGTGGACCCGGGAACTGGAGGGCGGTACTAAGAGCATCAATACAGGGTGAATAGATGAGATACTTGGACATTACAGTAGCATTAATAATATCAAGATGTGCAGCATATTTTAAGGAGATAGGGATAGAGGAGCCCTTTGAAAAATTTCCTGCTTTGAACAGGTTTTTGGATGATCTGTCAAAAGAAGATATGGAGTTTTGGGCAAGGCAGGAGGACCTGGTAAATAATGGAAAAGCACCGGAGCCTGAAGCCGGAAGATATTTTGAACTTATAAAAAAGTTTGAATTTAATACTGTATTAAGATCCCTGCTTGACCTTTGTATAGCTGATTTTCTGTCACCTGAGCTTGGAGCATGCTTATCCTTCCATTTGGGAAGCGGAGTCTGTCTGCACACAGCATATCTCTTGGAAAATATCGCCTATCCTTCAGAGACTGACATTATGCAAAAGACTTCAAAAGCCGAGCTTTTCTGTTATGTAGATAAGAAAAGCTTTCCAATTCAGTATCTTGGTCTGCAGATAGATGGCAGGATACTTGCCTATCTTGAAGGGAATAATTCTCTAAATCCTGTACTTTCAGCTTCTACTGATCTCTTTTCGCCTGATACAGCCGGCATTAACAAGCCATACATTTCTGAAACTCTTATAGATAAGGGGAGAAACTTCTTTAAGGATGGCGGTCTGATGCTTCAGATATCCGGAAGCGGCGGAAGACGCTTTATAGCGAAGCAGATTTTCCTTGGAATAAATAGGCCTCTTCTCATCGTGAATTTTGAAGACTTCATGTTTGAAGTTAATAAGGACTTTGGGAAGATGCTTGGTGCGCTTAAAAGAGAAGCAAAGCTTCTTGAAAGCGGAATATGTTTTTATGGCTTTTCGGAAAATTATATGGGAGAACGCACAGGGAGTGCAGCATCAAAAAGAAGTACTGAAATGGTGTGGCATATGCTCTTTAACCCTATAATTGATGCGAAAATACCTCTTATTATCTGTTCAGATAAACCGGGACTTTTTTCTCAAAATCCAAAGGCGGGAGAGTTTATGCTCTTAGAGCTTCCAAAGGAGCTTACATATAATGAGAGGCTTTCCTTGTGGCAGGGCTTTAAGGAGCAGTATGATCTCGAAATAGACCCTTCGCTTTTTGCAATGAGATATCACTTAAATGCCAGCGAGACTTCAAAGGTTGTTACCTTCTATATGGAAGGTGAGGGTAAGAATTCATCTGATAATGACAGCACATTCTCTAAGCTTGTGATGCAGCTCATTAAGACAGACAGCGATACAACTGGCAAGGTGACTTATTCTGATATCAGGCTGAGTGATGTGAAGATACAGCAAAGCCTGAAGGATAAGTTAAATGACGTGATAGTAAGTGTCAGAGAAACACACAGGATTCTTGACGAATGGAATCTTCGTGAATCGTATCCTTATGGAAGAAGCGTATCACTACTTATTTCAGGACCTCCCGGAACCGGTAAAACCATGACTGCGAATGCAATTGCAGGCGAGCTTGGAATGCCTTTATATCAGGTAAATCTCTCTAACATAGTTGATAAGTACATAGGCGAAACAGAGAAAAATCTGGAGAGAGCCTTTACTTTTGCGGAAAAGACCAATGCCGTTCTTTTCTTTGACGAAGCGGATGCCCTTTTCGGAAAAAGAAGTGAAGTAAAGGACGCCCATGATAAATATGCAAATACCGAGATATCCTACCTGCTTCAGAGAATAGAATCCTATGACGGAATTGTTATCCTTGCGACCAATATTAAGGGGAATATGGATCCTGCATTTCTTCGAAGGATAAGATATGTCCTCAACTATGTAAATCCCGATGAAAGCGCAAGGTATGCTATATGGGAAGCATGTCTTACCAAGGATGTTCCCCACGAAGATATCGATCTTGATTATCTTGCATCCCAGTTTACTGACTTTACAGGTAGTACGATTAAGACAGTATTCTTAAATGCATGTGCCAAGGCTTCAGGAAAAAATGAAGCTCTTTCCATGGCTCATCTTGTACAGGCTATTAAGGCAGAACTGGAAAAGGGCTCAACCATGGCGTTTACAGGAGATGCACTGGGAAAATATGCTTATTTAGCATAAGGTAACAGGGAATCTCAGATAAAAACTATTAATAGTTTGCCTAAAAGCTGATTTATAGTTATACTACAATGTGGACGAAAGCTTTGTGCATTCAAGGCTTAAATATTTAATATAGTTAGATTTTTACGGAGGCAGAATTTATGCAGGGTAATAAACCAACAGTATTACTGATAATGGATGGATTTGGAATAAATGATAATCCTGAGGGAAATGCTATAGCTATGGCAAACACTCCCGTTATTGACGGACTTATGAAGGAGTATCCTTTTGTAAGAGGAAATGCCAGCGGACTTGCTGTAGGTCTTCCTGATGGTCAGATGGGTAACTCAGAGGTTGGTCACATGAATATGGGTGCTGGCCGTATCGTATACCAGGAGCTTACAAGAATTACAAAGTCTATCAATGATGGCGACTTCTTCACAAACGAAGGTCTTATGGCTGCTATCGACAACTGCAAGAAGAACGATTCAGCTCTTCACATGTATGGTCTTGTATCTGATGGTGGTGTTCACAGTCACATTACACATATCTATGGTCTTTTAGAGCTTGCTAAGAGAAATGGCCTTTCAAAGGTATATGTTCACTGCTTCCTTGATGGCAGAGATACTCCTCCGGAATCAGGTATTGATTTTGTTCAGCAGCTTGAGGATAAGATGAAGGAGCTTGGCGTAGGTGAGGTTGCTTCTATTTCCGGAAGATACTACGCAATGGATAGAGATAACAACTATGATCGTGTAAAGATTGCTTATGATGCTCTTACAAAGGGTGAGGGTAACAAGGCTGACAGCGCTCACGAGTGCATGGTTCAGACATACAAGGATGGCAAGACAGACGAGTTCGTTATTCCTACAGTTATCATGAAGGATGGTGCTCCTGTTGCTACAATCAAGGATAATGATTCAATCATTTTCTTCAACTTCCGTCCTGACAGAGCAAGAGAGATCACACATTGCTTCTGCGATGATGATTTTGATAAGTTTGACAGAGGCGAGCGTATCAAGACTACTTATGTATGCTTCACAGACTATGATCCGCTCATTCCTAACAAGGAAATCGCATTCAAGAAGGTTCTTCTTACAAATACCTTTGGTGAATGGCTTGCAGCAAAGGGTATGAAGCAGGCTCGTATCGCTGAGACAGAGAAGTATGCTCACGTAACATTCTTCTTCAACGGCGGTGTTGAGGAGCCTAACGAGGGCGAGGACAGAATCCTTGTTAACAGCCCTAAGGATGTTGCTACATACGACCTTAAGCCTCAGATGAGTGCTCCTGAAGTATGTGAGAAGGTTCTTGAAGCTATTAACTCAGATAAGTATGATGTTGTAGTTACTAACTTTGCTAACCCTGACATGGTAGGACACACAGGTGTTATCCCTGCAGCTGTTAAGGCTGTTGAGACAGTTGATGAGTGCGTTGGTAAGATTGCTGAAGCTGTTAAGGCTAAGAACGGAACAATGTTCATTTGCGCAGATCATGGTAACGCTGATATGATGATCGATTATGAGACAGGCGAGCCTTGGACAGCTCATACAACAAATCCTGTTCCTTTCATCCTTGTAAACTATGACCCTGCATACACTCTTAAAGAGAATGGTTGTCTTGCAGATATCATTCCTACACTTATCGAGTGCATGGGTTATGAGAAGCCTGCAGAGATGACAGGAGAATCACTTCTTATTAAGAAATAATACTGGTTAATCGGGGGATTTTTGAACTGGGATAATCGCCTGGATTTGTAACAGATATTGATTTCTGCGACGAGATGTGGTAATTTATACAAGTATTTGTGATTTTTTATTAGGAGCTGAAAACAGTTACTGTTTTCGTATCCGACCTAATTAATCAAATTGAATTTGTAGTTTATGTAGGAGGATAATTTCGTGGCAGCTTTAAAGATTGTGCTTGCAATAATATTTATAATTGACTGTGTTGCACTTGTAACACTTGTTCTTGCTCAGGAGGGTAAGACACAGGGACTTGGTGCTATTCAGGGATTTGCAGAGACAACTTATTGGGGTAAGATCAAGGGACGCTCAAGAGAGGGTATCCTTAAGAAGGTTACAGTTGTTTTATCAGTACTGTTTATAGTTCTCAGCGTTGTCCTGAACATGCAAATTTTCTAAGACTTAACCTGATGTTTATGTAAGCCACTCTGAAAAGAGTGGCTTATTTTTACTAATTGAAAAGCAAGTTTTTATCGGCTAAATGAATTAATCCATATTGAAAAGGAATTTATGGCAAAGAAGAAGGTTTTTGAGAAAAAACAGAATATAGTAGGAACATTTATATCCAACGCCCGTGGCTTTGGTTTTGTTGAAGTAGAGGACAGGGACGGAGATATTTTTATTCCTGAGGAGTATGTAGGTGGAGCCTTCCAGGGAGATACTGTTGAAGTTCAGATAACAAGCAGTAAAGAACAAAATGGTGGCAACCGTGACGAGGGAAGGATTATGAATATCCTTGTCAGAGCCGTGGACAGAGTTGTTGGAACCTACCAGGACGGACATACCTTTGGTTTCGTAATACCTGATAATCTTAAATTTACACAGGATATTTTTGTACTTAAGGAGCACACTAAAGGAGCTGTAACAGGTGATAAGGTTGTTGTTAACATCACTTTTTATGGGGATCCTAAAAAGGACAGAAAGCCTGAAGGAAAGATTACTGACATAATCGGTAATATAAATGATCCGGGAGTAGATATTCTTTCTGTTGTGGAGGGCTTTGGTATTCCCAGTGTTTTCCCTGAGAAGGTAATGAATCAGGCTGCAAAATGCAAGGATCATCTCATTGAAGGTGACTATCAGGGAAGGCTTGATTTAAGAGATGTAACCATGGTTACCATCGATGGCGAGGATGCTAAGGACCTGGATGACGCTGTGTCACTAACTGTAGAGGATGGTATTTATCACCTTGGTGTTCATATAGCTGATGTAACTAATTATGTACAGGAGGGCTCAGCTCTTGATAGAGAGGCTCTTAAAAGAGGAACCAGTGTATATCTGGTGGACAGAGTTATTCCTATGCTTCCGCATAAGCTTAGTAACGGTATTTGCTCTCTTAATCATGGCGAGGACAGACTTGCACTTAGCTGCCTTATGGACATAGACTCAAACGGAGCAGTAATATCCCACCAGATAGCAGAGACTGTGATAAATGTAAATGAGAGAATGAGCTATACTTCAGTTGCTGCTATTTTAGAGGATGAGAATCCTGAGGAGATAAGCAGGTACGAGAGTCTTGTTCCTATGTTCAAGGAGATGGCGAAGCTCTCTGAGATACTTAAGGAAAAGAGAAAAAAGCGAGGTGCTATAGATTTCGATTTCCCAGAAGCCAAGATAATACTTGATAGCGAGGGTAACCCTTTAGATATTAAAGTCAGGGAGTCTAACACTGCTACAACCATGATAGAGAGCTTCATGCTGGCAGCTAATGAGACAGTTGCAGAGCATTTCTTCTGGATGCAGGCACCCTTTGTATATCGTATACATGAACAGCCCGATATGGAGAAAATAGCCACTCTTAATGCTTTTATAAGTAAGCTTGGACTTCATCTTAATACAAGGGCAGATGAGATAAAGCCTTCAGAAATCCAGAAGCTTTTAAAGAAAATCGAAGGAATGGATGAAGAGGCTGTTATCAGTAGAATTGCGCTTAGAAGTATGATGCAGGCAAAATATAGTACAGAGTGTCTTGGACATTACGGACTTGCATGTAAGTACTACTGCCATTTCACATCACCCATAAGACGTTATCCGGATCTCCAGATCCACAGGATCATAAAGGACTACCTCAGGGGACGAATGGATGACGAAAAACTTCTTCACTACAAAGGTATTCTTGAGGAAGTAGCAAAGCATTCATCTGAGACTGAGAGAAGAGCTGAAGAAGCTGAGAGAGAAACAGACAAGCTTAAAAAGGCCCAGTTCATGGAGTCACACATTGGCGAAGTATTTGAGGGAACAATCTCTGGAGTTACAGGATGGGGAATGTTTGTTGAGCTTCCTAATACATGTGAAGGAATGATTCCTGCTGCATCCATGGAGGATGACTTCTATGTATATGATGAGGACAACTATTGCCTTATTGGAGAGAGAACAGGCAGAACCTTCACCATCGGTGAAAAGGTAAATGTTCGTGTTCATGATACTGACAGGCTCAATAAGACAATAGATTTCAGAATCGTGTTGGATGAAGACGGATTATATGATGATTATGACGAAGAGGACTATTATGAAGAGGATGAAAATGGTAAACTTCGTTTAGTTAAAGGAAAGAAGTCATCTAAAAAGAAGGCTTTAAAGAAAAAGATAATGAGTAAGACCCCTGCCCAGCTTCGTGCATCAAAGGTATCAAAGCTTGCACTTAGTGCAGAGGATGATTTATCTGAAGATAAGCCTAAAAAAGGTAAATCCAAGAAGGATAAGGGCGAAGGTAAGTCAAAAAAGGATAAAGAAAAGGCACTGAAGAAAGCAGAAAAGAAGAAAACAGAAAAAGAAATAAAGAAGCTTGAGAAGGCCTTAAAGGAGAAGAAATCTAAGGGCAAGGAAAAGGAATCCACCCGTAAGGTTTACAAGGTTCATAAGTACAAGAAGTCTGCTACTTCCAAGGCTGCCAGGTCCTCTCAGGGAAAAAAGAAAAAGAAGAAATAAGAGGTTTACAAAATGTCAGACGAGAGCATAAAGCTTATTGCAAATAATAAAAAGGCATTTCACGAATATTTTATAGAAGAAAAATATGAAGCTGGTATTGAGCTTGCAGGAACAGAGGTTAAGTCCTTAAGACAGGGAAAGTGCAGCATAAAGGAAGCATGGGTCAGCATAGATAAAGGCGAAGCTTTCATTTGTGGTATGAATATCAGCCCCTATGAAAAGGGAAATATTTTCAATAAGGATCCGCTTAGAGTACGAAAGCTTCTTCTTCATAAGGCAGAAATCTATAAGCTTGATCAGGCATCACAGGCACAGGGCTATACACTCGTACCACTTGAGGTTTATTTCAAACATGGTAAGGTCAAGATTCAGGTTGGTCTTGCTAAAGGTAAGAAGCTCTATGATAAGAGGGAAGTGGCTGCAAAGAAGGATCAGCAGCGAGAAGCTATGCGTGATTACAAGGTTAGTCTTAGATAAAAAGTTTTCAGAGAATGGGTATTACAAGATGATTGTAACTACCCAGTAGATAAGGCATCAATTGGTAACGTATTCCTTGGAATCATCCTGTTCCACACAATGTTCATTGTAGCTCCTAAGGCTGGAACAGTTATAACAGGCGACTCCATGATAGGTGAGTATTTCCGTGTATTCGTATCCTATGCGGTTATTACGGTAGCTCTTATCATGTATGAGACCAACAAGAGAAAGAACAAGTCTAAGGCTGGAGAACAGCTGGCACTTGCGCAGGAGGAAGCAAATGAATAAGGCAAATACAAAGATGTGGATATATCGTATCGTGGCCTTGGCTGTGCTTTTACTGATCGCAGTAGCAATGTTTATTATTGGCCGCGGACATACAATCTATTTTGACAATAAGGCACCTGAAAATGGCGCCGAAGTAAATGTTCCTTACAATATCGATGTTGTAGTGAACGGTGAGAAGGTTGCAAAACTTAAGTCCGGAGAAAGAGGAATGGTAACTACCATGGGACAGACTTTCAACATGCAGCTTCTTGTAACAAATGAAAAGGACGGAAAGACCTCAAAGGTTCAGGTAGGACTTCCGATTCCATATAACATGGATGGAGTGATCATCAATCTTCCGGCACTCCTTGCTGGAAAAGATGAGGGCACTTACCTCACAGAGTTCATTCCTACACCTTCAGCAGAAGAGCTTGAGGATGAAGAGGTTATTACGGATGAGACCGAAGGACTTATGGACTTTGGTGAATAATTAAAGAAAAAAGAGGGGCCATCGCCCAGATGATTTAATCATCTAATGCGACAGCCCCTTTTTATATTTGTATTTTTCAAAAGATTCAGTGTATTATTAGATTTTTTTAGTGCAGTTAACAATTAACCGTTTATAGATGATAAGATGTATGAAGGCATTAAGGAGGGAAAGAAATGAGCGAAAACAAAATACTTGAAATCAAAAATTATTCAAAAGCTTACAGTGAGGGGAAAAAAGCTGCTGATGATGTTTCCTTGGATGTCATGAGCGGAGATATATATGGATTTATAGGACATAATGGTGCAGGAAAATCTACGACAATTCGTGCTGTCGTGGGAGTACTTGATTTTACTGAGGGCGAAATTTTTATAGATGGCCATTCAGTAAAAACTGAGCCTATCGAATGTAAAAAGGTTACTGCCTACATTCCTGATAATCCGGATCTGTACGAGAATCTGACAGGAATTCAGTACCTTAACTTTATCGCAGATGTATTTGGAATTAGCGCTGAAGATCGAGAGAAAAAGATAAAGAAGTATGCTGATGCATTTGAAATAACAGATTCTCTTGGAGATGCCATAAGCTCATATTCACATGGTATGAAGCAGAAGGTAGCTATAATTTCAGCACTTATTCATCAGCCAAAGCTTCTTGTTCTTGATGAACCCTTTGTCGGTCTTGACCCCAAGGCAACCTTTACCCTAAAGGAAATCATGCACGATATGTGCGAGCAGGGAACAGCTATTTTCTTCTCAACACACGTCCTTGATGTGGCAGAAAAGCTCTGCAATAAGGTTGCGATTATCAAAAAAGGAAAAATTATAGCAAAGGGAACAATGGATGAACTAACTGAAGGTCATTCCTTAGAGGAAGCTTTCCTGGAGGCAGACAATGAAGAATAATAATATGGTTTTTCTTAAGACGTTGCTTCTATCAACAAGTCAGATAAATATATGGAAGCATACATCTGATAAAAAGAAGAAAAGCAAGATAGTAGGCTCATTTATTGGCCTTACATTTATATATTTAATGATAATGGGATATTGCGTAGCTAACTGTATCGGATACGGTATTCTTGGAATAGCAAATACTATCCCTACGCTGTGTGCTTTATCGCTTAGTGCGATTGCATTTTTATTTACATTCTTTAAGACTAACGGATACCTGTTTAACTTTAAGGAATATGACATGCTGATGGCTCTTCCTTTTGCCTCAAGCACAGTAGCAGGCTGTAAATTCCTTTATATGTATGTCAAAACACTTCCATGGTATCTGACGATATCAATTTCCATGATGATTGGATATGGCATATATGTGAAGCCATCTATTATTGTTTATCCTTTATGGCTTGTATTATCTTTACTTGTGCCGATTATCCCAATGCTTTTTGCTTCATTTTGCGGATTTTTGATTGCAAGGATCAGTACCGGATTTAAAAAGAATAATATAATACAGACTATTCTCACTTTTATATTTGTTATATTCTGTTTTTCACTGCGTTTTATAATTGAATCTATTTTTAGAAATAATCAGGTTGAAGATGTTCTTGAACAGACATCAGAGATGACAGAAAATGCTGCAAGGATTTATATGCCTGCAGGCTGGTTTTCAAATGCAGTAACAAAGCTTGGCCTATCAGATATATTTTTACTTGTTGGAGTAACGGTCTTTGCTTTTGCTATTGTGTTTAAGATTGTTGGAAGATCCTACAGAAACATCAATTCAGCACTTAAATCCCACGCTGCATCAAAGAAATATAAGATGACAGTGCAGAAGAGAAGAAGTGTTATAAACGCTATTGCTTATAAAGAATTCAAGAGACTTACCGGATCAACAACATATATGGTAAACAGTACGGTTGGTGAGCTTTTGGCTTTAATACTAGGAGTAGTTACTCTTATTATTGGCTTTGAAAAAATAGTAAGAATCGTTATCCAGGATGCACCGATTGATACTGCTATATTGCAGCCGGCTATACCTTTTATAGCTTACTTCCTGGTTGGAATGATGACTACAACAGCCTGCTCACCATCCTTAGAGGGCAAAAACTACTGGATATTGCAGAGTCTTCCAATTAAGAAGGAGACCATTTATAAGGGAAAGATGCTTTTTAACATGTATCTGACAATTCCCTTTATGAGCTTTTTGATAATCTGTCTGTGTATATCAGCCAGAGTGCCGTTTGTTAACAGCATTTTTTATCTGCTTTTAGGTTTTATTCTTTGTGCTTTTTCAACAGCATGGGGATGTGTATGCGGAATTAAGCATATGAGGCTTGACTGGGAAAATGAGACGGAAGTAGTCAAGCAGGGAGCAGCTGTTGCCATTTATATGTTCCCTAATATGTTTGTGGCTTTAGGACTTACAGTACTTGTAGTATACTTAGGATTAACAATAAATCATATATTGCTTACATTGCTTTTGGGAGCTATAGTAGCTGTTTTGGCATTAATATGTTATCTAAGAGCTTTGAAGCTTGCTGCAAGGACTCAATAATATGAAAATAACTATTTCAGATAAGTTTACAGTAAAAAAAATACTATTATTTTCCCTTCCATGCATTGGAATGCAACTTGTGGACAACACCTACCAGGTTGTGGATGGATACTTTATTTCTAATTTCCTTGGAGAAAATGTATTTGCTGCGGAGAACATGATATTCCCTCCACTTGCACTTATGATGTCCCTTGGACTTGTTATGGGAGCGGGTGGAAGTGCGATTATTTCTGCTTATCTGGGAGAGGGAAAAGAAGACAGAGCAAGACAGACTCTTTCAATGCTCAGTGTATTTCTTTTTATTGGTGGAATAATAATATCGGCATTGGCATTTTTATTTATGCCAAATATTGCAAAGATGGCAGGCGCACCTGAAAGTCTGGTTCCTTATTGCACTGTCTATGGTCGGATATTGTCGTCACTTATGCCTGTTCAGATGATGAATTATGCTTTTCAGGAATATCTCATTGCTGCAGATCAGGGGAAGCTGGGGTTTATATCATCAGTTGTAAATGCTGTAACAAATATTGTTCTTGATTTCGCTTTTGTAGTTTTTTTCGGCTGGGGGCTTTGGGGAGCAGCTTTAGCGACAGGACTTGCATGGTGTGTCAGCTGTGTTGTAGCCTTTTCATATTTCGTAAATAAGAAGCACAGACTTCACTTTATGCGATTTAAAATACATATGGGTGACACCTTACTTGCACTTGGAAATGGATCCTCAGAGATGGTTGATGCTGTATCTTACGTAATAGTGGCTATTATTTTTAACAGGCGTCTTATTGCGCTTCTCGGAGAGAGAGGAGTGGCTTCTTATGCTGTAACCGAGTACATGACAGGAGTTTTTGCAGCAATCTTTATGGGAATAGGAATTGCTATGATTCCTGTAATTGGATTCAGGTATGGCGAAAAGAATTTTGAAGAACTAAAAAAGCTTAGAAATGATGGGCTTAAGCTTGCTGCGATTTCAGGAACCATAATGATGTGTCTTGCACTTTTATTAAGTGGAGTGGTTGCCAGGATCTTTGTTGGATATGATCCGGAATTAAAAGCTATGGCAACCTTGGCCCTTAGAGTATGTGCATTTGCTTATGCACTTAGTGGCATCAATATGTTTTCATCGTCATTCTTTACCGGAATATCAGATGGTTTAGCATCAGCTCTTATAGCAGCTATGAGAAGTTTTGCTATGCCACTTATATTTGTATTTCTTCTTCCATATTTGTTTGGACATGACGGAATATGGTTTACTACTCTGGCAGCGGAGGTTGTAGGAGTCTGTGTGGTAATAGTGCTTTACAGATTAAGATTTACAAAAGGACTTAAGTGGGGGAGAGAGGACTGATTGTTGACTTTATCGTTCGGCCTTTTTAAAATATAGTTTCACGCTATAACTATATTTAAAGAATGGAACATATTTTAAAATGCAAAACGGAAATTCTAATGTTAAATCAAATCCAAAGGCACTTTTGCCTATAGCTTTATTTCTAATTTTATATTTGGGAAACGGTATATATTTTCAATACATCGCGCCGATTGAAGGCAGGATGGGATTCTATGTTGTTTCAGTAGTCCTGTCATTTACTTTTGCGCTCATTCTGGCATTTATCCAAAACAGAGGGAAATCCTTCGCGGAAAAAATTCATATTTGTGCTGAGGGCATTGGCGATGACAATATAGTTACAATGCTCTTTATATTTATTCTTGCAGGAGCCTTTAGCGGAGTAGCAGGCGAAGCAGGTGGAGCTTCTTCAACAGCAAATTTGCTGTTAAGTATTATACCCGGGAGATTTGCCCTGCCCGGATTGTTTGTTATTGCATGCCTAATTTCAATGGCTATGGGAACAAGCGTGGGAACAATTTCAGTACTTGCCCCAATTGCTGTGGCGGTATCCCAGAACGGAAATCTAAGCCTAGCGTTTTGCGTGGGTGTAGTTGTTGGCGGAGCTATGTTTGGAGATAACCTTTCTTTTATCTCAGATACAACGATTGCAGCTACCAAGACTCAGGGTATAAATATGAAGGATAAGTTCGATGCCAATATCAAGATAGCACTTCCTTCAGCTATTATCACATTGATTATTTTAATGGTATATGCTTTTATGAGCGGGGGAGCTTCAATTGGAGAGTTTGATTTCAATATTTTTCAGGCACTTCCTTACTTTATCGTACTCATACTTTCAGTACTTAGCGTAAATGTATTCATCGTTTTGCTTCTTGGATGCTTTATGTTTATTGTAGTCGGAATGCTTACAGGTTCGCTTACCTATGTGACAGGGCTTTCGTCTATGGGTGCAGGAATTGAGGGCATGTTCGAGACTATGATCGTAACCATACTGGTAGCAAGTGTTGCTGCGCTTATTAGAGAGCATGGCGGTTTCGAGGCGATTCTTTCTCTTATCAGGTCAAAAGCTGACGGAAAGAGGGGAGGAATGTTTGGAATAGCTTTCCTTACCATGTTTATGGACCTTGCTACAGCAAATAATACTGTGGCAATAGTTATTGCAGCTCCCATTGCTAAGCATATCAGCGAAGAATACGACGTTGAACCTAAAAAGACGGCATCTCTTCTTGATACCTGTTCTTGTATCATGCAGGGTATCATTCCTTATGGCGCGCAGCTCCTTGTGGCTGCTAACATAGCAAAGATAGCAAGTTTTTCACTTATTCCATGCCTGATATATCCTTTTGTTCTCGCTGCTTTTGTAGTAATCTCAATTGTGAGAGAAGGCTGATGGACATCTGTTGGGCTAACGGCTTTACTATATCTGAAGTAATGCGAAAACGTAGATAAAATCTGGATAAGAATTAAGCCCAAAAGGAGAATGAGGGGGAAATGAAGAAAAGAATATTATCTGTTATATGCGTTTGTGTTTTACTCCTTTCAATTGCAGCCTGCACGGATCAGAATTATGTTGAGAATCAGCAGGAGGAGGTACTTATCAACGAGGGAGAAGACACCAAAACAGAAGTATCTTATTCTGCTTATGGCGGTGAGCACAGTGAGATGTTCCTGAAAGAAGGAGATAAGATTGCTGTTATCTCTCCTTCAGCACTTCCTAGCAGAGAGCAGACAGACTCAACTATAGAAGGACTTAAAAAATGGGGCTATGAGCCTGTTGAAGGTAAACACGTATGCGAGGAAAAACGCACACTGGACGATATAGTTGAGGATGTAAACTGGGCGTTGGAAGACCCTGAGATAAAAGCAATTTTCTGTGTCCGCGGTGGTTATGGTGCTTCGGAAGCTGCTGAAAAACTTTCCCAAGACATGATAAAGGCATCAAATAAGCTCATCATCGGATACAGTGACATAACTGTTTATCATTCACAATGGACTACAGTGGGAATTCCTTCAATACATGCCTGTATGAGCGGAACTTTTAACGGACTTCCTGATAGCTGCTTTGAAGCTGAAGAGAAAATGCTTAAGGGTGAAATGCCCACCTATACATGTGAAAAGGGTGAGCAGGGTATAGAAGGAACTGCCAGAGGAGTACTTGTTGGAGGAAATCTTTCTACATTTACTTCCGTAATCGGAACAGCTTTTGATTGCACTAAAACAGGACAGCCTTATATCTTATTCCTTGAGGATGTGGGAGAGGATGTACAGCATATTCACAGATATCTGACAATCCTTAAGCACACAGGCGTTTTAGATAATGCATCCGGTATCGTGTTTGGAGAATGGACAGAACTTCCCGAGGACCTTGGCGATTACTTTGGAAGAACACGTGGCGGTAAATTCGAATCCATCTCAGATATGATCACAAGACAGTTTCTGACAGATCTTGATATACCTGTAGCATTTGGCTTCCCTGCAGGACACGGCGATATAAACTATCCGCTACTTATGGGAGAAGAAGCAGAACTTACGGTTAATGCGGATGATTTTGCGCTAAGGTGTGGGGTAAATTGATTCAAGAAAGGACAAAAGAAAGTAACCTTTAAGATAAATAATTGATATAATGGCAACAACACAAAGTTGCAGTAGAAAAAGTAGGTCGATTTTTGTGGTAATATATATCATATGAGAGGTAAGGCTATGTGTGATGTTAAGAAATATAGTGATATATAAAGAAATAGCGAAACTAAATGCTGACGATACGCTACAGCTTGTTCTTGAAAGCGAAACAGAAGAGGAAAAGGACTTTTATGAAATGGTAGGAGATTTCCTTCTTCAGAGAAAACAGCGAGAAGTTCTTGAAAGGAACTCAATCTGAAATGAAAAAGTATACAATTGTTGCCGGAGTTAATGGTTCTGGAAAGACTACGCTATATCAAACGGAACAAATTCAAAAAAGTGTATACAGAATAAACGCTGATGAGATACTAGTAGAGATGGGTGGGCATGGAGTTAGTGAGACTGATATTGAGAGACGTTATGAACAGTCATTTAGTAATTTGAAAAAAGTATTGCCAATCTGTAATTTAGTTGCTCTTTATGACAATACAGAAGAATTTAGAAGGATTGCTATCTATAAGGATGGCGTTCTTGTTAGAAAATCTCACAAAGTGCCGGATTGGTTTGAAAAGATTCAGTGAACTTCAATCTAATCCATAAAAAATAAGACATTCCATTGGAATGTCTCAGACTGTAGACAAAGTCCACGGCATCTGCCGTGGATTTTTCTTTATTTAATAGGAAATTGCGCCTTGATGGCGCAACCTTGAATTGAAGGCCCGGGCAAGACCGGGCCATGCAAAGCG
>SVFV01000038.1 GCA_015056655.1 Butyrivibrio sp.
GATATGCAGGAGATTCAAAGAGCAAAATATGATATCGACCAGTTCCTTAAAAGTGATGAAGAGCAGAAGAAGGAACGTGTCAGAAAACACAATATCACTCGATAATTCTAATGGGGAATCTGTAGGTTTAAGACTTGCAAGTTCCCCTCTTTTTTTATTTCTGAAGAAATATCCAACAGCAAAATAAAGCGATTCGTAAGAATTGCGTAGCCAAGCGATTAGCTTGTTCAAGGGGATTGGGGGTGTGCCACCAACGAGCGAAAAGTAGCTTTTGTACAAAAAAGCACTGCTCGCCACTTTGTGAATTTGGAATACTTATTAAAGTAAAAAAAGCTAAAAGAAAGAGAGGAAAATAGCAAATGCAAAATGACAAGAAGATTTACGGATACGTGCGTGTATCTACAAAAGAGCAGAATGAAGACCGCCAAATAATTGCACTAAAGGAGTTGGGGGTTCCTGAAGAAAATATCTTTATAGATAAAATTTCTGGAAAAGATTTTGAAAGACCACAGTATAAAAGGTTGCTAAGACGTCTTAACACTGAATCAGTTGTATATATTAAATCAATTGACAGACTTGGAAGAAGTTATAAAGATCTTTGTGAGCAGTGGAGGATTATTACTAAGGATAAAGGTGCAGATATTGTGGTTGTCGATATGCCTATACTAGATACACAAAAGGAAAAAGGCTTACTTGGAACATTTATTAGTGACCTGATTCTTGCTCTGCTATCTTATGTTGCAGAGAGTGAATATAGCACGATTCATCAGAGGCAAGCAGAAGGGATTGCAGCAGCAAAAGCCAGAGGAGTAAAGATGGGAAGACCACCTAGACCTCTTCCTGAAAACTTTCACGAAATATATCAAAAATGGAAAGCTGGTAAACTATCAACATCAGAGGCGGCAAGACAAGTTTCAATGCCATTATCATCATTTAGATATAGAGCAGGAGTATATAAAAATGCAACTTTATAAGGAATATCAAAAAACAGGAAGGTGTACCTTTTGGATAACCAAAATGTGTACCTTTCTGTTTTTTACTAAAGTTGTTTAGTAACCATTGTATTATACCCGTTTATCGTTTATTTCTCAATGATTATGAGAGCTAATATGGATCATCACCTATAAATGACTTTTCGCAACATATTATGGAAGAAACTCAACTAGCTAAAAGGTACACGTTTTAGCTAATAAAAAATCATGGCTGTTAATGGATTAGAGCGTAATAGTACCTACTGTTAACGCTCTTTTGTTCTGTTTAACAGCATTAAGGTAGGGAGTAATTGTGGAGAAGTATGACAAAATCATTATAGGTGCTGGGCTCTATGGATTATATTCTGCATTTTACAGCTGTAAAAAAGGACAGAATGTAATAGTTCTTGAATGCGATGATGCACCTTTCAAACGGGCTACTTATATTAATCAGGCAAGGGTTCACCAGGGGTATCATTACCCAAGATCGATTTCAACAGCTCTAAAATCAGCAGGATATTTCGAAAGATTTAATAAGGATTATGCGTTTTGTGTAAATAAAGAGTTTGATCAGATTTACGCGACCTCGAGTCAGTATTCTTGGTCGGATGGAAAGCAGTTTAAAGATTTTTGCAAGGCAGCAAATATTCCTTGTGAAGAACTTCACGCAAGCAATTATTTTAAAGACGGCATGTGTGATGGAGTGTTTAGAACGAGAGAATACACATACGATGCAATGATTCTAAAAGATTATTTGCTAGATGAACTTTCAAAGTATGGAAATGCTATGACCATTAAGTATGGTGTGAAAATAAATGCGATTGAAAAGAGTACTAATACTTATGTAATCAGAACTGAGGATGGAAATACTTATGAATCTTCGTTTGTATTGAATTCCACATACGCTGGAACCAATCAGATTCTTGAAATGGCTGGATTTGAAAAATTTGGAATTAAGTATGAACTTTGTGAGATTATCCTTTGCGATGTTAACGATAAACTCAAAGAAGTTGGGTTTACGGTAATGGATGGACCGTTTTTTTCAATAATGCCATTTGGAAAAACAGGTTACCATTCACTTACTTCGGTAACATTTACACCGCATACGACAAGCTATGATGAGGTACCAACATTTTCTTGCCAGGGAGAAAGTAACGGACATTGCTCAACAAAGCGACTAGGCAATTGTAATGATTGTCCAGCAAAACCAGCGACAGCATTTCCTTATATGGCAAACTTGGCAAGAAAATATATGCTAGACGATTATCAGTTTGAATATAAGAAATCATTATTTTCAATGAAGCCAATATTGATGAGTTCTGAAATAGATGATTCAAGACCAACGGTAATCAGAACATATTCAAAGAATCCAACATTTGTAGGAGTTCTTTCAGGAAAAATAAATACAGTTTATGACTTGGATGAGGTGTTAGACGATGGAGAATAAAGAAAAAAACTTTGTATCGACGGTTATATATGTTCATAACGCCGAAAGAAGAATAGAAAAATTTCTAAGTATGATAATCGGTATCATGGAAGACAACTTTGCGCATTCTGAAATAATTTGTGTTAACGATTGTTCTGATGATGCAAGCGTTGATGTGATTAAGAAAGTAAGCGACACTGCTAAAACCACTAGTATCTCAGTTGTTAATATGAGTTTTTTCCATGGTCTTGAGTTAGCAATGGATGCAGGAATGGATTTAGCTATCGGTGATTTCGTATTTGAATTTGATAACACTATCCTAGATTTTGAGCCTGAAATGATTATGAAAATCTATCGTCATTCTTTAACTGGCTATGACATTGTAAGTGCTTCGCCTAATAGAAAAGAAAAGCTTTCTTCAAGACTATTTTATAAAGTATTTGATAGGTTTGCTGAAAACTCTTATGACATGACAACTGAGAGCTTCAGGATCTTAAGCAGAAGAGTAATAAACAGAATAAGCTCTATGAATAAGACTATTCCTTATAGAAAAGCTATATATGCAGGAAGTGGTCTGAAGACAGCAAATCTCAAGTATGAAGTGAAAACAGGTGGTAGAGGCAATGTTGATTCAAAAGAGAAAAGATACAGAACAAGTCTGGCAGTAGATACATTGATTCTCTTTACAGAGTTTGGTTACAGATTTTCATTTTGGATGACATCTGCAATGATGCTTATTTCAGTATTTATGATTTTATATACAGTAGTAGTTTATGTAATTGGCCATCCTATCGAAGGATGGACTACAACAGTACTGTTTCTATCAGTAGTATTTTTAGGATTGTTTGGAATCCTGACGATTATTGTCAAGTACTTACAGATAATTGTGGATATGGTGTTCAAGAGAAAACATTACAACTTTGAAAGTATAGAAAAACTGACAAAGTAGATCAGGAGGGGAAATGAAAGCATTAGTAGGTTATACAGGATTTGTAGGAAGCAACATATATGCTGCTGGAGATTTTGATGCAGTATATAATTCCAAAAACATACAAGAAGCGTATGGTACAAGACCAGATTTATTGATATACGCAGGCTTAAGAGCTGAAAAGTATCTTGCAAATAATGCACCAGAGAAAGATATGGATTTGATTTATCAGGCTGAAGAAAACATCACAAAGATAGATCCGAAAAGATTGGTGCTTATATCAACGATAGATGTATTTAAGAATCCTCAGGATGTAGATGAAAATTCAGATATTGATACAGAGAATCTTCATGCATATGGACTGAATCGTTATAAATTGGAGTTATGGGTTAGGGATAAGTACCCAGATGCTTTAATCATTAGACTTCCTGGTTTATTTGGAAAAAACATAAAAAAGAATTTTATATACGACTACATAAATCTTATTCCATTTATGTTAAAGGCGGATAAATTTGAAGAATTATCAGCAGTGGATACTGAGCTTAAGAAGTATTATCAGCTTCAGGATAATGGGTTTTATAAAGTGCAGGTTGGTGATACAGATAGGGAAGAACTTAAGTCGCGATTCAGAAAGCTTGGCTTTTCTGCTTTGAATTTTACAGATAGCAGAAGCGTATATCAGTTCTATAACCTTGGAAGATTGTGGAAAGATATTCAGGTTGCTTTGGATGCAGGTATTAATCTTTGGCACCCTGCAACTGAACCGGTATCAGCTGCAGAAGTGTATAAGTATCTTTCTGGTGAAGAGTTTGCCAATGAACTGGGAGTTACACCTGCAAATTATGATTATAAAACGGTTCATGCTGAAATATTTGGCGGGAAGAATGGATATATTTGCGATAAAAAACAAATATTATCAGAAATAAAGGAGTTCGTTGAGGCGTGAAAAATACTTTGTGTAAAATAAAAGACAACGTGAGATTTAGACAGGCATTAAAGGTTATATTATGCCTGTTTATTCTCGTAACAATCTTTAGGTTGCAGTTTTCAGAGGGGGTTAAGTCTTTTGAAAATTATAAAGACTACACTTTCAAAAACGATAATGAAGGTGGAGATTGGTTTGATTTAGCAGCAAATCATTCTGTTGCTCAGGAATTTATTTCGGCAGGTAATATTCTTAATAATGTACAGCTATATTACGGGAATTCTTCAGAAGATAGAGATGTGGAGATTTCTGTGAAGGATGTAAATGGAAAAACTATTACAGATGTAAGTGTAAATACAAGTGAATTTAATAAAAATACATGGAATGATGTGGGATTAAGTACAGATAAACTTATTAGAGATGAAATATATACATTATCTATTTCATCAGAGGAGGGGCTCGAAGGTTTTATATACGGTAATGGTAACACTACTGAGTCTTTTATGAATTTCTCAGCAGAGGGGACAGATACTGAAGGACATCTTTTGATGGGAGTAAGTCAGACATACAGTTATTGTAATCTTGCTGTTTTGTTTGAACTTATGGTAACAACATTATTCTCATCGGTAATAGGAATAGCATTATGCATTTCAATTTGGAAGTTTGAAGAAGTCTATGGTGCTTTTTTAAGTTCTTCAAAGTATGGATTTTCATATGCACTGTTTTTTTCTGTTTCAATAATTCTTCTTTATAATCCAATAGATGATATAAGGACTAAGGTTATTACTTTTAAACGAGTAATAGGAATGGGCTTAAATAATGATGTTGATGTTTCTAGGAGAATTAGCAATTTCAATAATTGGTTCATTGCTTTCGGAGTAGTTTTTATTTTGTTGTTCATGTTGGCAAATTATTATCTTGGTAAGGCAAAGTCTGAGGATCAAAAAAAGGTTATCGCTTTTTTAGATAATTATATGATAGTTGCCAATTGTAGTTTGATATTAAGGTGTATTACATATTTCAAGGATGCATCAGCTACAACAACGATTTACTATTTTTCGCAGGATATTATCATGCTGTTTGCTTTGGTAGCAACTTGGTATGTGTTTTTTGCTGTTGATAGGTTTATAAATATTGAAAAGTTTGAGCAGATAGCATGTTCAGTAGTTTTTATATCTATAGCACTTGCAGTTTTCTGGGGGAAAGAGCTTGGAAAAGGAAGGATAGTACTGGGAATTGCAGCGATTCTATTTGCTGTTGTATTAGTTTTTTGCAAGTATTTGGGAAAGATATGTGAGAAGGAGCAAGTAGAAAAGGCGTTACCATTTATTGCAATCATATTATCTTTTATTCCGTTGGCTACGTCGCTGTATATAGAATTGATTCATGTTTTGAATCAGCATAACGTATTTGTTTCTCACCCAGCTAAATACTATAAAATAGCTTGTATTTTAGGTTTCCTAATAGCAATGATAGCTCTTTATATGATTATTAAGAAGAATTATCAGATTAGAAATTGGAAGAGTATCGTATTTCCAATAACTGTAGCTGGTATAACATGTTTGAGCATACAGATACCTCTTTCATCTGTATATAATCTTGATTTATTTGAAAGTGCAAATTCAAGCATTTTAATGAGCGATTTTCTTAATTATGGAGATATTCCGATAGTACAACATTACGGCGGACATATGATGACTGGCGTATGGGAAGGAATTTTGTACGCTATAGTCAACAATGACTTTGCTGGAATAGTGTCACCATATGGTGGCTTAATAAATGTAGTATTAGCATTATTATTCTATTTTGTTGTGGCAAAAATCTGGGATAGAGAAATGGGACTAGTGATTTCTTTGCTGTTTCCATTTTTAGGTTTTATTTCATATTACGGGCTTGGATTTTTAGTATGTATAGCAGCTATGGCTTATATACGAAAAAATAATATTAAAAGAGCAATCCTATTGTGGGGTTCTTTTGTATGGTGTGCTTTATATAGATTAGATTTAGGATTTGCATTTGGAATAGCTGTAATAATAGCTCTACTTATATATGTCATAGTTGAAAAGAATGTAAAAGCATTTAAAGAATTAGGACTGTCATTGATAGGATGGGGAATTATAGGAGGCATAGCTTGGTTTGTTATCTGTATAGTTAAAGGCCTTAATCCAATCAACAGATTAATTGAGTTTTTAATGATAAACCTATCAAATCAAAACTGGGCATATACAGGCATAGGAACAGTTGACAATTTGTTATTTGCCTGGGGATATATTATTGTCCCATTTGCGATGGTTCTTTCTTTGATATACACCATTTTTTCAAAAGGTTTTAAAGAAAAGATTGGAACAGAAAGATGGATTCTACTGTTAATCTTGAACCTGTCATATTTCCAGAATTTTTCTAGAGGTCTAGTGAGACATTCACTTGCAGAGAATTCGACTACAATAGTCTTTTGGTGCGCGTACCTGTTCTTGGCGATGTTCTTGGCGTTTTATAAAGAGAACATGAAGTGGTTTGTTCCAGCATTTTTGGTGCTGATAGTTTTGAATGGTCTATTTTTGAAACCAGATAATTTTGCTTCATTGTCAATTGCGGATTCTGCGGTTTCGGCTCCCGAATCAATTATTGAGAGTTGGAAACCAACAAGATTCTATGATGAAGAAGATGAAGTCAAAGCAGATGATGGGTCAGTATTCAAGACTGAGTGGGAAAGAATAAAATACACACAGGAAAATGTTGAACGAGTAGAGTTTGCTGATGACCTCACAAATTATGCAGCCGAATATGAAATTCTATTAAATGAATTGCTAGAGGATGATGAGACATTTGTAGATTTCGTTAATAAAACAGTATTGTATTCGGTTATGGGATATAGATGTCCGGTATATGTGTCACAGTCCCCATTGCAATTATCGGGTGAATTTACACAGAAAGAATTTATAAAAGAAATAGAAGGTGTTCCAGTTGTATTCATGCCAGTAGATGATACGAACTATAGAGCATCAAATAGCTTGGATGGAGTAACTAATGCGTATAGATACTACGCGGTTTATGAATACATTTATAGGAATTACAAGCCTTTATGTAGGTATGGAGATGAGTATGCAGTATGGTGTTTACCTGAAAAGTATGATGCATACAAGAAAAAAGTCGCATCTTTGATGCAAGGCAAAGAGTATGTTCAGGATATATCTGCATCTGAATTGATTGGTAAAAGGAATGTAGAGATAGAAGCAGAGAAATCAACAGTAATAGTGAGATATACTGGCATTGATCCTATGCTTACTGAACTACAGAATCTTATTGATGTGTCTGCCTTTGCAGGACAAAAAATGAAAATAACAATTGATTATGAGACTGATACATCAGGTATCATGCAATTGTATTACACAACTGAGGAATATGAAGATTATTCTGCAGAAAAAGTTGTTGATGCTCAAATTAGTGAAAATGGAACCGCAACTTTCATTATACCAATTACAGAATACTCAAGATTAAGACTAGATATTCCAGAGGAAAGTACAGTCACAATAAAAGCGTTAAAAGCGGGAAGTACAATAGAGTACATAGATTATGGTTATGATGGACCTGTTGAAAATGTTGATGAAGCAGGGAATATAACATATGGTTACATAAATGCTTTACATAATACTTCTATCGCTAAACTTCCAAGAATTTGGGCGGAAACCGATAAACAGGATTCTATCAATAATCAAATTGTATGCAGTTTAACAAAAGAAGATGAATATTACGTATTTGATAATAACTCTGTTCCGGTATCAGATAATGGAAATTATCTAAAAATATCAGCTGATTATGATGGTGTTGATACAGAAGGAAAGTATGCAGAAGATGATGAGTCAGTTGGTGCGACTGTAATATTTGGATACTATAAAAACGGTGTGTTTGAACAGAAGTACCGTTATGCAATTACATTTGATGAAGGAAGTCATGATTATTTAATTAGATGTAGTACAGACTATTATTGGTATTTGAAAGAGGTTAATGCGATAAAAATTGAAACAACTGGGAACTTAAGGAATGTATCAATGAATTTGTTAGAGGGTGACTGATTATGAAATTATCAATATCGAATATAGGTTGGGCTGAAGAAAACGATGCTGCAGTTTATTCAATGATGAAAAAACACGGGTTTGTGGGGCTAGAAATAGCTCCGACTCGTATTTTTCCAGAACAACCATATAATAAACTTGATGACGCAAGAGAGTGGGCTGACAAACTGAAAGCTGAAAACGGTTTTGTTGTACCATCCATGCAGTCAATATGGTATGGAAGAACAGAGAAACTTTTCGGAACTGATGAAGAGAGATCTGTGTTAATTGATTATACAAAGAAGGCTATTGACTTTGCAGAGACAGTCGGATGTAAAAATCTTGTATTTGGATGTCCAAGGAATAGAAGCATTCCGGATGGCGCTGATGAAAGGATAACAATCAAATTTTTTAAGGAAATTGGTGACTACGCAGCAGAGCACGGAACAGTAATTGGAATGGAGGCTAACCCGCCGATTTATAACACAAATTATATAAATGATACTGTGAGCGCTTTGGAGCTTATAGAAAAAGTAGAGTCGGAAGGATTCAAACTTAATTTAGATGTTGGAACCATGGTTGAAAATGGTGAGGATGTTAATGTTCTAAAACGTAGAGAAAAATACATTAATCATGTTCATATAAGTGAACCAGGTCTTAAACCTATAGAAGAGCGACAGCTTCATCGTGATTTAGGAGCTTTGCTAAAAGCTTGTAATTATAATGGCTTTGTATCTATTGAAGTGGGTAAGCAAGAGAAGGTTGAGAATTTGGAAAATATGATGAGATACGTGGAGGAAATCTTTGGATGAATCAACAGTTAAAAGTTCGAGAAGCCTTGAAAAATAAGGCTTTACGAGTGATTCGGGGGGGCAGAGCCAAGTTGTAATTTGTATATTAGCAGTCATATTAGTAATGATGGCAACAGTAGCAAGGTACAGATTTGGCGAAATTGATTATTTGGATTCTGATGCCACGTGGCATACTTTACTAACAATTGAATGTTATGATGAAACACCAATATCGCAACACTTATTTTTGCCAATAGTGTCTATGGGGGGAGAAGATGATAAATGGATTGGCTGGGGTGCAACAATCCCAGATTCTGAGGGAAATTATTATTATACTTCCTTTTCTCCTGCAGGATATTTCTTACCCTGGTTATGCATGAAGATTTTTAGGCTACCGGTTGCTGAAAAGAGCTTATACCTTTTCAATAATGGGTTGTTTTGCCTATCAGCAATCATTTTTGTTTTGCTCTTATGGGAAGTTTATAGAGAAAATAGATATAGAAATCTTTTGGTAATAATAGGTGTGATATCGTATGTTTTTGCTCCTGAATTACTGCATGGTATGGGAATCGTATATTGGAATCAATCTATCATGCAGGTAACACTCTTATTGCAGATTTATGCGTACTATAGATATGCAGTAAATAAGAACGAAAAAGCTAGGTTGTTTTTTTATGTTACAGCATTTATCAATCCATATATAGAATGGACAGGTTATGTTGCAAATGTGGGTTTTGCCATAGCAGAGATTATTGTTAATTATAAGGATTCAAAAATCCGTGGATTAAAGAAAGCTATAATCCTTGGATTAATAACGGTTCTTTCTTTTGCTGCTTTTTGTGGACATTACTTGCTGAGAACAGATACAGCTACTTTTTTTATGGCACTGAAGAACCGGTTTATGGCAAGAAATGTTACGACCTCAGTTTTGTTGACGGATGTTATAGGTGGATATCTTAAATCATTTTTGTATCTATGGGTTGTCCTTTTGGCTTTAACTATATGGGCATTTATTAAGAAGGGGAACGTTGAAATTAGAAACGGTATTCTTTTGTTTGTTTCCTCATTTCCAGTACTTGAAAATATTATTATGAAGGAGCATGCCTTATCATATACCTATGATAGGATGAAAGGTGCTTTTGTTCTAATTCTTATCTTATGTGAAATAGTAAGAAATATACTAGAAACCTATAATACAAAGAAAAGTGCAGTGATAATTGTTGGTGTTTTTATTGCTTCCGCATGGTTAAATATTACGTCCTATATGAATAATCCGGCATATATATGGGAAGTTGACTATAGAAATAGCAATTCACAGGTAGCTGAGTATGTAGTTACAAAGTATCCAGATGCTATATACGCATCAGATACTGCGATTAGAGGTTATATGAATCTGCTATTTGGAAGAGGAATATATGAATGGCAAAGTTTTGATTCAGCCACAGAAATAGCCAGTCAGAAAGAAAAGCAAACCGTGGTGTTTATAAATAAAGACGGATATAAATTGCAGCAGGTTTATGTAAAGGATATTTCTTCAGGAATGATTACAGAAATTAGCATTCAAGATGGAATGATTACAGAAGTACTTATGGAATAGAGGAATGAAAAATGATATTTGAAAAGCAAAGTGGAGTCCCGAAGTTTGAAAGCGCTGAATATGTAGACAAGACCAAGGACTATGTTGTTCTTATCCCAATCATAAATGAGGGTGATAGGATTCATAAGGAATTAAAAAGAGCACAGGATAATAACGTGTCTTCATATGCTGACATAGTTATATGTGATGGTGGATCGAGTGATGGATGTACGGCAGAAGAGATTCTGAAATCTTTAGATGTGAATACTCTTTTGGTAAAGAAGGATACCGGAAAACAAGGGGCTCAGCTTCGAATGGGAATATGGTGGGCTCTTGAACGTGGTTACAAAGGAATTGTAACTATAGATGGAAATAACAAGGATAGTATTGAAGATGTTCCTAAGTTTATTGAGAAATTGGAGCAAGGGTATGATTTTGTCCAGGGATCTAGATTTATAAAGGGCGGACATGCAGTTAATACTCCATTTGTCAGAACAATAGCAGTAAGATTCATTCATGCTCCGGTTATATCTCTTACAGCGCATCAGTATTTTACAGATACTACAAGCGCATTTCGTGGATACTCAAGAAGGTATCTGGAAGATGAAAGAGTTCAGCCATTGCGCGATATTTTTGTGACCTATGAACTGCTGGCATTTCTTTCTGTAAGAGCGACTCAGATAGGCATGAAGGCATGCGAGGTTCCTGTTACAAGAGCTTATCCGAAAAAAGGAAAAACGCCAACAAAAATCAGTTTCTTTAGGGGAAATAGTGAACTTATGAAGATTCTCTTTAAAAATGCCTTTGGTGCATATAATCCTCAGTAAGGTGGTGGACTGTTGTGCTTAAATCTATACAGATGAATAAAAAAGGCATTTTATTGATGCTGGTTTCTTCATTATGTGTCTGCATCGGTCAGCTCTTATGGAAACTTTCTACAGTGCATGGATTATTGCTTATGTTAGCTGGTTTCGTGTTTTATGGAACTGGAGCGTTGGTTATGATTGTGGCATATCGTTATGGAAAGCTATCCGTTTTACAACCAATGCTGAGTCTAAACTATGTGCTTAGCATTGTTCTTGCTGCATTAGTTTTAAAGGAAAATATTACAATACTTAAATGTATCGGTGTGATTGTAATTATTGCTGGAGTAGTATTGATAGCAGGAGGTGACGAAGAATGATAGTTTATGTTTGTCTCCTGATAATGACGTTAATGGGTAGTGTGGCGTCTTTATTTCTGAAGCGAGCATCCAGCGCAGATGGAATAAAGAGTATATTGTTTGATATAAACTTGTATATTGGCGGTAGTTTGTATTTTTTATCAGCTATTATTAATATATGGGTGTTACGTTACTTGGATTATTCAATGGTTCTTCCGCTTACATCATTGACCTATATGTGGACAATGTTTCTTTCGTATTTGATTCTTGACGAGAAGATTACTAAAAGAAAAATAGCAGGTGTCATACTTATACTTATTGGGGCGGTATTTGTGTCAATTAAATAATGAGGATTTGAAAATGAATTAAACTTTTTGTGGCCGAAAAGTTTAATTCATTTTTTATGTGAATAAATATGGAACCGAAAAAATGAAACATATATATCGAAAGAAAATGGGTACGTATTTTTTGTGTAAATATATTGCATAAAAAATATTTTGTGATAAAATAAAGACATAGTTGAAGTATTATACTTTGTATGCGGAGGAAGAACTTGTGATAATCGAGATAAGAGCAAAAAACTGTTTTGCATTTGATGAAGCCGTCACTTTTTCAATGAAAGCAGACATGAGAAACAAAAAATTTGGTTCAAATGTGCATAAAGAAAATAATTTTAATGTATTGAAGACCGCTGGCATTTATGGTCCTAATAATGCTGGTAAAACATGTCTTATTAGGTGTATTAAAGCAATTAAGGGAGTTTTACTGAACAAGAAAAACGGTCTTATGTCTAATATCTTTACCGAGAGTGATATTTGTGAGCTCGGGGTTACTTTTTTACATGATGGCAGAAAGTTTTCATATGATTTTAAGTATGACGCGGATAAAGAAGAATATATATATGAAGAATTCGTAGAAATCATTAAAGATCAATACAATAATGAGAAGGAAGTCTGTTGGCTTAAGAGAGATACTTTGAATGATGAATTTACCTGCATCGATACAGAGCTTCTATCCATGATGCCTGTAGTTGCAAAAAATAATGTTATATTCCACTTGGTTGACTCAAGCAAGTTTTCTGCTCTTAATGATATGAAGCAAATTTTGGTTCAGTTTGCTGAAAAAATAGATATCATCAACATGAATAATATTCCTATGGAGCATACTATAAATCTTATGAAAAATAAGAATCAGCTCCAGGAAAAAGTTGTTGATTTTATCAAGAATGCAGACCTTTATATGGATAATTTTGAATATGTAGAGATGGGAAGTATAAAGGTGCGAAACAATTCTGAGGATGAAAAACCAGAAGAAAAGGTTTTAGATATTCCGGATAAGGTTATGGATCAGATCAGGCTTGTGTCCACATATAAGGGCGTGCAGGTTCCTAGTATGCTTTTCGACTCTACTGGTACCAAGAAAATTGCAGCTATGGCAAGTTATGTTATAGAAGCGCTTGAGCAGGGGAGAATATTGGTTGTTGACGAATTGGACAGCAGTATACATTTTAAGCTTACAAGAGCAACCGTAGCAATGTTTAACAACGAACTCAATACTGATGCGCAGATGATCTTTACTGTTCACGATATAAATCTTATGGACTGCAAGAGGTTATTCAGAAAAGAGCAGATATGGTTTGTTGATAAGGATGAAAACGGAGTATATGTTTATTCTTTAGCAGATTTTACGGCTGAAAATGGTGTTAGGGATACGTCTGACATAATAGAGAAATATAGAAAAGGAGCCTTTGCAGCATTACCTGATCCTGAACTGATTAATTCGTTGCTGAGCATTAAAGGAAATGCAAAGGAGGCTGGTTCAGATGACTAATAGACTTCCTAAAATATCAGACAAGCATAAGATATGCATTATCTGCGAAGGCAATGAGGAATATAAGTACCTTGAGAGGCTAGATCAGCTTCATGTCTGGAATGATATTTATGAGATTTCTCTGGTAAATGCTGAAGGCAATGGCAATATTCCGGCTAGATATCAGGACAGATATCAAAATGGTTCTTATGAAGCTGTGCTTGTATTCTGTGATACAGAGAAGAAACCCTATGAGCAGTATGAGGATATCAAGCGTAAGATAAATGAGTTCCATGGCATTGATAATGCGGCTGACGAGATTGTTATCTTTGGAAATCCTTGTACCATGCAGATAATTTCAAAACATTGGACTGATGAGGTTATTAAAAAGCCGGCAAAGGCCGTTAATGCTCCTCTGATTGAAAGGTATACCGGTGTAAAGGGATATAAAGGTAGAAGTGACCAGATTGAGCAGATAATGGAGAGCATAACTGCCGATAACTACCAATATATGTGTGGTAGAGTTGTAAACATGGAACAGAATGATCATGTTGATGGCTCAAGTAATTTCGCGAAGTTATTAGAAATATTAGAGACGGACGATATTCAGTGGATTGACGCTATAAATGAAAAGATAGGGGATTAATGTAACACTGACAGATGGATATGGTGCATATCTCCAAAACTATCGTCTAAATGTTGAATGATATTGTAAAAAAGAGGAGGAGAATGTATGGGAACTAGAAAAGCATTAGTAGTTGGCATTGATGAGTATACGAGATGTCCATTACATGGTTGTTGTAATGACGCAGAAGCAATAAAAGATTTGCTTTCAAATCATGATAATGGCGATCCAAACTTTTCGGTATGGAAAAAAGATAATGTTGCAACTAAAGGAGAATTAAGGGAATTAATTGAAAAGTGCTTCGAAGGTGATGCAGATGTAGCATTGTTTTATTATTCAGGGCATGGTCATATCGATAAAGTTGGCGGATATTTAGTGACTCCAGATTTTTCGCAGCATGATTATGGCGTTTCTTTACAGGAGGTATTGACGATTGCTAATGAATCAAAATGCAAAGAAAGAATAATAATACTAGATAGTTGTTATTCAGGATTTATGGGGAGTATTAGTACCGCTGGACAAAATACAGCTGTTATAAATGAAGGCGTTACTATTATGACTGCAAGTAGAAATAGTCAGACGTCTATGGAAATTGATGGGCATGGTGTTTTTACCGCACTTTTGATGGAGGCGTTAAAAGGTGGTGCGGCTGATGTTACAGGCCACATCTCAATAGCAGGTATTTACGCATTCATTGACAAAGCATTAGGCCCATGGGATCAAAGACCTGTATTCAAAACAAATGTGAATAGCTTTATATCACTGAGGGATGTTAAGCCTCAAGTCGATGTATCTATTTTGAGAAAGCTAACAAAGTATTTTGATGCAGAACAGGATCTATATAATTTAGATCCTTCATACGAGCCGACAAATAAACCAGATATAGAACATACAATAACAGAGCCATATGCAAATGAAAAAAACACTGCTATTTTTTCGGATTTGCAAAAGTTAGAAGGTGTGGGATTAGTTGTTCCAGTAAACGAGGAACATATGTATTATGCGGCAATGAATTCAAAGCCTTGTAAACTTACACCGATTGGAAAGCGGTATTGGAAATTAGTAAAAGAAGGGAGAATATAAATTATGCCTAACCTAAGAGATTATCATATTTTAATAAGCCATTCATGGGATTATAGTTCCGATTATGAAACTATTAAAAACTGGTTAAATTCGGCTATTTATTTTGATTGGACAGACTATTCTGTACCACTGACAAATCCTTTGGATGTTCATAGTAAAAGAGAACTCAAAGAAAAGTTGAGAAGCAGAATATCATTGTGTAGTTGTGTAATTATCCTTTCAGGAATGTATGTTTCGTATAGTGAATGGATAGAGTATGAAATTGATACAGCAATAGAATTGGGCAAGCCGATTATAGGAATTAAGCCAAGAGGGCAAGAGCGTATTCCACAAAAGGTAAGCAACAATGCAGACGTTATGGTTGGATGGAATTCAAGTTCAGTTGTAGATGCTGTGAGAAAATATGCTTTATAGATATGTTATGTGACTGAGGCGAAGCTGTTGCAGCTTCGCTTTAGTCATATTAAGGGAGGCGTTATAAATGAAACAATATCCGGAAGTGTATTATACATTAAATGAACTGGCAGATTTATCTGGCTATGATAGGAAGGGGTTCAAAGATCGATTAATTCGAGTGTGCGAGATGTATAGCATTCCTATAGAGGAATTTAAAATATATCCAGATGAAAAGAATAGTAGCTTTCTCTTTACACCTGATGTTGCGGAGTTTGTTTTGATTCTGGTAAAAAACATTGATAAACATCCTCTGTACGCACGAAATGCTAAAGTTCAGAATATAACGGCGACGAGTGTAGCTGCTTTTCTGAATGGTATTCTGGAAGATGTAGATAATAGTGTTTCGAATCAAGTTAAAAAAATAATATACTGCAGGGAATCTCATCATACAGCTCAACGTACATCAGATTGGGCAGAGCGTTTATCAAAACATCTGACAAGGTTTGTTGTAAACATAGCTACATTGAGTACAGAAGATGTCGGAGAGGCATTGCGGTATTTTACTAAGCAACTCGATCAGATGAACCATGCACTTTTTATGAACAACAGGTTTAAGAGGAATGTGATTCATGCAAATGAGGAAGAATTCTATGGTGAGACTATTCCGCCAGAGAAACAAATAATTCTTGATACATTAAATGACCCCAATATTGGTCTGGATATTTCAATTGCAACCTTGATAAAACTTGGTATTACAGATAGTCAAGCTATTCGTGATGAAGGATATTTATCAACTATAAATAGAATCAGGATAATACAGGATTTACAAAAGGTAATTGGGTGTCGAGATCCATTTATAGACGACATCATTGATAAGTTGGAGACATGTAATAGCGCTGAAGAAGAGCGTGAAATATACAGAGAGTATTTTTTGTCTAATGATGGTGTTGATTTGAGTTACCCACAAAAAAAGGCGGTGGCAGAATATTGCAAGGAGCATGATGTTTCTTGGAAATCACTTGATGACCAAGAGATACAACAAAAGAATTTAGAAACAATGAACAAGGATGAGCTGTTACAACGTCATGCTGAAATCAGGAAGCAATTAATTGATGTTGAAAGAAAACAGACTGAATTGCATTCCCAGATGAGAGAAATAGAGATTGCTCTTAATGATGAAGGATATTCAGAATACTGTGCATCAATTGACAAAAAGTATCAAGGTATAGAAGACGTGACAAATCATTTTATAGGACAAGCATTAAATGAGTTTTTAAAGAGAGAAGAATAATAGCAAGGCATGAACAAGTTTTTATTATTTTGTGCAGCAGGTGAGAACACTTTTCCTTAAGTCTACAATGGTTTTATCAGATACAGCTTCTGATTTAATCTTTAGGAAAGGAGTGATTTTTGTGGCGACAACTAGAGAACCTATAGGCTATGAAAAAGCTGCTATTAAGAGATATGCAGCAAGAGAGAAAACTATTCTTCAGCTGGCACAGGATTATAGTGTGCCATACGAAAAGATGAGGCGCCTTTTAGTTAAGGCAGGTTACTCACATGGTCTGAAAGTACGATAAAGAGCCAGGATTATCAACTGATCCCTCCATAAAATGGAGGGGCGGTTGATGAATAGGTTTATTTTTTTCACCAAATTACAGCTGATAGGTTGACTATGTTCACAAGCAATGTTATTCTTTATATGTTGGCGGTGAACATAAGCAACCTATCAAAGATGGAGCGAGATATGAAGTATCAATTAAGTGATATTGCGAAGACAATTACGACTGGTCAGATAATGAACCGCGTTACATTAGGGAAGGATGAAGAGGACAATTCATCTTGCTTTAATATGCAGGAGCTCGTGCCGGGAGCAATCTCTGGAGGTGTTGTCCATTTGGATAATACGTTACAAGTTCGGCTTAAAAAGATGCCATTGGATAATAAGATGACAAAGCTCAATGATATTGTAATAAAATTGTCGTCTCCTTATGATTGTGCTCTTGTGACCGAAGGGGAAGAAGGTTTGTTGGTACCTAGCTATTGTGCAATTATTTCAGGAATTGATGAACAGCATATAAATATAAAATACCTTGTGGGATATCTGAATTCTGAGTTTGCAAAAGAAAAAATGCTTATTGGTGTGAGCACTTCTGCTGGAACCATGGTAAAGCAAAGAACTTTATCAGATTTAGAGATAGTTGTGCCTGACATAAAAAAACAAGCAGTTATAGGAGAAGCATATTGGCAGTCGTGCCAAAAGAAATATGTTCTAGAAAAAATGGTTTTAAATCAGCAGGGAATAAGTGACAGCATCATTGATGAAGTATTGAGACAGGAGACAAGCTATGACAACTAACAATTGCGTTATTCCAGAATCCGAATCAGGTAAAAAAACGATATTTCATGAGAAAATGCAGGAATATCAAGTAGGATCAGTGATGGCTAATTTTATTAGAAATAGCGTAGCTCATTCTGCAGTACAGGTGTCAAATTTTCAAGCAGTCATTACTTTGGGAGTTTTTGCTATTTTCATGCGCGCTCTAGATGAAAACCGTGAGTTTAGCTTGTTGCCTGATGAGTTGAGTTTTAAGTCATTACTTGATTCTGGAACAGGAAAAATTCCATATGAAGAACTGCGGGGATACCTTAATGATTTAGAACAGAGAATACAGTTTAATGGTGATGGCTTAGATATAAATCTGTACGAGGAGCTTGTAAAAAATGGCTTAACAAGAGAACACGATTATTTAAGGACTGTTTTTGAGTGGGTATCGTATATTGAACTGTATGGAGAAGGAGATAAGGTATCGGTATTCGTGGCGTGTGCAGTTGGTTTATTGAATAGGCTTGCAATAACAGGTGCTGGGCTTAAAAGTATGACTGCGTTACCTATACCATTAATGGAATTGATAAAACGCATATCAGATTTAAAGGGTGGAGAATCTTGCTATGGCGCAACTGGCGAAAGTACAGTTCTTTTGCCATATATTATGTCTGAATGTGTTGGCACGATGTGTATTTCACAGGTAGATGATCATTATATGGCGGTGAGAAAAATGATTCAACTAATGTCCGCTAATAATACTGCCATTATCAACATGATGTCTTTGACACCGTGTATACCTCCCGCGAAATATAAGATTCTTAATAGTTTTGATAAGGCTTATACTTTTGCACCGGTATTTAAGTTTATGCTGCCAAACGTGGATTTGTTTCCGAATTCTAGGGAAACTGCTAATAACATACGATGGTGGCCTGATATCAAGAATGACGGACAATGGCTTTTTACTAGACATGCATTGGCTTCGCTTAATGATAAAGGAATGTGCTATTCATTGATTCCATTAAATCTGTTATTAAGGTTAGGAGAAGCAGAAGAAACACGTAAAGCCATTTTAGATGAGAATCTATTGGATGCGGTTATTGAGTTACCAAGAGAATTGTTTTCTGGTGACCAATATTTACAAACGACTGCAGGTGGATATACCCGCTATGCGATAGTTGTATTAAAAAAGGGCAGAACGAACAAAGATGTTTTTATGCTGAATCTTGCAAGTAAAGCGTCTAAGATCTTTTTGACCGCAGAGCCCAAGTACGAGTATTGCGATTTTAATGATATAGATGAAGTGGCAAATATATTTAAGAATCGCAAATCCATAGATGGTATTTCAAGCACGGTTTCAGTAGAAACTATTTTTGAGAGCGGATTGTGCTTTAATCCTAGTGCATTTATCAGAGATGAGGTTTTGGTAAATACGCGAAACTACAAGGAATTACTATCTGAACAGAAGCAGTTGGAGCAGGAACTTAAGGAGATAGATCTGGCGTATAAAGATGCAATAGATAAATTTGTAGGATGTTTATAAAAGAGGAGGAAACCAGGGGGAATATATGAAAGAAACGAAGTATTCAATTAAAAATGATGACGGCGACAGAATATGCGATTGTCTTCATCGCGAAGATGGCAATATTATTCTGGAAGTAAAGAATGGTTCTATAGCATGGACTGATTTGCAGCTTAAGGTGATGAACCCTAAGTTGGCGATGAAAGATCGAGGAAAGAATCATAGGTAATAAACGAGAGCAAAAATACTTGTAGCGAATCCTGCAGCACAGCCACTACATACAAACGGAGCAATCCACCGGAGTATGATAATCCTTGTGATTTAGTGTTGGAACAGGCAAAGCCTAGCCCTTAATTGTGTTGATAAGCCAGAGATGACCACTGTATTTTTGAAGAAAACATAATAGTATTTATCCTTAACGAGCAAACCCTTGCGGCTTGGAAACCGCAGTGAGATAAGCCGGGACAGGTGATGGAAGAGGCAGAGTTATTCTGCTTTGATCTATCAGTTGTTCCGGCTTTTTTATTACTTATTTTCCTGAAACAAAGTTCAAGTAAATTGTCTGCAGAAAGCACAGTAGTGGTATTCATAATGAGAAAAGTTAATAAGAATAATGGAATCATTGATACTGCTACTGTTGGTGGCAGGATAAAAAAATTAAGAACTGATGCAGGACTTACCCAGGAACAGCTTGCTGAAAAGCTCCATTTGGAAGGTAAATCCGCTATATCCAACTATGAGAATAACAGGAGAGAGGTTTCGCCTGAGAGGCTGACGCAGCTAAGCTGCCTTTTTCACGTTCCTGCTGATTATATATTAAACGGTGATGCAGAGGAGAATTCAGATCCAATTGTTAATGAAGCAATAGAGATTCTGAATAATCTGAAGACTGAAAAGGCAAGGATGTCTGCTCTTGCAATGCTCAGACAGATCCAGATTCTTGAAAGTTAAGGTTCACAGTTTGTGTACCTTTTGTATACGACCACGCTAACGATTTCAAAGGTTAATCCAATTAGAATTAAATATGTAAAGAAGTTACGAAGCAGCGCGCAGCTTTAGTGACATCAATCGGACTTTTAAGGAGGATCAGATGGAAACTAAGGCAACTATTATTAGAAAATATGCAGAGGCAACACCTGAAACCAAGGTGGATATAATCTGCAAGTATTATCCTCAGATAGATGGAATCATTAATGCACGTATAGCAGCTATGAAATATATCATCTGGGAAGAGAAAGAAAAAAATAGAAGAGTCGATTACAGCGAATTAGGTGTTAGAGTTCAATCCGGAAATGGGTACAGTGATCCTACCGGAAACGAAGCTACTTTTCGTGCAAATCTGGAAAGCGCAATCAGAAAGTGTGATTTTTCAGGAGATATCCTAGAAGGAATTGAAAACTCTGAGAAGATCATTGAAGAAGCTTATGTTCTTAAGGATATGAAGGAAATACAGCATCTATATAACCTGCAGGTTGATTGCCTTATAAGTGAAGAACGCAATTTATATCAAAAGTATTTGAATCAAGAAATGACTCTCACAGATATAGCTTCAAGTTGTGGGATTGAGTACCACTCAGCAGTAAAGAAGATTACTAAGATCCGCAAATCTGTAAAGCAGGAAATAACTGAGATTCTAGAAGTGACTTCGTGTCATGTTGGCACAAAGTAAGGAGGGGTGGTTATGGATAAAAAAGATAAACTCCTCCGTTACTCCATACAAGTTAGTTATTTAGGAATATTACTTCGTGAGGGGCTTTTAACAGATGAAGAGTATGAAAAATGTATGAGTTCTCTCAAAAGCGATTACGGAATAGTATCTGACATACTTGTGGATTAGTAGGCTATTGGTAGAATTCAGGATAGGAGGTTCAGAACATGGAAAATGAAGTAAGTATTATACGTGCGAAGACTTCTCTGGAAGATCGCAGAATGCGAGGTAAAGAAATTGTTCGTAAAAGGGTAGCAGCTTATTGTCGTGTAAGTACCGATGGGGAAGAACAGCTTAATAGTTTTAGTTCTCAGGTAAAGTATTACACAGAGCTGATTGAAAAAGAGCCGGATTGGATGATGGCCGGAGTATATGCAGATGAAGCTATTACAGGTACTCAGGTTTCTAAGCGTGAAGGTTTTCAAAAAATGATAAAGGCATGTCTGGACGGGGAGGTTGATATGGTTATTACCAAATCAATCTCCCGATTTGCTAGAAATACCTTAGATACCCTGAAGTATGTGAGAACTCTGAAAGAGAAAAACATTGCAGTCTTTTTTGAGGATGAAAAGATTAATACATTATCTATGGATGGTGAGTTGCTGCTTGTGGTTTTAAGTTCAGTGGCTCAGCAGGAAGTAGAGAATATTTCAAATAATGTAAAAAAAGGCCTGGCAATGAAGATGTCCAGAGGAGAAATCGTTGGATTTGTAGGTGCTCTTGGCTATGACTACGATCCTGTAACCAAAACCATGACAGTTAATCAGGAAGGGGCAAAGATTGTCCAATATATTTTTAATAGATATGTATCTGGTGTAGGAACATCTACTATTGCTCGTGAACTTGAAGAAATGGGTGTCCCAAATCCCTCCGGATCAAAAACATGGCATCAGACAACAGTTGCAGGCATTATTCGAAATGAAAAATATGTTGGAGATTTGCTGCAAGGTAAGACGTTTACAGTAGATCCTATATCACACAGAAGACTGGATAACTTAGGGGAGTCTGACAAGTATCTGTTGAAAGATCATCATGAAGCCATTGTTAGTAGAGAGGTATTTGATAAAGCTCAGGAGATTCTTGCTAAAAGAGGTAAATGTCGCTCAAATGCAAGGTTGAGAAAAGATGAGTATAGGACTCTATATACCAATAAGTATGCTTTCAGCTGTAAGTGCAGATGCGGTTATTGTGGCGCAACTTTGACAAGAAGAACTTGGCATGGAGGGAAATATCGAAAAACGATATGGCTTTGTATCACAGCTTCAAAGACAGGTAAAAAGAATTGTCCTAATTGTAAAGCAATTCCTGAAGAGGCTCTGATGAGCGCTTTTGTTGAATCATATAATATTATGACTCGTGATCATAAAGATGTATTGGATGAGTTTTTATCAAGGGTTGAGTCTACGCTTAGTGATAGTGATGTTAGTAAGCGTATCGAGAAGGAAAAAGATAAACTCAAAGATATTAGTTATAAGCTCAATAATCTGCTGGATATGCATCTTGAAGGGAAAATCGATTTTGAAACCTTTGAGAAGAAGAGAGATACCCTGCAGAATCAGCTCAGTGAAAAGAAGATTGAGATTGCAGCTTTAGAAGACATAGGAAATTCTAAACTTGACTTAGAGGATCGTATTGCGTTCATGCGTGAGAAATTGGAGACAGAGACTACCATAAAAGAATTTGATCGTCAAGTATTTGAAAGTATAGTGGATTATGTCATCGTGGGAGGTTATAATGAAGAAGGAAATGCTGATCCGTCGATGATAACTTTTGTTTATCGGACCGGATTCAAGGATCGTAAAGATGCTAATCACTTTAAACCCGAAAGACTTAATGCAGCCAAGAAGAAAACCGGTTCTGTCAGTCATACCAAAGAGGTTTGCCAGAGTGATGATACATCTTTTAATAGTTCTTTAAGTCATTCTGGTTTGCAGTCACTTATACCAGACGACTCCAACATTTTGCAGTCAAATACATCACCCGATGCATGTGGAGACGGTATGTTTATTGTCCAAACTCAAAAGTGCTACACAACACATAGAAGTTGAAGTGGCTACAAAGGACCTGAACATCACCAGTGTAGAGGCTAAAGCAACCTACAATAAGATCAGAGAATGGGTTGAGAATAATTACGAATTCAGTGTAACTAATCTCTATATCGCTCAGGTAAAGAGAAAGCACGGTATTCTTGAACATGAGAATTATAATCAGACCGGAAATTCTGATGGAAAGCAGCCTCAGTGTCCACCTGATAAGGAAAAGGCAATTGAGGAAGCACTTAAACATTTTAAGATGATATAAGTGACATGAGGTACTCAGAAATGGGTACCTCTTTTTATTATCTCTTCGAAGCTAGTTCAAAACGGACTAGCTTTTTGTTTTGCGCTATTAAATGTATATATACTGTCAAGAAAATATTCAGAGTGACATTATATGTCATTGTAACATGCTAGACTCACAATATAAGTCATGCAAGTGACGCACGTTTGATTTCAATAGTTAAGGAGGTAATAACAATGGGAAAATTTGAGATTGAAGGATACGCAAAGAGAAAGGTTAAATGCGATTTGGCAATTGTGCACATTACATTTAGGGGGACTGGTAAAAAGCCAAATGAGCTATCTAAAAAGGTCATGGATGATTGTGATAGTTTCATTAAGGAAGTTTCCAAAATTGGTATTAAGCCTAAGGATATTCAGTATGAGGCAGATAGAACAGATACCAATAGGTATAACAATGAAACCGTGTTTGAGATGGAAAGAAAAATAATTATCAGAGTTCCATTTGATGTTAGAGTATTGAATCGTATACAGGGAGCTTTACAGTATGGGAAATACAATTACACTAGACAAATATCAAAAGCCTGTACTTATAGTACACGGAGATCAGGACGAAGCTGTACCTTATGACTCTTCAGTTAAATTCTCCAAGCTGTACAAGAACTGTAAATTGGTAACTATCCCCGGGGATCCCCACTGCTATGACTACCATCTTGAACTTGTCACCGAAGCGGTAAAAGAATTTATGCTAGAGCAGATAGGCAAAACAAACTAAGGTCAAAGTAAAATTCTCGGATAGACTTCCTCAGAAGATGCAGAAGGGGCTGTTGCGCAAACAGCCCCAAAATCAATTCACCTTGATCTATTGTTCTTAACAAGCAGTGCCACAAGAATAATGTCCAGGACAATCACAAATCCTACAACCAATCCCTTTTTTTATCCGATTACTTTTGAAGTTGCATTCTTTTTAAGTCCCACATAATACATACTTGCAATAAGCTCTACAGCGCACTGCATACCCAAAATAAAGAGTATAAAAATACTCAGATTTGATACTGTAAATAAAATGCTTTGATCGATCATCACTGTCATTCCCCAAACGAATATGCATACATAGAGCATGTAATAGTGAGCACTTGCTCTTGCCTTAGTTACGATTTCTTTTGCTTCTTCACGGTTGGCTTTATATTTAATCCCAAAATATATAGACCATATCGCCAATGAAATAAATCCGGCACCTCCCAAAAGAGCAAGTACTAACAAAATCTTCTGACTAACCATTTTTCTCTCTCCTATCTGTAATATATTTTTCTTGGTTACAGATAGAATTCTAGCAGTCCAGATTCTTTTTTATGAAAAAAGTCCTGAAATGCTGTTTTTTGATCTTTTTCGTATAGATTCATTTTCTATCATCAAGGTTTGAACAAAAAAGTCTCTCTTCATTTCAGTATATTTATATACATTTGGATAACTGTTTAGAATCTTACCTACATTTTCAAGCCCGATCCCTCTGCCTTCTCCTTTGGTGCTGACTGAAGGTTTCTCTATTTCATCAATTGACAGTCCTTTTTGTATATACGAATTGGCTACTACTATAACTACCGCATTACTATCAACAACTATGTTAAACTTAACCTCTTTGGAACTGGTCTCAAGAGCAGCTTCCACCGCGTTATCTATATATATTCCAAGTACTCTTGTAAGATCCAGAAGTTTCATAGATATATCAGGCACTTCATCCATTATATCTATATAGAGATTAATTCCACGGCTCATGGAGCTAATGAACTTGGCTGACAGCATACCCTTTAGTGCAGTATCTTTGATCCTGGAAAGCTTGTGCAGATGATAGTTTCCACTATTTATCTTTTCACCTGTTGGAAGAATAGTCTCTTTATAGAAAGCTCTAAGGCCATCCATATCATTGCTGTCTATATAGCCCGACAGAGTCAGGAGCATATTGGTGTAATCATGCTTGAATGAACGCAGCTCTTTGTACATAGCTTCTATCTGGCTTGTATATTCGATCAGATTTCTCTTGTTTTCTTCTTCTCTTAATTCTCTTTCTCTTTTTTGTATCTGGTTTAATGCAGCGATGAACACTATTACAGATAAGATTGCAATAACATAATACGAACCCACATACCAGTAATAGTATTTATCATCAATAAGTTCATATCTGATCTGAAATCCAATATAAAGATAGGCAGCGCACGAAGTAGCAAGAATTATAACTGCTGATATAACTATCTTTGGAGATTCTATTATATTGGCTTTGTCTCTAAGTAGCAGGATTAATCCCCTTATACCAAAAGAAACCAAAACCAGTACAATTGATATAAGACAAACAGATAAATATGGCCCGGTTGATATGGACAACAAACGCAGCCCAATTTTGGTCAGATAATTTGCAAATACTCCAATAATATACCCAGCAGGGACAAGTAAAAGAGCATGTAGTTTTTTTCCAAAGAATAGATATGCGATGATACCAAGAACAGGAAAAAGATAGATAACTTTCGTCTCAGAGTAACTATTGTATAGAATAATACAATACGAAAGCTGCATGAGCAGAATGTTTATGATCCTGTTTTTCATACTGATCTTACCCAGCCAGATAATATTAGCAGAAACAGGAATCCACAATCCAGTTAATAATAATTCAAAAACTTTATACATTACAAATAAATCCTCGGATCATATATTATGATGCAGGTGTCAAAAGCATCTTTTGACACCATATGACGACTTGTATTTAAAATAGTTTTAATTAGCCGGTGATTAGTATACAATATCTTTACTGTGTTTATAAAGAGGTAGCGCAGACTCATTCATATATGAACAGGCCAGCGCTACTACATAAGGAATAGTACAACCTGCATATTTGTTAGAGGTCATCCATGCTTAATATCTATGTTTGTGAAGACAACTTGAAGCAGCGAATGCTGATTACTGATTATATCAAAAATATTATTTTGATAGAGGACTATGATCTAAATCTTGAGTTATCAACTGATAATCCCTATGAAGTTCTTGATAGTATAGAAAACAGTAAGAATGTTGGACTGTATTTTCTGGATATAGATTTAAATTATGATATAGACGGGCTATCTCTGGCCAGGCAGATACGCCGCCATGATCCTAGAGGTTTTATAGTCTTTATCACCGCCCACTCAGAGATGTGTTACATGACTTTCACTTACAAAGTTGAAGCTATGGATTTTATCATCAAAGACGATCAGGATAATCTTCATTCACGTATACACCAGTGTATACAAAGCGCTTATTCAAGATACTCATCTACCAATAATCACACTGGCAAAATCTTTGTTACCAAAATTGGAGATAAGGAGTACTGCATACCGCTTAGTGATATTATCTACATCGAAACATCCGTAAGTCCTCACAAGATAATCCTGCATACAGCATACAGTACTCTTGAATTCAAGGGTCAGATCAAGGCAACCTTACCTATTCTTGGTTCTGACTTCGTTCTATGTCATAGATCTACAATTGTAAATAAGAACCATGTCAAAGAAATCGATTTAAAAGGCCGTACATTAACCCTTACCGGGGGCCACATATGCCCCATCGCTGTAAGATATATGCCTTCAATACATAAATGCTTTCAGTATAATAACTGAAACTTCGCATTTGCCAAACATACACCACCCTCTGAGGCAGAGCCGATGCGGCCCGTTTATAATACATTTTCGTATCTTTTGAAGGTGTTATTAAATTCAGGATCCAGATATCTTGCCCTGAATTATAACAGGTATTATTCCGAAACTTATTATTGAAATAGCAAATATTTGACAAAAACAAACACATATTCTATATTAGAGACGTGATTATTATACCCAAAAATCGGAAAAAGGTAATTTAATAGAAATTGATTAAAAGCTCAAACTCCTTGTAGTTTGGGCTTTTTTTATTGATTCAAAAGAATTTCGAATTTGTTATTTCACTTAAAAAAGCTATTTCATGGGTGAACTATGGGGCAAGATTTCCCGATTTTTCATTGTAATAATCACCAAATCTATTTATGGAAATCTAACAAAAATAAGGGAGGACTTACGCTTATGAGGGGACCATAGTAATTGTGGATAACTTGGTACTGCGTGTCTAAAACAGACTACTGTGTTCCGATATGGACATGCAAGGAGTCTGAAAATCAGAATTCAGGAGATGTCCAATGGACAAGTCTAGAAGTGTTATAAAGACAACGTAATAAGACTGAGTATAACAAAACTGAAATTAATTAAACTAATCTTATCTTATCAGGAGATATGGATGGGATGAGGATAGGAACACTACCAATTGAAAACATTTTTATAGGCGCCGACTTATAGTCAGAAAAAGACTGTAGGTATGGCGCTTTTTCTATGCCTGAGAGGAGGAAGGAATAAATGAAAGAATATGTAGATGGTATTTATATTAAGCTAAAGCCAAATGAGAGGGAGCTGATAAAAAGTAGGATGAAGGAGGCAGGCATAATAAATATGTCAGCTTATATTCGGAAAATGGCTATAGATGGTTATGTGATACGTCTGGACCTTAGCGAACTAAATGAGGTTACAAGACTATTTCGGATAACTTCCAACAACATCAACCAATATGCAAGGAAAGCAAATGAAACAGGCAGCATTTACATGAATGACATTAAAGATATACAGGAAGGCCAGGAGAAGCTATGTCAACTGCTAAAAGGGATTATGCAGAAACTTGCAAAAATATAGCTTTAACTGCTCCGAGCAATGCGAGGTTCTGAGGGTTTGGGGCATACTCCCCAACAAGCAAAAATGCATCCGGTATATACCGATGCCCTGCTTGCGCAAATTATACCGAATTCGAAATAACGCAACTAGTATTTATATTTTTAAGAATTAAAAAAAGAAAGGATTAAACAAATGGGAGATAAGAGTTTTAGAGAGATTTATGAAGATACGAGACTTTTTTACAGGTTACCTAAGAAGCTATTTGAGGATTCTAATTTTAAAGAAATGACATGTGAAGCAAAGATATTGTACATGCTTCTTCTTGACAGGTTGTGCCTTTCAAGAATCAATGGAGAAGATTGGCGAGATGAATACGGCTGTGTATTTATCTATTTCACTATCGAAGAGATGATGAGGCTTATGCATTTGGGAAATAAAAAGATAAATGAACTACTTAAAGAGCTGGAGCACTATGAGCTGATTCTAAGAAGACATATCGGGCTAGGGAGACCTAATAAGATTTATGTTTATGATTTGCTTCGAGCAAGTAATGTAAATTGGAAATCGTTTGCTTCTAAGGCCTCTATCAAGATCAAGGAAGATAGGAATTATCACTTAGGGGAGGAAAGTGCATGCTGAATAACAAAGTCGTGACTATGGATGAAAGTGGTGAAATGGCTGGCTTTGCAGAATTTCTTGCAGGTATTTTTGCAAAATATGCTGATGATGTAAAACTGGAAGATCTTCCTGATCCGGATGCGTTCCTGGCTCAGAAGGAAATAAAAAAGCAGTACAGAGTTTATATCAGAGAAGTGCAGAAACTGCTAAATGAAAAAGATAATAATTCCATTGAATATACTTTTGCGTGATGATATCATAACCGTAGTGGCGAATTATAACATATTCGTATATACGGAGGATGTATGACTATAAGCGAGAGAATATTCAAAATACTTAAGGAAAGAGAGATTTCACAGGCATCATTCTGCAAGATGGTTGGTCTTTCAGGAAGTACCGTCAGCGATTGGAAAACCAAAAAGACCAATCCATCCGCGGATAAGATAATGGATATCTGTAATGCTCTCGATATAACACCTGAGCAACTCCTTACCGGTAAAAACATAGATGATGACTATACCAGACATACTGATATGGAAGTTAGTTTCGAGGATAAAGAGATTCTTGTTGAATACCATGAGCTTGGAGAGGAACAGCAAAAAAGGCTTCAGGCATATTTGAAGACTCTTAAAAAGCTAGAGGATTTGGAGAACATCTGAACTTGATGTCGAATTTTTCGACTTCAAGCGCATTGACAATGTCGAGCCTTCAAGGTGCAAAAAAATCACCTTGAATAATATAAAAACACCAATATTCGCAGGCTTGGGATTGGTCGTGTGTTGAGACGTTTAGAGTGAAAAAAATATATGTTTTTGCGGACGATTTTTTCGACCGCAAATTGTGAAAGGACAATTATGGCTCAAAAGACGAAAAACGAACTGAGAAATGCTGAACTGGAAAAATCAGAGATAGCTGTGATAGAGGTTACTGAGCAATACTTAAGGGAGCGACTGTATGATATTAGAGGGCGCAAGGTGATGCTGGATGCTGATTTGGCTGAGATATATGGATATAGTAATAAACGATTCAATGAGCAGGTGCGTAATAATATAGTTAAGTTTGATTCGGATTTTATGTTTGAACTTACTGAAGGAGAAACGGAAGATTTGCGGACGAAATTTCCGACCGCAAATATCAGTGCAAAGAGCAGATATAATCCTCATGTCTTTACAGAGCAAGGGTTGTATATGCTTATGACAGTTTTGAAGGGTGAACTTGCAACGAAGCAAAGCAAGGCTCTTGTGCGTACTTTTAAAATTATGAAGGATTGCATTATTAGTAATCAAGGACTTATCGGCCAACGCGAAGTTATGCAGCTTTCAATGCAGACTTCGGAGAACACTTTTGAAATCAAGAAGCTCCGCATGGATCTCGGATCTGTTGAGAAGCAGATGTCTGATGTTATGGATCAGCTTGGTGAGGTTGTGACGAAATCAGATCTGGCAGACATGATGAACAGCTTTGTAAATGATGAAGATAATGGCTGGCTCATGTTTAATACAAAGTATTCCAGTGCTGATGTTGCCTATTATTCTATCTATGGTCAGGCAAAGAAAACGATATATCTTGTGGATAACTATATTGGGCTTCGCACACTGGTATTACTGAAGAATGCTGTGCCTGGTGTTGATATCAAGGTTTTCAGTGATAATGTGGGTGTAAATAAGTTGCACAACATCGAATTTAAGGATTTTTGCAAGGAATACCCGGGACTAAAGATTTCTCTTCAAAAGACAGGAGGCATCTTTCATGACAGGTTTATAGTACTGGACTATGGGACCAAGGATGAAAGAGTATTCCTTTGTGGAGCCTCTTCTAAAGATGCAGGAGCAAGAATAACGAGTATAGTCGAAGATTTTGGAATTCAGAAATATAAACCGGTTGTGCAGTCTTTATTGGGGAATCCGGCGCTTAAGCTTCCGTGATAGGTAAGGTGAGTTAATGAAGAAAAAAGATAAGATTAAAGTATATCTCTACACTCGTGTATCCACCGCCATTCAGGTAGATGGCTATTCTCTTGATGCGCAAAAGGCTAAGATGAAAGCCTTTTGCGAGTATAACGACTATGAGATTGCCGGTGAATATGAGGATGCAGGTATTTCAGGAAAATCTATAGAGAACAGAATAGCGTTTAATCGTATGATGGATGATATCAAAACTGGCAAAGATAATGTCGCTTTTGTTCTTGTATTTAAGCTTTCACGCTTCGGAAGGAATGCGGCTGATACTCTTAGCTCATTACAAACAATGCAGGATTATGACGTTAATCTGATATGTGTAGAAGATGGAATCGATTCCTCAAAGGATGCAGGCAAGCTCATGATATCGGTTCTTTCTGCTGTGGCAGAGATTGAACGTGAGAACATTCGTGTTCAGACCATGGAAGGCCGTATGCAGAAGGCCCGTGAGGGTAAATGGAATGGCGGCTTTGCACCATATGGCTATAAGCTTGTGGATGGTGCTCTTGTGATCAATGAGGAAGAAGCTGTTGCTATTAGAACTATTTTTGATCTTAACGTGAATCATGGAATGGGTGCTTCAGGAATCGCCAGGTATCTGGACAATCATGGCATCAGCAAGATGCCAAGACAGAATGGGAAAAGTCCGCTATTTAATGCTGCACTGATTAAGAGAATAATCAAGAATCCTGTTTATTGCGGAAAGATAGCTTATGGCAGAAGAAGGATGGAAAAAGTTCATGGTACGAGAAATGAGTATCATCTGGTAAACCATGATGACTATATCCTTGTTGACGGCAAGCATGAGGCACTTGTAACTGATGAAGTATGGGAGCAGGCGCAGATCATTCGTGAAGGAAATGCAGAGAAATACAAGCGCCATAACCGCGTGGAGGATGAAACAATACATCTTCTTTCCGGTATAGTAAAATGCCCTATATGTGGTGCCGGTATGTATGCTAATAAATGTACTAAACGTAAAAACGACGGTTCTTTTTACAAGCATTTTTATTACTATGGATGCAAGCATCGGCGTAAAGACCGCGGATATAAGTGTGATTACAAGAAGCAGGTTAATGAGGAAAACCTTGATAGTGCAGTTTTAGAGATTATATCCGAAATGGTTCAGAACAAGAAAGTTGCGTCAAATTTGAAAAAGCTTATTAACACAAAAGTTGATGTATCGGAGCTGGATAAGGAAATCGAGACGCTAGGTAAGAAGCTCAGACAATGCAATAGTAAGAGAGATGTCATTTTAAATGACATTGATAATCTTGATTTTGATGATAAGCATTACACCAGAAGAAAAGCTGACCTGGAGAACAGTCTTTACAAGATTTATGATAAGATTGAAGAACTCGAAAATCTTATCATGGATGCAAGAGCCAAAAGAAAGACCGTTATTGCTGATAAAATGTCTGTAGATAATGTTTATAAGGCTATCATCTATATTGATAAGTATATTGATAAGATGGATCAGCAGGAAAGAAGAGACTTTATAGAACAGATTATCAGTGAGGTTAACATTTATGAGGACAAGACACCGGAAGGGCAATGGATAAAATCGGTTAAGTTCAGGCTTCCTCTTATCACGGAGGACATATCTATTGGTTTGGACAAAGATGATCATGTTGAGACGGTAGTATTGCTCACAAGAGTGAACTAATAGAAATCCTTGAATTTACGCACTTTTTCGAGCATTTCACGTTTGATAAGACTGATTATTCTGAGCGTGGAAAGCACATGAAAAAGTATATTCGGGTAGTTGTAGCTGTCGAACTCGTGACAGTAGGTGCAAAAATAGAGCCTACGTCGTGACAGTAGTGCACTACTTGAATATGTCTGATATAAACAAAATAAGAATCGTCGGAAGACGCTTAACTTACAGCATTTCCTGTAGGTTAGGCGTCTTTTTTTGTTATGGGTCGTGACCCAGTTGAGCTCGCGAAGCGTGCGAAATATCAACCACCCGCTATGCGGGTGCGCGG
>SVFV01000039.1 GCA_015056655.1 Butyrivibrio sp.
GTGCAACCGTAAATCTGCTTGATATCTGCATTTTTAATCTCTCCATTCCATTTCGGTCGGCGCAGAACAATCGTCCAATGGACGATTTGCGCCCTCCTGCCATCATTTTACTTCGTGACAGATGTAGTTGCAATGGTTACATCAAAATAATTTAAAAAAATAGTGACCATAAATCTTTCGACTTATAGCCACCGTTTTGTATCAATATATTTCTACTTTAATAATCCCTATCCCATGCTAATAGTTATTGTAACATCACCATTTGAAAGCAACTCAGTCATGCCAGCCTCATCCTTATCAGATATGTGACCTAACTGTGTGTATGACCAGCTATTAGACCCATAGAACACAACTATTTGATTCCCTGAATAAAGAACTATATCCCCTGATGATGTTGTCATCTGTTTGTCATTTCTTGGAAGACTCTGACCTATAGATCCCACCTGCTCAAATCCGCCATACATTGACATCTGAATTATGACATCGCCTTTTTCAACCATATTTCGCAGCGCGTCTACTGCCTGATTATTTTCCCAATCTACATTTACTTTAATATCACCAATTTTCATTATCATAGTTTTTTCTCCAATACCCGTATCATCAGAAGAAGCGTCACTCTCAACAGCTTGATTATCAGTTTCTTCTGTGTGATATGTTTTTACGTCTTCTGATAAAACGATTTCCTCTGTACTTTCTGCTTCTATATCTTCTGATTCAGAAATGGCAGCGCTCGAATCATAGTTTTCATATGGTGTCTTAGTATCACCTGAGCATGCGCTGGTACAAAGCATCATGAACACACAGAGTGTCATCATAATCAATTTCGTTTTCATCGCAAACTTCCTTTATTTTAAAGCCTTTCCAAACTCGAAAGCTTCGTTTAACTCTTCTGTTTTCCCAGATGCCTCACCCATATCACCTATGCCACCGCAGAATAAGGAGCCTGAAAACCGAGCCTTTCCAAAACAGTCAACCCATCCCTGAAGTCCACTTTCAGCCTTTTTAGGAACAAACTCTTCATCCTCAGCAGCGACAGAGAGCATATATACATTTCTAAATCTATAATCTGAAGGATATAGAGGATTGAGCCTATCCAAAAGAGTCTTCATCTGCCCGCTCATCTCGTAATAATAAATAGGTGTTGCAAAAACGAGAGTTTCTGCATTCTTTACTTTTTCTGCAATAGTGACAGCATCATCCTTAATGACACATTTTTGTGTATTTTGACAGGCCAGACATCCGATACAGAATCCGATATTTTTCCCTTTTAGGCTTATATGCTCCACATCATGACCTGACGCTTTTGCTCCCTCTATAAGCTTTTCAGTAAGTATATCTGAATTGCTATTTGTACGAAGGCTTGTTGAAATAACTAACACTTTACTCATATCATCCCATCCTTTATCAGTATTTCAGATTCTCCTTAAAGAAGCTCTCCAGCTTGTCAAAAGGAATATAATCCTTATCTCCGCCATCATAAAGGTCAGTGTGCACAGCATCAGGGATTATCATTAGTTCCTTGTTATCTGCATACTTGCTGTCTTTGATCATATCTGCATAAGCATCCTTAGAAAAATAGCAAGAGTGCGCCTTTTCTCCATGAACAAGTAAAACAGCGCTCCTTATCTCATTAGAGTACTTAAGGATTGGCTGATTAACAAAAGACTCACAGCCAATAACATTCCATCCACCGTTGGAATTAAGGCTTCTCTTGTGATAACCTCTGTCAGTCTTGTAGTAGTCATAATAGTCTTTTACAAAGAAAGGTGCATCCTCCGGAAGTGGATCTACTACTCCGCCGCCAAGCTTATATTCACCAGCCTTAAGGTCCTCCAGTCTCTGCGCACACATAGCTGCCTTATGCTGATATCTTGCTTCTTCACTGTCCTCTGAATCAAAATATCCCTTGGCATTTACCCTTGTCATGTCATACATTGTCATAGCTACCGTAGCTTTAATTCTTGTATCAAGAGCTGCTGTGTTTACAGCCATTCCTCCCCAGCCACAGATACCGATGATTCCGATCCTGTCAGGATCTACCATTTCATTTAGTGATAGAAAATCAACTGCCGCCATGAAATCTTCTGTGTTGATATCCGGAGATGCCATGTATCTTACATTTCCACCAGACTCTCCTGTAAAAGATGGATCAAATGCTATTGTCAGAAATCCTCTCTCTGCCATTGTCTGAGCATAGAGACCTGAACACTGCTCCTTTACTGCACCAAAAGGTCCACATACGGCAATAGCCGGAAGCTTACCTTCTGGATTTTGGGGAACATACATATCTGCTGCAAGGGTGATTCCATATCTGTTTACAAATGTGACTTTGCTGTGGTCTACCTTATCACTTTTCTTAAAGGTCTTATCCCACTCGGTTACAAGGTTTAGTTCTTCTTTTCTGATCATTTTACATTCCTCCTGAATCATTTCTCTTTCTGAATCTGTCTTATCAAAAAATCCATGTTATCAACTTTTTTCTGACTGTCATGTAGCTTATCCATCAGATGACACCGGCATTTTCTAAGATCTCTAAGAAGTGTATCTGTATCTCCTTCTTCATACATCTTTTTCATAAAGCTTATTTCTTTCTCATCACAGCCCATGTCAGTAAGGCTTTCAAGAATCTTTTTGGTATCCATCTTTTTTGCTCCTTCTGATTTCATAGTAAATCCTTGACCAGGTTTTCGCTAATGAATAAAATAAATATCATGATATTCGTTTTTGGAATAACACTTTAATCGTCAACTTTATGGAGGTTTTCATGGAAATAAAAAATCTCATATACTTTCTTGCAGTTGCAAGGGAAGAAAATATGTCAAAGGCTGCTGAGCAGCTCCATGTATCACAACCTACTCTTTCAAAGACATTAAAAGCATTAGAGGAAGAACTTGGAAAAAAACTGTTTGTAAGGCACAGTTTCAGCATTTCGCTTACGGACGAAGGGATGCTTCTGCGTGACCGTGCCCAGGATCTTGTTGCAATGTCAGATAAGATAGAACAGGAATTTAATTCCCTGGATGATATAACAGGTGGGGATATTTATTTTGGACTGGCTGAGAGCTATCAGATCAGGTACCTTGCCAGAGAGATCTATAAGTTAAAAGAAAAATACCCCAATTTCACTTATCACATAACCAGCGGAGATACCGAACAGGTTACTGAAAAGCTTGATAAGGGCATTTTAGACTTTGCTGTACTATGTGAAACACCTGACAGCAATAAATATGAATATGTTAAATTTCCGGAAGCTGATGTATGGGGAGCAATCATATCTTCATCACATCCCCTTGCAAAGAAAAAATCCATACGAGTATCTGACCTTGTAGAACAGCCTCTGTTTGTCTCAGAGCAGAGCTGGAACAATGAAATCAAAGTATGGGCCAAAGACAGATTTAATGAGCTTAAGCTTGAAGGTTCTTTCAGACTGTCCTATAACGGTTCCGTATTCGCAAGGGAAAACCTTGGAATACTCCTTACATTTAAGGATCTGATAAATACCGAAGGAACTGACATGGTTTTCAGACCACTTTCGCCAGAACTGAAATCAGAGCTATATCTGATATGGAATAAGTATCAGACCTTTACACCTATTGCTGAAAAGTTTCTGGAGCAAATAAAAAGGGCTTTCAGCTGACAAACTGACTGAGATCGCGGTGGCGATACATAAGATAAGCATTATTCCTGCTCTTCGGGATTTTTGTTTCACCTCAATGCCTCAAGCCGCTTGAACTTCCGAAGTTTCAGATTCATCCATGGCACTCTTTGAATTAAGCTCTCTTATAACTATCCTTGCCATAATTATAACTGCAACCATTGTTACAACATCTGCAACTGGCGCTGAAAATAGAGCTCCTTCTACTCCAAAGAACATCGGCAGGACTATTGCAAGTGGTACGCTTAGGACAAACTCCCTAAGAAGTGATAATCCCATTGCCATGACGGGCTTTCCGAGTGATTGAAGAAAGACACTGACAGACTTCTGGATACAGGTCAGAATTATCATTGACAGGAAAATTCTAAAGGAAAGTACAGCAAATTCATTATACAGTCCGTCCTCACTTCCAAATATAGATGTGATCTGAAGCGGGAACAGCTCAAATAGTATCATTGAAATAAGACCAACAGTTGCATCAGCCTTGATAATTGTAGTAAACAGCGCTTTTACTCTTCTGTATTCTCCAGCACCATAGTTATATCCTACAACAGGCTGTGAACCGGCAGCAATTCCTATACAGATTGATACTACAATCTGGAACACCTTCATAACAATCCCCACTACAGTGAGTGGTATATCGGCACCATACTTACTCATAGCTCCATATTTTACAAGAACATTATTCATTACTCCCATGATAACTACGATAGATAGCTGAGTCAGGAAGCTGCTTATTCCAAGAGGAACAAACTTGCCAATAATGCTAATGTCAGGAATCATGCTCATCCATGTAAGTTTAAATGTCTTTGCCCTAAAAAGAATATACACGGCTCCGCAGATAGCTGTAACGATCTGACCTGCTATTGTCGCTATTGCAGCTCCCTTCATTCCCATATGAAATCCAAATATGGCAACAGGATCAAAAATAACGTTTATGATGCATCCTGCAAGAGTAGTTATCATGGCAAACTTAGGACTGCCATCAGCTCTGATAATGGAATTAAGGCCATTACCTACAACAAAAAATGGAATCCCCAGGATTATATAGTCAAAGTACTCATTTGCATATGGAAGATTATTCTCTGTAGCACCAAATGCATTAAGAATCTGACTCTTGAACAGTGCAAAAAGGACTGCCATCGCTAATCCCGAAGTCACAAGAAGCATAATAACGTTTCCCATGCTCTTATTTCCAGAATCCATATCCTTTTTACCCTGACAAAGGCTAAGATATGCAGCAGCGCCATCGCCAAGCATAAGCGCAATGGCAAGTGATATAACTGTTATAGGAAAAACAACGTTTGTTGCACCATTTCCCAGATAGCCCACTCCTCTTCCGATGAAAATCTGATCCACAATGTTATAAAGTGATGAAACAAGCAGAGACATGATGCAAGGAATTGAAAACTTTAGAAGAAGTTTTTCAATCTTCTCTTCTGCCAGGTAATTGTTTGTGTTCTGATTCATTTCTACCTCCTTAAAATCCAATAAAACCATAAAAAAAACACGTCAAGTGAGGTCTTCACTTACACGTGTTCGGTTACAACCTATTATTTATGTATACCGTCAGCCCCTTTGGCGACATTCAATTACATGATTTATAATACATTTTTTGGGAGGTCCATGTAATCGTCACTTTTGACAAAATTTGCTTTCTATTTAGAAAATTTCATGCGCCAATTCATGATAAATATTGCCCAATACCAGATCTTCTATTGTTGCCTTTCTGAAATTCATTTATTTACCCGCCTCTGAATTGATCTCATCAACTATATTTGCTGGTTTTATAGTCATCTCGACCCATGCCGGAACAAATCCACTCTTCACTGCATTTCTCGCCGACCTGATATTAGACCATGCTGAACAGTAGAATGGCACTTTCCCTCTTCCAAGTATTTCTTTTGCCAACCTGCTTGTAAGAGCGGATGCTATCCCCTTTTGCCTGTACTCAGGAAGAACATCTACCCCTATCTGCCACATGTCATCACAATCAGCTGAACATGCAGCAAATCCTATCATCTTATCCTGGTCATAAGCTCCAACTCCCAGAACATCCAGATTTTTACGCTCACTGCATAACGCATTGCTCCACTCCGGTAGATATAAGTTCTTGAAATCATCCTGTCCAAGTATTCTTGTCTCATATAAGCATTGTATATTGTGAATCCTCTCCACATCAGGAAGGTAGTACTCCGCCATAAAACATATCTTGTACCCGCGCTCCGAGAGACGCTCCTCAAGCCAGTGCATATTTGGAGTCTCAAAAAGATGGTAGAACTCATATTTATCTACGTATTCTGAAACCAGATCTGTCACTTCGTCCCCTGTAGCTGCTACAACATTATTCCCGTAAGAAACAAAGTTGCAGGTGATTGGTTCTTTATAATACCTGCGTGCATTATCTCCCAAATGAAACTTACAGATTATATTTTTCTCAGATAAGAAATCCTCTGCTTTACATCCTATATCTTCAGCGGATTGTCTTATTGCGATTTCTTTAATCTCTTTATTTGTCAGCATTTTCATATTTTAATAGATCCTCGCAATTACCGGAGATTTATCAGTTGTTTTTCTTATCAAAATAATGGTATAAATGCATTGTATCCCCATGGCATAAATCAATTATCTTCAAATTATAATCGATTATACCCTTATTCTATGTATCACAACAGTCCCCAGTTATACTCAAAAAATATCACTGGAGAAGCGTATCTTCTCCAGTGACATATACATCAGATAATCACAATCCAAGCTTATTCTTTAATTCATTTGTTATATCATAAGCACTGTATTTCATAGGAATCTCGTATGTCTCATCCTTACTGTGCTGGCAGTCCCATACCTGTGCATAGAAGGGATTCTTTCTTGCAATTGCAGGATAGTTCCAGGACTTCTTAAGGCACTCAGGACACCAGTGACCCCCATGAAGGACTGCGTTTACTGACATCTTGAATTCATGGCCAAATGCACATTTCCAAGTAACGGGAGTATAGATGTCTTTTGGTTCTTCACCTTCGTAGCTTCCGCCTCTATACTCTGCAGCATTTTCAAGGTCAGCCTTATCAAGGTTTGCTATACCCTTCTTCTCGTCATATCCGTGATCAAGGAAGGTCTCCGTCTCATCTGGATGATGGAGCTCGTGATGTCTTTCCTTCTGCTTTTCTTCTTTAGAGCCGAAGAATGCATTGATCCAGTCTTCTTCGTTATTCTCATCCATCCAGATAGGTCCCATTGGTTTCCGCGCGATTTCCTCATTGTGAGCCTTAAGTGCTTCTGCTGTGGGCATCATGGCTGCGATCATGGGATTCTTCATCATCCTCTCTATCTCACCTCTCACACCTGCCCAGTACTGTGAACCCGGGATGCATCTGAAGTGAAGGTAGTTATCAAGAACATCAGAATCAGTATAGTAATGTCCATGGAAATTGAACCTTGCAAGGAGATTAGGATCAAATACATCCTTAAAATCTATTCCCATCGGTTTAAGGCTCATTTCACCCATTTCCCATGCCGCAAGTCTGTACTCTTTGCCACTGCTCAGGTTATAAGCTCTTCTCCAAAACTCTTCAGGGACCCATTCCTCACAGAGGTTAGCCATGCATATACCTGATTCGATAGATGTACTCCACTCAAGCACGTTGTTTGCAGGCTGATGGAAGATGATAGGCTCTTCGCCCGCGCCTTCTGCGCTGGGATGCTGTCCTGTCTGTCTGATCGATACCCAGTATTTAAGACCGCTGTCAAAAACCGCAGCTTCCGAGAACACCTTGGATACTGCATAGTAATCATGAATTGAAGGATTCATCGGGTCTCCCACTCTTCCAAAGTGTACAGGCTCAAGACGGCTTCCTGTCATGGCAACTGTGCCGACATATGCAAAGTGAACCTTGTCAGGATCAGGCTGCTCCTTGATTGCCTTTATGATATTCAGTGTCGATCCAATATTCGTATAAAGAGTCTTTTCAGGATACTTATCAGCTGCTGGTGATACCATGGCACCGATGTGAAGTACATAGTCTGCTCCATCAACGCACTTCTTTATGGTTTCATAATCAGCCATGTCGCCCCATACTACTTCAAGTGCAGGGTTTCTATACTTCTTAAGAAGCTCTCTGTTTTTATCAGAAGGTCTTGCAAGAATCCTTACCTTGAAGCGGTTATTTCTTGAAAGAAGCTGCTTCATGGTCTCCTGACCCATGATTCCTGTAGCTCCAGTGATAAACACAAGCTTTTTAGGCTGTGTGGCATGGCGGTGCTCCTCAGGATCATCAAACCTGAGGGCTACGTCATAGCCTTCTCTGATTGCATTGAGCGCTCTTCTTGCCCCGGCAGCATCACCTACTTCATAGTAGCCTATGCCATTATCAAGGCAGCATTTCTCAAGTGCACTTCCGTCTCTCTTTTTAGCGCCAACAGCCATGACTGCATAGTCGCATTTATAGGACTTTTCTTCTCCATTAAGTTCACCTATAACAGCATTTCCATCTATTGCTTTGACCTTGATGCCGGTTACTATGTTGATGCCGTCCTTTGCAATCTGTTCTTCAACGCAGTATCTTCTTGCCATTCCCATATCTGCACAGTACTGGTCAAGCATCTCCAGAACAGTTATCTTACAGCCTTTTTCCGCAAGATACTCTGCTGTCTCTATTCCTACAAGTCCTCCACCGATAATGACAACATCTCCTGTAGGAGTCTTGTATCCATCAAGAACCTCATGTGAATTCACAACATAAGGAAGGTCGTATCCCTTAATCGGGATAATGATGGGTTCAGCACCAATTGCGTTGATTACTGTGTGCGGTTTGATCTCACCGATCAGTTCCGGTGTAACTTCCGTATTCAGGCGGATGTCAACCCCAAGGCGCTTTGCTTTCTGTCCCATGGCGATTGCAGCAGCCTTCATCTCAGCTTTTCTGGGTGCCTGTCCTGCTGTGATGAACTGTCCTCCCAGTGTATCTGATTTCTCGCATAATATAGGATTGTGACCTCTCTTTTTCAGGATGATAGCCGCTTCAAGACCTGCAACACCAGCTCCTGCTATAAGAACTGTTTCAGACTTATCTGCCTTTGTGACCTGGCATTCAAGCTCTCTTCCTACGGCAGGGTTTCTCATACATGTTATATGCTCGCAGTTAGTGTCCGCGAAGCAGTCAAGACATCCCTGGTCGCATCCCACACAGTAATCGATGTCCTGAACATCTCCTGCCTTTGCTTTGTTGCAGAAATCGGGGTCAGCAAGCTGTGCTCTTCCCATAACAACCATATCGACCTTGTCTTCTTCAAGAATTCTCTCAGCAAGAACAGGAGTATTGATTCTTCCTACGCCGATAGTTAGCATACCTGTTTCTTTTCTGATTCTTGCGGCGTTGTCGATGTTGAATCCCTGAGGAAGATCGATAGGCGGAACCTCAAACTTCTGTGCAGGAGTAATGACATTTCCTCTTGATACATCAAGTACATCTACACCTTCTTTACCCGCGAGCTCGCAGAACTCTATTACCTCTTCAATCGTCAGGCCTCCTTCAAGGTAGTCGTCATGAGCATCTATTCTCATGAAAAGAGGCATATCTTCCGGCATATTTGCTCTGATAGCCTTAATGCACTCAAGAGGGAACTTTGCACGGTTTTCAAAGGATCCACCATACTCATCTGTTCTGTGGTTAATTCCACCTGAAAGAAATGAGTGAGGTAGATAGTTATGTGCACAGTGGAACTCAATGCAGTCAAATCCTGCTTCTACGGCCCTTTTAGCAGCTTTTCCGTAGCATTCAACAATATCTTTTATCTGACTGACTGTTATCCCGGGAAGAGTTATCGTCTCACTGACCGGCATATCTGACGCCATAAGTATCTGGGCAGTCTGATCCATTCCAACAGCGAGACTTCCCTGCCAAAGCTGAACACCGGCCTTTCCTCCTGCTTCATGAATTGCATCCGTAAGTTTCTTAAATCCGGGCACATACTTATCTTCACTGATTGAAAGAAAGTGCCTCGGTGCGCTGGGAGTGTGGACGCTGGCTACCTCAACAATGTTAAGCCCGCTCCCGCCCTTGGCTCTTGCCACATGGTACGCTATTAATTTATCTGTAACAAAGCTGTCATTCCCCGAAAACTTTGTTCCCATTGCCGGCATGATTATCCTGTTGTTCAGTTCCATGCCTTTGATTCTGATTGGTGTAAAAAGCTTTTCAAACATTTTCCTACCTCCGTTTATCTTGATTTTGCTTTAAACAAAAAAATCACATAATCCTGAATTATCCCTGTTTATCTGGGATAATTATAGAATTATGTGACTCTGATTTATTGTATATATGTGAATTTTATTGTATATATGTGAATCATTCTAATTCATTATATACAAGTCCTATCTGCGCCCTGGTTATTTGCTTTTTCCTGCACATTAAGAGCTGCTATTACAGCTTCATACATAGGCTTTGCTTCAGGAGCCTGAACCAGCATCTCCGTAAGAGTCATGCCCATGGCATATCCGATCATGGGATTATCCAGCATTCCCGGAGCAAACTGTTCAAACATGTCCTTTGCAAGCTGATTCTGCAATATCTCGCCAAGAGTGCTCTCCATGCTGTATCTCTCCACAGTCAGATCCGTATCAGTAGCATAGTCGAACTCATAGGTTCCGGAACCAAGCACCTTAGTCTCAGTCTGCTCAGGAAGGGTCAACTCAGCCGTAGTATTAACCGGAACAACAACCTTAACCTTTATCCTTCTATCTTTGCAGCTCACATGACTCTCTATGGTTCCGTACATGGTTTCAAAAGACCTGTCGAAAGAATAAATGCCCTTCACCAGCATCGGCTTTACCCTGAATCTCTTGTATCCGGGCTCAAGCTGCTCGATTCCACTTATCTTCCTGAACATCCAGTCTGCGATCGAACCATAGGCATAGTGATTAAGAGAGTTCATTCCGGACACATCATAGTCACCCTCCGGTGTGATGGAATTCCATCTCTCCCAAATCGTTGTTGCCCCCTTATTTACGGCATAGAGCCATGAAGGATAGTCCTCACGCATGAAAAGAACTGTTGCCAGATCATGAGCGCCGTTCTCGGAAAGTACATGGCAAAGGTATGGAGTTCCTACAAAACCTGTCACCAGGTGATTCTTGTGTGCAGCTATATTTTCAACCAAAGCATCAAGGATTCGCTTTCTGTCCTTTTCTCTTGCCAGGCCGAAGAAAAGAGATATCACTTCCCCGGTCTGTGTCTCACTTACGATACGTCCTGTCGAGGTATAATACTCACTCCTGAAGGCTTCAAGGGTCTTTTCATAAAGCTTAGAGTATCTCTTTTCGGCATCGGAATGTCCGAGAACTTTGGCTGTCTTTCTCACAATATCGGTCACATACAGATAGTAAGCATTTGCTATAAGATACTTGTCTGTCGCACCGGTCCTGTCAGCCATCTCCTCCTTATCCAGCGCAAGCCAGTCACCGTACTGAAAGCCGGTCTGCCAAAGGCCGTTATCGCCGCAGTGATTCCTTATATGATCAACCCATTCATGCATGCACTGCCAGGAATCTGAAAGAATCCTTGTATCGCCATAGGTCTGATAAACAGCCCATGGAATGATAACAGCTGCATCCGACCAGGCTGACGAACTGTATGAGCCCAGTATATCCGGAACCACATGAGGCACACCCTTTTCAAGAGATGACTCGGCAACAATATCCTTCATCCATTTGCTGTAGAACCTGGCTGTGTTTCTGATCTCTGAAGCAGTCCAGCAAAAAACCTGGGCATCTCCCATCCAGCCGAGCCTTTCGTCCCTCTGAGGGCAATCTGTCGGAACATCAAGGAAGTTATCCCTAAAGCTCCAGGTCACATTGCTATAGAGCTGATTGACCTTCTTATTTGAGCACTCAAAATCTCCGATCTCTTCCATATCAGAGTGGATAACCAGAGCTGTGAACATGTCCTCTGTGAGATCCTCAATGCCTTCGATCTTCGCATACCTGAAGCCATGGAAAGTGAATTTAGGTGAAAGAACCTGCCTCTCTCCATTAAGCACAAACGCATCTATAGACACGGCTTTTCGCAAAGTTTCAGGATAAAAGACTCCGTTCTTATCCAGGGTCTCAGCATGCTTAACTGTTACCTTCTGCCCTTTTTTGCCCTTTATATTAAGCTCAACAACACCTGTAAGGTTTTGCCCGAAATCCACAAGCTTATTGCCTTCGGGATCTGTAAATATCTTTACGGGTTTAAGCCTCTTTGTTACCCTGACGGGCTCATTTTCCTGGGCAACAAGGGTCTTTGGATCGAACTCCGTTACTGATACCTTACCCTCTGCAAAATCAGCTTTTGTGGTATCTACCGACTCTCCCATATAGATCTCACTTGATAGAATCTGCCCTTCTCTTACGCCCCAGTTCTCATCAGTAAAGATCTTGTCGCAGCTTCCATCCTCATAGAAAACGTGAATCTCAGCAAAAGCAGCAACCCTGTCACCATAATTATTGGGCTTTAGAGTGAATCCAAGGATGCCCTTATACCATCCGTTTCCAACTGTGATCTCAACGAAGTTTCTTTTATCAATAAGCTCAGTAATATCATAGATCTGATACTGAAGCCTGTTCTTGTAGCTGGTCCACCCGGGAGCCATTCTCAGGTCTCCTGCAGTCTTTCCGTTTACGCTCATCTCATAAACGCCGTAGCTTGTGACGTAGGCAACAGCTCTTTTAACCTTTTTCCTGGTAGCAAAAGAACTGTAGAACACAGGACAGCTCTTGTTATCCTCTTCAAAATCGTGGGTGATCATGCGCGCCTGAAAGCTTGCAGGATCAAATATACCTGTAACGAAACTGCCTTCTATCTCACTTTTTTCATCATGATTGTCGCAGGCTTCCACATGAACACCGTATGCCGTCTCATCTAAAAGCGCATCTCCCGCATACTCCACATGTATTGATGCATCTGACTCTATCAACTTGCTGTCCCAGACAGTGTCTCCGCTATCAGATTCAGTGACAACAATGCGATAGTTCTTCTGCATGGTATCGGTCCTGCCGGACTTAAGTTTCCAGGAAAACCTTGGATTTTTTACTGAAAGTCCGAAAGGAGCTTTGTCATATTCTATTCTAAGGTCATATAAATTCATTTAATTATTCCTCTCACTTGGAAAGTCAGGCCAGTTTCGCAGCCATCTTTATAACTCTGGAGGCGTTTATCTCAAGCTGCTTTCTGTCAAGAGTTCCGGCTTTAAGCGCATTTAAAACATTCTCATAGTCCTTCTTGCCACCGGGCATAAACAGGTCACCACCGGCCTTTGCCACTTCATTTGACAATGAGTTTCTGTAAATGGAGTTCTTGCTGTCCATCATGCTCATCACCCAGTCGGTCATAACGATGCCTTCAAAGCCAAACTCACAGCGGAGCACATCCTCGATAAGGCCTCTGTGCTCAGCAGTATGGGTTCCGTTCAAAAGGTTATAGCTGGTCATCAGCGCGTGAGGCTGTGAAAGCCTTACACAGATTCCGAAGCCGCGAAGATAAATTTCTCGCATTGCTCTCTCACTCACATGGGAGTTGTTACAGTAACGGTTAGTCTCAGCATTGTTGGCTGCGTAATGCTTGATGGTTGTGCCACAGCCCTTGTGCCTTTGAACTCCTCTGGTGATGGCCGCCGCCATAAGTCCCGATACAAGCGGATCCTCTGAATAGTACTCAAAGTTCCTTCCGCAAAGGATGCTCCTGTGGATGTTGAGCGCAGGAGCAAGCCACAGATTGATTCCCATACGCTCCATCTCATCTCCGACAATATCGCCAAGGCTCTCAGCAAACTCCACATTGAAGCTCTGTGCGATGGCTGTGCCGATGGGTATCCTGGTTGCTGCGTGTTCCTTTATAGTTACTCCCTTTGGGGTTTTGCTTCCGCCGGTTAAAAGATTTGCTATGAATCTGGCCACCGGGCCCATGGCTTCCTGCATGCTCTCGGGGATCATCCCTGCTCCGCCTACACCGTGAGCACCCTTTTCATCCTCGTAGTACTCAAGGGAAAGCCTGAGTCCCGCAGGTCCGTCGGCCATGATAAGTGGCTTAATGCCTTTGTTTTCAAGCAAAGAAGTAGTCTCACCTGCTGCTCCTGCCACATGAGTTGCAGCATTTCCGATTATTGAAAGGCCCTTGGCATTTGGGTCAAATCCACCGATTTCCAAATAACACAGTTCCTCATCCGAAAGTTCTTTTACCTTATCATCAATCTCATATTCCCTGTCAAAAGAAACTTCGCCGCAGGAGAAGTCTTTTGCATCAATAATGATTCTCTTAGCCTTAGCAGGAACATTCCCCCTGTCAAAGGAAGGCGCTGTAATATCTTTAAATCCAGGATCGCCAAGGCAATTCTTTGTCTTAAGAACAGTAACTTTCTCATCAAGGCCTGCCACACATATGACCTCAGTATTTGCGCTGCTGTTTCCGACTCTTACGATATATTCACCCTTTTCAAGAATGTATGAGGCGCTCTTCTCGTCATAAGAAGAAAGGTCTTTAAGGTCAAAAGAAATCACAATCTCTTCCTCTTTACCCGGTGCAAGAAGACCTGTTTTTGCAAAGCCTGCCAGTTCCTGATATGCCTTGGGAAGTTCCCCTTCTGGGAGTGTCACATAGGCCTGAACAACCTCTTTTCCTGCGGCAGATCCTGTATTCTTTACAACAGCTTTGAGGGTGACTACGCTGCCTTTCGCCTCTGCGTCCTTACAGCTGATTTCAAAGTCTGTATAAGAAAGTCCAAAGCCAAACGGGAAAAGAGCCTTATGCCCAAAGGTATCAAAATACCTGTATCCCACGTAAATGCCTTCTTTGTATTCATTGTCATTGAAATCGCCAAATGTGCCCTCAGCTGAGTATTCCTCAAAAGCTGCCCAGGTTGTGGTCAGCTTCCCTGAAGGATTCTGTTTGCCTGTAAGAATGTCGGAGAGCACTTTTCCCATGTCAGAGCAAAGCTGTGACAAAATGAGAATGTTTCCAACTTCCATAACCGGTGTTAGATCCACCGGTCCTCCAACATTAAGAACCAGCATGAATCTGTCATATTTCTTATTTAAAGCAATGATGTCCCTCACTTCTGATCTTGTGAGTTTTACATCGCCTTCTACGACCTTCCTGTCGCTCCCCTCTCCGGAGTTTCTTGAAAGAACATAGATGCACACATCACCGCCTTCAGCATCAAGAGCCAGTCCGTGGCAGGGCTCCAAAAGCTCTTTTCCCATTAGATACATGATGGGGTTTTCATGCTTCTTTTTGGCTTCCTTCTTAAGAGTCTTATAGTACTCTTTCTTGGCGGTTTTCCTCACCTCGTCATACTCATCAAGCCACTTCTTTGTGGTGATCTCAAAGCCCTCTTTTTCCAAACCTTTTTCAATCGTATATGAAAATCTGGTGTTGACTTCTCCTGACCCGGTGCCACCCATGATCGTATAGCGCATACCTGAGCCGTAGGCTGCTATTTTGCAAGGCTTCTCTAAGGGAAATTTCCCGTTCTTTTTAAGAAGCACAGTGCACTCGGCTGCGTTATCCAGTACCAGATTTAAATGATCAGTTTCATACTGCTGCATATTTACACCTCTTCCATAAATGGTTTTTGAGGCGGAATTTCACCGCCTCAAATTTCCGTATCACTTATTAGCTTTTCTTTTCGCGATCTCTTCTCTCATTGAAGGAAGCTTAGCCTCAAGGTCAAAACGAAGAGTAAGTATGAACATTACCACAAACAGTAAAAGTGGAATGTAGATACCAAAGGTAAATACTGCCTGTCTTACTGCAGGTGTAGTAACCTCTGCAAGGCCATCGTAGCTTGCAACTGCTAGGCACCAGCCTACAAGTGACGCCCCGAGACCGGAACCGACTTTTCCGCCAAATCCACTTGCTGCATTACTTGTACCAACCATCTTCTTACCGAATTTATACTCATTGTAATCGATTGTCATGGCAGTCATAACACCCATAAGGCACATCATAGGGATGTTAGCAAATGTTGCAAAGCATCCAAGGATTGTGTTGTACCAGAAGGCTGATGGATTTATGATACGAAGTGCTGTAGTAACCATGCCGATAAAGAATGAAACCTTAAGCGTTCTGGTTACGCCAAGCTTCTTGATCATAGGACCAACAGCGATAAATCCGATCAGTGTAGGCAAAAGACCAACTGCACCGAGAATACCGGTCAGGTTGTCGTCACCGTAGATAAGCTTGCAATAATAAGCTCCTGAAGATCCGCTTACACCATAAGAGATATTTGACATAACACCCATGATAAGGATCATTACCCAGTACTTATTGCGGAAAAGGTTTCCTAAAGCTTCCTTAAACGGAACCGGCTCTTCATCATCCTGCTGATCTGCAGGAAGTGCTTCTTTTCCGGTCTCAACAGCGCACTCTCTTGCCTTCTTGTAACAGATAAGAAGTGCAAGAACTACCATCAGTCCAAAGCCACCCCCAAACTTGATCCAGGCTGCCTGATCACCGCCAAGCATGTTAGTGATAGGAATGATTCCGATAGCAATTACCATTCCTGAAACATAGCCGGCTGCTGCACGCCAGATTCCCATGTTGCCTCGCTCTTCCTGGCTGTTTGTCCTCACAACCAGAAGCGAACCGTATGGAATAGCGATTGCTGTATAGATAACTGCAGTTAATAGGATGTTCGTAACGAACATATAAGCTATCTTAACATAATCCGAAACACCCTGTGGCACCGTAAAGAGCATGATTAGTATTACCAGAGCCGGAATAGCCATCTTTAAAAGCCATGGTCTGTATTTCTCTTTTCCGGGCTTAGTATGGTCAACAATGTTTCCCATGATCACATCTGTGAACGCGTCAATGATCTTACAGATAAAGAACACTGTTGCAACAGCACCCGCAGCTACCGCAGCCTTATCTGTGTAGAAGTATGTCAGCTGTCCGACAAGACCTGACATTGAATTAAGGGCGAACTGTCCCAAAGAGTCCGCAAAATAATCTCCCTTTCTCATTACTTTCTGGACACCGGATTTATCGAGTCCAAGTGGTTTCTTTGCCATTTCTTTGTATCCTCCTCTAAATATCACACACAGTACATCTCTTTCTTTATTGACATTGTAGTGTATCTGTAGATAATATTATTGCATGCACGTGAATTTATTTGTAATTAGGTGAATTATAATGGCTGGAAAAAGAAAAATCGAAGACTTCCTAAATCTTCTATACAACGCGGCATATATTCCTGTCCACTACTTCAGGAAAGACGAGCTTATTATGGCATTCCCTGCAAATGAGCTGCCGGTGGACTTTATCTCTGCATATAAGGGGCTTCTTACAGAAAGTAACGAGAATGTCAGTTTCAGATCCACAGAAGACTTTCTCTTTTTAGGAATAATACAGAACTTTAACACCGGTGAAACCATAATCGTAGGACCTGTAAGCAATGTCACAATAACCTCTGACATCATCGATCACATGATAAAAGAGTACTCTCTGCCTGTGGAATACAAGCTGGGAATAGAGGAGTTCTATCGCAAGACTCCTCTGTTTTCAAACTCTCAGTTTTTCAATATCCTTGCCCTGATCAACAGGGAACTGAATGGCGAGACCATAGACATTATCTCCAAGTTCAACGTATTCGATCAAGGAAAAGAGAAAGCTATCGGGCAAAAGCATACAAGAGAACTTGTGGATATCAAGGAAAATGAGCGTTTCCACAATACGTATCTCTTTGAGAAGGAATACTACGGATACATTCAGCGAGGTGACGTGGAAGGCCTCAAAGCATTCTTCAAAAATGCGCCAAGGATAACTGAAGGAAAAGTGGCAGGTGACTCACTGCGCCAGGCCAAGAACATCTTTATCAGCTCCATCGCCATCATCACCAGAAAAGCTGTTGAAGGCGGACTGGATGTGGAAACAGCGTATCTTCTCTCCGACTCCTATATCCAGGAGGCGGAAAAGATGACGGACTCTGCGGCCATCACATTCCTTAATGCCACGGCAGCTATGGACTTTACCAAGAGAGTTTCGGAAGCAAAGATTCCTTCCGGAATGACCATTGATATCTACAGGGCCATCGAATATATCTCCAATCACGTCAATCAGGACATCTCTGTAGAAGAGATTGCTGATCACCTTGGCATGGAGCGAAGCACCCTCTCCAAGAAATTCAAGAGAGAATTGGGCTTTAACATCAGCTCTTTTATCATGAGAAAAAAACTGGAGGAAGCCAGAAGCCTCCTCCACTACTCTGATCGCTCCATAAGTGAGATCAGTGAATATCTGTGTTTTTCTTCCCAGAGTTATTTCCAGAATGTTTTTAAAAAGAAATATGGGATGACACCCAAGGAGTATAGAAAGAGCATATCCTAAGCAGTCACCTTACTGACCTGACTCTTAGCAACATGATTCTGCAGCTTTTCTTAAAAGGATCTCCTCCTGCTCCTTATGTATATCTCTTTCAACGTTCAGGCCGACAAGGAGCAGTGCACAGATTATTCCTGTTATGGCCTCAAGACCCACAAAGAAAAATGTAATCACATTCTGGGTCGCGGCATTCTGAATAACAGAAGTAGTCATTCCCGTAACAGCATCAAAGGAAGGCGCCACATATCCTGTAGTGCTCAGGCCCAAGTTAAAGACTCCTGTAGCAATCCCGGCTGAAATCGTAGTGATGATAGAATATACCGACATAGCCATTCCATCACATCTAAAGCCATTCTTCCACTCAAGGTGATCAAGCACATCAGCAAAAAGAGCCATAAAAACATAAGCTGAAGGCAGTGCGCCAATATTCTTTATGAACTGTCCTCCAAGAACGATCGGAAGGCTCTTTGGCGCTATAAAACAGATAATACTTCCTATTGAGAGAAGGATGAATCCTAAAACCGTCGTATTCTTTTTTCCAAACTTATTTGCAATCGGCCAGACGGCAAACAGCCCTATTCCCATCGGAAGCCCACCTACAACCGAAACCAGCGTCTGTGTATAGCCATCATTGTAGGCTCCCAGAACGTTGTTGCAATAATAGACAAGCGAAGTGTTCTTAAGCTGCGCTGCTATAAGATTAATCGTAAAGTATGCAAAGATCAGAATACTGTACTTATCCGAAAAGATAGCTTTCAGCTGCTTTTTGCTGCCCACTGCCTCTTTCTTTGTGTTCCCCGAATCCTCCAGCGTAATGCGTTCCCTTGTAAAGTAATACTCCATGATAATGAGCGGGAATGCCAGAATTGATAAGGTTGAAATGGTAATAAGCCAGAGCTTTTGATTTACTCCGATCACAGGCAGGATAACAGCCGGGAAAAAGAGCGCTCCCAGGATACCCGTCATCATGGTTGAAGCCACGTTATTCAGCACAGAAAGGCTCCCCCTCTGTTTAATATTTCGCGTTGACAGGGGAACCATCAGACTGTGACTCATATTAAAAAGATTAAATGCCAGACCGTAATATAGGTTAAATGTAAAGATCACCCATGCTATCTGAATGGTCTGATTACTGCTTGGAACTATGCATAGCAGTACTCCGCTTATCAGTATCAATGGCGCCGACAAAAGAAGCCATGGTCTTGCCTTGCCTTCCTTTGTCCGGGTTCTGTCTATGGCCCTTCCGATAAACAGATTTATAAATGCACTCAGCACCCTTGATATGATCGGAAAAACTGCCAGGAAAACACCTCCCAAGACAGTTGTCAGCTTCAGAACATCCGTGTAAAAGACATTCAAATAGGTTGCCAGAATGCCGTTTAAAAGTAGCGCGCCTGAAGGAGCCAGCAGATATCCCAGTATCCGCTCGCTTCCTGTAGTATCTTCACTCTTTATCCTGGAGGATAAAAAAGGCTTTTCAAATATCTCTTTTATTCTTGTAGCCACCCGTTCTTCTCCCAATTTGTTATTGTATTCCAGCAGAAATTACTTTCCCCTCATACCTCCAACTCGCTTACTGTCTTTGGATACTCGCGGATCTCGTCCTCATCATGAAGAGGATTCCAAACCTGAGCAAAGAACTTGTCCTTCCTAGCTCTCATTCCATAGTTCCAGGACTTTCTCTCGCACTCGTCGCACCAGTGTCCGCCCTCAAGGATCAGTCTTGGGCTTCCTTTGAAGTGATGCCCGAACTGGCAGGTAAACTCAAGAGGAGTCTTCCAATCTCCGGTCTTCATTTCTGTAGAGTCGCAGGTACCGCCCCTGAACTTTGCAGCACCTTTCATATCTTCCAGCGTCAGCTCTGATTCAGGCTTACTCTCATCATAGCCATGGTCGATGTGGACCACCTTATCCCAGTCGGTAAACTCTTCCATCTCACTGACCTTTTCAGGAAGTGCTTCCCAGGCCTTTTTGCTTCCCCAGTAAGCGTCGATGTGATCTTCCATATTGTTATCAAGCCAGTGCTTGGTGCCATGCTCTGTATCGAGGAGTTTCTTGAAGGTACCTTTGATGATGGTGCCCATGAGCTTTTGTCCGCCAGGGAACTTGGTGATGATCTTTCCTGCAGTCTTTGCTCCGCCAAGTTCCTTAAGATATGCGTCATAGAAGTATTGCATGGAGTCACTTCTGAAGTGTAAATAATTCTCGAGCTTACCTGAATCCAGATAATACTGACCGTGAAAGTTTCTTGTGGCATACATCTTGGGATCAATTACCGGGTCAAGGCTCTTAAATCCCAACTCCCCATACATAGCTTTGTACATATCAAGTGTGCTGACACGACAGCTCTCTCCGCCACCGATGTTATAGATGTGTCCCCAGAAGCTTTCATCAAGACTTCCATCAGCATCAAAGGCTGCAAGATTTCTCATTGCTCTTCCACTGTCTCTGTCTGAAGCATATTCAAGTACGTTATAAATGCAGTTGTGGAACTGGATGGCGTCTCTGATCTTTGCCATGGCAGGTCCCATGATACCTGTCTGACGAAGAGATACCCAATACTTAAGCCCGCTCTCGATAACATGGCGCTCTGCTGCAATCTTAGATACCGCATAATAGTCAAACACGCTGGGCTTTATTGGGTCTCCGACTCTTCCCCAGTGAATAGGTGGCATGCGGTCTCCTGTTTCTGCTACTGTTCCGATATAAACAAACTTATAGGTATCTTTCTTACCACATTTTTTAATAGCCTCTGTAAGGTTCACTACCGATCCATAATTTGTCTTCATGGCTTTGTCAGGATGGTAATCTGCCTGAGGTGAAACCAATGCTGCTATATGAAGAACTATGTCCGACATTTCAACGCACTTTTCCACATCGTCTTTATTAAGTAGATCCCCATATACTGTTGTTAGTCCCTTTGTTCCCTTATAAGGGTCAAAAAAGTCATGATTTTTTTCTGTATCCCTGTCAAAAGCTATAAGATCATATTTTTTTCCTATATCCGGTAGCATCTGCTTAAAGCTCTCAGAGCCCATTCCTCCGCCTGCTCCTGTCATAAAAACCACAGGTCTTTTCTTATTTTTCATTTCATTGCTCATGATCTATACCTCTTTTCTCAAATCCAGAATGATCCATTAACCCCGTCCCGGGGGATCATTTTCCTAAATCCATGACTAGTCCGGTCTTGGGAATGCCATGCTTATTCTCGAACCTAAACAGTCCCATGGTCCCCCAGTCTTCATAATCCGCCGCCCAGTAACGTACACCAATGATGCCGTGGGTCTTGCCCCAGTTTCTACCGGACTATATCCCATTTCTGTGTATAAAAACTGTGCAGTAAGTGCCTTTACAACTACCAGTGCTACAATTGCTGTAAGAGTGATCAGTGCTATCTTTACCTTTGAAATCTTTTTCATTTTCATGATTATTTCCTCTTCACTATCCGGTGCTTGTTTCCGTTTCTCTTTAAGGGTATAATATAGACATCGTGTATTGTTTACAACTTACAATATTTTTATATACGTAGTGTTTAATACACATTTATTCCAAAATGTACAGTTTAGAATGTTTCAAAAATCCCGTGTATCGTTAAAAATCTAAACTTTTCATAAAGTGAGGAGGACATATATGGCAACCAAAAACAACAGACGTATCCTAGTTACCAAGAGGATCCTTAGGGAATCCCTTATGGAACTGATGCAGGAAAAGCCAATTTCAAAGATCACTATCAAGGAAATATGTGATCTTTCCGAGATGAGTCGCTCAACCTTTTACCTTCACTATCAGGATCAGTTTGAGCTTCTTTCTGATGTAGAAAACGAAGTTATGGAAAACACTTTGAAGGCTTTGGAAAACCTTAGTGGAAGCTTCAACACCACTGAATCTATTGAAGCTTTCCTTGAATATGTAAAAGAAAATAGAGAAACCTTCGGAATCCTGCTGTGCCAGCAGGATTCCGAAGATTTTCAGAAAACAATAATCGAAACAATTGCAAATAATGTAAAGGCTGCAGTGCCTGAAATCCTGGATAACAAAAATGCAGACTACCTCTTCACTTTCGTTATGTACGGAAGCCTTAATGTACTGCGTGTCTGGATACAAAGTGGTTTTGACACCCCCACCAGGGACCTGGCAGAGCTGATATACCAGTCATGCAATAATGTGGCCAAATAATGCTACCACTTTAGACTTGCATTTAGTGCAAGTTTGGGAAGAATATATTCCGATAGTATAACTTTCTACCTAATGAAATGTGTCCACTGATGTTCTTCCTTCTCAGGAAGTCCATACTTTTCTTTTCCAAGAGCGATGCTCTTCATAAGGAAAGTCATGTTTCTTGCAAGCGTTCGCATGGTCTGAAGACCTTCCAGATCCTGCTCCGCCTCTCCCTTTTCTCTGCCATGAACACTGTTCCAGTACTGGCTTGATGCAACAGGCATTCCACTGATTGTGAAATACTTATTGAGTTCATCATATGTAGCAGAACAGCCACCACGTCTTGCTACAGCTACTGATGCTCCTACTTTCATTGTCTTGTCAAAATGAGTGCTGAAGAAAAGTCTGTCAAGACATGAGATAAGCGTACCATTAGCTGATGCAAAATAAACTGGTGATGCCACTACCAGACCGTCAGCCTCCTCAAATTTCGGAGCAAGTTCATTTACCACATCATTAAATACACACTTGCCTTTTTCGGCACATGCGTGGCATGCAATGCAGCCCCTGATATCCTTGTTTCCGACAAAAACAACTTCCGTCTCTATGCCTTCTGATTTAAACACCTTTACCATTTCATCAAGAGCAATACTTGTGTTTCCGCCCACTCTGGGGCTTCCGTTAATGATAAGTACCTTCATAAAAAACCTCCCTCTCCAATCAATGCAGATTCAGTACGAACTTCACAAACTCAGGACTATCATGGTTTACGATCTCGCTGTGTCCCAGATCCTTTGCAGCCACCTTAGCCATCTCTTCTTATTTGAAATTATTCTGTTTGAGCCATTCATCCAGCCCTTCTATTTCCTTGTTAAATAGTCCTGCAACAACATCCGCATTTCTTGCTGACGCTTTTGCATCCTTAAGTGATGTGGTCATCTGAAATATTAAAAATGGCTTTATTCAAAAAATTATATATTATGCGTTATTCAACATCCACGACTATATGTGCCACTTCATCAAGATTTTGCATTCTTTCAAATCCTTCTTTATTATCTGCACACACAAAGCCATAGACATAAAGTCCGTTTGCTTCAATATGCTTCTTATATGATCTAAGTGTATCCGGATCAGCATTGCCATCAGGTATCATATAGATTATTTGTGGATTATCTATAAGGTAATCAAGCATACTTGTAACATGTTCAAAAGTAACGTCATACTCAGATGCACCATCTCTTATAGCCTGCCATGTATCCCAGGCACTCAGATTTGGATATTTCTCCTGATCATAATTCACTCTCATATATGAATCTACTCCAAAGCCAATGCATGGCTCATTCGTATAAGCGTTATGCTCTATCCCGCTATACATTAGTGGCAGATTTTCCGGATCCCCACCCTGAACATAAGTTGATATGGCACACCAGTCTGGATAAATATCATTTTGTTCGCACCATTTTATAAAATCATCATATCTCATAGATTTCGTCATTGTTACAGATGCCTGATATACATTGTACTCATTCAAGTATGAGATAATATCGGGCTCATAGTCGAAACTACCCTTGGGACTTGTTAACAGGCATGTGCTCTGTCCATTTTCATCTGAAGTGAATGCCAGCTTTATCGTTCTGTTCAGTATATCAGGATAGTATAAACGCAAGTCTCCCTTTTCCAGTGTTCCTGCATAACTGTTTTCCATTCTATAAAGAGATATATAATATTTTCCGTATCCCCTGCTTACTGCATCACAGTTCCATATATTTCTCGTCGGAAGAAACAGTTCAGAGTATGTTGCAATATCCACAGTCAGCCTGTTACTTTTTTCAAATCCGCTTCCGATCTCTTCAGTCGGATTATAATACTGTCCATCTACAATCTTGGGAAGTGCAAACATGACAAAACCGACAATCGCCAGAGTTACCAATGCGGTGGTTATTCCGACTTTTATAAATGCTCTACGGATCCTTGAGTTTATTAGTTTAGCGAAATCATCTGCCTCACTTGATGGCTTCATTTCTTTATTATCTTCCGGAATGGCATCACTATCTGCAATATCATCCAACCCAGGAATCTCGGAGTTTTCAAAAAGAAAATCACTTATGGCATCCTGTTTCTCAATATCCGCCTCGATCTCTTTTTTCTTTTCCTCATCCAGGGTTCCGTTCTTGTATTCCTGTAACAGATCTCGATACTTCATACCCCTTTTTCCTCCATATAGTCTTTTAAGAGTTTCTTACCTCTGTGCGCCTGCACCCTTACATTTTCAGTTGTCATATGCAGCATGGCAGCTATTTCTTTCTGTGAAAAACTTGAGAAATACTGCATGCATAGTATTTCCCTCTTAGTCTTATCCAAGTGATTTATGGCTTCATAGAGAATCTTCTTGCTCTCATTTTGAATAAGACCATCCAAAATGCTTTCATCACACGTAAACTCGTAGTCTTCAATGTCGGCTTTCAGCTCCGTTCTATTCTGCTTGGCCAATGCATTAAATAGCTGATTCCTTCCAACCATATAAAGCCACGCCCTTACGTTGGAATGATCATCGGGAAGAGACATGATTGCCTTAAGAAATGCTTCCTGAGTCATATCTTCCGCCAGCTCATGATCGTGACAAAGAGAGTATAGATATAGAAAAAGCTCAGTATAATATGTGCTGTACAGCTTATAAAGCAAGTGCTTTTCCATACTTTCCTCCCGTTTTACTCTTTCATATATATAACAATTGAAGTAAGAAAATGTTACAGAAAAAATTATAGACATGTACATATTTTTTATACATGTCTATATCATCTCTTTGATAACGATTAATGAAGTGAAAATGCCGTATTTGAGGCATCTACCAATATGGGTGTTGACTTTATGCAGCATCAAATAAAGTTTCTAGCTCAGTTGGCTTGGAAAGGAAAAATAGATATGCTCCACAGATTATCTTTGCAACTGCGTCAGCAACATACAGCCAAAGAATGGAAATATCCCCAAATGCATAGCCAAGCACAGCTATAATCATGCACGCAACTCCAAGTATTACCATGCTCCAGCCATGCACGAAAAACCAAAGCAAAAAGTGTATGGCAGTTGCCAACAGCACTCCAAGCCATATCTGTCTCCAGTGCCATCCGGGTATAAACGGACCTGCTATAGCAAACATCAGAATAAAAAGTGCAGCTATACTTATGTAAATCATTTTTATCTGAAATTTGGAAATACCGCCCTGAGAAAGCTTATTTCTAAGCTTTTTATTAACATTAACACCAAAGAAACAAGCATAATAACCTATGAGGAAAATAAACGGATTAACTAGAAATCTTCCCCCAAATACTGCTGAAACAATCAAAACAGCTCCAATCAGCATAAGCCACAGTCCACATTGCTTTTTGTGATTAAACTCAAGTACTTCTTTCATTTTTGTCCCCACCTTGTTGTTTTTTCATACCCTAGCTATTATTTATTATTCATAATTTGAATAATACATCAAGTGCAGCTCCTGCAAGATGCTGTTTTGCCATATTAAAACTTATCCCCTACTCTATTATTTTCTTAGGCCATTTGCATATTCCCACCTCAAGCGCACGTTCTTCTTTAAGGTGAAAGTCTGCATATTGGCAGTACCAGCATCCTCTAATTGAAGGTATAGCATCCTCCCTGGGTGTATATGCAGGGCAGATATCATCTGGCCACACACTTCCTTCTCTTTTGGGAATATCATATTCATTAGCCTTAGTATCCATAAAACACGTATGCCTCCGTCAATCAAATCTCTAAATATAAACTAACACACATGAAAAACAGACCTCTCCCAAACACTGATTAAGGTCTGTTTTGCACTGTTTTATTAAGCTAGTTCGCAAAATACGTCTTCAAAACACCAGCTTTTATACTCAGCATGGCTTATACACTTCCTTTATCCCGATATGGTCTTTATCCATTTACCACTTCTTAATCTGCTAAAGCACCATACACACTTCAAAATCTGATCTATCTTCATCGCAAAATAAATCCAAAATGCGGGAAGTTGTAATACTAGTCCTGCCAGAATTCCAAGAGGTACTGATGCAATCCATAAAAACAGGACGTCTCCTGCCATGAGGAATTTGGTATCTCCGCCTCCTCGCAAAACCCCTTTGGTCAGGATTGAGTTCGTTGACTGGAATATCAGGATAAGTGCAATTGCATTCATCAACTGATCAGCAATATTTCTGGTTTCCTCGGTTATATTGTAAAGTCCGATTATTGGTCGTTTTATTATAAGGATGATCAGACAGGCGACTAATCCAAGAACTGCGCCTGAAAAAGTGAAGGCATAACCGTCATTCTGGGCTTCTTCAATCTTTCCTTCGCCTAAGGTATGTCCTGTCATTATACAGCTGGCCTGACTGATACCTTGAGTAAACACCGTTGTAAGCTGCTGTGTAACTGAAGTAATCGCATTTGCCGATACAAATGTAGCTCCTATATGTCCCATAATTATGGCAATTGCAGAGTTACCAAAGGCCATAAGAGCGTCGCTTATAACGACCGGAATGCATATTCTGAGGTACTCTCCAAGCAGATCTCCGCTCTTTTTGAAGAAATCGCTTACATGATAATTCACATTTTTCTCAAATACCAGGAAATATGTAAGTATTACAGTGCATTCTATAAGTCTTGATAACAGCGTACCAAGAGCCGCTCCTGCTACTTCCATGCGCGGAGCTCCCAGTTTTCCAAATCTAATATTTCCGGAATATCTGATTTATTTCCAGGCATAATTTTTCTGTTCCATGCATTTCACCTCATAAATATACATGCTGCCCTTCTATGATAGGGCTTTTTCCCTGTTGTTGTCTAGCATTCTATGCTTCATAAAAAATTTTTAAAATAATCGTTGACAACTATTCTTGTCATTTATATAATAAGCTCATGGATGACAAAGATAGTTGTCATTTTGCAATAGGTTCTTGTCAGGCTGCAAAGGTACCTTGTCAGCCTACAAACGAGATAAAAATGCAAGGAGGTTCAAAACATGCCTTTGAAGAATCATCTCAAAGAGCTCAGAGCAAGGCTCGGCGTGAATCAGCAGGAAATGGGCGCCCTTGTGGGGACAAGCAGACAGACCATCAGTCAGATTGAACGCGGTGATTACTCACCGTCAGTAACACTAGCGCTGAAGATCGCAAAGGAATGTGGAGTAACGGTTGAAGAAGTTTTTGAATATACGGAGGATGTAACAAATGAGTGAATATGAAAACAGTGCAATCAAGGCTAGAGCAAAGCTTGAGGAATCAAAGAATAATTCAAAAGAGAGTAATAAAAAACTTATAATTACACTTGTTATTGCAGCAGTATTGCTGTATGTCGGGGGATATTTTGTTGGACAGTTTATCGCAAGCAATGAAGCTGATCTGAGCAGTGTTATGTCAGGCCTTGGCAACTTCTTAATAGTTAATGCCTACTATTTTGCTTCAGTTGTAAGTATCATAATGTGCGTCGTTGGTTTTTCTTTATATGCAAAAGCTAGTAAGCTTGCAGTTAAATGGGATGGCGAAGATGATGTGCTCATGGATGAAGTTGAACGGATACTCTTCTATCCTGGCGCTATTGCTCAGGTTATGATGGTTATCAGCATTATGGCATTTGGCGTGAGCTTATGTATCTTCAGCACAGAAAACGCATCCAAGAATCAGATTCTTTTTACAATTTTGATCGCTACTGGGGTTATGCTTCTCTCATTCATCTGGGCTGCTATTCTTCAAGGAAAAGTTGTATCTCTTGAGAAAAAGCTCAATCCTGAAAAGCGAGGAAATGTCCTTGATATAAAGTTCCAATCAAAATGGCTTGAGAGCTGTGATGAAGCTGAGAAATTGACAATCTATAAAGCCGCCTATGATTCTTTCAAGATTTCAACTTATGTATTTGGTGGCGCTTTAATCATAGCTATTCTTGCTGAATTTGTATGCAGAACAGGAATTTTCCCTATAATACTGGTTTCAGTAATGTGGCTTGTTCAACTGATTGTTTACATGAATTCAGCAAGAAAGCACTAATTTAATAGAATTATTCTTCGCTGATTTTATTAAGAATATATTCAAGCTCTATGTCTTTATCAATACATTCAGGGGTCCAGGGAATATAGTGATCTACAGGCACACCCTTCTGGCTTACGCCTTTCCCATGATCAATCCTGGTATCCCTTGATGTAGGATAAATCAAAGAGTAATCATCAAAACTTACCATGTTGCAGTTTGAGTAATCAATAATACCACCGGTTGGCCTTCCAACAACCTCTACCTTTGGAGAGAACGCCATTGCTTCAACAAAGGCCTCTCCTGAAGAATAACAGCCTTCATCTGTTATCACAAAAACTCTCTCAGGAGTACTTGTTCCGATAATATCTGCCCCCTCTTCATCAATAGAAATTACAAATCCCTTACCCCTGTTAGCTTCAAGTTCAGCAAGCATCTTATCCATCATTGGTTTAGCTTCTTCCGGGACATGGTCACCAAAAAGGTTTTTTAATAATTCCAAACGTTCTTCACAATTTCTTTCTGTGAAATTGACTTCAATTGGATATTTCGTCTTTTCATATTCAGAAAAGCTTACACCTTCAGGGTATGCATACTTTAACAGAGGATAAAAGGCTGCATCAGCACCTCCGCCGTTTTGTCTTACATCTACAATGAGATTTTTGCAGCTATCAAGCTCCTGCCTGCACTCATCATATATAGCATTTATAGCCTCCTCATCTGCAAAATCGCGGAACATGAGATACAGAGTATCCTCAGAAAGCTTTTTATATGTGTACTTTTCCTGTTTATCTGCCTTGGAATTATGTATCAGTTCTACTTCTCTGACTTTTCCGTCCTTATCCTTTACAGTAACAGTATTATAGAATTTCAGGACGTCATACCACATGTCACCCTGGCGCTCGTTTATCTCACCCATAAAGAAGTTCTTTTCTTTTTCGGCGATTTCCGGAATTGACCGTGAATCTATAGCGATTATCATGTCGCCTGCAGTAAGGCCAGTGTCCTTGTTTGCCCTTTTGACATAGAGAACATCTTCATATCGCATAACGGCTAATCCCCTGGATCCAAGAGAGGTGTCGCCTAAATACAGATGTCCGTAAACTTTAAATGTAAAAAGATAATCCAGAACCAGATGTAGGAATGTCATTCTGTCCATATCGTCAGATATCTGCTCTTTGTATTTTTCGTAGTCACCTGCGCCATAATCCTTGCATGTAGCAGAATCATTTCGCATAATTTCAATAATTTCCCCAAAAATCTCCGTGTAAGTCATACCAGTTGTCTCCTCTTTTTTAGTTTTCCTTTTTCTTTTTAGTCTTTACCAAGTGATATAGGCAAATAAAACACAGCACAATCTGTGTGATTGTTGAACATGGAGTAGCCAGTCCGATATGGAAAAGAGAAACCGGCTCCTGCTTACTCATGAAATAAGATACAGGGATTCTCACAAGGAAAGCGCCCACTATGCCCTGAACCATAACAAATCTAGTGTATTCCATTCCATTGAAAAATCCAATGAAACAGAACAAAAAGCAGGTAAACAGGCAGTCAATCGCGTACGCCTTAAGATAATCCCATGATGCAGCTATAACATCAACGTCATTTGCGAAGATCCCTGACAAAAGATCCCCATGGAAAAATGCAGTGTAAAACATAACTACTGCAAATATAAATGAAACACCAATGGCGTATTTTAAGCCCTTATAAGCTCTGTCATATTTGCCTGCGCCTCTATTTTGCGAAACAAATGCTGACATAGCCTGTGCAAACGCAGATGGAATAAGCATAATAAATCCGCATACCTTCTGGGAAACTCCAACTCCGGCAGAAGCGATAAGTCCCAGTGAATTCACAATTGCCAGTATTACAAGGAAGGATATTCCCACAAGGAAGTCCTGTAATGCAATGGGAGTTCCGATAAACAGAATCTTCCTTATATGGTCTTTTTGTACAGAAAAACATGAACGGCTCAAGGTAAATGGCAGTTCTTTTTTGCTAATTAGGAACAGGGATATTATTACACTGATAAACTGTGCACCAACAGTTGCAATAGCTGCGCCTTTTGTTCCCATGTGGAAGCCGGCAACCAGCACCAGATCCCCAATAATGTTGCAAATACATGCAATAAGAACTGTCACAAGCGGAGTCATGGAATCTCCAAGGCCTCTGAAAATACTACCAATCAGGTTATATGCGATGATGACAATGACTCCAAGTCCACAAATTCTAATATAAGTTACTGTCAGATCAAATGCCTCCTGGGGTGCATTCATAATGCTCGCAAGACCTGATGCAAACACAGGAATGAGAACTGTAAGCGCAATACCTATACTGAAAAAGAGCATTATTCCATTGGCCACGATATCGCCGCCCTCATCAGCCTTTTTCTCGCCTATCTTCTGCCCTAAATAGACAGTCATACCCATGGACAGTGAACTAACGAGATTAGTTAGTGTCATCATTATCTGTGATCCCGTTGAAACACCGGAAACATCCGCTGGTTTTGCAAATCTTCCAACTATCATAAGGTCAACTGCGCCATATAATGACTGAAGAAAAAGTGCGAAAAGAACAGGAATCGCAAACTTTAAAAGTGGACCAAGTATTGGTCCCTCTGTGAAATTCTTAGTTTTATCCATCTAGACCTCCTGGTTCAAGTAATGAACTCGCCTTTGATTATACCAAAAAAGCCGCCAAATACGCATAAAAATACCGCTTATCCTGATTATCAAGATAAGCGGTTTCCCTCTTTTTGCTTTGCGCAACGGTCTTTACTCTCCCATCGCATCAACAGTCTTTGTCTTATGTGCTTCGAGGAACCTCTTCACAACGTTCTTAACCGGGAATGCATAGCATGCACCTGCTATTGTGATTAAAATGGTCTCCCACATGAACATCAAATTTGATTCCTGTACAGCTTCCATAGTTAAAAGACTTCCTATGATCATTCCGCCAACGCCAGCATATCTTTTAAGTCTGCTTTCCATAATATCTCCTCCATGTATGCCCAAATGATTCTCTACTTATATAACGATTCCCCCATAAAATAATCTTCAATCATATGCTAACACAGGCAAATTATTTTAATCTTTCCGCACTGATATTCCATCTTTTTTCACTGATTTAGCAATGTACAACTTTTTGCCATGCGTTATAATTCTTATTATCAAAATCATTTGGGAGGTTATTATGTTAAAGGAACAGATTTCTAAAATTCAGCGCGGCGAATATAGCCAGACAGAAATATCTCTTATCGGTATTTGCCTTATTTTACTTGGAATCCTCTTAGGAATGAAGCTCGCCCCCGCCAGATTCTTCACTTTAGGAAGCTTCAATGGCAACTCCGGATGCATCGACAAACCCGAGAATTTAGCAAAGTTACTTAAGAAGGATAAATAAGTAAATTTCAATAAATAAGTAATGTTTTTGAAAAATGACAGATGCGCAAAATAATACTCCCTAAAATTATTAAAATTTTAGGGAGTATTTTTTGTACTTTCCAATTACCAGCCTGGATTTTTAAGGCATTACGGGTCAACGTATCCTTTCATCATTAAAGTCCCGTAATTTTGGCCCCATTACCTATGATTATTACGGGACAAAATGCTAATTTGTGCTTTCACCCCGTATAATACTGTTAAAATCGGTACTTTTTTCACTACAAACTACGGAGCAAATTCACAATTTCCTTCTTGGATCACGTAGTTCAGCATCAATCTCTGTAAATGCTATACGTGTAACTACATAATATTCCCATAATTCATGTAGTATAGAATATTTCCACTTCATTCCCTCAAATATATAGCTAACCTTGATCTATTTCTTTCACGTTAAGCCACTGTAATTATTTCAGATACTGTGAAACAAAAAGGGGCTGTCGCTTTAGATGATTAAATCATCTTAGTGCGACAGCCCCTTTCAATGTCATTTAATAGTTAGTGTCCATTTGTATGTCTTGCCTTTTATTTTAGCCGGCTCCTTTCCTGGCTCTACTTAAAACCTTCCCTGTACCTCTTTACGTCCAACTGCTTGAACATTTCATGCAATTGCGTACCAAAATTTTTCTATTATAAATAATTGTACCACAAAAATTTAAGCCAACTTCGATTTTCCAATAGAAGTTGGCCCTTTTAGATCATTACAATATTAGTCG
>SVFV01000040.1 GCA_015056655.1 Butyrivibrio sp.
TCTAGGCATCCATTTCAAAAAAATCGGATTATGAGTCTGATTTCAGAGGTTTAAGTTGTCATGAATAATTCAGGTTTGGTTATATTGTTTTTTCCTATAGCTATTTCTGACATATATGGAACTCGAGTACATAAATTTGCTATATCGTCACCGGTTCTTTTTATTCTTATAGCGTGTGTTGTGGGGATATATGCGCGGGTAGATGCAAAGACTAGAATAAATGTATGCTGGTTTTTAATTTTGGGGATCGCGTTATCTTTTTATTGGCTGTTGAGAGAAGAAGCTCCATTATTTACTCCTTTGATTATAGGAGTAATGATGGTTATTTTTTGTAGGTTAGTTTTTTTATATAAATGGAAATTTATCGATGTGGTTAAATCGATAAGTGCATTTTTGATTCCGATAGTATGTGTTGTATCTTATGTATTAATAATTAAATGTATTAATTATGTGAACTATGGGTTATTCGAGGTGTCAGATAGGACAGGGAGTGCTTTCTACGATTCAATTTCATTAATATCTGATGTATATGATGCTAATAATGAAGATGAGACAGTATGGGTATCATATGAAATGATAAATGAATGTATAAATTCATCTCCTAGTTTAAAAAGTATTGAACCGTATATATGTGAAAGATGGTCACAATGGAGTACAAATAGCGGAAGGAACGATGGTGAACTGTCCGGAGATGATTATATTTGGGTATTAAGACTAGCTGCTCAAGATTCTGGATTATACATTGATGCTAAGGAAACGGAATTATACTGGAAAAGCGTGAAAGATGAGTTAAAAAATGCATACAAGAATGTAGAATTAGTAAGAAAGACGGGGGTTAAACTTTCAGGTGTTTTGCCAAGATTAGACTATAGTGATTTGCTGAGGTATGGAAATTACGCAGGTAAGTGTTTGTGGGATATTAATGCATATTCAATAAATAGTAGTATAAAATACATGAATCAAAAAAATGAAGAGACTTTTATTGCTGAAAAAGTAACAAATACAAAATATTTATATGAAGAAGATGAGTACAAAAATGATAATGCGTTTTATCAGAAGGTATGCGATATTAATAATTTGTTAGCTGTTCCATACAATAAACTGGGTAAGAAAATGTATATACTAAATTGGATACTTGTCTTGATTTGCGTTTGTTTTGCTTATATTAGTAGGAATTATGAGAGTGTGGAAAGAGTAATAGTAGTAATAGGACTTAATCTGTGCTTTTATATCCAGGTATTTGGAATTACATTATTTGCTACTCCTTGGGCTGCAATGAATGGGCCAGCTTATTATGCGCAGATTTTAATGCCATATGCTCTTTCAACTGAAATAGTAGTTGTATGTTTTGTATATGGAAATTTTAAAAAGTTAGTTGCACGCGGACAGAATAAAAAAATAAAGTAGGAAAAATAATGGATAAATATAAATATGTAAATGATATATTTCAAAAGAATTTTATTTATCATAAAAATAAAAGAATATTATTGTATGGCAATAACTTATACACGGAATATATTATAAAACATTCAATAAGCTATAATATTGTTGGGCTTATGGATGAAAACATAAATCAGGGTAGTGTATATGATTACAAAGGAGTAAATGAATCACTTATACGCGAGGGACTTGTTGACATAATTGTAGTAGTGGCGGAGCCAATAGCATTAAAGGATATTTATCATCGATTAAGAAAAATATGTGCTGAAAACTTTGTGCAACTATATGGAATTGACGGGAAAAATCTTTTCGAAGTTTATAAAGATGATTCCGAAACAGGAATGCCTGAATCTGCATACCTGTTTCGGAAATTATTTTTGAAGCATAAGCATAAAAAAATTGTCATCTATGGTAAAGGTCCAATAGCGAGATCCATAATAAATAATTGCCCGGATTATAATATTGTCGGAGTTATGGATAGGCAATTAAAGAAAGGTGCAGTTGAAGGCAAGAGGGTTTTGGATTTTGAGGATGTGATAGATCTTAAGGCAGATATGATAGTTACAGCTACCAAAGATTCTAATGCGGGAGCTATTTTTTTTAGGATAAAAGATTTTTGCACGCATAATAATATAGGGTTATATGATTATAAAGGACATAACCTGTATTGTATGAAATACGAAAATGATAATTCGGATAAAAACGTTAATGGAATAGAATATACCAGAGCAGAGCTGGAAGATAGGATAAAATCACATTCTGTAATAAGCTTTGATATATTTGACACTTTGATAATGAGAAAAACGCTTAACGCTACAGATGTATTTGATATAGTACAGAATCGTATTGATAAGCAAGGACTTGATGTTAACGATTTTAAATACTGGCGGAAAAAAGCGCAAGCCACTACACCAATAGCTAATTGTACATTATTTGAAATATATCAAAGATTACAAGAATTAATAAATTTATCCGATGATGATAGGGATACTATTATGGACTTGGAATTAGAGGTTGAAAAGTCTGTCCTGATTCCAAGATATGATATGGTGGAGGTTTATAACAAGTGCATACAATCTAATAAGCGAGTATTTCTTGTGTCTGATATGTATATTCCAGGTAAACTTCTTGAAGAATTTTTGGATAAATATAATATTACTGGATATGAAAAATTGATTGTTTCATGTGATTATAGATCGCTTAAGCTGGAACACTTATTTGATCATTTTTTAGAACAGGCCAATTGTAAAGTTGAAGAGATTTTGCATATAGGAGATGATAAAGAGTTTGATGGTGTCTGCGCGAGAAACAGAGGAATAGATACTTTCGTAATAAATAGCGCAAAGGAGCTACTAAGTTTATCAAGCTGGGCATGTATAAGGAATTATTTAAAAAATACTAATGAGAGATCCATGGTTGGGCTAGTACTAGCCAATGTGTTTAATAGCCCTTTTTATTTTGATAACAAAGATGATACATTAGTTGAAATTGATAATTCATATGACTTGGGGTATGAAGTGGTTGCGCCCTTGATAACAGCAATTACGTTATGGATCATTGGTCAGGTCGAAGGGAAGGGATACTCGAAGATTTTATTTGGATCACGAGATGGATATCTTCCCAACCAATTATACAAGATATTCATTGATATCATTGAGAATAGAAGTTTGCCGCAATCCATGTATTTCTTGGTTTCAAGACGTATGGCTATGGGGGCAGCAGTTGAAAATGAAAAGGATATGAGAAGTATTTTTTGGTATGCCCCTAAATATGATATAGAAATGAATTATCATTTTAGAGGAGTTGGTGATATTCCTGATAGTGCGGATGAGGAACTAGATGTTATTTGGGAATTCTGGAACAGAAATAAGGAAAAGATCATCAGTGGATCTAAGAGAAATAAAGAAAATTTCCAGAAGTATTTAGATAATAATGAAATAACAAAAAAAGGTAAGTACGCTTTTTTTGACTTTGTTTCTCAAGGAAGTGTCCAATATTATCTAGAGAACATAGGCATTATTGATTTTGATTCATATTATGCATGTTTTAGGAGTACAAATCTTAATGGAAGAGAAAGATTAAAGCATAAGGAATGGCTTTATGTAAACGAGAAAGATGAGAACGATATCTTGGCATATAGAGATAGTGATCATTTTTACAGAGATTACATTTTCCTTGAAGGAATTATGTCTTCAGACATGCCATCACTTGCTTGCTTTGATGATAATGGAGAGCCGGTATTTGACGAAGAGCATAGAACAGCGGAAGAACTAGATTTTGTTGTACAGATTCACAAGGCCATAAAGGATTATTTTACAGAATATATTAGCGACTTATGGATTAATGATGTTGAAATCTCCAATATAGTACCGGATATGTTATATTATTTTAGGCAGCCACAATATACCAAGATGTCAGAAAAACTGTATTCGCCGATAAGCGCGTTTGATGATATGATTTTAAAGCGTGTAGATGACAGTAAGAGGGGCCAAGACTGAGAATGCTTAAGTATTTTTAGTTATGTGATTTAGATTTTTATAAGGGAGAATTAAATTATGAAAATAAGTTTGTGTTTATTAACGTGGAACGAAATAGCAGGGTGTAAGCATGATATTCCTCAGATTGATAGATCAAAGTTTGATGAAATTTATTGTATAGATGGGGGAAGTACAGATGGTACAGTTGAATATCTTGAGTCTCAAGGAATTAAAGTGTATCAGCAGAGTGCAAAAGGGTTAAACATAGCATGCAAAGATGGCGCTGCACATTGCAATTGTGATGCTTTTGTTTTCTATCATCCGAAGGGATCTATTCCGGTTGAGGATTCATTATTGTATAGAAAAGAAAAAGTGACATTTATTAAGTATTTGATGGATGGTTTTTTACTAGTCCTTTATGTAATGGTAGCAGTACTGCTATATCACTTTTATGCAATAAAGTTGGATAGATTTCAAATTCGAGAAATAAATATATTAAATTCTATTAGACTTTTTGCAAAGTCTGTCTTGCTAGGTATTAGCCAGTTTTTCTTTATCTCATTGCCATAAGACAGTACTTGGCTGGAACCCTCAGAAGACAAGCTATGAGCAGCTTGTAGAGATCATGGCTAAGCACGATAGAGAGCTTGCTAAGCAGGAGAAGATGGCAAGAAGATAATTATTGATAATTCAGCCAGTGAACGTGCCAGAAGACCGTCCACGATAGGCAGAAAGAACTGGGAGTTCATGAACACCATCAGAGGAGCAAAAGCCAGTGCTGTGATCTATTCAGTTTTGGAAACAGCGAGATTAAATAATCAGAGCTCATATTATTACGTCGATCACCTCCTTACAGAGCTGCCAAAGCTCCGTTATGAGAATGGAAATATAGATACGGCAGGTCTGGATCAGTTATTACCATGGTCCGATACATTACCAGAACAATGCTGTAAACCACGCCGCAAATAAAACTGCGGCGTATATTTTATAGGTAGGCGGATTACTTGACGCTTACATTTCATCTCTTCTTAGAATGTAATTAATTACACTCTAAGAAGATCACTATGAGATGCCATTTTGTCCGGATAATAAAAGATTACGTGTCCGGATTTTACAAGAATCATCAATGCTTTTATCTTGAGGCTTTGGTTAGTAAAATTCTGGAAAATGAGAGGAATAGAGGATGGAGAAAACAATCATTAAAAGTGTTGCAAAAGTCATTGTTTTGCTGCTTGTAATAACAAGCTCTTTATATGCTGTGCTTAATGCTTTGCAATTGGAAGAAATACATACGGAAATAATGATGGCTATTGTTTACGTACTTTTAATTCTAATATTGATGCTTGGTTTAATGATTATTATTTTGATAGTTTTGTCCACTATCATTAGTGGTGTAAAAAATATCAAATATTGTAATGACGAGATTTTCAGAGAAATCGATGAAAAGTGGCATACATATTCTGATAATAGTGGGTATTTTGAGCGAAAAATAGCTATTATAGGGCATTATTATTCAGATGGAGGAATTATAGACAAAAAGATAGTAGATAAAGGGCAGATAATTAGGCTTTATGATAGATTGGATTATTTGGAAAAACAAATATCAATTTGGGATGAAGCAATGATGTATCTGGTGTCTATGACGCTTTCGGTATTAGCTTCAGAGTATTGCACTAATGTACTAATTAAAAATTATAGTAATGTTTTGGTTGAAACCATATCTGTGTTTGCGTTTATTGTTGCTTTCTTTACTATTATCGTTTTGAAATATAAAGATAAAGGTAAGGCGGGATCATACTACTATATGATTCAAAGGTTCGAAAAACGATTACTTGAAGAGAAGATACGAAATTATGAGGATGCTATAGCTGATAGCGTGCAAAGCATTGATATGATGATGGTTCAGCAAAATGTGATAAGTGACTTAATTCGTTTGGTAAAAAGAGAAAAAAATAATAGGAAAAAAGAAAGATTAGAGCAAGAGATTATCAAAGTAGATAAACTCAAGTTATATAAAATCAAAATAAATGATGAAATTATTAAAATCAGTAATTCTGGAGAAGACCAAATTGATTTGGAAGTGAAAATGGATAATATTGATGACGAACAGATGGAGCAATTGGAATATATAAAGACAATAATAATTGAAAACAAACTTGGAAATCTCATTATAAAATGAGTTTGATAATAATGCATATCAAAGCTTGAAATGTAGGAACTGCACCCAAGGTTGAGGTTAAGACGAATGATTGTATGAAAGACGCTATTAATCAGATTCATGACAGAAACTAAAGAGAAGGAAGATAAAATGAATATTCACAGCATAAAGCTAAATAATTTTAGAGGATTTAATGATATCAGCTTGGAATTAAATGGGCAGACTACGGTTCTATATGGTGTCAACGGTGTGGGTAAGTCATCAATATTGCGTGCGATTGATTTGGTTTATGCCAGCATAATTGGCAGACTTATGAATAAGAAGAGGCTTTTAGCTGAGTTAAGCGTTGACGATATTCATTATAATAAAGCCTTTGCTAGAACAGAGATAGCTTTTGAACTCGATTCTGAATTGTTATCATATTCTAGAAAAATAGATATTGATGGTAATAAAACCCATAAAAAGAAAAATATTGACTTGATTGTTGATGCCTTCAGAAAGAAATATATAGGGGTTTCTGAAGTGGATGAGGATGGAAATATTATCCATGATAAGCCTGATTCATCTATGCCAATTTTTGCAAACTATGGTGTGAATAGATTGGTAATAGATGTACCTGTTTTGAACGACACGAGGAATTATCAAAGGATAGATGCATTTGAAAATGCTATAGAGAGTAGGATAGATTTTAAGAGTTTCTTCTCGTGGTTCAAACAGAAGGAAGATCTTGAAAATGAAATGGTCGCTCAATTTAAGGGAAGAAAAATTGAAAATGTCTCACTGCCGATACTGGATGCGGTAAGAAGAGCTATGTTAGCTATGTTCCCTGAGTTTGATAGTGTTAGGTTTGACAGAGCACAAAATGAATTTGTTTTTGAAAAGAATGGGGCAAGACTTAATATTAATCAGCTGTCAGATGGTGAAAAATGCACTATAGCCTTGTTTGGCGATATAGCTCGTCGTATGGCTATAGCTAATGATGGTTATTATGATGATCCATTGTTGGTTGGAGGAGTGGTTCTCGTGGATGAAGTTGATTTACATTTACATCCTTTATGGCAGAGAGACATCATAGGGAAGCTAAGAAATACATTTCCGAATATTCAATTTATTCTTACAACGCATTCGCCTCAGGTTTTAGGCGGACTAAGCGATGATGTAGTTGTTTATGCTATAAAGGAATTAAACGGAAGTATTAAGGCTGAGAAGATGCCTTCATTTTATGGATGGGATACTAACATTATTTTGGAAGAGGGGATGAATACGCCCAGAGTTGCAGCGGAAATGAAGGAACATATTGATAATATGTATAGTTTATATGATAACGGAGAATATGATGAAGCTGAAAAAGAAGCCGATTGGATCGATGCTAAAACGGCTGGACATAACGATTGTGTGTCAGGTATGAGAGTGATGATTTCAAGAAGGAGAAGATTACAAAATAGTGAGAAAAATTAGTAAAGGAGTATCTCCTAAGTGGTTCGAAAACTGGAAAGAAGACTACCATAAAAATAATGGTGTTGCTCCTATGTATGATGATTTGGATATAGTTACAAGAAGAAAACTTAGAAAAGAATTGGCTATTGAACAGGGGTATATCTGCTGTTATTGCATGAAGAGGATTGAACAGGATGGCTCCCATATAGAACATTTTAGACCGCGAGAAAAATATGGTGAAGAGAGCTTGGAATATGATAATATGTTTGCTTCATGTGATGGCGATGAAAAAGAGGCACAACAGATATATTGGCATTGTGATACTAAGAAGGATAATTGGTTTGATGAAAGAATGCCAAAACCTACTGACGCTGACTATGAGAGGTGTGTGAAATACCATATTGATGGGAAAGTATCTCCATTTCATGAGTGCAATGATAGTAGATATGAGATTGAAAAGTCTATGATCAAGCATTTGGGACTGGATGCTCTGTATTTGATAAGAAATAGACGAAAAGCAATAGAGGCATCAGAATTAATGGACGAAGCGGAGTATACTGTTTCGGATTTTATGGACTTTATTAGGTATTATGATGTAATGCATTGTGGAAGATACGAGGAGTATTGCGGAGTAATCATATATTTGATGAATGAATTGATTTCTTGATAGTGCTGAAAAATATGTGCTTGAGGGAGAATTATGACATAAACACCATAGTGGAGTGGAGAATATTTAAATGAAGTACAAACGTTTCTATTTAGAATCAGCAGTAGTAATGATGACTGCAATAGCAATGATTGCTGCCCTTTATGTATTGTTGGGATATCATGGCTCAGGGATAAGGACTCCTTTCCGTTATGGTGGAGGAGATGCCTATACAAACTATGCCACGATTAAGAATTTGGGAGAGAATGGAAAGTATTGGGAAAATGATTATTTGGGTGCACCTTTTTCTTCAAACGAATATGATTTTTCTGCCTCTTTTTTGCAAAATACTGAGAGACTATCAGCATTTATAATATATAAGTTTGCTGGAGATGTTTTTACAACTGCCAATATTCAATACATGCTAACATTTCCGTTTTGTATGATAATTGCCTATATAGTTCTCAGGAATTTGGGAATTAAAATGATTCTTGCACTATTAGGTGCGGTTACATATGGTTTTGCACCAGCTGCTTTTAGTAGAGGTATTCATCATTATTGCCTTGCGGCTTGCTATTTTATTCCTCTGGCGATTTTGCTGTGTGTATGGCTTTACGAGGATGAGCGCTTTTTTGCACTTGATAAGGGATTTTTTAAGTACAAAAGGAATTGGGCTGGAATAGTTATTGCATTGCTAATAGCGAACAATGGAATTGCTTATTATCCGTTTTTTACATGCTTTTATATTGCAGTAATTATTATTTGTGGTTTACTGAGGGGTAAGAAGCCTGCCATTATTATTAGAGGAATAGTTTCTATAGCATTTATAGCAGGTTTCATGGTCTTGGCATTATTACCAACTGTTATATATCATCACAGATTCGGGGCAACAGGTATTACAGCCAGATCTGTTGCTGATGCAGAGCAGTATTCCTTAAAGATAACACAGATGTTTATCCCGACTTTTGATCATGGTATAGGTAGACTTGGTAGAATTATAGCTACATATAACACAAATATGCCGCTGGTTAATGAGAATGGATGCGCTTATCTTGGCTTGGCAGCAGGAGTTGGTTTTATTCTTTCAATGTTTTACCTTTTTGTTCAGAGAAAAGAAAACGAGGTTGCTGAGAGAAATACTCTTATGGGACTTATGAATTTATCTGCGATACTGTTTTTTACAGTTGGTGGAGTAATAAGTCTTATTTCTGTTGTGATCGAGAACTATTCACTCAGAGGTTATAATAGAGTGAGTGTGTTTATTATGTTTGCCGGAATAGTGGTACTTTGTTCATCAATCCAGATGCTACTTGAAACTATAAAAATAAAACCTCTGAGGATTGTAATTTTGGGGGTCACACTTATTATGTTTGCAGTGAGTATTTGGATCCAAACACCTCCGAGAGGATATTATTACGATTCCATGCAGGGAAATAAGGCTGCCGCAAAATCGGATAAGGAATTCATCGAATACATCGAAGATGAAGCCGGAGAAGGAGCAATGATTTTCCAGTTACCTTATCATAAGTACCCGGAAGGTGGTCCTGTTATTGGAATGCCTGATTACGCTCAGTTAACAGGATTCCTGTTTTCTAATAATCTTAGATGGAGCTATGGTGGAGTTTTCGGCAGATATTCAGACGAGTGGAACAGAACAGTTTCAGAGCTTAGTGCTGAAGATATGGTGGAAGTAATCGCTAGAGCCGGATTCTCTGGAATATGTATAGATCAAAGGGCGTATGATGAAGAAACTTTGAATGTTTTAGATGCGGAGCTTTCCAGCATTCTTGGGGCAACCAAGTACGTAAGTGAGAATGGTAGCTTATCATATTACACATTGACTCCTTATACTAATTCAGCAGATGGAATTGGCGACAAAAAGATTTTGAGTATTGAAGAAATAGCTGCTGAATATTCAGAATGATGATAAAGTGGCAATCTTTCTGAATATTTGACGTGGTCATATAGTGACTGTTATTATTTATAAAGCTATGTTTAGCAAAGATTTTATAATTTTTAGGAGCTTTTTCTAAATGAAAAATTCAAGCAACTGGTTGCAAAAAGAGAAAAAACAGATTGCTATCACATTGGGAATATTTGTGTATTATCTGTTGATTTTTATTCCGGTTTTACGAAGCGGTTATATGTATGATGATATAGCCAATTATACTGCCAAAGGCTGGGCTATTATGCATGATACATCTATGCTGGATATGACCAAGTATTTTGCTTTCCATTGGATTAAAGATGCTGGGCGAAGTTATTTGTTTGCATGGTATGGATATGCTTTTTTCTCAGTGGTAGGGTTAAGGTTATACAAGTTTTTAATAGTTCTTACATCATTTATTGATGGGAATCTTTTTGGATGTATTGTTGGGAAATATACTAAGAATAACAGATTGAGACTGGCACTGGTTGCGGTATTTCCGATTCTGGTAACTCTTAATTGTTCCTTTTTCAGTTCAATGTTCGGATTCCATCTTCTGTTACAGGTTACATTTTTCTGGAGCCTTTTGGGAATTTATTTCTTTCAGCGATATCTTGAGACTGGGAAGATATGGTGTCAGGTTGTTAGTTGCTTAGCGTTATTTACTGCGTTACAGACATATGAAGTATCTTATATTTTGTGTCTGTTATATTTGATTATAGCAGTAACAGATAATGATTTTATCCGCGCTTTAAAGAAATTATTACCTCAAATTGTTGTTGGAATCATCTGCGTAGGTGCATATATCTATGTAGTGACACATGCAAGTGGGCATTATGCCGGAACATCCGTGGCGTTTGGACCGCAGGTTATAGGTGGCTTTCTTCGTCAGCTGAGTAGCTCTACGAGTGCAGTGAATAGTGCGATATGCCTGCCTTTGTTGAGTGAGAACGCAAGTATTCTTTTTGAGTCATATAGTGGCAGATATATTCTGACTTCAGTTATTACGATTATAGCTATTGCTCTATTAGTGGGATTGAATAAAAAAAGTATATTATCTGGCTTTGAAGATAAGATCAGTAATGGATATGGAGCGGTTGCTATAGGTCTATGGACTCTTGTTTCTCCGGCTATACTGATAGGATTATCCCAGAGATATCAGGTAGAAGTACAGTGGGGTAAGGGATATCTGCCTTTCTTTGTTCAGACTTGGGGAGCAGCACTTTTGGTTGCTTTGGCGATAGTTTGGCTTGATAGTGTAGTATCTGTTAAATGGCATTTGACGTTAGTTTTATCTGTATTCGCTATTATGTCGTTGATACCTAATCAGATGGTGGCGGATTACTATGTTGATGCGATGGACAATTATGAATATCAGCAGAATAATCTATTCAGAGGAGCTGCTTCTACCGGCGTATTTGATGATTGGAATGTGGGAGAGCTTATCTTGGATGGAAATGGTAGCTTATCCCAGATAGAACAGCATTATGCATATTTACTGAATTACAAGGTGGAATCATATAGTATAAATGATTTATATAATACGGAAAATGAAACGCTTAATTATACTGACGCATTTAGTAGAGTAAATGATGCGGATAGTTTTAGATACGTATATTATGTAGATAGAACAAAGGCGCTGATATATGCAAATGCTTCCGGGTTAGATATTCAGGAGAGTGATGGAAATATCAGTATGGGAGTTTACTCATCGGATATTTATGTATTTGTTCCTAAGGAATCAGATTATTCTTTGGTGAAGAATGCAAACGGTGAAGTTATACTTGATTTGAATCAGACAAATGCTTTATATAGTTCTTCGAAGGGAAATGTATATGAGCTTAAAACTGATTCGCTGATAGATGTGAGATCAATTAGTGTTACGCAACCGTAGTTGATAGTAGATAAATTTAGTTCTTTTAAAATTAGAAAAATGGAGAAATGAAAATGAAAGTAGTAATTTTAGCAGGTGGTTATGGAACAAGAATATCTGAGGAGTCTCAGTACAAGCCGAAGCCGATGATTGAAATTGGAGAGAAGCCGATTCTGTGGCATATTATGAAGTATTATGCTTCATACGGATATGATGACTTTATTATTCTTGCAGGATATAAGCAGTATGTTATTAAGGAGTATTTTGCAGATTACTTCTTACATAATTCTGATATTACATTTGATCTTGCCAGCAACAAGATGACTGTACACAATAATAACTCTGAGAAATGGAAGGTTACTATTGTAGATACTGGTCTAAATACCATGACAGGTGGCCGTATTAAGCGTGTTCAGGACTACATTGGTAATGAGCCTTTCATGCTTACTTATGGTGATGGAGTTTGTAACGTGGATCTTGCTGCTCTTAAGGACTACCACGAGGAACATGGTAAGACTGCTACGATCACAATGGCAAGTATTGCTCAGCAGAAGGGCGTGCTTGATGTTAGCAATGGCGTTGTAAAGTCATTCAGAGAGAAATCAGATAATGATGCAGCGCTTATCAATGGTGGATTTATGATTTTCCAGCCTGAGATATTCAATTACCTTGAAGGTGACAAGACAATTCTTGAGCAGGAGCCTATGAGAAGACTTGCAGCAGAAGGACAGCTTATGGGATTTAGACATGATGGATTCTGGCAGTGCATGGATACACAGCGTGAGAAGCAGAAGCTCGAGGAACTTTGGGAGAGCGGAAATGCTCCTTGGAAGAGATGGTAATTATTATTTGGTTACTGATAGATAATAAGAAATTAGGGGTAAAAGATTTATGAAAATTAGACTTGCTGATTATGTGGCAAATTTCCTTGTTGAACATGGCGTAACAGACGTATTTAGTGTTGTAGGCGGCGGAGCGATGCATTTAAATGATGCACTTGGTCATAATGATGGACTTAAGGTTACTTATAACCATCATGAGCAGGCTTGTGCAATTGCAGCAGAAGCTTATGCTCGTCTTGATAATAAGATTGCTGCAGTATGTGTAACAACAGGCCCTGGTGGAACTAATGCTCTCACAGGTGTGCTTGGAGGATGGCTTGATTCTATTCCCATGTTTATTATAAGTGGACAGGTTCGTTATGATACAACTGCAAGATATGCTATGCAGTATACAGGAAAGCGCCTCAGAGCAGTAGGTGATCAGGAGTACGATATTGTCAGATCCGTAGAGCCGATGACTAAGTATGCAACTATGATAGAGGATATGAGTCAGATCAGATATGCTCTTGAGAAGGCTTGGCATCTTGCAACAACTGGAAGACCGGGCCCTGTATGGATTGATATTCCTGTTAACTACCAGGGATCATTTATTGAGACTGATGATCTTAAGGGATATGACCCTGCAGAGGATGATGCTAATCTTCCGCCTAAGGTTTCAGAGGAAACAGTAAAGCAGGTAATCGAGAAGATTAAATCAGCTAAGAGACCTGTTTTCCATACAGGATACGGAATCAGACTTTCTGGTGCTTATGATATTTTCAGAGAAGTTGCTGATAAGCTCAATATCCCTATTGTTACATATTGGAATGCTGTTGACCTTGTAGAGAATGATTATCCTCTTTATGTAGGTAGAGCCGGAAATATGGGTGACAGACCTGGTAACTGGGCAATCCAGAATGCAGATCTTGTAGTTGCTCTTGGTACCAGAATTTCTATCCGCCAGGTTGGTTATAACTGGAAGACCTGGGCTAGAGCTGCAGAAGTAATCATGATCGATGTGGATGAGGCTGAAATGAAGAAGCCTACACTTCATGTTGATATGCCTATCTGGGCGGATGCTAAGGATTTCTTAAGCACTATGAATTCCGTGCTTGGAAATGAGAAGGTATTTACTGGTGAGGACTGGATTAAGAGATGCAGAAGCTGGAGAGATAAGTATCCAGTAGTTCAGGATAAGCATTGGGAAGAGAACGGAAGTACAGCAAATGTATATGCATTTGTTAAGTATCTTAGCAGCAGACTTCCTGAGAACAGTCTGACAGCAGTATCCAACGGTGCTTGCTGCGTTGTTGGTAACCAGGCTTATGAGATCCAGAAGGGCAGCAGAATGCATAACAACAGTGCTGTTGCAAGTATGGGTTATGGTCTTCCTGCATCTATAGGTACATGTATAAGTGGTGGCCGCAGACAGACAATCTGTCTTGAAGGTGATGGAAGTATCATGATGAACCTTCAGGAGCTTCAGACTATTATTACAAACAAGCTTCCTGTGAAGTTATTCCTTATCAACAATAGCGGATATCATTCAATCAGAATTACTCAGACAAATCTGTTCAGCGAGCATTGTAAGGTTGGTATAGGGGAAGAGTCAGGAGATCTTTCATTCCCTGAGTTTAAGAAGATTGCAGAAGCGTTTGGATATCCTTATTTCTGTGCACATAGTAACGCAGAAATGAAGGAAACAGTAGATAAGGTGCTTGCAATGGAAGGACCTGTATTCTGTGAGATTTTCACAGATACTAAGCAGGTATGGGAGCCTAAGAGCTCAACAAAGAAATTGGAGGATGGAACTCTTGTGAGTCCTCCGCTTGAAGATCTCGCTCCATTCCTTCCCAGAGAAGAACTGGAAGAGATTATGGTTATTCCTTTGATGGAGTGATTTTAGAAATTTTGATTTATGTTTTTGGGAGGAATAATACATGGGTAAAGTGCATTTATTAGATTGTACTCTTCGAGATGGTGGATATGTTAATGACTGGCAGTTTGGCGCAGACACCATAAAGGGCTTTGGTAAGAAGATTGCACAGACGGGTATAGAGATTTACGAAGTGGGATTTATTAAGGGTGACAAGTTTGACCCTGATAGGGCTGTTTTCCCTGATGTAGAATCATTCAAAGAGATGATTCAGCCTAAGGTACCCGGACTTAAGTATGTCGGAATGTACGATATGAGTGCACCGGTACCTCTTGATAGAATTCCTAAATGCGATGGAAGCTCAATTGACGGAATACGTGTCATTTTCAAGAAAGAAAAGCTGGATGCAGCATTTGAGACCTGCAAGAAAATTCAGGAACTTGGATATTTCATTTCAGTTAATTTTGTTGGTACAGACCAGTATACTGATGAAGAATTTATCCGTGGAATTGAGAAATTCAATGAGCTTAAGCCTTATGCTGTTTCTATAGTGGATAGCTTCGGTGTTATAAAGAGAAAGCAGTTTTTAAGACTCGTATATATTGCGGATAATAATCTTGCTCCTGAAACAGCACTTGCTTATCATGCTCACAATAATCTTCAGCAGGCCTTTGGTAATGCTGAGGCATTGGTTGACATGAACCTTAAGAGAGACATAATTATCGATGCATGTGTATTTGGAATGGGTAGAGGTGCTGGAAACCTGAACCTTGAGCTTTTTGCAGAATACATGAATGAGAATTATGATACTGACTACAAGATTGAGCCGATGCTTGAGATTATGGATGAGTATCTTTCTGAGATTTACAGAGAGAAGTTCTGGGGATATTCACTTCCGCTTTATTTGTCAGCATCTACAGGATGCCATCCTAATTATGCAATTTATTTAGCTGAGAAAGATTCTCTTTCTGCTAAGGATTTTGGAGCATTACTTGGAAGTATTCCGGCGAGTGATAAGGCATCATTTAGTAAGGATAAAGCTAATAAGTACTACAAGGAGTTCATGGATAAAAAGGTTGATGATTCCAAGACTCTGGAGGCACTTAGAGATGCTGTAGCTGGCAAGGATATAGTGGTAATAGCTCCAGGTAGAAGTATAAAGAACTGCACTGACGAACTGGCAAAAAGATGTAACGATGCTAATGCTATCAGCATAGCAGTTAATTTCTTCCCTGAAGAATATGATATTGACTATGTTTTTAGTAACAATATGAAGAGATTTAGCAAGATTCAGAATGATGTTACTGTTCCTTGCATAATCACATCCAATATGACAGACGCTTCCAAACAGGATTATGTTATAGAGTTTTCAAAGTATTCTTGCGACAAGCCTGAGATAATTGATAATTCAGGACTTATGCTTTTCAGATTCTTAACTGATCTTGGAGTTAAGAAGGTTTCTGTATACGGTATGGATGGATACTCTGATTATTATGGCAAGGACTATTATGACCATAAGCTTGAATATGTTTTCTCTAGTGATGCACGAAAGAGAAATGAGCTCATTTCTGAGGAATTAAAAGAGATAAGCAAAGAGCTTACTATAGATTTTGCTACACCGACCAATTATAAGATTTAATATCAGTTTGGAGATTTAGTTTGAAGAAGTACATTATTACAGGAGTTACAAGTTTTCTGGGAAGCAACCTGGCAAAATGCCTTATTGCTGATGGGAATGAGGTATATGGAATTGTAAGACCTGAAAGCAAGAACACAGCTGCTATAGATTCAATTGAAGGATTAAATGTAATCCGAATTGATCTTGATTCATACGAGAACGATGAGTTGTTATGTGATGCGATCAAGAGTAGTGGGGTTTCTGGTATAAATGGATGGATACATTTTTCCTGGGATGGCATTGGATCTGAAGGAAGAAGTAATCCTGAGATTCAGAAAAGAAATATTATAAATGCCAAAAAGTCATATCATGCTGCTAAAAAGCTTGGCGCAGGAAGATTTGTATTCTCCGGAAGTCAGGCTGAATATGGTAATGGAACAAAAGATAAGCCGAATCCTAAGAGCCAGTATGGAATAGCAAAACTGGAATTTGGTGATTGGGCAAAAGCACAGCAAACGGGGATGGAGTTTGTTCATCTCCGCATTTATTCTGTTTACGGCCCTGGTGACCATGAGACTAGCCTTGTTAATTCATGTGTCAGAACCTTCCTCAAAAAGGAGGATATGATACTTGGCCCTTGTTCTCAGCTTTGGAATTTCATGGATATCAGAGATTGTTCAAAGGCCATAGCAATGATTGTGGAGCGAGAGGAAAGTACAAGTGGTGTATTTGAAATTGCTTCCGAGCATGGCAAGCAATTATCTGAGTATGTGAAAGACATTTGGAAAATATGCGGAGAAAATGGCGAATGTCTCTTTGGACAGCGTGCGAACAATGCCGAAGGTGCTGCTGATTTAGTGGCTGATTTTACAAAGCTGAAGGAAATAGGTTTTTCTGAAAGCTATACTTTTGAGGAAGGAGTGCGAAATCTTATCGATTTCGTAAGCAAAAAGTGACTATGACAGAGAAAAGAAAATGTATTGTTTGCGGTGGTGAAGATTTCTCACTGCTTATGACACTAGATAATATGCCTGCTAATGCACAGAACATGCCTGATGAGAATGGATTAAAAGATGATAAGCCTTTAAAGCTTGATCTTTGTCAGTGCAAGAAGTGTGGACTTGTACAGTTTGCTGTTGATCCTGTTTATTACTACAAGGATGTTATCAGAGCTGGTGGTGGAACAACTACAATGAGAAACCTCAGACATGATGAGTATAAGAAGCTTCTACAGGCTATGCGTGATAATGGCATTGAGGGAAGACGAATAGTCGAGGTTGGTTGCGGAAGAGGCGAATTCCTTGCAATGTGGTCAGATCTTGATGATGAGGATACCGCAAAGCTTGATCTGATGGGAATTGAGAATAGTGCGGATCTCGTAAAGACAGGTCAGAATAATGGATTAAATATTTGTAAGAATTTTGCTGAGGGAGATAACATCTATTCCGAGCAGAAATTCGATGCATTTGTTCAGTTTAATTTCCTTGAGCATCAGCCATATCCGGCAGATATGCTTAGGAACATTTGGAAGAATTTGAAAGATAAGGCTTTGGGACTGGTTACAGTTCCAAGCTTTGAATATATCATTGAAAATGATGGCTATTATGAGCTTATGAGAGATCATATTGCTTATTACACTATAGACACCATGAGTTATCTGTTTGAGAACAATGGATTCAAGGTGTTAAACAGTAGATTTGTAAACAGAGATACCATAGAGCTTCTGGTAGAGAAGGTGAATATGCCTGAGAGCGAAGTGGCTCCTTCAGAGATTAAGTCTGTAGATGTTTCAAATCTTAAAGAGAATTTCAGCGAGATTAAAGCTGTTATAGAAAAGCATGTTAATGAGCTGAATACTTCTGGTAAGAAGCTTGCTATTTGGGGTGCAAGTCACCAGACATTTACATTGGCTGCTACAACAGAGCTTAATGGCAAGGTTAGTTATATAATTGATTCAGCTGATTTTAAGCAGGGAAAGTATTCTCCTGTAAGTCATTTGCTGATAGCATCATCAGATTACTTCTTCGAGAATCCTGTTGATGAGATTCTGATTGTTGCACCGGGATATACGGATGAGATAGCAGGAATCATCAAAGAGAAGTTTGGAGATAAGGTAAGGGTATTAACCCTTAAGGATAAGAGCATAAAGGATTATTTGACAGGCGAGGTTATATGAAGGCTTTTGTATTAAAGGAAAGAGGCGTAGTCGAATATATTGAGAAAGATAAGCCGGTTCTGGAGGCTTCACATGGAGTTATATTAAAGCCAGTTTTGGTTGCTCCTTGTACAAGTGATGTCCACACTGTGTGGATGGGTTCTCCTAAGAGAAGAAATCTTACTTTGGGACATGAATGTGTAGCCGAAGTAGTTGAGGTTGGAAGTGATGTTCATGACTTTAAGGTTGGAGAAATAGTTGCAGTTCCGGCAATTACTCCTGACTGGGGATGTGATGGAGTTGAGAAAAATTATGCGCATGCAGGAGTTAACTTCTCAGCGCACATGCTCGGCAAAAGTATAGACGGAGCTTTTCAGGAGTTTTTCTATATGCCGTATGCAGATAAGAATCTGGCACATATTCCTGATGGTGTTTCTCTTGAAGCAGCACTTATGTGTGTTGATGTGGTGGCAACAGGCTTTACTTGCGTTGAAGAAGCGGGTATTAATCCAGGCGATACCGTATGTGTAATGGGAATTGGAGCTATTGGACTTGCTGCAATAATGGGAGCATTTTACAAAGGAGCTTCAAAGGTATATGCTATTGGGTCGAGAGCTGAAAATGTTGAGATAGCTAAAAGCCTGGGAGCAGAGGTGCTCAACTATAAAGAGTGCAATTGTGAATTGCCTACGCAGATGCATCCTTTAGCTAATTCGACAGGTTCAAAGGTTGTAAATAAGGTTTTGACTGAGACTGGAACAAAAGGTGTTGATAAAGTTCTAATTTGTGGAGGCTCTGATGAGGCTCTTCCTCAGGCAGTCGATATGGTTAAATATGGCACAGGAACAGTTGTTAACGTCATGTATTATGGTGCAAAAGATGTTCCAGATGGAGAAATAGATTGTATTAAAATTCCTAAGTTTTCCATGGGCAGAGGAATGGCAAATAAGACTTTGAAGTTTGTTCTGTCACGAGGCGGACGTTTATGGCTGGAGAACTTACTTGAGCTTTGTAAGGAAGGCAAAATTCATCCGGAGTGCTTAATTACTCGTCATTATAAAGGACTTGATAATGTTGAACGAGCACTGTATGATATGAAAAATAGAGAAGCAATAAAAGTAGCAGTAGAATATTAGTGTATAATATGGCACTGCGCAATAAATTTAATTTGGATTTAAGGAAGCTTTATGAAGAAAATAAGTGTAATGATCCCTTGCTATAACGAAGAAGAGAATGTAGTAGCAATTGGTGACGCTGTAGAGGATATTATCAAAAAAGAACTGCCAGAGTATGACTATGAGATTTGCTATGTAGATAATGCTTCTACTGACAAAACAAGACCACTCATTGAGGAGATTTGTGAGAAGAATAAGAAGAGAAAGGCTATCTTCAACGTTACAAATTTTGGACAGTTCAATTCTCCTTTCCATGGTATCTGTGAATTGGATGGAGACTGCGTAATATCCGTATGTGCTGATTTTCAGGATCCGGTTGAGATGATTCCGGTGTTCGTACATGAATGGGAGAAGGGACATCGTATCGTAAGTGGAGTTAAGACCTCCAGTAAAGAGAATGGTCTTATCTATTTCCTCAGATCTATGTACTATAAGCTGATAAAGAGCATGTCATCTGTACATATGATTGAGCATTTCACAGGATTTGGTCTCTATGACAAATCATTTGTTAAGCTTATGAGAGAACTGGATGATCCGCTTCCGTTTATCAGAGGCGTAGTAGCGGAATATGGCGAAGGATTTAATTTGAAGCTTGTAGAATACGAGCAGCCGCTTCGCCGTGCAGGAAAGACTCATAATAATTTCTTTACATTGTATGATGCTGCTATGCTGAGCTTTACATCATATACAAAAGTTGGACTTCGACTGATGACAATGCTTGGATTCATAGTTGGAATGATAGATGTCATCGTAGCTGTAGTATATCTTGTATTGAAGCTTATGTACTGGGATGAGTTTCATGCCGGATATGCGCCGATGATAATCGGAATGTTCCTTATTGGGGCTGTTCAGCTGGCATTTATGGGCTTTATGGGTGAGTACATAATGAATATCAATACTCGCACAATTCATAGACCTATAGTTGTAGAAGAACGAAGAATTAATTTTGAAGAAAAATGATATTTCGGCTACTTTAGAGTAGCCGATTTTAAATGGAGAATGCATTGATGAAAAAATACAAGGTAGGATATGTGGCTGGAGTATTTGATTTATTTCATATCGGCCATTTGAATCTGGTGAGAAATGCTAAGAATGAATGTGAGCATCTTATAGTAGGTGCGCTGGAAGATGATCTGGTAATTCATTTTAAAGGTAAAGCTCCGTTTATTCCGCTTAAGGAGAGAATGGAGGTATTAGCTGCTTGTAAATATGTAGATGAAGTAGTACCCGTTAGTTTTGAAAACATAAACAAGATGGATGCATGGAACAGGCTTCACTTTGATTGCTTGTTTTCTGGAGATGATTATTCCGGGAATCCGTATTGGATTGAAGATCAGAAGAATCTACAGGCGGTAGGTTCTGATATTCAGTTTTTCTCATATACCAAGTCTACAAGCTCAACACAGATTAAGAGAGCTCTTCGCGGACATGATGATTATCTTGACGAGGATAAGAGAAACCTTCTTGTTGATTTTTGTAAGGATTGCGATCGTCTGTATATCTATGGAGCGGGTGTGTATGGACAGCGTATGTCAGAGATGCTTCATGACAATGCTATAAAATTTGATGGCTATATGGTTTCTGACATCACAACTTTAACCAAGCCTGTTACAGATCACCCTGTATATCAGGTTGAGGCTGTTATGCCTGGTGAGAATGTTGGTATTATCATGGCTATGAAGGAAACATTCCAGAATGAGGTAAGACCTCAGCTTCAGGAGAAGGGCTTTAGTAAACTGTTTAATATCCTGCAGATTCTCTAAGGTATCGATAAGGGTGGAAGAGCAAGTTCTGAGCGTAAGGAAGGTCAGATAGATTTAGTGGAAACATCACAGAAAATTCGAAACTACATAGATAATAATACTTCTGAAATATTTGATTCTGAGATAAAGGATGAAAAGGAACTTGTATTTTTTTATCATTTATCAGAGATGAGGAAGTCTCTTTATAACTGGTATGACTTTAGGAATGATGGAAAGCTCCTTGAAGTGGGCGCTGGTTTTGGCGCGCTTACTGGCCTTTTCTGTGAAAAGTGTGCCAGCGTAACAGCTTTGGCAGAGAGTGAGTATCAGGCTGACGCTATCAGAGTAAGGCATAGTAAGTACGATAATTTGTCGGTTTATGGCTTAGATTCTGAGAATGCAGAGGCTGATTTTGAGGATAATTCAGATAGAGAATTGATGTCAGGGGTTATTGACGGGGATGCTTTGTTGGAGGCACTTGACAGGCTTGCTGGTGAGAAGTTTGACTATATAGTTTTGACAGGCATTTTGGAGCGAATTTCATCTGGTCGTGAGGAACTACTGATGAGAATCAAGGGACTACTTGCACCAAAGGGTAAGCTCCTTATAGCTACAGAAAATAGATATGGAATGAAGTATCTTTGTGGAGAGCGCGAAGATGTATCTGGTATTCCATTTGCTGGACTTAGAAACGGAGGAGTGACTAGGCAGGGGCTTATATCTCTTGTCTGTGAAGCAGGTTTTTCAAAGCATAAGTTCTTTTATCCTTTACCGGATTACAGATTCCCGCTTCAGGTCTATACGGACGAGTATCTTCCGCAGAAGAATATAGGTGAGAGGGTGTTGTTCTACCATGATGGAGCAGAGTCTCTTGTAGCAGATGAGAAGCTTTTGTATTCTGACATAATTGATAATGGAGTATTTCCGTTTGTTGCCAACTCATTTTTGATCGAATGCATGGCAGATGGCAGCGCAGAAGATTTGTCAGATGTGAGTTTTGTGGCGCTGACTACAGACAGGGGGCCAGAAGCAGCTCTTACTACAGTGATTAAGAGGGATGCAGTTGAGAAGAAGCCTTTATATTCTGAGGGCTTGAAGAGTATCCAGGAAGTGCTCAGAAATGTTCAGGAGATGAAGGAAAGAGGGCTTTCTGTAATTGACCATGAGTTTGATGGCTCAGTTATCAGAATGCCATATATAGAGGCTCCTGCGCTTATGGATTATATGCGTACGATCTCAGATGACAGAGAGAAGATATCAGATATTTTTGAGCTGCTTTGGACTATGATTTTGCAGTCATCTGATGAAGTTCCAGCTAATGAGAATAGAATCAAAGAATATGGCGAGCTAGGAGATGAAGTCAACTGGGGCCCCATTCTTAAGAAGGTTTACATCGAGATGATGCCCATGAATTGCTTTTATATTGATGGGCAGATAAGCTTTTTTGATCAGGAATTTGCAAGAGAGTATTTCCCTGCTAAATATGCTATGTATAGGGCTGTTTTCTATACATATGTTAATATTCCTGAGATTGAGAAAGTGCTTCCTGCAGCTGAAATTAAGGCGAAATATGGCTTTGAAGATAAACTGTGGAATGCTTTTATGGCAGAAGAAAGTAGGTTTGTAGAAGCTATTAGAAGGTTATCAGATAATGCATTTTTCTATGACAGGCTGAGAGTTGATGAAGCTAAAATGCAGGATAATGCAAAACGCCTTATGTTATGATATAATATGCAATCGGAATTTAAAGAAATATAGTAATTGAGGTTGAGATGGAATTAATTAAAAAACGAAAATTCAGAATGGTAGTTTGCGCATTTATAGCATATCTTGCGCTTGTGGGATTTTGCCTTGCATATAGTACAGAAGCACCTGTTCGTGGTAATAAGAGTATGATTTTGACTGATTATGCTACAGGTGAGGAGCTTGGTACACTTCCTTACGGAAATAGAAGCTTTAGCATGACATGTTTTGGAACCAGAGTTATTCATGCTCCTGTAAGCCTTATGTCAGGTCAGGGTTTTAAGGTTAAGTTTAATGCTACAATCGAGGGAGCTCCTGATGCAATTGTCTGTGTAGATTTGTGTACAACAGATTTTGATCCTGAGGAGTGTGAGTTTGATACTCATGTTGTAGAGGGTGAGAACGAGGTAAGTGGAGAGATTTATTTTGAAAATGTTAATCACCCTGTAGCAAGTGAACTTCGTATATTTACTAGCACAGAAGGAGCTCAGTTGACAGTAACTAAGCTGCGTCTTGATAGAATCGAGAATCAGAGAGTCGGACATTGGGGATATATGTGTCTCGCAGTTATGTTCGTTTTCCTTGCAGCAACAATTGTATTATTTGTTCTTGATCGTCGCGGAGCTGAGAAATAAAAATGGGTAAAATAGCTTTTGTTAGTCCATGGTATGGTAACGATATCCCGGGAGGTGCTGAGACAGCGCTTCGCGGGATTATTATGCACTTAAAAGATGCAGGCGTTGACCTTGAGGTTCTTACTACTTGTGTAAAGCAATTCACAGCGGATTGGAATGAGAACTATTATAAGAGCGGATTGGAGATGGTTTCAGATGTCCCAGTTCGCAGATTTAAGGTTAGAAAAAGAAATGTAAAGAAGTTCGATAGCATAAATGCAAAACTGATAATGGGACAACCTGTTTCAGCTGAGGAAGAAGAAGTATTTATGCAGGAGATGGTAAACAGCCCGGATCTTTATGATTACATTTCTTCCCACAAAGATGAGTATGATGCATTTGTTTATATACCATATATGTTTGGAACTACATATTATGGTATATTGGCTTGCCCTGAGAAGGCGATAGTGATTCCTTGTTTCCACGAAGAGTCATATATTCATATGCAGATTTATAAGAAGGCTTTCGAGAATGTTCGTGGAATTATTTATCTGGCTCAGCCTGAGATGGATACAGCTCATAAGGTTTTTGACTTTAGTAATGTCAAAGAGGCTGTCATTGGGACAGGCGTGGATACTGATATAGAGTATAGTGCTTCTCGATTTAGAGAGAAGTTTGGAATAGATTCTCCATTTGTTCTTTATGCTGGTAGGAAAGACGTTGGAAAGAACGTAAATGTTCTGGTTGATTATTTTTCAAAGTATAAGAAGCAGAATGAGGACTCAGATGTAAAGCTTGTGCTGATTGGCGGCGGAAGTATTGATGTTCCTGCGAATGTGAAAGATGATGTCATAGACCTGGGATTTGTTGATATTCAGGACAAGATTGACGCCTATGCAGCTGCTACACTTTTGTGTCAGCCTTCAACTCATGAGAGCTTCAGTATAGTTATTATGGAGAGCTGGTTATGCGATAGACCGGTGCTTGTGCATAGGGATTGCGATGTGACCAGGGAGTTTGTAAGAACAGCGAATGGTGGACTCTTCTTCGGAGATTACTATGAGTTCGAAGCATGTCTTGATTATATTTTAGCGAATGAGAGCGATGCGTCTGTCATGGGTAATCAGGGAAAGAAGTTTGTTCTTGAGAACTTCGATTGGAAGATTGTAACTAAGAAGATTTGTGATTTTTTGGATGATTGTAGATAGGATTGGAAGAGTTTATGAATCCTGTAGTTAGTACAGATAAAATAATGGAACAGATAGTGGAGACCGCCAGGCAAAACCGGGAGAAATACGGAGTTGCTTCATGTGAAGAGAGCGGGACACTAAAAGAATGTATAGATAAAGCGGCCAGCTTGTATGAGTACAGATATGGATCCTTTTCTGGTGGAAAACTGAAAGCCGGGATAAAAAAGGTGTTATCGCTTTTTATAAGGCCAGCAGCAAGACCACTGTTAGATCAGCAGACGGAGCTTAATAAGTCAATTGTTCAAGGGCTTAAGCAGATACAGCTAAGCATGGAGTGCGACAGACCGGATGTGATTAAGCGTGTGAATGAGAGCGTGGATTTGCATGAGAAGAGTTTGAACAACATGCATAAGAAGCTTGATCATATAGAAAAGTCCATGAAGGTTTTTTTGTTTCTGATTTTACCTGCTGTGGTTATGGTCGGGGGACTGAGCGGCTGTTCTAGTGCTGCTAAGGGCGATGAAGCTGTAGTAGAGGAGAAGGTAGAAGGCGGAGTTGTTGAATCCATTGAAGAGTTGGAGGGGCAGAAGGTTGCTGTAATAGCACATCGCGGTTATCCGACTGTTCAGCCTGAAAATACCTTGTCTGCTTTTCTGGCTGCAATGGACATCGGCACTGACTATATTGAGCTCGACGTTCAGCAGTCCCTTGATGAAGAAATCGTTGTTTTTCATGATGATACAATGGCGAGGGTTACTGGAGCTGAAGGCACAATAGCGGACTATACGCTAGCTCAGCTTAAGGAAATGGATGCTGGAAGTTTTTTCTCTCCAAATTGTGCTGGTGAGAAAATTCCGACGCTGGATGAAGTATTCAAACTGATTCAGGGTGAGCTCCCTGGTTATGAAAGTATCAGAACTAGTAAGGCCGATGATATGAAGATTTATCTGGAACTGAAGGACATCGGCGATAATAATTCTTTTGTGGAAAAGGTTGTTTCCATCGTTGAGGCAAATGGTTTTAGAGACCGCGTGATCTACGCCTCATTCAACTATGATTATTTAAAACATATAAAAGAGCTGGATAGTGATTATAAAGTGCTTTATAACAATACTTCCGGGAAGAGTACTTTGTGCACGGAGTATCCGGCAGACTATTATGGCTTGTATATCGAAGCTGTAAATGAAAAGCTTGTGAGAACGCTGCATGATGCTGGTTCAAAGGTGTTTGTGTGGACAGTTGATTCTGCGACTGCCATGAAGAATGTGATGAACATGGGCGTTGATGGCATAGTTACAAATAATACCGGACTTGGTATGGTGGCCGTAAACAGGAGATTTACCGGGGTTATGGATGAGCTGGAATCGGCAATTACGCTTCCTTGGTTGTATCATGGAGATGAAACTGATGCTGATTATGTTGTACAGGGCTTTACAGATGCCAAGGGAACACTGGTTGTCTCTGCCTATGATAAGAAGGGTGAGAAGAACAGCATTGTTTACTTTATGAGCCCGAGCGGAGCTTATCTGGGAAAGGCTGATCTTTGCATGCAGGCTCATGTAGGCGGAATCGCTTATGATGAGCAAAATGATTTGTTGTGGTCAACAGCAGCTGATGGTCATGTGGTGGCGATGCCATGGCAGGATATTAGAAGTGGCTCCTTTGCAGGTGACTTTGTTTCAGATTTTGATGCTGAGTTGGTAAATCATAATGACTCTAAGGTCGCTTCATTTATTGGAATTTATGCAGATGATCTGTATGTAGGATCATATATGGTTGGCAAGGATGGTATTTTGAAGAGATATGATATCAGTGACCCTGCTAATCCTGTTTTAAAGAGTGAGGCTGAGATTCCTGAATGCATTCAAGGAATTACAATTTATCGTGATGCTTTAGATGGTGCTGAATATATGATTTTATCTCAGAGCCAGGAAACAAATGATGCGCATCTTTTGACTTTTAAGTATGGTGAGGCAACAAAGAAGTTTGATAGCCCGATAGCTTCAGAGCTTTTACCTGAGGGTACGGAGAATATTCAGATGACAGCTGCAGGGCTATATGTTCTTTTCGATTCTGGCAGTAAGCCATACAGAGAGACGGCAATTGTTCCGAATGATAAGTTGTATCTGCTGAGAAGGTAAGTGATTGAGCTTGGATTGGTGGAAGTTGCTGTAGCAGGTGGGATTATGGATATTGAGTATTTGCTCTTTTTACAGAATAATCGTGAAAGTATGGGAGGAGTCATGGACGGCTTTATGCTGTTCGTGACTTCTTTGGCTGAGTCTAAAGCTACATTTCTATTGCTTGGCATCATTTACTGGTGCGTGGATAAGCGCGCTGGCAGATTTATGGGGATGAATGTTTCCTTATCATGCCTGCTATCTCAAATGCTGAAGGGCGTTTTCTGTGTAGAGAGACCCTGGGTTAGGAGCGAAGCGGTTCATCCTGTCGAGGCTGCCATCCCTGCGGCAACAGGCTATTCTTTCCCTAGTGGACATACGACCAGAGCAACTGCAACTTGGGGTAGCTTGGGATTCTATGAGATCAAGAAGCGTGAGGCGGGCAAGGATGTTAGAGTGGCTGATAAGCTGATGCATGATTCAATCAGAAAGATTTTTGGATATTTGATGTTTCTTTTTATTTTTCTGATGGGCTTCTCCAGAAATTACTTGGGGGTTCACACACCACAGGATGTGGCTGTCGCATTTACATACTCGGTTGCGATGTGGTTCGTGTCTTACAAACTTCTGGATTGGGTTGATAGCACAAAGAACGGCGATGTTGTTCTTCTAATAGTTTACGTCGCGGTGGCTGCTTTGTGGACAAGCTTTATTGGAAGTGTGACTAATGCTGGCGCTGGAATCGCATACTTGCTGTCACTGGTTCTGGATAGACGAGTTGTACATTTTGAAATTCCTGACCGTGCTTGGGCAAGAATAGTTGTTGCTGCTATCGGCGGAGCAGGGTTTTGGTTTCTGATTGATAATGTTTCTAAGGTTCTTTCACCTATCTGCGGAAATTATACAGGGATTGTGGTGTCATTTTGTTATATGTTCTATGTAATGACCGTTGTGCCAGTGGTGACGACATTAATAGATGTAGGCAGAAAATATGCCTAGTGACATTTTTGTTAAAATATGTTATAAAGAAGTTCTGGTTAAAATTAACTTTGTATTTTTGATTTGATTTAAAGGAGATTATTATGCAGTCACAGGAAGAGGCTAAGAAGCAGATATTGGATCTGGTTGCTGATTATGCAAAGACTTATCACAATCAGAATAAAGAGTACAAGGAAGGCGAAAGAATTCCCTATGCATCTCGTGTTTATGATGAGAAGGAAATGGTTAACCTTGTTGACAGTGCACTTGAGTTTTGGCTTACATCTGGAAGATATACAGATGAGTTCGAGGCTAAGCTTGCAGAGTACCTTGGAGTGAAGTTCTGCTCACTTGTTAATTCAGGTTCATCAGCTAACCTTGTAGCATTTATGACACTCACATCTCCCCTTCTTGGAGATAGAAGAGTTAACCGCGGTGATGAAGTAATCACTGTTGCTGCAGGTTTCCCTACAACCGTAACACCTATCATTCAGTATGGTGCTGTTCCGGTATTTGTTGATGTAACAATTCCTGGCTACAATATTGATGTAAATGAGCTTGAGAAGGCTCTTTCTGACAAGACTAAGGCAGTTATGATTGCTCACACACTTGGTAATCCTTTTGACCTCAAGAGCGTTAAGGATTTCTGTGACAAGCATAATCTCTGGCTCGTAGAGGATAACTGTGATGCACTTGGTTCTCAGTATGAGATCGATGGCGCATGGAAGTTCACAGGTGCTGTTGGTGATATCGGAACAAGTAGCTTCTACCCGCCTCACCACATGACAATGGGCGAAGGTGGTGCTGTATACACAGATAACCCGCTTCTTAACAAGATTGCTCGTTCATTCAGAGACTGGGGACGTGATTGCGTATGTCCTTCAGGTTGCGATAACCTTTGCGGCCATCGTTTTGACAAGCAGTATGGTGAGCTTCCTCTTGGCTATGATCACAAGTATGTATACTCACACTTTGGATACAACCTTAAGGCTACAGACCTTCAGGCATCCATCGGTTGTGCACAGCTTGAGAAGTTCCCTTCATTTGTTGAGCGTAGAAAGTATAACTTCAAGTACCTTAAGGATCTTCTTGTTAAGGGTGGCGCTGAAGAGAAGCTTATTCTTCCTGTTGCTACAGAGAACTCAGATCCTAGCTGGTTTGGCTTCATCATGACATGTAAGGAAGGTGTTGATCGTAGTAAGGTTGTTGACTATGTTGAGAGCCACGGCATTCAGACACGTATGCTCTTTGCTGGTAACCTTACAAAGCATCCTTGCTTCGACGAGATGCGTGCTACAGGCGAGGGCTACAGAGTAGTTGGCGATCTTGCTAATACAGACAGAATCATGGCTGACAGCTTCTGGGTAGGTGTATATCCTGGAATGACAGATGAGAAGCTTTCATACATGGCAAAGATCATTCTTGAGGCAATTAAATAATTGATTTTAATTGAATTAGATTAGAATATTTGAGGCTGGGCATGCGCCTGGCCTCAGAATGGTTATATGATAAAATTTTGATGGAAAGATTTTGAGCTCATATCGAGCGAGAAGGAGAGATTATGGATTTCAAAAAGATGAAGGAATTTTATAACGGAAAGCGTGTATTTTTGACTGGTCATACTGGATTTAAGGGAAGCTGGATGTCAGTAATGCTTCAGCTGCTTGGTGCTGAGGTTTATGGATATTCACTTACACCGAACACAGATCCTGATCTTTTTGGAATACTTGGTCTGTCTGATGAGATTCATTCTGTTATAGGTGATGTGAGAGACCTTGATGCTTTGGAGAAGGATTATGTAGAGGCTGATCCTGACGTTGTTTTCCATCTCGCAGCACAGCCTATCGTTCGTGATTCTTATAAGGATCCCAGATATACTTATGAGACTAATGTAATGGGTACTGTTAATATTCTCGAGTGCCTTAGGAAGCATCCTGGTGCTATCAGCTTTTTGAATGTTACTACAGATAAGGTATACGAGAATAATGATTTAGAGAATCATGGTTTCAAAGAGGATGAGAAGCTCGATGGTTATGATCCGTATTCAAACTCAAAGAGCTGTTCTGAGCTTGTAACTCATTCCTATAAGAAGTCTTTCTTTAGTGATGCTGAGGCGCTTGCTATTTCAACAGCTCGTGCAGGTAATGTTATTGGTGGTGGTGATTTTGCTAACGACCGTATCGTGCCTGACTGTGTTCGCGCAACTGTTAAGGGTGAGAGCATCATTGTAAGAAATCCTTATTCTACAAGACCTTATCAACATGTTCTTGAGCCTCTTGCAGCATATCTTATGATCGCTATGGAGCAGGCTGGCGACAAGAAGTACGCTGATTATTACAATATCGGACCTCGTGATGAGGATTGCATCAATACTGGTGACCTCGCAGATTTCTTCGTTAAGTACTGGGGCGAGCCTGCTAACTGGAAGAACATGGCTGAGGCTAATGCACCTCATGAGGCTAGTTTCCTTAAGCTTGATTGCGCTAAGGCTCGTGAGACCTTCGGCTGGGAGCCTGTATGGCATGTTGAGGATGCTATCAGGGAGACAGTTGCTTGGTACAAGGCTTGGAATGATGGTGAGAACATGAAGGAATTCACCAGAGATCAGATCAGGAAGTTCATGGGTATTTGAAAGTGAGTAATACAGTGTTAGAGAAAGACAATAACATAGTTTGGAGCATCATTGAGACAATCGCTGGTGCTGTGTTCAAGTTTTTGTTTAAGCTTGTCGGTAAGGAATATACAGATTCTGTTCATGAATCATTGATGCAATTCGTGAAGTTCGGAATAGTTGGTGTGAGTAATACAGTTATTTCATATCTTTTGTATACTTTTTCATTGCTTGGACTAAGAGGTCTTGGAATACTTGCTGGCGTAGATTATATCGTCGCTCAGGTTATCGCATTTGTCCTTAGTGTTCTTTGGTCCTTCTACTGGAATAACAAGATGGTATTCGTCATGGAGGAAGGCCAGTCCAGAAATCTCTGGAAGGCGCTTGCTAAGACATATGTTTCTTATTCCTTTACAGGACTGTTCCTGAACAGCATTCTTATCGTGCTCTGGGTTCAGGTGTTCCATATATCTGAGTTTATAGCTCCGATTATTAACCTCCTCATCAGTGTGCCAGTGAACTTCTTGATCAATAAGTTCTGGGCATTCAAGACGGAGGGGTGAAGGATTAGCGAACGCATTGCGTTCGCTAATTTTATATACACGTAAAATCACGGAGAATATCTGTAAGCGTCAAACAATTCGCCTGTAAGCGTCAAACAATCCGCCTGTAAGCGTCAAACAATCCGCCTAGGCTGAAGCCACATTTCATGCTTTACTTTAAAAAACTAGAAAAACTAAAAAAACTAGTTGGTTTTTTAAAGGAGACAAAGTATGGATAACATTACCCACGAAGTAAGGCTTGCCCATTGGGCGGAGATTGTTAAGCAATGCCAGAACAGACCTGAAGGCATGTCTGCTAGCACCTGGTTAAAGCAGAATGGCATTGCAATCAAAAACTACTACTATTGGCAGCGCAGAGTCAGGAACGAAGTTTTTGATCAGGTAACTTCAGTAGCAACAGTTGATAGCCCTAAGAATGAAATGACATTCGCAGAAGTACCTGCGGAATTGATTCCCGGAACCACGGTTGACGCTGAAGATATGAATCCTGTTCCTTTACCGGATGCCATCATCAAGACAGGTCGCATGGAAATACAGATACATAACAGTCTTTCTCCGATACTGCTAAAAAGTATCATGGAGGTAGCTGTACATGCTCGCTGAGCTTGGTGGTGTAAATAAAATATATATTGCTGTAGGCTATACAGACTTAAGGCTCGGTATCAACGGCCTTGCGCAGGCTGTAGGTACCAGGTATTACCTTAACCCTTTTGAAAAGTAAGCGGATTATTTGACGCTTACGAAAATACTTAGTTAAGTTAATAATACCTCTGATTATAGAGCAGCTTTTGGCACCCTTTTCCACTGGAGGAGTAGTTGTAGTAAGTCAGTATTTAGGACACGGAGATGAGGATGAATGTGAAATTTGTACATATAGGATACAGTAATGTTAACGCGTAATTATATGTTATAATTCTAGGTGGATACAGATTTTTCCCAAATAACATAAATAGGATAATAATATTTCGGACAGTAAGCCCTCATTCATGAGTACTAAATAAAAAAGAAACCGCCATTTTACTGGAGATTTCATAGATCTGAACCTTGAT